>DDWT01000001.1 GCA_002347365.1 Actinobacteria bacterium UBA2279
AGAACAAGGTCGAGCAGAAGCTCGCAGCCGAAGGACTCGCGCGTCACGATGTCGGACGCGAGCGCTTCATCGAACTCTGCTGGGAGTGGCGTGCCGAGCACGGGTCAACGATCATCTCGCAGCTCAAGGCCATGGGGTGCAGCTGCGACTACTCCGACGAGCACTTCACGATGGATCCCGGCTACCAGACCGCAGTTCGGAAGGTGTTCGTCGACTGGTACAACGCCGGTCTGATCTACCGGGGCAAACGCATCATCAACTGGTGTCCGAGGTGCGCCACGGCGCTTTCGGATATCGAAGTCGAGCACGAGGAGCTGGACGGCCATCTGTGGCACATCCGGTATCCGCTCAAAGACGCGGTGGGGAGCGTCGAGTATGTGATCGTCGCCACCTCACGCCCCGAGACGATGCTCGGCGACACGTGTGTTGCAGTGCACCCGGATGACGAGCGCTACAGGGCGCTCGTCGGCGCCACGGTCGTACTGCCGCTTCTCGGCCGAGAGATCCCGATCGTCGCTGACAGTTACGTCGACCCGACGTTCGGCACCGGTGCAGTGAAGGTCACACCCGCCCATGACCCCAACGACTTCGAGATAGGCGAGCGTCACGACTGCGCCAAGATCAACATCATGAACGCGGATGCCACCATCGCCGAGGCGGGAGGCCCCTATGCCGGTCTGGACCGCTACGAGGCTCGCAAACGCGTTGTAGCCGATCTGGACGCCCAGGGTCTGCTGGTCACCACGGACGACCACGTTCACTCGGTCGGCCACTGCTATCGCTGCCACACGGTCATCGAGCCAGGGCTATCCGACCAGTGGTTCGTCGACATGAAGCCACTGGCTGCTCCGGCGATAGAAGCGGTGCGTGACGGGCGTGTCGAGTTCCACCCCCGGCGCTGGGAGAACGTCTACTACCACTGGATGGAGAACATACGCGACTGGTGCGTCTCGCGTCAGTTGTGGTGGGGCCACCAGATCCCCGTGTTCTACTGCGATGCGTGCGGTGAGCAGTCCGCAAGCGAGACCGATATCACCGAGTGCCCCACGTGTGGCGGTCCGGTGCGCCAGGATCCCGACGTGCTGGACACGTGGTTCTCCTCGCAGCTCTGGCCGTTCGCCACGCTCGGCTGGCCGGAGCAGACGCCGGAGCTGGGCTACTTCTATCCGGGAAACGTTCTTTCAACCGCTCGCGACATTCTGTTTCTCTGGGTCGCCCGTATGATCATGAGCGGCATGTACTTCAACGACGGCGAGGTGCCGTTCACCGATGTCATCATTCACCCCACGGTCTTCAACGCCGAGGGCAAGCGAATGTCCAAATCGCTCGGCACCGGCGTAGACCCGCTCGATCTGATGGAGCACTACGGCGCGGACGGAATGCGCTTCGGCCTCATGCTGCAGGTGACCGGCAATCAAGACATCAAGTTCGCCGAGGAGANNAGATCTGGAACGCGAGCCGCTTCGTCATGATGCACCTCGGGGAAGACTTCGTCCCCGGCGAGCCCAAGGCTGAGACCGTCGCAGACGCGTGGATACTCTCGCGCCTCGCCGACCTCGCCGGTCGCGTTGACGAGGGACTTGACGCATTCGAGTTCGGGGAGACGGCCCGCGCTCTTTACGACTTCTTCTGGAACGAGTTCTGCGACTGGTATATCGAGCTCGCCAAGCCGCGTCTGGCGCAGGGCGGCGACTCTCGCCTGACAGCGCAGCGCAACCTTGTCTTCGTCCTCGATAACGCGTTGCGCCTGCTGCATCCGATGATGCCGTTCGTGACCGAGGCGATCTGGGCGAACCTTCCCCTGGCCGAAGATGATCGCGCTGCATCGCTCATGGTCGCAGCTTGGCCGACGGGCCTTGAGAGGTTCCGGGATGAGGAAGCAGAGCGGTCGATTGCGCGCCTCATCGAACTGGTCGTGGGTGCAAGAGGTGTGCGCGCCCGCCATAGCATCCCGCCGAAGCAGCTCGTAGATGCCGTGTTCAAGACCACCGGCGACTCAGACAACGCGTGGGTCGAGCAGGAGTTCGGTCACATCGCGAGCCTTGCAGGGGTGGCGCACTTCTCGGCGAGCGTCGACGCCACCAAACCCTCCCACTCGGCGGTGTTCGTCGCTGGTGATATGGAGGTGTTCATCCCGCTTGAGGGCTTTGTGGACTTCGCTTTGGAGCGCAAGCGTGTGGCCACCGAGCTCGAGAAGGCCGAGGGTGAGCTCAGGCGCGTGAACGGCAAGCTGGCTAACGAGGGCTTCCTCGCCAAGGCGGCGGCCGACATCATCGAGAAGGAACGCGCGAAGGCCGCCGGACTTGCCGACACCATCACCAAACTCACAGCGCAGCTCTCAGAGCTTGCGGACTGAGTCGGGACGGTTTCTTATGAGCGTCCTGACGTATGCAGAGGCGCTTGGCCTGCTCGAGCAGGCTCTAAGCTTCGGCATCAACCCGTCGCTCGATGGGATACGCACGCTTACGACAGCACTCGGCGTACCCCAGGACGCGTTTCGTTCGATGCAGGTGACGGGAACCAATGGCAAGACCTCGGTCACCCGGATCGCAGCGGCCCTGCTGTCGGCCCATGGTCAGCGAACCGGCGCCTATACCAGTCCGCATCTGGTCGCCTATACGGAGCGCTTCGTCGTCGATGGCACGTCCGTGGATGAGGATGAGTTCGCTGCTGCTATCGTCGCGGTGATGTCGGCCGTGGAGGACACGATCGCGCATCATGCCGAGACACTCGGACTCGGAACCGATGCGATGGATCTGGCATACACCGAGTTCGAATTGCTGACCGCCGCAGCGCTCCGGCTGTTTCGCGAGCGCGGGTGCATGTGGGCGTGTCTCGAAGTAGGAATGGGCGGGCGTTGGGATGCGACGAGTGTGGTCTCACCCGAAGTGGCCGTCATCACGGGCGTTGGTCTGGATCACACCGACCGTCTCGGAGCCACACGCGAGGAGATCGCGGCCGACAAGGCGCACATCATCAAGCCCGGGTCCGTGGCTGTGCTTGGCCCGGGGTGTCAGGGGGTGGAAGACATCCTGCTCAGGCGCGTCACCGAGACAGATGCACGCGTCGTGCGGGTCGGTCTGGGCGATCAGGATGTCGCATGGCGCGTCACCGTCGTTCCGGACCGTCCCGGCGGGGAGATGCGGATGGACGTATACGGCGTTCACGCGGTCTACGACGGACTTTCGGTCACGGCACCGTCCTACCAGGCGCCCAACGTGGCAACGGCCGTTGCGGCCGTTGAGGTGGCGCTCGGACGAGCGCTCGAACCCGACACTGTTAGAGCCGCGCTCGCAGGGCTATCGTTCCCGGGGCGGTTCGAGCTGCTGAGTGAGGCGCCTGCTGTTGTTATCGACGGTGCGCATAACCATCAGGCAGCCCAGGCTCTGGCTTCGGCGATAGTCGAGGCCTTCGGTCATCGCTCGCCGATCGCGGTGCTGGGTGTGTTGCGCGACAAGGATGCCGAGGGAATCGTGCGCGCGCTGGCGCCGGCCGTCTCGGCGTTCGTATGTACGCGGAACGAGTCCCCACGGTCGTTGTCGCCCGAAGAGCTTGCGGGAGTGGTCGAGCGTGTGACGGGCAAGCCCGTGGTGACCGGCGACAGTGTCGAGTCTGCGCTCGAGATCGCGCTTGGAAAGGCCGCCGATGCGCAGACGGGGGTGGTCGTCACCGGCAGCTTGTACACTGCCGGACTGGCCAGGGCTTTGCTCGGGTGACGTTTGCGCCGCTCCGGCGGGCGTTCTGCTATCATCCCGTTAGTCGTTTCTCGAGCGATTATCACTCGCTTGTAAGGGTCCGCTTGGGCCGGAAGGGGACACAATGAACGATCTGGTGGGGGAGTTGCTCGATCCGATTCTGTCGAATCCCGCTGTGACCCTTGCGCGGCAACTGTGCGTACTCTTTTTCGTCGTGTTCACGTGCGCTTTGATCTTCTGGACGTGGCGCGACGCGCAGCGCCGCGGGGCCATGGCCTGGTTCTGGGCACTCGTGGTGCTGCTGTTCAACGTCGCAGGCTGGGCGATCTACATGGTCGTGCGTCCGCCTGAACTCGCCGAGGATGCGCATGAGCGCGATCTTGAGATCAGGTCGCGAGAAGCCGAACTCAAGCGCAACCCGGTATGCCCCGCGTGTTTCACCCCGGTGGACCCGGACTATCTCATATGCCCGTCGTGCATGAAGCAGCTCAAGAAGCCTTGCGTCAGCTGCGAACGGCCCCTGAAACTGGACTGGGGCGTCTGCCCGTACTGCAGGACCAAGCAGTAAGTAACGGCAGGCCCGCCGACAGGCGGGCCTTACCTATTCGAGGAGAGTCACGATGCCCGACATCACAGTGAAGCTACCGGATGGCAGCGAGAAGTCCGTGTCCGAGGGCGCCACGGTCCGTGATGTAGCGGCTGCGATCGGCGCCCGGCTCGCGCAGGCTGCGATCGCCGGTGCAGTGAACGGCAAGCTCGCGGATGTTCGCGCCGTCGTCGCCAACGGAGACGAGATCCGTATCATCACCGAGAGAGACCCCGAAGCGCTGCATATCCTGCGGCACTCCGCCGCCCATATCATGGCCGAGGCGGTCAAAGACCTCTTCCCGACGGCTAAGTTCGGCATCGGACCTTCGATCGAAGATGGCTTCTACTATGACTTCGACGTCGATCGTCCGTTCACACCCGATGATCTGGTAGCCATTGAGGCGCGCATGCACCAGATCGTGTCCGAGGAGAAGCTTTTCGACCGGGTCGTTCTCGACAAGCTGGAGGCATGGGATGCATTCGATGGTCAGCCCTACAAGCGAGAGCTAATAGAGGAGCTCCCCGAGGGTGATATCATCTCCACCTACAATCAGGGTGCGTTCACCGACCTGTGCCGCGGCCCG
>DDWT01000028.1:0-63747 GCA_002347365.1 Actinobacteria bacterium UBA2279
GCTTTGCTATTCGCGAAGGCGGTCGTACCGTCGGCTCGGGCCGAGTGACGAAGATATTGAAGTAATCGAGGCGACTCGTTCCATTTTGTGACGGAGGGTTGAGAGTTGGCGAACCAGAAGATCAGAATTCGGCTGAAGGCCTACGATCACGAGATCGTGGACCAGTCCACGAAGATGATCGTGGAAACCGCGCAGAAGACTGGCGCAAAGGTGGCGGGCCCCATTCCGCTGCCGACCGAGCGGAATCTCTACTGCGTGATTCGTTCACCGCACGTGAACAAAGACAGCCGGGAGCACTTCGAGATGAAGACGCATAAGCGCCTCATCGATATTCTCGAGCCCACGCCCAAGACGGTCGACTCGCTCATGCGTCTCGACCTTCCCGCAGGCGTAGACATCGAGATCAAGCTCTGATTCGTGTATAGTCCGGCGGATGCAGGTTCGCCGGTCAGATGGACGCGGTCCTCTGGGGAAGCGGCAATACGTGCCGCTCATGGTCCCAAGACCGCATGAGGCAGAAGGTGGAATGATGGGAAAGGCAATACTCGGTAGGAAGCTGGGGATGACCCAGGTCTGGAGCGATGACGACAGGCTCATTCCTGTCACGGTCATCGAGGCCGGTCCTTGCGTCGTCTCGCAGGTTCGCACGCTCGCGAGGGACGGCTATCGGGCCATTCAGATCGCGTACGGCGATATCAAGGAGTCGAAGGTCAACAAGCCGATGAAGGGACACTTCGCGAAGGCGGGCATTGCCCCCAAGCGATTCCTCTCGGAGGTCCGGCTTGAGGATGGCGAGGACTTCAAGGTCGGTGACGAGATCAACGTTGAGATCTTCGAACCCGGTGGACACATCCACGTGACTGGCACAAGCAAGGGCAAGGGTTTCGCGGGTGTCATCAAGCGGCACAACTTCAAGGGTGGTCCCGGCGGTCACGGTTCCCACTTCCATCGTGCACCCGGATCCGTGGGTCAGTGCGCGACCCCGTCGCGAATCTTCCGGGGCAAGAAGATGCCCGGCCATATGGGCAGTGAGACGGTCACCGTCCGTAATCTCGAGGTCGTGCGTATCGATGCCGAGCAGAACCTTCTGCTCGTCAAGGGCGCTGTACCGGGCGGCAAGAACAGCCTTCTGACGATCCGTATCGCCTGACCCTCGCGGCAGGCTTCGCAAGGAGTGAACGATGGCAACTGTTGAAGTGAAAGACATCTCAGGCAAGAAGGTGGGCGAGGCAGCTCTCGCAGACACCGTCTTTGCCGTTGAGCCGAATACGTTCGTGATGCATCAGGTCGTACGCAGCCAGCTCGCGGCTCGTCGCCAGGGCACTGCGGACACCAAGACGCGCGGTCAGGTCCGCGGTGGTGGCGCGAAGCCGTGGCGCCAGAAGGGGACCGGTCGTGCCCGCCAGGGTACGATTCGTGCGCCTCAATGGGCCGGTGGTGGCGTGGTTTTCGGCCCGCATCCCCGCAGCTACGGGTTCAAGGTACCGAACAAGGTCGTCAAGTTGGCCATGCGTAGCACGCTCTCGATCAAGCACGCCGAGGGCAACGTGTTCGTCATCGATGGTTTCGGTCTGACCGATCCCTCGACGAAGCTGGCTGCTGCGGCACTCAAGGCACTGGGCATCGAGGGTCGGGTGACCGTGGTCGTTGCAAATGACGACGTGGTCGCAATCCAGTCGCTCCGCAATATCGACAAGGTGCGCGTGATCACGGCGTCAGAGGCCAACACATATGACCTCGTGGACAACACATGCGTGCTCTTCACCAAGCCGGCCCTCGAGTGGCTCGAGGGGGTGCTCAAGTAATGTATGACGCGCACAATGTCATTCTTCGGCCGATCGTATCCGAGAAGTCCTACGCGCTCATGGAGCAGAATCGCTACACCTTCGAGGTGGAGCGGCGCGCCACCAAGCCTGCGATCGCTCAGGCGATCGAGGAGATCTTCGGTGTGACCGTGACGAAGGTGAACACGATGACGGTGAATGGCAAGCCCCGCCGTCTGCGGTACAACAAAGGCTTTACGCGCACGTGGAAGAAGGCGGTCGTCACCCTGAAGGCTGGCGACAAGATCGACTTCTTCGAAGGTCGTTAGGCAAGTAGAGTACACGGGATATCCGGGCAGTCGCTCCAAGATGGAGCCGCCCGGCACCGTGGTAGGTCCGGGTTCGGGTCACTAGTCCCAGGTGGACCGGCGATCGGACGGAAGGAGAAATGATGGGACTGAAGAGGTACAAGCCGACATCACCAGGACGTCGCTTTCAGACGGTGTCCGACTTTGCGGACATCACGAAGTCGACCCCTGAGAAGTCGCTGCTGGAGCCGTTGCCCAAGAAGGGTGGCCGCAACAACAATGGCCGTATTACGACCCGTCACCAGGGCGGCGGTCACAAGAGGCGTTACCGCAAGATCGACTTCAAGCGGAGCAAGGACGGCGTTCCCGCCAAGGTCGCGTCGATCGAGTACGACCCGAACAGGTCTGCCCGTATCGCGCTGCTGCATTACGCGGACGGTGAGAAGCGCTACATCCTTGCACCGCAGAAGCTGAATGTCGGCGATATGGTGCAGTCCGGTGCAGATGCGGACATCAAGCCCGGCAACGCACTGCCGCTCGAGAACATCCCGACGGGTACCGTCGTGCATGCTATCGAGATGCAGCCCGGCAGGGGTGCCGCTCTGGCACGCTCGGCCGGTACATCAGCCCAGCTGATGGCCAAGGAAGGCGTCAACGCGATCCTGCGCATGCCCTCTTCTGAGATGCGCATGGTACCGCTGACGTGCCGGGCAACCGTCGGTGTCGTTGGCAACGCCGAGCACGAGGGTATCTCGATCGGCAAGGCAGGGCGTAACCGCTGGAAGGGTATCCGCCCGACGGTCCGTGGTACCGCGATGAACCCGGTCGACCACCCTCACGGTGGAGGCGAGGGCAAGAACAAGACCGCAGGTCGTCATCCCGTGACGCCGTGGGGTGTCCCCACCAAGGGTCACCGTACTCGTCACAAGAAGAAGGCGTCCAACCGGATGATCATCCGCCGTCGCAAGAAGTAGCGCGGGCTAAGGAGCTGGAGTCAGACCATGAGTAGAAGCCTGAAAAAGGGACCATTCGTCGAGCCGCGCTTGCTGCAGCGCATCCAGGCGATGAACGAAGCCGGCGAGAAGAAGGTCATCAAGACGTGGTCGCGTGCGTCCACCATCTTTCCCGAGATGGTCGGTCACACGGTCGCGGTGCACGACGGTCGCAAGCATGTTCCGGTGTATGTAACCGAGTCCATGGTCGGCCACAAGTTCGGTGAGTTCGCACCCACACGCACGTTCCGTGGGCACGCAGCTGATAGGAAGGCCAGGCGCTAGTAGCCTGAGGGCCCATAACCCGGAGAGCTCTGAGTGAGCGTTGATTCGGGTGACAGTCGGAGGAAGAGTACATGGAAGCCAAAGCAACAGCGAGATTCGTGAGGGTGAGCGCGCGCAAGGCGCGGCTCGTTGTCGACCTCGTTCGCGGTAAGTCCGTGGCAGAGGCCGAGGCGATTCTGAAGTTCACACCTCGTGCAGCCGCGGAGATCGTCGGCAAGGTCGTGCACAGCGCTGCGGCCAACGCCGAGAAGAATCTGAAGATCAAGCCCGAGACGCTGTATGTCTCGGAGGCGTACGTGAATGAGGGTCCTACCCTCAAGCGCATCCGCCCGCGTGCTATGGGCCGCGCTTCGCGCATCAACAAGCGTACGAGCCATATCACGATCGTCGTCAAGCAGCGAGAGGAGGCGTAGCGGAATGGGTCAGAAAGTCCACCCCATCGGACTGCGGCTCGGCATCACCGAGGACTGGCGTTCCCGGTGGTTCGAGGGCAAGAACTACAGCGTGACGCTCGCTGAAGACCTTGCTATCCGCAAGTACCTCCAGGCGAAGCTTGCACGTGCGGCTGTGTCACGTGTGGACATCCAGCGCAAGGGTGACAAGGTCATTGTCGAGCTGTACACGGCTCGCCCCGGCATCGTCATCGGCAAGAAGGGCGCCGAGGTCGATACGCTGCGCAAGGAGCTTGAGAAGCTTGCCGGTCGTCCCGTCGCCGTGAACATCGTAGAGATCAAGCGCCCGGAGCTTGACGCCACATTGGTCGCGCAGAGCGTTGCCGAGCAGCTCGTTGGGCGTGTCTCGTTCCGCCGCGCGATGAAGAAGGCGGTCACGAGTGCCATGAAGAGCGGCGCTCCGGGTATCCGCATCCAGTGCTCTGGTCGCCTCGGCGGCGCAGAGATGGGTCGTCGGGAGTGGTACCGCGAAGGTCGCGTGCCGCTGCATACCCTCCGCGCCAAGATCGACTACGGAACCGCCACGGCGGTCACCACGTTCGGTGGTATCGGCGTGAAGGTCTGGATCTATAAGGGCGACGTCATGCCCGGTCAGACGCAGACAGCGCTTGAGCAGGCTCCGGCCGAGCGTCAGCGCCCGAGTGGCCGCCCGAATCGCGGTCGTCGGCGTGAAGGTGAAGGGAGAAGCTAGATGCTGCTGCCTAAGCGAGTGAAGCACCGCAAGGTGCAGCGCGGCTCCCGGAAGGGTGTCGCGAAGGGTGGTACCGAGGTCAACTTCGGTGACTACGGGCTGAAGGCTCTTGAGCCTGCGTGGATCACGAACCGGCAGATCGAAGCCGCTCGTATCGCGATGACCCGCTATATGAAGCGTGGCGGCAAGGTGTGGATCAACATCTTCCCTGACAAGCCCATCACGCAGAAGCCGGCCGAGACCCGCATGGGTTCCGGAAAGGGCAACCCGGAGAAGTGGGTGGCCGTCGTCAAGCCCGGTCGTGTCATGTTTGAGCTCGCGGGCGTGAGCGAAGAGGTCGCCAAGGAGGCAATGCGCCTTGCCGCGCAGAAGCTGCCGATCAAGTGCAAGTTCGTCACCAGAGCCGATGCTGGCGGTGAGGCATAAATGAAAGCTATAGACGTCAAGGATCTTCAGGACAGCGAGTTGCTTGAGAAGGTCAAGGAAGCCCGTGCGGAGCTGTTCAACCTTAGGTTCCAGCTTGCGACGGGACAGCTGGACAATCCCCAGCGCATCAACGCCGTCAAGAAGAACATCGCCCGACTGCACACCGAGCTGCGTGCCCGCGAGATCGCTGCGGCCCGTAGCCAGGCGTCCTAGGGCGAGGAGGGATAGAGGATGGACACCGTTCGCAATAGTCGCAAGGAGCGGCAGGGAGTTGTTGTCTCTGCTGCGGGCGACAAGACGTGTGTGGTGCTGGTCGAAGACCGCAAGAAGCACCCGCTGTACGGCAAGATGCTGACGCATAGCACGAAGTTCCATGCGCACGACGAAGAGAACGTCGCTGAAGTGGGCGACCGTGTTCTCATCATGGAGACGCGTCCGATCTCCAAGCTGAAGCGCTGGCGTCTCGTGAGAATCGTAGAAAAGGCCAAGTAGCACTGGTCCGCTCGGGCATGTCGAACGGTCCGATGACCGGGAAGGTACGGAGGAAGCAATGATTCAGGCAGAAAGCCGACTCAAGGTAGCCGACAACTCGGGTGCACGCCGGGTGCTCTGCATCAAGGTGCTGGGCGGCTCGAAGCGTCGCTACGCGCACGTGGGTGACACCATCGTGTGTACGGTGAAAGAGGCTGTTCCGAACGGCGCCGTGAAAAAGGGTGACGTCGTGAGAGCCGTGGTCGTGCGCACCAAAAAAGAGGTCCGTCGTCCCGACGGCAGCTATATCAGGTTTGACGAGAACGCCGCCGTCATCATCGACGCACAGGGCAACCCCCGCGGCACCCGCATCTTCGGCCCCGTGGCGCGTGAGCTTCGTGATCGCAAGTTCATGAAGATCGTATCGCTCGCGCCCGAGGTCCTTTAGGAGGTCTTGGAACATGGCGAAGTCGCTGACGATCCACAAGGGCGATAAGGTCCGGGTCATCGCCGGCAAGGACAAAGGCAAAGAGGGCAAGGTCCTTCGAGCCAATCCCCATGCCGAGCGTGTGGTTGTGGAGAACGTCCACATGATGAAGAAGCACGCCCGCCCGAGTCAGAAGAACCCGCAGGGCGGCATCATCGAGATGGAGGGCACCATCCACGTCTCGAACGTGATGCTTGTGTGTCCGAGCTGCGGCGAGCCGACGCGTGTCGGCCGCAGACGCGAGGATGGCGTGCGCACCCGCGTGTGCAAGAAGTGTGGTAAGGACATCGACAGGTAGTCGTCCGGCGACGTCGGACGCGAAGTCCCGCCGGGTCGGTAATCTGGCGGGCGGAGAAAAGCGAAGGGAAGAGGCAGTGACGCCACGACTCAAAGAGAAGTATCGGAGCGAGGTGGTTTCCGCGCTCATCGAGAAGATGGGCTACGAGAATGTCCACCAGGTTCCGAAGTTCGAGAAGATCGTGCTCAACATGGGTGTCGGTGCAGCCGTTCAGGATGCAAAGGCGCTCGATGCAGCGATCACCGATCTGACCATCATCAGTGGTCAGAAGCCGGCGATCACTCGTGCGAAGAAGTCCATCGCCGCATTCAAGGTCCGCCAGGGTATGCCGATCGGCTGCAAGGTCACGCTTCGGGGTGATCGGATGTGGGAGTTCATGGATCGCCTGCTGGCGACCGCACTTCCGCGTATCCGCGACTTCCGGGGTGTCAATCCGAAGTCGTTCGACGGTCGCGGCAACTACTCCCTCGGCGTTACCGAGCAGCTGATCTTCCCCGAGATCGACTACGACAAGATCGATCGTGTCCGCGGTCTCGATGTCACGTTCGTCACGAGTGCGAAGACAGACGAGGAATGTCGCGCGCTGCTCGACGCGTTCGGATTCCCGTTCAGTAAATAGATAAGCACGGGCGGTCTCGCGGTGAGCGAAACCGTCCAGGCAAGGAGGTCACCCAGTGGCTAAGAAGTCCATGATCGCCAAGGCAAAGCGTACGCCGAAGTTCTCTGTGCGCGCCGTCAACCGCTGCAATCGCTGCGGTCGTCCGCGCGCATTCTATCGGCAGTTCGGCCTGTGTCGTGTGTGCGTGCGCGAACTGGCCAGCCGCGGCGAGCTTCCCGGCGTGCGCAAGGCCAGCTGGTAGGCCAGGCAATCACGTCGGGGCCCGACCGCCCGACAGGCGTCTCGGTCATGGGTCGAGACGAACCGGCGGGACGGATGTCCCGAATCATAGGAGGAAAGAAACATGAGCATGACAGACCCTATCGCCGATATGTTGACACGGGTGCGCAACGCCAATTCGGCGTTCCAGAGCTCCGTGTCGATGCCGTCGTCGAAGAAGCTCGTGGAGATTGCCCGCATCATGAAGGAAGAGGGCTATATCACGGAGTACGTCGTGAAGCCCGCCGAGCCGCAGGCAACACTCGAGATCACGTTGAAGTATGGCCCCCGCAAGAAGCGGACGATCACAGGTATCCGTCGAATCAGCAAGCCCGGTCTTCGCGTATACGCGAAGAAGGACGAACTGCCCCGCGTTCTCGGCGGGCTCGGTATCGCGGTCATCTCCACTTCGCACGGTGTCATGACCGAGAAGAAGGCTCGCTCGGCCGGCGTCGGCGGCGAAGTCATCGCTTACATCTGGTAACGGACGGACTGAGAAAGGAGCAAAGCCGTGTCTCGTATCGGCAAGCAGCCCATCCCGGTCCCGTCCGGGGTGGAAGTGATCATCAACGGGAGCGAAGTCACAGTGAAGGGGCCCAAGGGCACCCTCTCGCAGACCTTCGTGAGTGATATGAACATTGAGATGGTGGACGGCGCGATACTTGTGACCCGTCCGAGTGACGAGCGTCGTCACCGTTCGCTGCATGGTCTTACACGTACTCTGGTTGCCAACATGGTGACCGGTGTGTCGGAAGGCTATCAGAAGGACCTCGAGATCGTCGGCGTCGGCTACCGCGCCACGCTGAAGGGCACCGATTTGGATATGAGCCTCGGCTTCAGCCATCCGGTGATCGTGACTGCCGAGGAGGGCATCACGTTCGAGGTTCCTGCTCCGACCAAGATCAGTGTGAAAGGCATCGACAAGCAGCGTGTCGGGCAGGTTGCGGCCGAGATCCGCAAGCTACGTCCGCCGGAGCCCTACAAGGGCAAGGGTGTTCGCTATGCGGGTGAGCACGTTCGCCGCAAGCTCGGCAAGGCCGCCAAGTAGCAGACAATGAGCACACGGCGCACGTGCCGGGTGATACGAGGAGAGTTAGGAAACGATTATGGACAAGATGAAGGCAAAGGCGGCAGGACTCGCCCGTCGCCAGCGCAGGGTCCGAGGCAAGGTCTCCGGCACCGCCGAGCGGCCGCGCCTACGCGTGACTCGTTCGAATGCGAACATCTACGCGCAGCTCATCGACGACCTGTCGGGGACCACGCTGGTCTCGGCATCGTCGATCGATTCTGAGTTGCGATCGGGAATCAAGAGCGGTTCGAATGTCGATGCGGCCAAGGCCGTTGGCGAACTTGTCGGCCGACGGGCGCTTGACGCAGGCATCAAGACGGTCGTCTTCGATCGTGGCGGTCAGCTGTACCACGGCCGTGTGAAGTCACTCGCTGAGGGCGCGCGCAGCGCTGGCCTCGAGTTCTAAGGGAGGAATACGCATGGCACGCGAAAGCAGTGGCGCACCGGTCTCCGAACTTCAGGAGAAGGTCGTCTACATCAACCGCGTATCGAAGGTCGTCAAGGGTGGACGCCGTTTCTCCCTGACTGCTCTCGTCGTCGTTGGTGACGGTAAGGGTCGTGTTGGTGTCGGTCTCGGCAAAGCGGCCGAGGTCCCCACCGCGATCAAGAAGGGCGTCGAAGACGCCAAGAAGAACATGTTCACGTTCCCGCTTACGGGTACGACGATTCCGCACGCGATCATGGGCGAGTACGGCGCGGGCAAGGTCCTGCTCAAGCCGGCTGCTCCCGGTACCGGTGTCATCGCCGGCGGTCCGGTTCGTGCACTGCTGGAGCTGGGCGGCGTCACGGACGTGCTCAGCAAGTCCCTTGGCACCAACAACGCCCTGAACATGGTGAAAGCTGCCGCTCAGGGATTGAAGGAACTCAGCAGTCCCGAGGACATCGCCCGCAGACGCGGCAAGACCGTGGGCCAGATCTATGGCTGGGAGGAGTAGTCTCCATGGCGAAAGCAAGTGAGAAGATGCTGACTATCACGCAGGTCAGAAGCGTGATCGGTTGCCCGAAGGACCAGAGGGATACGGTTCGTGCCCTTGGTCTGAAGAGGATTCGGCACAGTGTCGTGCAGCGCGACTGTCCGGTTGTGCGCGGCATGGTGTTCAAGGTGAAGCACCTGGTCGAGGTCGACGAAGGCTAGTACGTGTCCGGCGCCACGGCGCCATAATGGCAGTCTGCCGGCGGCGAGCGGCCGGCGACCGGGACATCCCGGTGGCGACATGAAGGAGTAACACATGCAGATCAACGACCTGTTCCCGGCTCCGGGGTCTCGCAAGGACCGCAAGCGCGTGGGACGCGGCCATGGTAGCGGTCATGGTGGGCGAAGCGGCAAGGGCGACAAGGGCCAGCTGTCTCGCGCCGGTGGCGGAAAAGGTCCGGGCTTCGAAGGCGGTCAGAACCCTCTGGCGATGCGCCTGCCGAAGCTTCCGGGCTTCAAGAACCGCAACCGTGTAGAGTACGCGATCGTGAACGTGTCTCGTCTCGAGGACCTCTTCGACAGTGGCGCCACGGTCGATATCGATGCACTTTTTGCGAAGCGTGTCATCAAGTCGAAGTCGGTCCCGGTCAAGGTGCTCGGCGACGGTGAGATCACCAAGTCGCTGTCCGTGAGGGTGGACAAGGTCTCCGCCTCTGCGCGTACCAAGATCGAGGCTGCGGGAGGGACGGTCGAGTTGCCGTGATTGAGGCCCTCGTCAATGCGTTTCGAATCCCTGACCTTCGCAAGAAGATCATCTTCACGCTGGGCATCATCGCGCTGTATCGCGTTGGTGCCCACATCACTGTGCCCGGGGTAGATCCGGCCAGCATCAAGACGGCGATCGAGTCTGGCGCTGCCCTGGGTCTCCTGAACCTGTTCGCAGGTGGTGCGCTGGAGAACTTCGCGATCTTTGCACTGGGCATCATGCCGTATATCACGGCTTCCATCATCATGCAGCTGCTCCAGGCGGTCATCCCGACGCTCGAGCGGTGGGCAAAGGAGGGAGAGGCTGGTCAGCGCAAGACGACGCAGGTGACGAGGTATCTGACTCTGGGTATCGGCCTGATCGAGTCTGTCGGCCTGCTTTCCCTTTTCCAGGCCCCGGTGAGCAGTGGTGGCGCCGGCGTCGCATTCGACTGGCCAACGCGTCTCATCGTCGTCATCAGTCTGCTCGCCGGTACTGCGTTCATCATGTGGATGGGCGAGCTCATCACCCAGCGCGGCATCGGCAACGGCATGTCCTTGCTCATCTTCGCGAACATCGTTGCCCGTTTCCCGGTGACCATCGTTCAGTCTCTGCAGTTGTCTAGCCCGATTCTGGTAGGGCTGTTCTTGCTGATATCTATTGGCGTGGTAGCTGCGGTCGTCTACATGGAGCGCGGGCAGAGGCGCATACCCGTTCAGTACGCGAAACGCGTAGTGGGTCGTCGTGTCTACGGTGGAGTGGGAACCTACATCCCGCTGAAGATCAACGGGGCCAACGTCATCCCGATCATCTTCGCGTCGTCTTTGCTGCTCTTTCCTGCGACGCTGGCGAACTTCTTCCCGAACGTCGCCTGGCTGATCAAGGTCTCCGATGCGCTATCGAAGGGCGCCCCGTACATCGTCCTGTACGCGGTTCTGATCGTGTTCTTCACGTACTTCTACACCGCGCTCATCTTCAACCCCATCGATCTTGCGGATAACCTGCGCAAGAACGGTGGCTTCATCCCGGGTGTCCGCCCGGGCAAGGCGACAGTGGTCTACATCGAGAACGTCCTGAACCGCATCACGTTGCCCGGGGCATTGTTCCTGGCGGCCATTGCAGTTGCACCGCAGATCCTCTTCCAGGCGACCAACGCGCCGTTGCTGCGGACGTTCGGTGGTACGTCAATCCTCATCATGGTCGGCGTTGCTCTCGAGACGATGACCCAGCTGGAGAGCCAGCTCAAGATGCGTCACTACGACGGCTTCTTCAAGTAGGAGTCGGGCACGACAACGGAGTCATACGTGGGGTCTCGTTCAGCTGACGGGACCTCACGCAGTACCTGAGCCGAGGAGGGGACCATGAACGTCATGCTGTTGGGGGCACCGGGCGCCGGTAAGGGCACTCAGGCTGCAAAGATCATCGAAGCCTACGGGCTTCCGCATATCTCCACCGGCGACATCCTGCGCAAGGCGGTCGCAGATCAGACGTCGCTCGGTCTCGAGGCCAAGCGCTACATGGATGCGGGAGAGCTCGTGCCGGACGAGGTTGTGATCGGTCTTGTGAAGGAACGTCTGTCCCAGTCCGACACCGACAAGGGATTCATACTCGACGGTTTTCCTCGGACTGTCGTCCAGGCGGATGCTCTTGGCGAGGTTCTCGTCGAACTCGGCAAGGAGCTCACTGCGGTAGTCAGCATCGATGTTGACCGGCAGGCCCTGATCGAGCGCCTGACGGCGCGTCGTACGTGCAAGGCGTGCGGGGCCATCTTCAATGTCGTCGCACAGCCGGAGATCGCCGACGGCGTCTGCCCTGTCTGTGGGGGAGAGCTGTACCAGCGGGATGACGACACGGTTCAGACGGTGACGAACCGTCTGAACGTCTACGAGCGCTCCACGGCACCGCTGATCGACTACTACACTGAGAAGGGCGTACTGCGGCACGTGGACGGCAACCGTGACGTTTCTGATGTCTGGACGGCTGTTGACGCGGTTCTGAAGGGTTAGCCGAGGATGATCCTCACGAAGTCGCTTGTCGAACTGGAGACCATGCGAGAAGCCGGTCGCATCACTGCGAAGGCATTGCGTGTCGTCGGGGAGGCAGTGAGGGTTGGTGTAAGCACCGGTGAACTAGACCGGATAGCCGAGGAGTGCATTCGATCGGAAGGTGCAGTCCCTGCTTTCAAGGGATACCATGGGTTTCCGGCGACGCTGTGTACCTCCCTCAATGAGCAGGTGGTACATGGCATACCAGGTAGGCGTAGACTCGCAGAGGGCGATATCCTCTCGGTGGATTGTGGTGCGATCATCGACGGGTTCTACGGCGACTCAGCCATGACATTTCCGGTCGGTGACATCTCGCCTGAAGCCCGCAGACTCCTGGATGCGACGGCTGGATCGCTTGAAGCGGGTATCGCACGGTGCCGTGAGGGGATGCGGCTGTATGATATTGGGGCCGCGGTGCAGAAGGTGGCCGAGGGCGCGGGTTTCTCTGTAGTCCGAGAGTACGTCGGCCACGGCATCGGTCGCTCCATGCACGAGGATCCCCAGGTGCCGAACTTCGGCAAGGCGGGATCAGGACCCGCACTGAAGATCGGGATGGTGCTCGCAATCGAGCCGATGGTGAATGCCGGAGCCTATGAGGTGCACGGACTGTCGGATGGGTGGACGGTCGTGACGAGTGATTCGTCGCTGTCGGCGCACTTCGAGCACACGGTAGCGGTGACCGAGAATGGTCCGATGATACTGACCGTTGAGTGATGACTGGACGCTGGTCATGTGCTTGGGTTATACTCCAAGCTTGTGACTTCAGGCCCATGAAGGAGCCAGGTATTTGAGCAAGCGCGAAGACTCCATAGAGATGGAAGGCACCGTTGTTGAGCCTCTTCCCAACGCGATGTTTAGGGTCGAGCTGGACAACGGGCACAAGGTTCTCGCCCACATCTCCGGGAAGATGCGCATGCACTACATCCGTATCCTTCCGGGCGACAAGGTCATAGTGGAGCTTTCACCATATGATCTCTCTCGGGGGAGGATTACGTACCGCTTCAAATAGGGTACAGTCGTTCTCCGGGATAGAGACACCCGGCGCCGTGTTAGGCGCCACTGGTGTCTGTACGGCACCACAGCACAAAAGAAGACGTCTGCGGCTGGACGTGAAGATAGATTTCGAAGAGATGGCTGAAAGGACGATCGATGAAAGTTCGACCGTCGGTCAAAAGAATGTGTGAGAAGTGTAAGGTGATCCGCCGCCATGGCCGGGTACTCGTGATCTGCGAGAACCCGCGTCACAAGCAGCGGCAGGGTTAGGCAGGAGGGACCGGCTTTGGCGCGTATATCAGGCGTCGATCTCCCGCGCGAAAAGCGCGTTGAGATCGGATTGACCTACATCTACGGCATCGGGCTCACGACGAGCCAGCAGATTCTGCGCGATACCGGTATCAGCCCGGACACCCGGGTGCGCAACCTCACAGAGGAAGAAGTCGTTCGGCTACGCGAGTACATAGATCGCAACCTCAAGATCGAAGGAGATCTTCGTCGCGAGGTCAGCCAGAACATCAAGCGCCTCATGGAGATCGGCTGCTACCGCGGCCTCCGTCACCGCCGTGGACTCCCTGTCCGCGGTCAGCGCACGCACACCAATGCGCGCACGCGCAAAGGTCCGCGTCGCCAGATCGGTGCGAAGAAGAAGGGCAAGTAGCACATGGTAGCCAAGAAGAAGAACGTCAAGACACGCGTACGCCGCAGCGAGCGCAAGAACATCGCAGTCGGTCAGGCGCACATCAAGAGCACGTTCAACAACACGATAGTCACCATCACCGACCCGCAGGGCAATGTCATTTCGTGGCAGTCTGCCGGTACGGTGGGCTTCAAAGGGTCCCGCAAGTCCACGCCGTTCGCCGCACAGCTTGCGGCTGAGGCGTGTGCCAAGATGGCCCAGGAGCACGGCCTGCGTCGCGTTGAAGTGTTCGTGAAAGGTCCGGGTTCCGGTCGCGAGACCGCGATCCGCTCGCTCCAGGCCGCTGGCCTCGAGATCGCGAGCATCCGTGACTGCACCCCTGTTCCGCACAACGGTTGTCGGCCGCGCAAGCGCCGTCGCGTGTAGTACTGGGAGGAAGATACCTCTATGGCACGTTACACTGGGGCGGACTGCAGACAGTGCCGCCGCGAAGGAATAAAGCTCTTTTTGAAAGGTGATCGCTGCTACACGGACAAGTGTGGCATCGAGCGCCGTCCCTACCCTCCGGGTCAGGCCGGCAAGAAGCGGCCGCGGGATTCGGAGTATCGCGTTCAGCTTCGAGAGAAGCAGAAGGCGAAGAGGATCTACGGGCTTCTTGAGAAGCAGTTCCGCAACTATTACAAGCTCGCCTCACGGATGCCTGGCATCACCGGTGAGAACCTGTTGCGCTTGCTCGAGAGTCGCCTGGACAACGTCGTCTACCGTCTCGGTTTTGCCGCGTCTCGCGACGAGGCACGCCAGATGGTTCGTCACGGTCACTTCATGGTCGACGGCCGCCGCGTGGACATACCTTCGTTCCGCGTTCGTCCCGGTCATGTTGTCGCAGTGGCTGAGAAGTCCAAGGACCTCACGGTTCTGAAGGCAGCCATGATCTCGGCTTCCAAGATCGAGATTCCCGGCTGGCTTGAGGTCGATGTCGAGAAGCTCACCGGCAAGATCCTTTCGCTCCCGAATCGCGAGCAGATCGATGCGCCCGTGCGCGAACAGCTCATCGTCGAGCTGTACTCGAAGTAGAACGACGTGAACGAAGCCAAGGAGGCTTAGTAGATGACCGAGTTCATGAGGCCCCAGGTGTCTGTCGATGTGATCGACGACCGCACCGCGCGCTTCGTCGTGGAGCCGCTCGAGCGCGGCTATGGCTATACCCTCGGAAACTCGATGCGCCGCGTGCTGCTGTCGTCGCTTCAGGGTGCGGCAGCTACCTCGATCCGTATCGAGGGCGTTCAGCACGAGTTTGCCACCATCGAGGGCGTCCGGGAGGACGTCACCGACATCGTGCTCAATGTGAAGGGACTCGTGTTCCGCGAGACCGAGATCGGCGAGGGCGATGCCTACGCGACGCTACTCACGAAGGGTCCCGGTGAAGTCACCGGTGCGGACCTGAAGGTTCCGGCGGAGTTCGAGTTGGTCAATCCCGATCACCTCATAGCCACGCTGGAAAAGGGCGCAACCCTTGAGATGAGCGTGCACGTCGGCGTGGGTCGTGGGTATGTCACCGCTGATCGCAACAAGCGTCCGGAAGATCCGTTGGGCGTCATCAACGTAGACTCACTGTTCTCCCCGGTCTCCCGTTGTGCGTACTCTGTGGAGAACACCCGTGTCGGTCAGCGTACCGACTACGACAAGCTGATTCTTGAGGTTGAGACCAACGGTGCGATGGACGCACAGGACGCCGTAGCGCGTGCCGCCCGCATCGTCAACGAGCACATGATGCTCTTTGCCGAGCAGGCCGTCAGCGGTCTGCCCGATGAGGGCATCTTCTCGGCCATTCCGGACGAGAAGGAAAGCGTGCTTGATACGCCGATCGAGGAGCTTGACCTGTCGGTTCGCTCCTACAACTGCCTCAAGAGGCAGGGCGTCAATACCATCGGTCAGCTGACCGAGTGCTCCGAGACGGATTTGCTCAACATCCGGAACTTCGGCGCGAAGTCGATCGAGGAAGTCAAAGACAAGCTTCAGGCGATGGGCCTGGGGCTCGCTCAGTAGGAGACACCGACTATGCGACACGCTAAGAAAGGACGCAAGCTGGGCACCGACGCTAGCCACACTCAGGCTATGCTTCGCAGCTTGGCTGCTGCCCTATTCGAGCACGAGAGGATCAAGACCACCGAGACTCGCGCCAAGGAGATGCGTACCCTTGTGGACCGCATCATCACCTGGGGCAAGGAGGGTGACGTGCATGCGCGCCGCCTCGCGTTGGCCGAGATCAACGACCGTGCACTTGTGCACAAGATCTTTGATGACATTGCGCCGCGTTATGCCGAGCGTGAGGGCGGCTACACCCGCATCCTCAAGCTTGGTCCCCGCAAGGGCGACGCAGCTCCCATGGTTATCATCGAGCTGGTCGAGTAGAACGAGACGACCCGGCAACGGGTCTGTGCGACACGAGGGCCTCGCTGTACAGTGGGGCCCTCGTTCGTTCTTCGTAGTGTGAAGGGTACTGGCAATGATCGAGTTCAAGGGTGTGAGCTACACATACCCGGGGGCAGACGCACCCGCGCTCGTTGACGTGTCGCTGACGCTGGCACGTGACGAGATCGTTGCGCTCGTTGGAGCGAATGGCTCCGGGAAGTCCACCCTTGCAAGGCTCTGCAACGGTCTACTCCTGCCGTGCGACGGAGAGGTCATTGTTGCCGGCATTTCCACCGGCGACCCAGAGCGGGTAGTCGATGTCCGTTCCAGTGTCGGGCTTGTGTCGCAGAATCCCGACAATCAGATCGTAGGTACTGTCGTCGAGGAAGATGTGGCGTTTGGCCCGGAGAACCTTGGTATTGCCCCTGACGAGCTGCGCGTGCGTGTGGATGCGGCTCTTGTCGCAGTCGGCCTGAGCGGCATGGAGCGCAGGGAGCCACACCTGCTCTCGGAAGGGCAGAAGCAGCGTCTCGCGGTGGCCGGTGCGCTTGCCATGGGTTCTGAACACCTCATCCTGGACGAGCCCACCTCGATGCTTGACCCTCAGGGTCGCGCTGACGTGCTCGCGGTGATGCGACAGTTGCGTGCCGAAGGGCATGGGATTCTCCATATCACTCATCATCTCGATGACGTCGCCCATGCGGACCGCGTGATCGCACTTGACGCGGGCGTGCTTGCGTTCGAGGGTTCACCCGAGCAGTTGTTCGCCGACGAGGACTTACTGGCACGTCTCGGCCTGGAACTCCCGCCGCTCGCTGCAGTTGCGGCATATCTGCGTGGGGCAGGCTTCTCATTACCCGTAGCGATCTCAGATGCTCGAGAACTCGTGGAGTCGCTATGGCCCTGATCGCGCGGTCACTCAGCTTCGCCTACGACGAAGGCACCTCTGTAGCGACGCCCGTTCTGGCCGCCGTCAACCTCACCGTCGAGCGAGGCGAGACGGTTGTGTGTGTGGGCGCGACGGGTTCGGGCAAATCCACACTTCTCCGTCTTTGCGCAGGGCTGCTTGAGCCGACCGCAGGCGAGGTCGCTGTTGATGATGCGCCCGCACTTGCCAGAGGAACGGTAGGGATCGTGTTTCAGAATCCCGAGTCGCAGCTCTTCGCTGAGACGGTGGCCGCAGATGTAGCCTTCGGACCCAGGAATCTCGGTATCCCGGACGTGGAAGTCGCAGTCGCCGATGCGTTGAATGCCGTGGGCCTCGATGCGGCGGCGTTCAGTGACCGTTCGCCGTTCACCCTATCGGGAGGAGAGGCTCGGCGAGTGGCGATCGCCGGTGTCCTGGCCATGCGTACCCCATACCTGTTGCTTGACGAACCGACCGCAGGTCTCGATTCCCACGGTCGCCGTGCGGTGCTGGAGGCGATACGGCGGACAAGTGCGCATACGGGCATCCTGGTCGTCACCCATGACGCCGAGGAGTTCCTCCCATGGGTCGATCGGGTGATTGCCCTGCATGAAGGTCGTGTGTTGTTCGAGGGAGCACCGGCAGCCCTTGCCGAGGAGCCTGCGCTCTGGGCCGGGGCGGGACTCGCTCTGCCACAACTCGTGCTCGCGCAGCATCTGGCGAGACAGCGGGGCGTCCACATGCCTACCATTGCGCTCGACGTGGAGGGTGCCGCACGCGCACTCGCCGCGGGGAAGGCGGAGGGGCAATGAGGATTCCGCGCACCTTCGGGCAGTACGTAGCGGTCGAATCACCCGTTCACGCACTGGATGCCAAGACCAAGATGGGGCTCGTTGCCGCCTTCATGTTCATGCTCTTCACGGTGGAGAGGTTCTCAGGTCTCGCCGTGGGTAGCGGGCTTGTCATCGCAGCGATCGCGATCGCCCGGGTCCCATGGCGCCTCGCTTTGAGAGGCATAAAAGCCGTCGCCGTCATCCTGGTATTCACGCTGGTGGCACATGCGGTGAGGTGGAATCCGGCAACCGACACGTTGCTGCGAATCGGTCCGCTCGCCATCGATGCCGAAGGACTGAAGACGGGGCTCTTCTTCGCCGTTCGGATCGTGCTCCTCGTGGTCGGCACGTCTCTGCTGACGCTCACTACCACCCCGGTCCAACTTACGGACGGGCTGGAGCGACTCATGCGACCACTCTCGCGGTTTGGCTTCCCGGCGGGCGACGTCGCGATGATGTTGACGGTGGCGCTTCGGTTCATTCCGACGACTGCCGAGGAGGCCGATAAGATCATCGTTGCGCAAATGGCGCGCGGTGCCCGATTCGATGAGGGCAGCCCCTTGCGTCGTGCAAGGGCGTACATCCCGGTGCTCATTCCGCTCTTCGTGAACCTGTTTCGACGTGCGGAGGAGCTCGCTGTCGCAATGGAGTCGCGGTGCTATCACGGCGGTCCCGGGAGAACAAGGCTGAACCCCGCACGGATGAAGGCCACGGACTGGGCGGTGCTATGCTGTGGAGCAGCGCTTTCCGCGGCACTCGCCGTCTTGTGGTAGGGGGGACTGTGACCGAGACGATCGTGCTCACGTTGTCGTATGACGGGGTAGGCTTCGCCGGATTCGCGCGCCAGCCCGGTCTCGAAACGGTACAAGGACGCATTGAGCGGGCACTTGCGACCACGCTTCGTCAGGAGGTCGAGACCGTGGGTGCCGGTCGCACCGATGCGGGAGTGCATGCGCTGGCCCAGGTCATGAGCTTCTCCGCAACGGGCGCCGAACCCGAGGACCGAGCGCTCATGCGCTCGCTGAACGCCCTTTCACGCCCGGGCATCGTTGTGACAGAGGTCCGTCGGGCGCCAACTGAGTTCAGCGCTCGCCACTCGGCCATTGGCCGGGAGTATCGGTACCGCATCGTACCCGGCCCGATACCTCCTCTGTTCCTGTCGGGGAGATGTTGGTGGGTCAAGCACTCGCTCGATCTTGGCGCGATGCGCCGTTCCGCCGAGTCACTTCTCGGAGAACACGACTTCAGATCCTTCTGCGTAGCTGAATCCGCAGAGGGAAAGCGCACGATCCGGCGTCTTGATTTGATCGAGATCGGCCCGGAGAGCCAGCTCGGGGAGCACAGTATCGTCATCCGCGTCGTAGGCAACGCGTTTCTCCACTCGATGATCCGCATCATGGTCGGGAGTCTGGTGGAGGTTGGCCTCGGACGGCGTCCGGAGGAGTGGCTCGACGAGGTGCTGGCCGCGTGTGACCGCAGCGTCGCAGGCCCGACTGCCCCTCCGGAAGGCCTCACGCTCTGGCACGTGGAGTATCCCGAGGAATGCTGGCTTTAGCGTGGAGTCCTTCGCCCCACGTCTATGGATACGCCCGGTGGCGTTTGTTGACACGCGGAATCGCCGTGGCTATAGTCTAAGGGTTCGTTTCTCGAGCCCCGTGAACTCAAGAAACGCTGCAACGACTGCTCTTTGGAGGAACATTGGGAACCTATTACGCAAAGCCCGGCGAGGTGGAGCGCGAGTGGCTGCTCGTCGACGCCACTGACGTGCCGCTTGGCCGTCTGGCGAGCGAAGTCGCGTCTATCCTGAAGGGGAAGCGCAAGCCACAGTACACCCCTCACGTGGATACCGGCGATTTCGTCATCGTCATCAATGCCAGCAAGATCAAGTTGACCGGCAACAAGCTCGCCACCAAGAAGAAGTATAGGCACTCTGGTGCACCCGGTGGCTTGAAGGAGACTGCGATCTCCGACATGCTGGCCACACGCCCCGATCGCGTCATCGAGGGCGCCGTGAAGGGCATGCTGCCCAAGAACACCCTAGGACGGGCCATGGGCGAGAAGCTCAAGGTCTATGGCGGTGCGGAGCACCCCCACGCGGCCCAGAAGCCCCGTCAGATCACGCTGGAGGTTTAGCGCATGGCTGAGAGCAAGGCAGTCTACTGGGGTACCGGTCGCCGCAAGACGTCGGTGGCGCGTGTGCGCATCACCCCGGGTACCGGCAACTACGTCATCAACGGCCGCGACTTCGACACCCACTTTGGCCGTGTTGCGCTGAAGACCTTCGTCGAGCAGCCTTTCAAGGTCACCGAGACGCTCGGTCACTTTGACGTCTACGCGAACATCAAGGGCGGCGGAATCTCGGGACAGGCCGGGGCGCTGCGCCACGGCATCTCGCGTGCGCTTCTTGAGGCCGGCGACGACTATCGTGGCGAGCTCAAGCGTGCCGGGTTCCTCCGTCGTGACCCGCGTATGGTTGAGCGCAAGAAGTACGGTCTGAAGAAGGCGCGTAAGCGTCCGCAGTTCTCCAAGCGCTAGGAGCTGCGAGGCATCCAGGCAGATAGACAAGGCCCGCCCTCGTGGCGGGCCTTGTTTCTTGAACGGGGAGGCACCATGGCCAGACTGTTCGGTACCGATGGCGTGCGCGGGATCGCTAACGCCGACCTTACTCCCGAGCTTGCGTTCAAACTCGGCGAGGCGGCAGGACACTTCCTTGGCGAGTTCGGCCGAGGCAGGATCGTTGTCGGTATGGACACCCGACGCAGTGGCGACATGCTGGAGGCTGCCCTGGTCGCCGGCATTTGTTCCGGAGGAGCCGATGCGCTGCGCTGCGGTATCGTTCCGACGCCTGCTGTCGCGTACCTCACGCGCACCCTGGAAGCTGACGGCGGCGTGGTCATCTCGGCTTCGCACAATCCGGCCGAGTACAACGGTATCAAGTTCTTCGACCGTGACGGGTTCAAGCTCCCCGACGAGGTCGAGGACGAGATCGAGGAGTTCCTTGTCTCCGAGCGCGGATGGGTCCGACCTGTCGGAATCGAGGTCGGCACCTCGATCGTGGTCGACGATGCCGTGGAGCGCTACGTAGCTCATGTGATAGCCAGCGTCGACGTGGATCTCTCCGGTCTGCGCATCGCAGTCGACTGCGGTCACGGTGCTTCTGCGCGAACGACGCCGCTTGCTCTGGAGCGCCTGGGAGCCGAGGTCACGACAGTGAACTGTGACTGGAACGGGATGGACATCAACCGTGACTGCGGTTCGACACACTTAGATGTCGTGAGTGAACTCGTACGTTCCGGGAGATTCGATCTGGGAATAGCGCACGACGGCGATGCTGATCGTGTGCTGGCAGTGGACGAGACCGGAGCGGACGTGGATGGCGACGAGATCATGGCTGTATGCGCCGCTGACATGATGGCCCGGTCGGCGCTTGCGTACGACACCGTCGTCGCCACCGTGATGAGCAACCTGGGTTTCGAGGTCGCAATGCGACGGCTCAACGTGAATGTGATCAAGACCAAAGTCGGAGATCGCTACGTCCTGGATCAGATGAGGACTTCAGGAGCGATGCTTGGCGGCGAGCAGTCGGGTCACGTGATCTTCCTGGAGCACAACACGACCGGCGACGGGCTTGTCTCGGCGGTGAGTCTTGCTGCGATCATCAAGCGCACAGGCAAGCCGTTGTCTGAATTGCGCAAGGTGATGCAGCGTTTCCCGCAGGTCCTGGTCAATGTGCCCGTTGTCGACAAGGCACGTCTGTCGACGAGTGCGGCGATCCACGACGCGATCCAAGCTGCCGAGGAGCGCTTGGGCGACCATGGACGCGTGTTGGTGCGCGCGTCGGGCACAGAGGCGCTCGTGCGCGTCATGGCCGAAGCCGCCGACTGCGAGACCGCACAACAAGTGGTGGACGCGATCGTCGCGGTCGTGCAGCGCGAGTTGGCGTAGCGCCGCTGTAACCCTGCCGTCACGTGCGCTCTGATAGAATCGCAGCGTACGCGACGATCGAAGAAAGGAGCGCCTGCGCATCTTGCGGCAAGCGCCGGGCCTGACGGAGTCAGGTGACGAGGCGGGGGTCTATCGAAATATTCGGCGGATGGCCCTCCGGCCCTACCGGGGTCGAAACGGTGTCGACAAAACACCCGGGTGACCGGGAGACAAAGCGACACCGGACCGGTTTCTCTGTGTACGGACCCAGAAGCACTCCGGTCCGGCACGTTCGTACATTCCCGCGGCATGCGCCGTACGGAATCCAGTGCAGACATCTTCGAGGGAGGACTCTCCTTATGTGTGGAATCGTCGGATACGTAGGACCACGTCAAGCGAGCGACGTCTTGCTCGGCGGTCTTTCGCGTCTCGAGTATCGCGGGTATGACTCCGCAGGTGTCGCCATCGTGAGTAACGGGGTACTCGGCGTCAGCCGCCGCGTAGGCAAGCTCGTCAACCTGCGTGAGGCGGTGACAGAGACGCCGGTTCCGGGCTCTGTCGGCATCGGCCATACGCGTTGGGCGACGCACGGCAAACCCAGCATCGAGAATGCGCATCCCCATGTCGATTGCACGGGTCGAATCGCGGTCGTCCACAACGGCATCATCGAGAACTACGTCGAGTTGCGCGGGGAGCTCGCGGCCAACGGCCATGCTCTGCTCTCCGAGACCGACACGGAAGTGGTAGCGCACCTTGTCGAGAGCTACTATGACGGCGATCTGACCGCTGCGGTTCTCAAGACCGTCAGGCGGCTCGAGGGCGCGTATGCCTTAGCCATCGTGCATCTTGATCACCCTGAGACACTCGTAGCCGCTCGAGTGGACTCTCCGCTCATCATCGGCTTGGGCGATGGCGAGAACATCGTTGCGAGCGATATCCCCGCAGTGCTGGAGTACACGCGCGAGGTCCTTGTTCTTGAGGATGGCGATATCGCCACCGTGACCGCCGACGGAGTCGATGTGGTAGATGTGACGGGCACACGCAGGCAGCCCGAGATCATGCACGTCGAATGGAATCTCGATGCCGCCGAGAAGGGCGGCTACGAGGACTTCATGCTCAAGGAGATACACGAGCAGCCGCGCGCCATTCGCGAGACGCTGCGCGGACGCATGGGTGCGGATGGCATCATCCAGCTCTCGGAGCTCCAGATGACAGAGGAGCAGTTGTCGGCGGTGAACCGTGTGTTCATCGTTGCCTGCGGAACCAGCTATCATGCCGCCATCGTCGCGAAGTACCTGATCGAGCAGTGGGCACGCGTCCCCGTCGAGGTAGACGTGTCGAGCGAGTTCCGCTACCGGGACCCTATCGTCGACGAGGACACGCTGGTTGTCGCCATCACGCAGTCGGGTGAGACCACCGACACACTTGCGGCTGTTCGTGAGGCCCGGCGACGTGGCGCCAAGGTCTTTGCGATCACCAACGTGGTCGGTAGTCGCGTGACCCGCGAGAGCGACGGTGTCATCTACACGCATGCGGGGCCGGAGATCGGTGTTGCTGCGACCAAGACCTTCACTGCACAGATCGCCGCACTCAATGTGCTGGCACTCAAGCTTGCGCAGGCGAAAGGCACCCTTGAGCAGCCGCGTGTGGAAGCCCTGTGGGAAGAGGTTGCGCGACTTCCCGAGATCGTTGAGGCGATCTTGGCGGATGAACATGAGGTCGAGGCATGCGCCCGAGAGTACATAGATGTGGTGTCTTCGCTCTTCCTTGGACGGGGTGTAGGCGTACCCGTGGCGATGGAAGGCGCTCTCAAACTCAAGGAGATCTCCTATATACACGCGGAGGCGTACCCTGCCGGTGAGATGAAGCACGGCCCCATCGCGTTGATCACACCCGAGGTTCCCGTCGTTGTCGTCGCGATACAAGGGCACACATATGAGAAAGTCGTATCGAATATCCAGGAGGTGCGAGCACGCGGTGCACGCGTGATCGCTGTTGCCACGTACGGCGACGATGACATCCGGGCGCATGCGGAACACGTACTCTACATACCGCGCACGTCCGAGGACATTGCTGCGATACCCGCCACGATCCCGCTCCAGTTACTGAGCTACCATATTGCCAAGATGCGGGGCTGCAACGTGGACCAGCCCCGAAATCTCGCCAAATCAGTCACGGTGGAGTAGCGATGATCACGGGTCTCGGGGTGGACATCGTAGAAATCGATCGGATGCGCACCGCGCTGCAACGGCACCCGCGTATCAAAGAGCGGATCTTCTCGGAAGAAGAGCGTAGCTATTGTGAGGGACGCAACAAGCCCGAGATTCACTACGCGATGCGATTCGCCGCGAAGGAAGCCGTTCTCAAGGCGCTCGGCACCGGATTCGCGGGTATGAGGTTCACGGATGTCGAGGTCCTGCGTGATGAGCGCGGTCGTCCGGTGCCACACCTCAAGGGTCGTGCGGCCGAAGTGGCTGCCGAATACGGCGTTGTGGAGATGCACCTGTCGCTGTCGTTCACGCACACGACCGCCGTTGCATCCGCGGTGGCTATCACCGAGCAGATGCGTCCTCGCAGGGAGGAGCCGGAACTGACGCAGCAGCAGAAGCTTGCCGCGACGTTCAAGGAGGTTCGAGGATTGCTTGATGATGTGGGGAAGGATACCGACGACGCGTGAGGCCAGCCGGAGGGCCGTGCGATGAAGCGCGGCCCTTTCTCGTAGGGAGGCACGGATGCAGTACGCTCTGACAGCAGCGGAAACGTTGCAGGCCGAACAAGAGGCGATCGGTCACGGCGCGGTCACTGTCGAGATGCTCATGGATCGTGCCGGTGATGCCCTGGCTGAGGCGGTGCTGCGCACTGCACCTTCCGGGCCCGTTGCCGTACTCACCGGGAAGGGCAACAACGGCGGAGATGGCTGGGTTGCCGCACGCCTGCTGCATGAGCAGGGTCGTGAGGTTCGCGTGGTTGCACTGACGGGTTCGAAAGGACTTTCCGGAGCGGCAAAGGCAGCCGCGCGGGCCGCGATCGACCGGGGGGTGGCCTGGAGCGTTCCTGACAGCGCGCTAGACCTCACGCACGGACTGCTCGGCGCATCGGTGATCGTAGACGCGCTCTTCGGATTCGGGTTCCACGGTGTCGCAGAGGGCTTCTACGCCTCCGCGATCGCAGCCATCGACGACAGCGACGCGTTCATTGTCTCGGCAGATCTGCCCTCTGGGGTGCATGCAGACACCGGCGTGGTCACCGGACTCGCCGTTACCGCCGATGTGACCGTGACGTTCTCGGCCCCCAAGGTCGGACTGCTGCTCGAGCCGGGCGCGTCACACGCGGGTGAGATCGTCGTCGCCGACATCGGTGTGCCCCATGTCTACATCGATCGTGCAGGATGCCTGGAGATCTGGGATCGCGGTGACTATCGCGGGTTGATGCCGGTGCCCGTGCCCGAGGATCACAAAGGGTCCCGGGGCCGGGTACTCGTCGTAGCCGGGTCTCGCGCGTATGCCGGTGCGGCGATCCTGACTGCACGCGGCGCTTCGCGTATGGGAGCCGGCTATGTGTTCGTTGCAGTCCCGGAGTCGATCGCTCACATCGTGCAGGGAGTACTGCCGCACGTGATCACCCACGCCATGCCCGAGACACCAGAAGGGACGCTATCGGAGAAGTCCGCCGACTCGCTGTTGCGGTCGGTCGCAGACGTGGACGCAGTGGTGATAGGGCCTGGACTCACGCTGAATCCCGAGACAGTGGCGTTGGTTCAGCGGTTGGTTGCCGGAACGATGGTACCGCTGGTAGTCGATGCTGATGCTCTTAACGCATTCGACTCGACGGGATCCGCACCGCTGTATGAGCGGCAGGGCCCGACTGTGGTGACACCGCACCCGGGTGAACTGGCGAGACTCTTGCGTCGGAATACCGCAGACATCCAGGCTGACCGGTTGGTCAGTGCGGCCGAGCTCTCTCATGCACGCCTCACCTGTCTGCTCAAGGGCGCGCGAACCATCGTATCGGGTGACGGACGTGCGGTCGTGACGATGGCGGGCAATCCCGGGATGGCGACGGCGGGCATGGGAGATGTGCTCGCAGGTATGGTGGGGACCTTGCTTGCACAGGGGTTGTCGCCGTTCGAGGCTGCGGCTCTGGCTGCGTATCTTCACGGTCGAGCGGGGGACTTCGGCGCCGCCGAACTCACGCCGACCTGCCTCACAGCAGCTGATATCGACGCGTTCCTTCCCCGGGCGGTACAGGAAGTCATGGCCTAGGTTCCCCCAGGTGACGATCGACGGGTATCATCAGACAAGAACAGGTTCTCCGGCCGAAGGCCGGTTGATGGAGGAGGCAGGATGGCGACACTCACGGCTCGGGACATCATGACGCCGGATCCGGTTGCGGTTGCGACCTCGATGACGGTGACGGATGCCGCCCGGATGATGGTCGACAAGCGGGTGGGCGCACTTCCGGTCGTGGACGAGGGCAAGCTGGTGGGAATCGTCAGCGAAGGCGATCTCATCATGCAAGACGTCAAGATGGAGTTTCCGACCTACATCCACTTGCTCGACGGTCTCATCATGTACCCGCCGGCGACTGCGCGATTCGAGTCTGAGCTCAAGAAGGCTATCGGCGCAACGGTGGGCGACGTGATGACATCGAAGCCGGTCATCGTGCAGGCCGACACGTCTGTGGAAGACATCGCCACACTGATGGTCGATCGCGATGTCAGTCGCGTTCCCGTTCTCGAGGGCGAGAAGCTCATCGGGATAGTGAGCAAGTCAGACATCGTACGCTCGCTCATCATCGGGGAATAGCACATGGCCTACCGACGCTACGCCTGGGTCGAGGTCGACACAGCCGCGATCACAGCGAACGTCCGGACACTGAAGGCGTTGACACCTGCCGGTACACGCTTCATGGCCGTGGTGAAAGCTGATGGATACGGTCACGGTGCGGTCCAGTCCGCACGTGCCTCACTGACCGGCGGTGCGGACCGGCTAGGTGTCGCAACGGTGGAGGAAGCGGTAAGCCTGCGCGACGCCGGCATCACCGCTCCGATACACATCGTCTCCGAGCCTCCCGTCGGCGCGGCCGGCGTCGTACTCGAGCAAGACCTCGTTCCCACAGTCGCGACAAAGGAGTTCGCGGTTGCGCTCAGTAAACGGGCCATGCTGCTCCAGCGCCCGGCACGATTCCACCTGAAGATCGACACCGGCATGAATCGCATCGGGGTCCGCGCCGAGGAAGCGGCCGACTTCGCGACGTGGCTGAAAGGACTGCCTTCACTGGAGATGGAGGGGGCCTTCACGCACTTCGCGACTGCCGACGTGCCCGGGGATTGGGAGTTCGACAGGCAGGTCGAGAGATTCAGTGCAGCTCTTGAGAGACTCCGGACTGAGGGCGTGCGGCCCCCCGTCGTCCATGCTGCCAACAGCGCTGCCACGATTCTGCACCACCAGACGCACTTCGACATGGTGCGTTGCGGTATCGCGATCTATGGTCTACATCCCTCGGAGGCTACCTACGGCACGGTCGATCTGAAGCCCGCCATGTCGGTGAAGGCACGCGTGTCATTCGTGAAGCGGATCGGGCTTGGGGACGGTGTGAGCTATGGGCTCACCTGGCAGGCGGCTGCTCCGACTACGATCGCGACCCTGCCTCTCGGTTACGCCGACGGTGTACACAGGGTGCTATCCAACGAGATGGACGTCCTCATCGGGGGACGACGGTGCCGCCAGGTCGGACGCATCTGCATGGATCAGCTTATGGTCGAGGTTCCCTCGGCCATCACCGTGGCGGTTGGCGACGAAGCTGTTCTTGTCGGAGCGCAAGGCGGCACCGGTATTCTTATGGATGAATTGGCCGAGAAGGCGGGGACAATCAACTATGAATCGGCGTGCAGCTTCTCGCGTCGTATGGAACGTCGGTTCACATAGCTACCGTGAGCTGCGGTTATCGCACCGGTGGCGTATCCTCCAGCCAGAAAAACTGAAGCAAGATTAATCCTGTTTCTTAGCAGGAAACCGCTTCGCACCTGGCGAACAACCTCACTGAGACCGCAGCGCGTGTCCGCGTTTGTTTCGCGCGCTCATTGTGCAGTCCTTCACGGCGACCATGGAGTCGCCGGACATGCGGCTCCGATCTCGCTGGACCTGCGTCCCGAGCGGACTCGCAAGAATGGAAGAGGAGAGGGGATAGCCAGTGGACGAGAAGGTTCTGGAGGAGATCAGATTCCATCAGGACGTCGTGAACAAGGACGCCAGTTCGCCCCTCTACCAGATTCGCGAGAAGGAGATGGAGATCTCCGGACGCGTTCTGGCGGCCAAAGGACAGGCCGAGAAGACGGTGAGCGACGCGCGTCGCAAGGCGACGGAGATTCAGAAGAACGCCGAGGCTCAGGGCGACAAGGCCGTTAGGGCGTACAGCGAGAAAGCCCTGGCTGATGCGGAGAAGGAGGCTGAAAGTCTGCGTGCAGGGATCGTCGACGAGGCCAAGGAACTTGAGGCGCAGCTCACTGCGCGTCGGGGTGACGCGGTCGACTACATCGTCAAGATCGTGACGAACGCCTAGCGCAGATAGGTATTGTCGGTGCCATCGCACGACGGGGGGAGGGTACGCGAATGTTAGTCCCAATGGCCAAAGTTGAGCTTATCGGGCCGAAGAGTCGCTTCTTCGAGGTTCTATCGCTTCTTCACGAAGAAGGTACTCTGCACATCGAGGATCTCTCCAAGAAGATCCAGACGGGCGCAGTGCCGCTGGAGAAGATGGAGGTCGTCGAGAATCAGGCTGCAGAGGGAGAGCGTATGGAGGATCTGCTTCTCCGGCTACGCTCGATACTCAAAGCTCTCAATCTGCCAACCACGAAGACCGACGAGATGACCCGGCAGAAGCAGTACCTCGAGCTGTGGCAGCTCGATGCCAAGGAGCTTGCGGCTCAGGTCACCGATACGATCGAGCAGGTCGAGGATAAGACGTCGAGTCTGGCTCAGGCTCAGGCATCGATGGAGAGCGAGCTTGCCCTTCTTGCCCGGTACGAGCCCATCCTTCACAAGATCCAGCCCCTCGCAAAGCAAATCGTGACCACCGGGGCGTTCGACTCGGTGGCGTTGCTCGTCGAGCGCAAGTACAAAGGTGCCCTCGAAGAGCTCAAGAAGGAACTCGACGAGCTCACGAAGAGCCAGTGCGAGATCGTGTCGACCGACGTAGACGACGACACGACCGCCGTTATCGTCGTGTTCTCAAAGAAGTACTCCGAGGCCGTCCACAAGTTCCTCGCCATGGAGAACGTCAACCAGGTCCGACTCCCCTCAGAATTCCAGGACGTGCCGTTCGACGTTGCCTATGACCAGCTCAAGGACCGCAAGAGCCAGCTCCCTGCGCGGCTCGAGCAGGTTCGCAAAGAGCTTGATGAGATGTCGGCCAAGTGGTACCTGCGTCTGACAAGCGTGCGCGACGTTCTCGTCGACAAGATCGATGAGATCAAGGCTATTCCGAAGTTCGGCCAGACAGAGTATGCATTCGTTGTGACCGGTTGGCTGCCGGTCTCAGACGTGAAGGCGCTTCGCCGCCTGATCTACGAGGGTTTCAAAGACGATGTCATCGTCAACCAGGTCGAGATCGGCGAGCACGATTTCGAGGAGACTCCGGTCGCGCTCAAGAACTCCAAGTGGGTAGAGCCTTCTGCATGGGTCATGGGTTACCTGATGGGCGGCAAGCCCCAGTACGGTACCGTCGACCCATCCATGGTCTGGGCGATCAGCTTCCCGCTTATCTTCGGTATGATCGTCGGCGACATCGGCTACGGCGCCATCATGCTGGCGATCATTCTGTGGATGCGCTTCAAGTTCAAGGACAAAGAGAGCGTGCAGCTTGCGACCGGTCTATTCGGTCCGGCCGCCACCGCAGCGATAATCTTCGGCTTCTTCTACGGCGAGTTCTTCGGCGGCATTCTGTGGGAGGCCGGCTGGATCAAGTTCATCCCGCTGTTCGGAGACTTCGGTCTCCCGTACAACCGTGAGGAAAGCGTCATACCGCTCATGATCATGGCGCTCTCGTTGGGTGTCATACAGATGGTGTTCGGTCTGATCCTGGGTACCGTCAATGCCGTCAAGACCAAGCACATGAAGCACGCCTATGTGAAGGGCGGACTTGCCAGCCTCATTCTCGGTGGCATCATCCTTGGCATCTCGGCGTTGCTGCTCGGCTCCGGTATCCAGCCGATAGGGCAGATGATCGGCGGGGCAGTGATGGTCGTCGGCGTGTATGCGGTCCTCCGCTACGGTGGCGTCATGGGTGCCGTCGAGACGCTCGAGCTCGTCTCTCACACGGCTAGCTACATACGTATCATGGCTGTCGGTCTATCCGACGCCATCTTCGCAAGTGCTATCAACAAGATGGCAGAGAGTATGCCGTTCCTCGTTGGCGTCATTGTGGCGGTGCTGTTCCACGCACTCCACTTGGTATTGGCGGCGTTCACGCCGACAGTTCATGCACTGCGTCTCAACTTCTACGAGTTCGGCCAGAAGTACTACGAGACGAGTAAGGAAGAGTACAAGCCGTTCCACAAAACCGGAGGTGAAAAGAGCGCATGATCAAGAACAAGCTCGCAAGAAAGGTATTCGGTAGCGCATTCCTGGCTACCATGATGGTCCCTGCAATGGCTCTTGCGCAGGAGTCCGAGGCCGCAGTAGCCGTCGACTACCGTGTCGGCGTCGCCAAGGCGATCGCAGCAGGCGCTGCCATGAGTATCTCGGCCATGTCTGCTGGCTATGCACAGGCCCGCATCGGTGCCGCTGGCGCCGGTACGCTCGCCGAGCGTCCCGAGGCAGGCATGAACCTGATCATTCTGCAGGCTCTCCCTGAGATCATCGTACTGCTCGGCTTCGTCATCGCGTTCATGATCGGTACCGCCTAATACTTGAGTAAGGCGCAGCAAACCGTTCGACCCGGTGAACGCGCGGAAGGATTGACGAATGGCGATTGAGGACATCTTCAAAGCGCTCGATGAGCAAGCTGATGCTGAGTGCAGTGAGCTGCTCCGTGCGGCCGAAGGCCAAGCGGGGGCGATTCTCGCCGAGGCGCAGGCTGAGGCTGATCGGATCCAGGAGCAGAGACTTCAGGCTGCCCAGGAACTGGTCAAGCAGAAGACCGGCAAGACACTGAATGCGGCCAAGCTGGACAACAAGAAGCAGCTTGCCGCGGTGCGCGAGAGCGTCGTTCAGCAGGTCTTCAAGGAAGCTGCGACCAAGCTGGGCACGCTCCGCTCGACCAAGGAGTACGAGAGCATCTTCAAGGCTCTTCTTGAAGAAGCACTCGCCGGCGTCGACGAGGACTGCACTATCCAGGTCGATCCTGCAGACGCCGGACTCGCCGAGAAGGTAGCGAAGAGTCTGAAAGCGGACTGCACGATCGACGCAAGCCTGCAGAGCAGTGGCGGTGTCGTCGTCACGACCGCAAAAGGTCGTGTCTTGCGGCACAACACGCTTGAGTCCCGTCTGGCCAAGTCGCATGAGTTCACCTATGCGCGCGTGTCGGAGATATTGGGCTGATGACCGTGACGGCCACACTCCAGCGAAAGGGCGCTCCGGGCAAAGACTACGGCTACAGCAATGCCCGCGTCCGGGGCATGCGGTCGCGTCTGTTCAGCCAGGCGTATCTCGGTGACCTCATGGATTCGAAAGACATGGGGGAGATCATCCAGGCGCTGACACAGACGGAGTACGGCCCCGATCTGGAAGAGCAGCTTCTGCATGGCAGGACCGCTCAACAGGTCGACGAAGCACTGAAGGACAACATGGTGCGCCAGTTCAGGAAAGTCCTGGGACTCGTGAACACAGAGGCCTATCGACTGGTGACCGTGTTGCTGGGCAGATGGGATCTGTTCAACGTGAAGACGATCGTACGCGGCATCCACATGTCGCTGTCTTCCGAAGAGATCACTGACAGCCTGATAGCTGTTGGTCAGCTCTCCAATGTGGACATGGACGAGTTGGCCAAGCAGCCGAGCATCAAAGCACTGGTGGACACGCTGGCTACCTGGGATCTCCCGTACGCCATACCGCTGAGAGCGGCCATGGTGCAGTACAACGAGAGCGGGGATTTGTCCGTGCTGGAACTGGCGCTGGACAAGTTCTACACCGCCTGGGCGGACAAGCATTTGCGCGGTAGAGGGGCGAACAAGAAGCTGGCGCGCCGGTTCCTTGGCGTCCAGGTGGATACGATCAACCTTCTAACGTGTCTTCGACTACTGAATGCTGGAGTCGAACCCGAAGAGGTCAACCGGTTCTACTTGCCGGGCGGCCTCCACGTGGATGAACGTCTGTTCAACGACCTCGCGTCGATGTCGGACGTTGACGAAGTGTACGAGCGACTCAAGCGAACGCCGTACGGACGTCCGGTTGAGGCCGTGGCGATCAAGTACATAGAGCGCGGATCGGTATCGGTATTCGAGCGGGCCCTGGAGGACTTCCTCATGCGTCGGGCCTTCGCTGCCGGCAGGGGAGAACCCCTCGGTGTCGGCATCGTCATCGGGTACCTGTGGGGTAAGGCCAATGAGGTCACGAACCTGCGGATCATTGTAAAGGGAGTATCGGTCGGTATGCCCGTCGAGCGCATGAGAGAGGAGCTCATCCTTGTATAAGCTCATCGTGCTCACAGATCCGGACACAGCTGACGGATTCGGGCTCGCGGGTGTCGATGTGCTGTCTGTGGCTGGTCCTGAAGAGGCCCGCCGCGCACTCAACCAGCTCATCGATGACGACACGAGCGGGATCGTCGCCGTGAACGAGGCGTTCATGGTGGACATCGACGAACGCACGCAACAGAAGATCAATCAGACGTATCGACCGATCGTGATCACGCTCCCGATACGCGAGAAACTGCACGCAGAAGAGGACCACAGGGCGTACCTGGCACGCCTGATCCGAAGGGCAATCGGATTCGACATAACACTGAGGCGAGGCTGATGATTCTCGGAACGCTAGCCAAGATCACCGGTCCGGTCGTCGTGGCCGATGGAATGACCGGAACAAGAATGTATGACGTTGTCCGGGTCGGTGCTTTGGGCCTGATGGGCGAGGTCATCCGACTCGAGGGCGACCTTGCGACGATACAGGTGTACGAGGATACCTCGGGCCTGAAGATCGGGGAGCCCGTAGAGTCGACGGACGGACCGCTGATGCTTGAACTTGGTCCGGGACTCCTGTCGTCCATCTACGACGGTATCCAGCGGCCGCTGCCGGTGATCGCGGAGCAGACGAAGAGCGATTTCATCGCCCGCGGTACGATCGTGGCTGCTCTCGACAGGGAGAAGAAGTGGGACTTCACTCCCACGGTCGAAGTGGGACAGGAACTCGTAGCCGGCGACTGTGTCGGCACGGTGCCCGAGAGTGCGATCATCACTCACAAGGTCATGGTTCCTCCGGGCAAGCACGGCAAGGTGACCAAGGTCATCAAGCCGGGCAGCTACACAGTAGAAGAGGTAGTCGTCGTCCTGGACGACAATGTCGAGATTCGCATGAGTCAGTGGTGGCCGGTCCGCGAGGGTCGTCCGTACGTCCGCAAGCTGGACCCCACGACCCCGTTCCTCACGGGCATGCGCATCCTGGACACGTTCTTCCCGATCGCCCTGGGCGGCAACGCGATCATCCCGGGCGGTTTCGGAACAGGCAAGACGGTCACGCAGCAGTCGCTGGCCAAGTGGGCAGACGTAGACATCATCGTCTACGTCGGTTGTGGTGAGCGCGGCAATGAGATGACCGAAGTCTTGAAGGAGTTCCCGGAGCTCGAGGATCCGCGTACAGGCAACCCGCTCATGGAGCGCACCGTGCTTGTCGCGAATACCTCGAACATGCCGGTTGCGGCGCGTGAGGCCTCCATCTACACGGGTGTCACACTCGCCGAGTACTACCGCGACATGGGCTACAGCGTAGCCATGATGGCCGACTCCACGTCCCGCTGGGGCGAGGCTCTCCGCGAGGTCTCAGGTCGACTCGAGGAGATGCCCGGTGAGGAAGGCTATCCCGCATATCTGGCCACGCGCCTTGCAGCGTTCTACGAGCGCTCGGGTCGCGTGCGTCCGCTCGGCAGTGACGAGCGGGTCGGTTCGGTCACGATGGTCGGCGCCGTCTCACCTCCCGGTGGCGACATGTCCGAGCCGATGACGCAGAACTCACTTCGAGTCACCGGCGCGTTCTGGGCGCTCGACACATCGCTCGCTCATCGCCGGCACTTCCCGGCGATCTCGTGGACGAAGTCCTACACGCTGTTCCTCGGACAGGTGCGGACGTGGTACGAGGCCGAGGTCGGAGAAGACTGGGCCGAAACACGTGAACGCGCGATGTTCCTCCTGCAGAAGGAGACCGAGCTTCAGGAGATCGTGCAGCTCGTTGGTCCGGATGCGCTTCCCGAGACCGAGAAGATCATTCTGGAGGTTGCGCGCATGCTGCGCGAAGACTTCCTCCAGCAGTTCGCTTTCGACGAGGTCGATGCGTACTGCCCGCCCAAGAAGTCGTATTGGCTGCTGAAGACGATCCTCGCGTTTTATGACGCGGCGACCCAGGCGATGTCACGTGGAGTTTCGCTGCGTCAGATCCTCCAGCTACCGATGCGCGAGGAGATCTCGATGCTCAAGACAACGCCGCACGAGAAGGCGCTCGATCGAATGCCGGAACTCGTGCAGCAGATCGCCGACGACATTGCCGGAATCGAGGTGCTGTAAATGACCCCGGAAGCCTTGCTAGACCGCTCACTGTTGTCGGTCGAGTACAAGACCGTTAGCTACATCACCGGCCCTCTCGTTTTCGTCGAGAACGTTCACGGTGTTGCGTACAACGAAATGGTCACGCTGATTCTGCCTGATGAGTCTGAGAGAAGCGGTCAGGTGCTTGAAGTTGCGGGCACCACGGCAGTCATCCAGGTGTTTGAGGGTACGCGTGGTATCGACGTGGATGCGACTCGCATCCGCTTCCTTGAGGAAGTAGCCCAGATAGGTGTCTCTCCCGATCTGCTCGGCCGTATCCTCAACGGTACCGGCAAGCCGATCGACGGTGGCGCCCCGGTCATTCCCGAGAAGCGAGTCGACATCACCGGTTCGCCTATCAACCCGTACATGCGCGAGCAGCCGGCGGACTTCATCGAGACCGGTATCTCGGCTATCGATGGTCTGAACACGCTGGTCCGCGGTCAGAAGCTCCCGATCTTCTCGGGCTCCGGTCTTCCTGCGAACGAATTGGCGGCGCAGATCATCCGTCAGGCTCGCGTCAAGTCGGGCGAGGAGTTCGCCATCGTCTTCGCTGCGATGGGTATCACGCACCGCGAGGCCGCCTACTTCATGCAGCAGTTCGAATCGACGGGCGCACTTGAGCGAGTCGTCTTCTTCATGAACGTTGCCGACGACCCGACGGTCGAGCGTCTCCTGACGCCGAAGGCCGCGCTGACGGTTGCCGAGTACCTCGCTTTCGAGAAGGACATGCAGGTGCTCGTCGTCCTCTCGGACATGACAAACTACTGCGAGGCTCTTCGTGAGGTTTCGACCGCACGCGAGGAGGTCCCGGGTCGCCGCGGATTCCCCGGTTACATGTACACGGACCTCTCAACCATCTACGAGCGCGCCGGTCGCATCAAGGGACTCAAGGGTTCGGTCACGCAGTTGCCGATCCTCTCCATGCCCGACGACGACATCACGCATCCTATCCCTGACCTTACCGGCTACATCACCGAGGGCCAGATCGTTCTCTCGCGTCACCTGCACCGGCGCGGTGTCTATCCGCCGATCGACGTACTGCCGTGCTTGTCGCGACTGATGAACCTCGGTATCGGCGAGGGCAAGACGCGCGACGACCATCGAGCCGTTGCGAACCAGCTCTACGCCGCATACGCGCAGGGCCGTGACCTTCGCAGGCTTGTCGCGATCGTCGGCGAGGAAGCGCTGTCCGACACTGACCGCCGCTACCTCCACTTCGCAGATGCGTTCGAGAAGCACATCATCGGTCAGGGCGACACCGGTCGCACCATCGAAGAGACGCTCAGCATCGGCTGGGAGCTCATGTCTGAGCTGCCGATGGCTGAACTCAAGCGTGTACGTGACTTCATCGACAAGTACCACCCGACGGCGAGCGGACAGGCCGACGCGTAAGAAGCTTGTCCCCGACGGCCGAGAGGAGGTGCGTGCATGGAAGAAGTACGGCCAACCAGATCCGAGCTGCTTGAGCGCAAGCAGCAGATCACCCTTGCGCAGCAAGGTATGGATCTTCTTAAGCAGAAGCGTGACGCCCTGCTCATAGAGTTCATGTCGGTCATGGACGAGACACTCCGTCTCAGCAACGACCTGCAGCGCACGGTCTCCGAGGCCCAGTACAGCCTTGCGATCGCGAAATCCGTTGACGGTGTCGTCTCGGTCCGTTCAGCGGCCATGGCGACGCGCGGCGAGATCACGATCGACATGACCGGTACGAAGATCATGGGTGTATCGGTCCCTGTGGTGACCAAGGGCGACAGCCCTATGCGTACGTCGTTCACACGAGGTTACGCCATCACCGGTGTCTCCTCTCGAATCGACGAAACGGCCGACAAGTTCGAGCGGATCCTCGATGTCATCATTGAATATGCCGACATTGAGACGCGTTTGAAGCGCCTCGGCGAGGAGATCCAGAAGACGAACCGTCGAGTCAACGCACTGGAGCAGATCACGGTACCTGCCCTCAAAGAGCAGGTGTCATACATCCGACAGGCGCTCGACGAACGTGCACGTGAGGACCTCTTCCGTCTGAAGAAGGTCAAGAAGAAGATCGAGCGACGCGCCAAGGACCGCAAGCTGGCCTGACGCGTCTGGGTCCCCGGCCGGAAGGTCGCAGACCGATACGCTCGCAATTGTGTGGGGCGGTGCCGCCTACCGGGGGGTGTCTGGCACCGTCCCACCTCATTTCCTCCAGGTGTGCGACTCGCACATACTCCGTGAGTGGAAACAGCCCGACCGGATCCCGGGCGGGCTGTATTTGTGTGAGACGGCTGTGGTGCTAGATGCTGCGGGCGCGCACGATGTCGCCGACGCGCTCGAGTGTCTCCACCGTGTTGTGGGCATCGGCGCGCAGCTGCTGGGCGTAGCCGACGATGGCACGCACGTCATCGACGTTGAGCTTGCTGAAGTGAAGGTCCTCCCAGTCGGCACGCTTCTCGAAGGCCCACAGTTCGCCGATGATCCAGCGAAAGTCGTCCAGCTCTTTGGTCTCGAAGAAACTCCAGCTAGTCTTGAGGCCCTGGCGCAACCGTTCGATCGAGCGCTCGACTGCCTTTTCCTTCCGAAGCTGGAAGGCCCTCATGCCTATGTCTTCGTCTGATACGTCGGGACGATTACCATTCATGCGCCCACCTCCTTGTTCTGTGGATTCGGCATCAACGCAGGAGTTTCCTGCAACGAGGCGGCACAGAGCGGCGATACGGACGCCCGGCTGTTGTCCGCAACGATCGCCGTCCCTAGAATGGAGGTGGCCCCGACTACAACGACGGGGCCATACCGTCGGCATGATAGACCAACGGGGGTTCAATGGAGTTCAGCGAGGTTCTCAGCAAGCGGCGCAGCGTTCGCCACTTCAACACGAAGCTCTCCGTCTCGGACGAGGATGTCAACGCGATCCTCCAAGCCGGTGTAAGCGCTCCGACGGCAGGCAACATCCAGCCGTGGCGCTTCTTCGTCGTCCGTTCGCTTGAGGCGCGTGAGCGGCTTGCCGAGGCGCTCTCACAGCGATGGGCGACCGGCGCACCCGTGGTCATCGTGGTATGCGTGGATCCGAGGCCGTGCGCCGCGCGCTACGGAGACCGAGGCGAGTACTTGTATTCGATCCAGGACACTGCCGCAGCCGCCAGCAACATACTGATGGCGGCCGTTGACCGAGGGCTCGCCTCATGTTGGATCGGCGCGTTCGACGATCGGCTGGTTGCCGAGGCGATAGGGGTGACCCGACCGATCACCCCCGTGGCGGTCCTGCCCATCGGGTATTCGGCAGAGTCGTCAGCCAAGCCCGCGCGTCGGCCGCTCGACGAAGTGACCACCTGGCTGTAGGGAAGTGCACATGGATGCCGAGCGCGGCAGCGTGTTCCGCGATACGACCGTCGGATCGGACAGCCTCGGCACTCTGTCTGCGCTGCGGGAGTACATAGGCGACTGTCAGAGGTGTTCGCTTGCCCAGACCCGCAACACGCTCGTCCTTGGAGTAGGTAACCCCGAGGCGGACCTCCTCTTCATCGGTGAAGCACCGGGTCGCAATGAAGACCTCAAAGGCGAGCCGTTCGTGGGTGCGGCCGGCAAGCTGCTGGACGAGCTGCTCGCCAGCATCGGATTGCACCGCTCGGAGGTGTATATCGCAAATGTCTTGAAGTGTCGGCCACCCGGCAACCGTGATCCGCTGCCGGACGAGATCAAGACGTGCACACCATTCTTGGCGGAGCAGGTCCGTATCATCGACCCGAAGGTGATAGCTACACTCGGCAACTTCTCAACGCGCTACGTGCTTGACACCGACAAGGGCATCACGCAGCTACGTGGACGTCTCTTCGAGGTCGGCGGGCGACGAGTCGTGCCGATCTATCATCCGGCGGCCGCACTGTATTCTCCGGACAAGCGGCAGGTGCTCTTCGATGATTTCAGGCGTCTGCATACGGTGCTTCAGTGGGCAGCCGAGGGTCGACCTGTCGTCGCACATGACGATGTGCCACAGGCCGACGTTACTCCCCGTGCGATCGCAGACGGATCCGACCAACCGAGCCTGTTCTAGGCGTCAGGGGGCACCGCTTGAGTTTCACGCTGCACACGTCGAGCGAACAACAGACCGAACTCCTCGGCAAAGCCCTCGCCGGGCTGCTCGCTCCCGATGATGTCGTCGTGCTCGCGGGTGATCTGGGCGCGGGCAAGACCCATTTTGCTAAGGGCGTGGCCGAGGGGCTTGGTGTCGAGGAGCCCGTCACGAGTCCCACGTTCAACATCTTGCTGGTGCATCCGGGTCGCCTGATGCTGCACCACTTCGACCTCTATCGGATGGAGCACCCGGAACAACTTGAAGACATCGACTTCTGGGGGACCCTGGAGGCGGGCGGCGTGTCGCTCATAGAGTGGGGAGACCGATTCCCCGAGGCACTTCCCGAGGATCATCTTGAGATAGCCATCCATCGTGAGGATGCCGAGCGTCGGCGGTTCGAGATCACCGGTAGAGGCGAGCGGAGTACTGCTCTTGCCTCGCTCTGGGTCACCGCATGTGGTCAGACCGGGACGTTCTCATGAGGTATGTGCTCGCATTCGATGCGGCTACCGAGCATGTTGCTGTGGGCGTTGCCGTCCTGCCCGGTCAGGGTGTGACTCCGATTCTGCTCGCCGAGAGGGACTTCTCGGCACCGCGTGCTGCTCTGGGCGCGCTTCTGCCGGCGGTGCGTGAGGTGGTCGCGAACGCGGGGTTGAAGATGGATGAGATCTCCGTTGTCGCGGTGGGCCGAGGCCCCGGCTCGTTCACCAGCGTTCGCATCGCTGTCGCATCCGCCAAAGGGTTGGCGCACGGCCTGGGAGTGCCCCTGGTGGGCCTGAGCACGCTCGACGCGATCGCATGGCGTTTCAGGGAGCACACGGGGCTGGTGGGGGTCATCGGCGATGCGATGCGAGGCGAAGTCTATCCCGCGCTGTTTCGCTGCTCAGAAGGCCGCTGTGTTCGTCTGGAGCCCGATCGTGTCGAGAAGCCGGCTGCCGCGGCCGCGCACTGGGCGGAATCGCTCGAAGAGCCCGTGGTTCTGGCAGGAAATGGCCTCGCGAAGTACCGCGAGCTGTTCATGGACGTGCTTGGTGAGCGTGCGGCCGTCTCAGACCAGTCGCTGTGGACTGCGACCGGTGCGTCGGTCACTGCCGCTGCGTGGTCAGAGGAAGGTCCGGGCACGCTGCGGTCTGTGACGACGCTGGACCCGGTGTCGGGATACGAACAGGCCGATCCGGGGACGCTGCTCCCCGTGTATACGCGACTTTCGGATGCTGAAGAAGCCGAGCGCCCGCACGCGGCCCCGATGCCACCCTCGGGTGTCACCGGACCGGACGGGGGTGTCTCGTGACCCTCGATGTGCGCGACATGATGTATACCGACCTCGATGCGGTGATGGCCATCGAGCGAGCGTGTTTTCCCTCTCCGTGGAGTGAGGCGCAGTTCTGCGACGAACTCTCCCGTGTAGGCCAAGGTCGCCGATGGCTGGTCGCGGAGGCAGGTGCGGGAATCATCGGCTTCGGTGGTGTCGCGGTCTTCGGTGATGAGGCGCACGTCATGAATCTTGCCGTGTGCGAAGAGCGTCGCGGTGAAGCGATCGGTCGCCGTATCCTCTTGCCGCTCATGCGCTCGGCCCTTGAGACGGGGGCGACACGGCTCACGCTCGAAGTCCGGCCCGCGAACGTCGCCGCTCGGGCACTGTACGCGGGAGCGGGTTTCGTCGAGGTGGGAATGCGCCCGGGCTACTACTCTGACACCGGTGAGGACGCGGTCATCATGTGGACACCCGAACTGGATGTCCGGGCAGTGGATGCGATGATCGCAGCCGACCGGGGCGGCGATATCATACTTGCGATCGAGACTTCGTGTGATGAGACCGCGGCTGCCGTCATGCGCGGCGGTACTGAACTGCTCTCAAGCGTCGTCGCGAGTCAGGTGGACTTCCACGCGCGGTTCGGCGGCGTCGTTCCCGAGATCGCGTCACGCAAGCACACCGAGGCGATCGTCGCGGTTGTCGACGAGGCTATGGCCGAGGCTGATGTCGGGTTCCCGGACCTCACCGCGCTTGCCGTGACACACGGGCCCGGTCTGATCGGCGCACTTGTTGTGGGGGTTGCCTACGCGAAAGGGCTCTCCCTTGGGACGGGGTTGCCCCTGGTGGGCGTGAACCATCTCGAGGGCCACATCTTCGCGAACAAGCTCTCAGACCCTGAGCTTGAACCGCCGCTTATCGCGTTGGTGGTCTCGGGTGGCCACACGGCTTTGGTGCACGTGCCCGAGTGGGGCGTCTACCGGACGCTCGGGCGGACGCTGGACGATGCGGCGGGGGAGGCGTTCGACAAGGTCGCCAAGCTGCTCGGCCTCGGGTACCCCGGCGGCCCCGCGATCTCGCGACTCGCCCTGGAGGGCGACCAGGCCGCGATCGCGTTCCCGCGCGCTATGCTGCGTTCGGGAGACTACGACTTCTCGCTTTCCGGCCTCAAGACGGCCGTGATCACCTACGTGGAAGCCGAGAAGCGTGCTGGCCGAGACATCTCGCTTCCAGACGTGGCGGCCTCGTTCCAGGCGGCGGTCATCGACGTGCAAGTCGCCAAGGCGGTTCGTGCGGTTGAGGAGTACGAGGTGCGCGCGTTCTGCCTCGCCGGCGGAGTCGCAGCGAACGCGGAACTTCGCGAAGGGCTGCATGCCGCCATGGTTGAGCGCGGCATCCGATTCTCCGTTCCGACGTTCGAGCTGTGCACCGACAACGCCGCGATGATCGCTGCGGCGGGGCATTTCAGGCTCAAGAAAGGGGGATTTTTGGATTCTGGAGCAGAGGCCGTCGCGAATTTGCGACTGGAAGGGTAGGTATCACTAGGCATACACTCTTATCGGTGTGTGGCTACGGATGGGGCACTCATTGTGGACCGCGATTGCGGTCGGAGAGGGGACGGCTCATGCGAACGCGTTCTGCAAGGATGGTCGCCGTGACGATCGCCGTGGCGATGCTGGCGGTCATGGCGCTGCCAGGATTCTCGGTAGCGAAGCCCAGGGGCTCAGGAGTGGGGGTGCAAAGCGTCATCACGGTTCCGGCGGACAGCTGGGAGTCGGACGACAGCACCGCGACTGCCAAGGTTCTGCCGGGCAAGAGCAGCCATACGCTCGATGCGTACGAGGACGAAGACTGGATGAAGTTCAGTGTGACGGCTACTGACACGCCGTACGTCTTCGAGACGCAGATCACGGGCGGCAACGATGACTTCGATCTCTACATGTATCTCTATAAGCTCGAGGCGGATGGCACTCTGACGGAGATCGACTCTGAAGACGATCACGACTACTGGAATGCCTACTCCGAGTTCATGTCGGTCACGCTCGATCCCGGAGAGTATCGTCTTCTCGTCACGGGATATGACGACGACGAGCAAACGGGCATGTACGATCTGTTCTGGGCCAAGGGATATGCCCGGAGGATCTATGGTGTGGATCGCTACGATACAGCGGTCGAGGCCTCCAAGCTCATGTGGCAGCAGACGTCGGTCTCCTACGACTGGGACTTCGACATCGAAGGTATCGTCATCGCGAGCGGCCTGTCTGCAGCCGACGGTGTAGCAGGTTCGCTGCTGGCCTCGGCGATCGACTCTCCGCTGCTCCTAGCGGGAGCAGGTGGACTCTCGTCAGGGACCATCGCCGAGATAGAGCGCGCCCTGCGCCCCGAAGTCTATTACTCGGGTGATGACCTCACGATCTACATCCTGGGTGGAACGACCGCAGTGCCCGCGGTGGTGGAATCGCAGCTCAAGGCCTCACCGGTGATCGCGGCCGGCATCAAGACCGGGATGCTCACCATCAAGCGGCTCGCAGGTGCTGACCGCTACAAGACGGCGGCGCTGATCGCGGAGGAAGCTGACGCCATCGCCAGTGTCAGCTCAAAGGCATTCATCGTCAATGGCACCGCATGGCCGGATGCGCTCTCGGTCGCTGCTCCAGCGGTCTACGGGGGACACGCGATCCTGCCGGTCAAGACGGACGCCGTCCCGCAGGCCACACTGGACGCCCTGTCCGACCTCGGCATCACGGAGGTCGTGATCGTTGGCGGTACGAGCGTGGTCAGCACGGGTGTTGAGGGCTCACTGACGACGCTCCTGGGTGCCGGTAACGTTTCGCGCATCGGAGGGATGAACCGGTATGAGACCTCGCTGCTCGTCGCCGAGCATGCGGTCGACGAGGAGTACATGGACGACGATCACTTCATCCTGGTCAGTGGCGAGAATTACCCGGACGCTCTGGCTGCGGGTCCGATGGCTTACATGTACAACTACGGGTATGGCGTACAGGGGCCGATCCTTCTGACGCCGAAGGCGGCACTGTCGAAGTACGTAAAGGACTTCATGGACGAATACGGCGCTCCCGAGGAGCTCTGCTACGTCATCGGTGGCCCCGGTGCGATAAGCGACGCTGCAGTTGGAGCGCTGAACGCGTACCGCCCCGCCATGCTCCCGACCGACTAAGGGGTAGCAGTCTGGTTCTTGCGACACGGCCCCGCCGATTCCCGGCGGGGCCGTGTTCTTTGTGCTCTCATCGGATATATGAGCCTTCAGACATCAGATTCTGCGCACCTACCGGCAATCGCCCCTTGAATCCCTGGCGCTGCAGCCGTAGAATCTCCTTCGTTGGCACTCGGAGGACGAGAGTGCCAGAATCGCTGAGTATCGCGGTCGGGAACGGGTAGATATAGGTGCGCCCGCAAAGACCACGGTATCGGGAGTAGTCAAGCCAGTGAGTAGGACGTAGGAGGGTAGAGCATGAATCTCAAGCCACTGTTCGACAATGTCGTCGTCAAGCCCGCAAAGGCCGAGGAGCAGACCAAGTCTGGCCTCGTCATTCCGGATTCGGCCAAAGAAAAGCCGCAGCGCGGCGAGGTCGTGGCCGTTGGTGAAGGTCGTTACGAAGACGGCAAGCGTTCGCCGATGGACGTCAAGGTCGGCGATATCGTGATGTACAAGGAGTGGGGCAAGACCTCCGTCAAGATCGATGGCGTCGAGTACTTCGTCATGGGTCAGATGGATCTCCTCGCTATTGTCGAGGGCTAGCCGCACACGGATCTGCGGTACATGCCGTTGCATGAACGGAATCTACGAAGGAGGGACATAGCCGAATGGCAAAAGACATCAAGTTCGACGAGGCGGCACGACGCGGCCTCGAGACCGGCGTGAACAAGCTCGCTGACGCGGTCAAGGTCACCCTCGGCCCCAAGGGCCGCTACGTGGTGCTCGAGCGCAAGTTCGGCGCGCCGACCATCACGAACGACGGCGTCACCATCGCCAAGGAGATCGAGCTCGAGGACCCCATCGAGAACATGGGAGCCCAGCTCGTCAAAGAAGTCGCCACCAAGACCAACGACGTCGCTGGTGACGGTACGACCACCGCGACGCTGCTCGCCCAGGTCATCGTTCGCGAGGGTCTTCGCAACGTTGCGGCCGGTGCGAACCCGCTCGCGATCAAGCGCGGCATCGAGAAGGCCGTCGAGGTCGTCGTGGCCGCCATCAAGGCGGACTCGAAAGACATCGAGGACAAAGAAGAGATCGCCCACGTCGGCACGATCTCCGCAGCAGATGAGGCGATCGGCAACAAGATCGCTGAGGCGATGGAAGTCGTCGGCAAAGACGGCGTCATCACCGTCGAGGAGAGCCAGACCTTCGGCATCGACATCGACACCGTGGAGGGCATGCAGTTCGACAAGGGCTACATCTCGCCCTACATGATCACTGACCCCGATCGCATGGAGGCCGTGCTCGCCGATCCCTACATCCTCATCGCGAACCAGAAGATCAGCAACATCGCGGACATTCTGCCGATCCTGGAGAAGGTCATGCAGGCCGGCAAGCAGCTGCTGATCATCGCCGAGGACGTCGAGGGTGAAGCTCTGCCGACGCTGGTGCTCAACAAGCTGCGTGGCACGTTCACCTCCGTCGCCGTCAAGGCGCCGGGCTTCGGTGACCGCCGCAAGCGCATGCTCGAGGACATCGCCATCGTCACCGGTGGCCAGGTCGTTTCCGAGGAGCTGGGCTACAAGCTGGAGACCGTAGGACTTGAGGTGCTCGGTCGAGCCGCTACCGTGAAGGTCACCAAGGACAACACCACCATCATCGATGGTGCAGGTGCCGAAGATGACATCAAGGCGCGCATCAACCAGATCAAGACCGAGATCGAGAACTCGGACTCCGATTTCGACCGGGAGAAGCTCCAGGAGCGTCTCGCCAAGCTGTCCGGCGGCGTTGCCGTCATCAAGGTCGGCGCGGCGACCGAGGTCGAGCTCAAGGAGAAGAAGCACCGTATCGAGGACGCCCTGCAGGCGACACGTGCGGCTGTGGAAGAGGGCATCGTGGCGGGCGGTGGCGTTGCACTCGTGGACGCGACCGAGGCGCTGGATGCGCTCAAGCTCGATGAAGAAGAGATGATCGGTGTCAAGATCATCCGCAAGGCACTCGACGAACCGCTGAAGACCATCGCGGCCAACGCCGGCTTCGAGGGCTCTGTCGTCGTCGAGAAGGTTCGCACGCTCCCCAAGGGTCAGGGCCTCAACGCCGCGACCGGCGAGTATGGCGACCTGCTCAAGATGGGTGTTATCGACCCGGTCAAGGTCACGCGCACCGCGCTGCAGAACGCTGCATCCATCGCTGCGCTGATCCTGATCACCGAGACCACCATCTGCGACATCCCCAACAAGGACGATGCTGCTGCTGCCATGGCCGGTATGGGTGGCGGTATGGGCGGCGGGATGTACTAGGTTCGGCCCGAGTGAAGAAGAAGGCCCCTCTTTTGAGGGGCCTTCTTTCATTCCTAGAGAGCGAGGAATCCGTCGGCGAGGAACCGGACGCCGAGATAGAGCAAGAACAGCGCACATCCTCCGATGAGGGTCCGGTAGATGCGATCGGAGAGCAGGTGCCGGCCTTTGGACACTGCGGCTATGACGAATCCGTACCAGGCCACATCGGCAAGCTGGTGTCCCAGGAAGAACGCAACAACGCCCACCGGACCGATCGCAAGGCCGTCGGCAGCGAGCTTCACACCGATGGTCGCCCACCACAGCGTCCAGTAGGGGTTTGAAAGGCTGATGGCAGCTCCATGCAGTACCGGGCCCACGCGTGAGGGCCGTGTCTCGGGGGCAGCCTCGGCGCTGATCGTACCGCGTGCGGCTCCCAGCAGCAGATCACCACCCATCCAGAGCAGGAAAGCGCCGCCGACGAAGGCGAGTGCGGTCGTGACCGTGGGTCGCGCAAGGAACGTCTGCAGGCCGAAGGCGAAGCCGACGAGCAGCGTGCCCTCCAGCGCGGCATGCCCCAGCAGCATCATGGCGGCAGCAAGGCGGCCGTCTCGGAGGGTACGGGTTATCGTGACCGTGAGATACGGACCCGGCGCCATGGCGCCTGACAGTCCGATGAGGAAGGCAGCGCCACCAAGTCGAAGCGCGTCGGTCATCATTTGCGTGTCCAAGCCTCGCACTCCCGACTGTGGCGGCATGCGGATACATCGAGTACAGTACTATGGCGCTTTCCACTCAATGGGAACAAGGCTATCAGAGAACCAACACGAGGAGCATCCTTGGCACTCTCTATCGGCATCGTGGGTCTACCCAACGTGGGCAAGTCCACGCTGTTCACCGCGCTGACCCGGAAACAGGTCGACGCGGCCAACTACCCCTTTGCCACCATCGAGCCCAACGTGGGCGTCGTTCCGGTGCCCGACGAGCGTCTCGACCGGCTGACCGAGCTCGTCACGCCGGAGCGCACCGTTCCTGCCGCCGTTGAGTTCGTTGACATCGCGGGACTCGTGAAGGGCGCCAACGAAGGGGAGGGCCTGGGCAACCAGTTTCTGGCCAACATCCGGGAGACGGACGCCATCGTCGAGGTCGTGAGGTACTTCTCGGATCCCAATGTCATTCACGTCGATGGCAAGGTAGACCCTGCATCCGACGTTGAGACCATACGCACCGAACTCGTGCTGGCGGACCTGGGCACGCTCGAGCGCGCGCTGCCGCGTCTCGAGAAGGAGGCCAAGCGCGACAAGGATCTTGCCGTCAAAGTGGAGCTGGCCAGGCGTCTGCAGACGTGGATGGAGCAGGGACACCGCGCCCGCACAATGGATATGACCGATGCCGAGCGTATGCTCGTCCGCGACCTGCATCTCCTCACGATGAAGCCCATGCTCTACGTCGCCAACGTGGACGAAGGAGCCCTGGGCAAAGAACTCGCATCTATCGATGGCCAGCGTCCCATACCGATCTGCGCGAAGATCGAATCGGAAATGGCCGAGCTGGACAGCAGCGAGCTAGCCGAGTACCTGGAGATGGAAGGTCTGGAGGAGCCGGGCCTTAACACGCTCATCCGCGAGGCATACCGACTGCTGGGTCTGCAGAGTTACTTCACCGCTGGCGAGAAGGAGGTCCGTGCATGGACCGTCCGTGTCGGTGCCAAGGCGCCGGAGGCTGCTGCGGTCATCCACACGGACTTCGAGCGCGGGTTCATCAAGGCCGAGGTCATTGCGTATGCGGACTACGATGCTTTGGGCACCGAGGCCGCAGCAAAGGCTGCCGGAAAGCTGCGTATCGAGGGCAAAGAGTACGTAGTCGCCGATGGCGATGTCATGCACTTCCGCTTCAACGTCTAGTCCTACGACGGAGGCGGCAGCCTTCGCGCCTTGGCGAGCTCCCAGTCAAGCAGGTAGTCGAGCGCGTTGTACGAGCCCATGATCGTCCAGCCGCGCAGCCGGTCGTTCTGTTGCATGATGAATTCCCGCGTTCCTTTGTCGAGGTATCGCCAGCCGAAGATCATGACGGGTTGACCGTTCTTCGCCGCAAGGCCGCCGGCTGCAAGCGCATCGGGGAAGTTGTGCGCGGTGGCCGCGTACGGGCTGATGTCGCCCTCCGGCCAGAAGCGCTTCACCACAGCGAGATTTGTCGCGTATCGGTCGGGGCCGGCAAGGCGCTCCACACTCACCGTGCGGGGAAGCGCCATCTGTACTGCAGAGCTGACGACAGCCGTTCCGCCGACGATGACCGCCGAGGTGACCTCTGCCGAGTGGCGTGCGATGAACGCCGATGTGGCGGCAGCGAGGGAGTCCCTGGGAGTCAGGAGGATGGGCATCCCGCGCATCGCGGCGAACGAGGACGCTGAGACGGCGTCCACGTATGTCTCGCCCGAGACGACAACGACGCCTGCACCCGGTGTAGTGCCGAGGCTCTCCGCTGCAAGCGCGGCCGTCTCGTAGCGAGTCGCGCCCGCGTACCGCACGACCGCACTCGGGTTGATGCCTGCGGCGTGGGCTGCCGAAGCGGCCGCGGCGGATGACACCGCTGCAGTGCCTCCCAAGACGATGACATTCTTGGCGCCGAGTTGGGTGATCATGGCTGCGACGCTGGCCGGAAGCGCGGCTTTTGGCGTGAGCAGCAGCGGTGCATCGAGGCGATATGACAGCGGGCTGGCCGTGAGCGAGTCCGGCCAGTTCTCTCCGGATGCGATGAGCACGGTGTCGGCACCGGTGGGCCAGCCACTGCGGGCGGCCTCTATGGCGGTTTCGTAGCGGGTGGCGCCAGCGATCCGCGGCTCGATGGGCCTGATGAGCTTCGCGTTCAGGTAGTGGTCGATCGCGTTGGCGATTCCGACGGCGACTTTGTGTCTGAACGTCGAGGACAAGAGGCGCGAGCGGTCTGTCGAGTTGTCGAGGAACGCGACTTCCACAAGGGCGGCTGGCATGTTGGCCCAGCGGATCACGTAGTAGCCAACGTCATCGACCTTGCGATCATAGGTGCCTGCAGCCGCGACGATGTCTTGTTGCAGATAGGTCGCCAGTACCTTCGAGGGCCCCGTATCGGTGACGGTGTCCCAGCTGTTGTAGTACGTCTCGGTACCCGTACCACCACCGGCGTTGTTGTGGATGGAGATGAAGACGTCGGCTTCCCACCGGTTCGCTTTGTCGCAGCGCATCTGAAGGTCATCGTAGGGAATGGGATAGGCGCCGGTTTTCGCGTCGGCGTAGAGGTAGTACTGCTGATCGGTCTCGTCCCAATGCCAGGTAGGGATGTCGCTTGAGCACACATTGGCGTCTGAGGTCCGGCTCATCGCCACTGTGTGACCGCGCGATTGCAGCACGGCACGCGTTTCTAACGCGATCAGGTGATTCACATACTGTTCTTCGATGCCGGCATACACTGCGCCCGGGTATGAGCCTCCGTGCCCCGGGTCGAGGAATACGCGCGCGGCGAACGCATGTGAGGGAGATCCGCACAGGAGGGCTACGACAGTGAGCGCCACGAAGGCGATTGTCCGAGTCCGTGCGAGTGTGGCTGCGAAGATGTGCTGCGATTGCATCGTCCGGCTCCTAGTGATGGGGCCACCAGCCATCATTTAGCCACAGAGGCAGGGCCCTCGCAGTGACCGCGCTAACAGTATGCGAAGTCAGCGTGTTCTGATTGACACCCCATACCCCTCGGGCTAGCATGTATGCACCTTGCAAGCCTCATGGAGCAGCTCACTTCGCAGCACCTGTCGGACCAGGAACTCCCCGCCGCATTCACAGGCGATTCCTGGTCCTTGTCGTATAGGCGCTCCATGTGCGAATCGATGAAGTTGACACGAAGCAGTCAGGAGGCGTGATACCAGCATGGAAGTCGAGATCGGGCGTGGTAAGACCGCACGGCGTGCGTATGGCTTCGACGACATTGCGATCGTTCCGTCACGCAGGACGCGTGACCCCCGCGATGTGAACATCACCTGGGAGTTCTCCCACAGGGGTAAGACCCACACGTTCCCGCTTCCGGTGCTTGCCTCGGCGATGGACGGCGTCGTCGATCCAGGATTCGCCATCACCATGGGGAGACTGGGCGGTCTTGCAGTTCTGAACCTTGAAGGGATCCAGACACGCTACGCTGATCCGACTCCTCATCTGGATGCGATCGCGTCCTTCTCCAAGGATGAAGCGACTTCGCGCATGCAGGAGATCTACGCTGCCGAAGACGTGAAGCCTGAGCTCATCACCGAGCGTGTGAAGGCTGTGAAGGCCGGCGGCGTGCTCGCCGCAGCCTCGCTGACTCCGCAGAACGTCGAGCGCTACATTGACGCCGCCATGGCCGGTGGACTCGATGTCCTGATCATCCAGGGTACGGTCGTCAGTGCCGAGCATGTCTCCACCTACGACAAGCCGCTCGATCTGAATGCATTCATACGAGATCTCGACATCCCGGTCATCGTCGGTGGCTGCTGCAGCTACCAGGGCGCTCTCCATCTGATGCGCACCGGTGCCGTGGGTGTTCTTGTCGGTGTCGGCCCCGGCCACGCATGCACATCACGGCGTGTTCTGGGCATCGGCGTCCCACAGTGCACTGCGGTGGCGGACGCTGCGGCCGCTCGTATGCGGCACCTCGACGAGACGGGCACCTACTGTCACGTTATCGCTGACGGCGGTATGCGCACCGGTGGCGACCTTGCCAAGGCGATCGCGGTGGGCGCCGACAGCGTCATGATCGGATCGCCGCTCGCGTCCGCATCGGAAGCACCCGGCCGCGGTTATCACTGGGGCATGGCGACCTTCCATCCCGATCTCCCCCGTGGCACGCGCGTTCGTGCCGGTGTGAAGGGTAGCCTCGAGGAGATCCTGCTAGGTCCGGCCCATGAGAACGACGGTACGCTCAACCTCTGCGGTGGCCTCAGGACGTCGATGGCCACCTGTGGATACGAGAACCTCAAGACCTTCCAGAAGGCCGAGGTAATGGTTGCACCCTCGCTGCAGACGGAGGGCAAGGTCCTCCAGCAGTCGCAGGGTGTAGGCATGGGCCGGTAGGGGTTGCGGGTGAGCTATCACGATCAGCAGCCGACCGTCTTCGTCGTAGACTTTGGCGCGCAGTACGCACAGCTCATTGCACGTCGCGTGCGTGAGGCGAAGGTCTACTCGGAGATCGTTCCTCACGACATCACAGCGGAAGAGATCGAGCGTCGCCATCCGGCGGCGCTCATCTTGTCGGGCGGGCCGGCGAGTGTCTACGCCCCGGGCGCACCGAAGATGGATCCGCGCATCTATGATCTGGGTATCCCGATCCTGGGCTTCTGCTACGGCATGCAGCTCATGGCGCTGGACCTGGGCGGCAAAGTCCCTCACACGGATATCGGTGAGTACGGCTTCGCAGAGCTTGCGGTGATGGAGCCAGAGTGTCGGCTCCTTGAGGGCGTGCCGGAGACGTCGCAGGTGTGGATGAGCCATCGCGACAGCGTCGGCACGGCGCCTGAGGGCTTCCTGGTGACGGCGTGTACCGAGATCACCGCGGTCGCTGCGATGGAGGACTCCTCGCGGGGTCTGTACGCGACCCAATTCCATCCTGAGGTCGCTCACACTGCCTACGGTCAGCAGATCATCAAGCGTTTTCTGCACGAGATAGCCGGTATCCCTCCGGTCTGGACGATGGTCAACATCATCGACGAGACCGTCACGCGCGTTCGTGAGCAGGTCGGCACCGATCGTGTGATCTGCGGGCTGTCCGGCGGCGTCGACTCCAGCGTCGTTGCAGCGCTGCTCCACCGCGCGGTCGGCGACCAGCTCACGTGTGTGTTCGTGGACCACGGGATGATGCGTCTGGACGAGGCCGAGCAGGTCGTCCGTACATTCCGTGACCAGTTCCATATCGACCTCGTACACGTTCAGGCTCAGGAGCGCTACCTCGGCCTGCTCGAGCACGTGACGGACCCCGAACTCAAGCGGCGCATCATCGGCGAGGAGTTCTGGAAGGTGTTCTTCGAAGAGGCCACCACGCTTGAAGGCGTGAAGTGGCTTGCGCAGGGCACGCTGTATCCCGATGTGATCGAGAGCGGCAACAAGAGCGCCGCCAAGATCAAGAGCCACCACAATCTGATCCCATTCCCCGCGGGAGTACATTTCGACCTCATCGAGCCGCTGAGAGCACTGTTCAAAGACGAGGTTCGTGCCGTGGGGGCCGAGCTGGGCTTGCCTGACGAGATCGTGCATCGTCAGCCCTTCCCGGGTCCCGGACTCGCCGTACGTATCATTGGCGCCATTACTGAAGAGAAGCTCGACATCCTACGCAAGGCCGATGCGATCGTTCGCGAGGAGATCGGCAATTGGGACACGGAGCGCAGCGTCTGGCAGTACTTCGCCGTCCTGCCGGATATCCGTTCGGTCGGCGTCATGGGGGACGAACGCACCTACGGTCACCCCATCATCATCCGCGCTGTCGCCTCGGCAGATGCGATGACCGCCGACTGGGCGCGCTTGCCTCACGAGTTGCTTGCGAAGATGAGCAATCGCATCATCAATGAGGTCGAGGGGATCAACCGGGTCGCCTATGACATCACGAGCAAGCCCCCAGGCACCATCGAGTGGGAATAAGTAGGGTATGACGAGCGCCGGCAGTACCTCGCCGGCGTTCTGCACAACAAACGACCCCCCGACCTGAGGTGGAGTGGAGAGTATGGGCGAGCATACGGAAGGCGTCAGGCAGGAGATCACGGATCTCCGGGCCCAGATCGACGAGGTTGATTGTCGTATCGTCAAGCTGCTCAACGAGCGTGCGGACCTGGCGCTGGCGATCCGTGCGCTCAAGCCCAAGGTCAACTGGGGACTCTATGATCCAAAACGCGAAGAGCAGATCTTCGCGCAACTGTCCGCGTGCAATGACGGGCCGCTGTTCGACGACAATCTCCGTGAGATCTACGAAGCGATACTGCATGTCATGAAGGAGCTCTGAACCGTCATGGCCGATGTGGCACAAGCCATTGGTGCGGTCGTACGGGATGGTGAGCGGGTGACGCTCATGGTCGGCCCGTGCTCGATCGAGAGTCGTGAGCAGATCATGGAGGTCGCTGCGGTCACGGCGGAACTCGGGATTCGCGTGCTTCGCGGCGGCGCGTACAAGCCGCGCACATCGCCCTACTCCTTCCAGGGCCTGGAGGAAGAGGGCCTCAAGCTGCTCAAGGAGGCGGGAGAGCGATATGGCCTGCTCACCTGCACGGAAGTCGTCGACTCTGCTCACGCGGAGCTCGTGGACAGCTACGTGGACATCCTGCAGATCGGGACGCGCAACATGGCCAACTACTCACTGCTCAAGAAGCTGGGCAGCGTGACCGCCGAGAGCGGGAAGCCGGTGCTATTCAAGCGCGGTATGGCGGCGACCATCGATGAATGGCTCGCGGCGAGCGAGTACATCACCAGCCAGGGCAACCCGAACGTCATCTTATGCGAGCGCGGTATCCGTACGTTTGAGACATCGACGCGTTTCACACTGGACATCACCGCCGTCCCGGTCGTCAAGAAGCTCTCGAACCTCCCGATCATCATCGATGCATCTCACCCCTGCGGCCAGGCGGATCTCGTTCCTGCGGTGTGCCGTGCCGCAGTCGCGGTAGGCGCGGACGGAATCATGGTGGAGGTCCACCCCAACCCCCGCAAGGCCCTGTCGGATGGTCCGCAGTCCCTGGATCTCCCGCGACTTCGTGTATTGGTTGGCGAACTCCAACCTGTGGCAGAATCTGTAGGTAGAACGATCGCCTAGCACTTCGGCGCGCAAGTTGCTGCTACACGCTCGTACACCGAGTGAAAGGTGACACGGATGACGGAGGTCTCACTTCGCCGATTCTGTGCCCATTGCGGCTCACAGAACGAACCACGCCTTGGCTTCTGTGCCGAGTGTGGGGGTCCCGTGTGCGCGAAGTGCGGCAACGTCCAGCACGTGCATGGTGAGTCGAAAGTCATGCACGACATGTGTCTCAAGCACGGTGAGAGCAGTGGTTTTTCCATGATCAAGTTCGTGAAGTGACCGAAGCTGTCCCGGGCTAGCGGTCTTCCGCGCATACCCTGCCATGTGGTGTCCCAGGGGAGTCGTGCGTACTCCGGGTGAAGCTGTGTGAGCCCTGGAGTCGGACCGCCTCCGCGTGTAAACTGGACACCCTATGAACCTCCTTCTGGACGAACTCAACCCTGCGCAGCATGACGCTGTCGTGACCACTGATGGGCCTCTGCTTGTGTTGGCGGGCGCCGGATCGGGCAAGACGCGCGTGCTCACACACCGCATAGCGCATCTCATTGGAGACAAGCGCGTATCGCCGGCCGAGATTCTCGCCATCACCTTCACGAACAAGGCGGCGCAGGAGATGCGGCATCGTCTGGAGGACCTCGTCGGCCCGGGAGCGCGGTCGATGTGGGTCATGACGTTCCACGCAATGTGCGTGCGCATCCTGCGTGGCGAGGCCCACCGTCTCGGCTACACGCGCAACTTCTCGATCTACGATGACGACGACAGCAAGCGTATGATCTCTGCGGCGATGGCCGATCTCGAGATCGATCCCAAAAAGGCGCCGGTCAAGATGATCGCCGGCCGTATCTCCTCGGCGAAAAACGAACTCATCGGCCCTGCGCGCTTCGCGCAGGACGCGGTCATGCCGCCGATGAAGGTCGCCGCGAAGGTCTACCCGCTCTACCAGCAGCGTTTGGTCGCGGCCAACGCGATGGACTTCGATGATTTGCTCGTGAACACGCACCGGCTTTTCGACGAGCACCCGGAGGTCCTCGCGTTTTACCAGGACCGTTTTCGCTACATCCACGTCGACGAGTACCAGGACACCAACCACGCGCAGTACTCGATCGTGAACCTGCTGGCAGCCAAGCACCGCAACCTGATGGTCGTGGGCGACGATGACCAGTCCATCTACTCGTGGCGTGGTGCCGACATCCGCAACATCCTCGAGTTCGAACATGACTATCCGGAGGCGACCGTCATCAAGCTCGAGCAGAACTATCGCTCGACGCAGACGATCCTGACCGCTGCCAACGCCGTGGTCGCCAACAACGCAGGGCGCAAGCCTAAGACGCTTTGGACGGCGAACGCCGGCGGGGAGGCCATAACACGCTACTTTGCGACGGATGAGAAGGACGAAGCTCGCTTCGTCGGCCAGGAGATCGAGCGGCTGCTGCGCGAGGAACATCGCGGTTACGACGATTTCGCGGTCTTCTACCGCACCAATGCACAGTCCCGGACGCTGGAGGACATCTTCCTGCGCGTGGGCGTGCCGTATCGACTCGTGGGCGGTACACGCTTCTTCGAGCGCGCCGAGATCAAAGACGTCATGGCGTGGCTGCGGGCCGTCGTGAACCCTGCAGACATCCAGTCCGTCGAGCGTCTGCTCACCAAACGGCAGGGTATCGGCAAGACGACGGTGGACGCGCTCAAAGCTCGCTCCTACGAAGAGGGAATCACGCTCTCTGAGGCGATCGATCGTTCTGCCGAGGAGGACTGGCTCTCTACCGGCCCGCGTCGCAAGGTCGCGGAGCTCGCCGCTGTCCTGGTCGAGGCGCGCGGGCTTGAGCCCGACACCTTGCGCGAGCGTGTCGAGGAGATCGTGAAACGCTCGGGTCTGCTCTCGGCGCTGGCCGCAGAGGGTACGAGCGAGGCCGAAGGCCGTGCGGAGAACATCCGTGAGTTCTTCGGAGTCGTGCAGGAGTACGACGAGACGCACGAGGACGCCGATCGAACGCTGGAGACGTTCCTGGAATGGATATCGCTGCGCACAGATCTTGATCAGCTGGCCGAGGAGGACCGCTCGGTCACGCTCATGACGCTGCATACCGCAAAAGGCCTGGAGTACCCCGTCGTATTCCTCGTGGGTATGGAAGACACGATCTTCCCGCATGCGAACTCGATGTTCGACCCGCAGGGCCTCGAAGAGGAGCGCCGCCTGTGCTACGTGGGTATCACACGCGCTCGCGAACGCCTGTATCTCACACATGCCAGTCAGCGCTCGCTGTTCGGGCAGTCGCAGTACAACCCCCCGAGTCGCTTCATTGATGAGGTCCCGGAAGAGTGCATTCGTACCGAGGGAGTCGGTTCCGCCGGTTTCGGTTCGGCGGCGCCCGGGCGTGGACGCGGCGACCGCGGAGGCTCCACACGCTGGGCGAGCGGCTTCGAGGCCGGCTCGACCGCCTCGGGAGGCCGTGTGTTCGGGTCGGGCCAGCGACGTGCGAGCGAGCCGAAGGAAGCCACAGTGCAGCTGGCGACCGGAGATGTGGTCGAGCACAAGACCTTCGGTCGCGGTACCGTGCTCGAGGTCAATGGAGACCGCGTGGAGATCCGGTTCGGCGGTCCGGCAGGGACGAAGAAGCTCCTTATGGGGTACGCTCCGATACGTAAGGTCGAGTGATTCTCTGCGACCATGGCGGTCGCGAAGGGAGTGACGATGGGGCCGGTCCTCGTCTTCGGTCACCGCAATCCGGATAACGACTCCATCTGCTCGGCGGTCGCCTACGCGCACCTCAAGAACCGTACCGATGCCGAGAACATCTACGTTCCGGCGCGCCTCGGCCCGGTGCCCCCCGAGACGGCCTGGGTATTCGAGCGCTTCGGCGTCGATCTGCCCGATGAGATCACGCATGTGCGTACGCGCGTCCGCGACGTGATGTCGGCCGATGTCATCTCTGTAGCCCCCGATGAGAACATGCTGGCAGCGGGACGTCTGATGCGCGAACACGGGGTGCGTGCGTTGCCCGTGGTCGATGCCGAGGGAGTCGTTCGCGGTCTGATCAACGTCGCGATCCTCGCCGAACGCTACATCGAGGAGACTGACGTTGCGGACTTCACCGAGCTTCCGGTGACCGTTGGTCAAATCGCCGATGCTCTTGGCGGCGGCGTGCTGGCCGGAAGTGCTGATGCCGTGCTCTCCGGCGGGGTCCTTATCGGCGCCATGGAGCCTCAGACGATGCGCGGCTACATCAAGCCCGGCGATACGCTCATCGTGGGCGATCGCAAGCGCACTCAGCCGATGGCGCTGGAGGCCGGCATCGCCTGCCTGATCGTGACGGGAGGGGCAACGCCGGAAGATGGCGTCCTCGAAACGGCTGCCCGAACAGGCACTTCGGTGATCTCTTCGCCACACGACACCTACGCGACAGCCAGGCTCGTGAACCTCAGTCATAGCGTCGGCGAGATCATGGATGCCAATCTGCTGCTCGTGGCGCCCGATATGCTGCTTTCCGAGGTGGTGGAGGACCTGGTCGAGTCGCCACATCGTGAGGCCGTGGTGGTCGACGAGACCGGTCGGCTGGCGGGCATGATCACGCGCACCAATCTTGCCCGCGGGACCCGCCGCCGTGTCGTACTGCTCGACCACAACGAGCTGGCGCAGTCGGCTGCTGGAGCGGACGAGGCTGCGGTCGTCGAGATCGTCGACCACCACCGCGTGGGCGACGTGCAGACTGCCTCGCCCATCCTGTTCCTGAACATGCCGGTAGGCTCGACTGCGACGATCGTCGCGGAGCGTTACCGCGAGCTGGGCATCGAAGTCCCGGTCGTCATGGCTGGCCTGCTGCTGTCGGCAGTGTTGTCCGATACCGTGCTGCTGAAGTCACCGACGACGACGCTGCTCGACCGTGAGGTGGCGCGCCGTCTGGCGACTCTGCTCAAGATCGAGCCCGTAGAGTTCGGAATGGAGATGTTCCGGGCTCGGTCCGCCTATGAGACCTTCTCTGCAGAGCGCATCGTGGGCGCGGACCTCAAGGAGTACCGCATCGGCGACGCATCCATTGCGGTCGGGCAGGTGGAGACGGTGAATGCCGCCGAGATACTCGTGCACCGGGATGAGATCGTTCTGGCCATGCGTGCAATGCGTGAGACCCGCCGATACGACCTTGTCCTGTTGATGGTCACCGACGTCGTGCGCGAGGGGAGCGAGATCGTGGCGGAAGGCAGAACGCGGATCGCCGAGCGAGGATTGGGCGTGACGTTCACGAACGGGTCCGCATGGATGGATGGCGTACTCTCACGGAAGAAGCAGGTCGCGGCGCGTCTCCTCGAGGCGGTGGGCGCATGAGTCCGATGGTGCCGCGTACCGTGTCATGGCGTCGCGACCCGCGATCTGGGCTCCTCGTGATCGCGTGCGGTATAGCAGGTGTTTCGTTCGTGGTGCTGACGGCTGCGGTGCTGCAGCTGCCGGCGTTCCTGTCCTTTGACGCCCGTATCTCCGAACTCATCCGCGGCATCTCACTGCCGGGTCTGGAGAGCGTTGCACGCTTCTTCACCACGTTGGGAAGCTTCCCGGTCCTGGGCGCACTCACGCTTGCGACGAGCGTATACCTCTACCTGCGAGGCCGCAGGGCAGAGGCGTTGCTGCTGCTTGTCACGGTTCCCCTCGGGGCGCTTTTAGGAGAGGGAATGAAGCTGGTCATCCACCGCGTGCGGCCGGCACTCGAGTTCGCCCGTATCGCGATTCCGGGGACGTATGGTTTCCCGTCGGGGCACGCACTGTCCGCAACGACCTTCTTCGGCACCCTGGGCTTCGTTGCGCTGATCGGAGAGCGCCGACTGCGTCGCTCGGTCGTGATCGTCGCCACATGCACGGCAGCAGCGCTTCTGGTAGGTCTGTCGCGTGTGTACCTCGGCGTCCACTTCATGGGTGATGTCGTGGGTGGCTGGTTGCTCGGCGCCGCGTGGGTCACATTGATGATCCTGCTCGGCGCCACGTGGGGAGCCGGGATTCCGGAGAACGACTAGCGTGCTCTGTGCAGCGTGACGGTGACGCGCGTGCCCGTGCCGGGGGCCGAGTCGATCGCCACATGCCCGCCCGAACGTTCGACAACGTGCCGCACCAGCGACAGACCGAGCCCGGTGCCGCCGCTGTCCCGAACGCGCGAGCGGTCGACGCGGTAGAAGCGTTCGAACACCCGCGGAAGGTCTTCGGGAGGGATTCCCACGCCGGTATCCGCGATCACGATGCGAACGTTCGCATCGTCTGCCGCAACCGAGGCCGTGACCCTGCCTGCCGGCGTGTAGGCGATCGCGTTGGCGAGCAGATTGTCGAGAGCGACTGCCATGTCGGTGCGATCGGCAACGACGAAGGCGTCCTCGGTGCTCACCGCCGAGAAATCAGCTTCGAGCGCGAGTCCCTTCGCGGATGCGGCTCGCGAATGGGCTGCCAGCGACAGCTCGATCGCCTCGCGCACGTCCGTTATGGCACCTTCGGCAGGACCGGTCTCAAGCCGGGAAAGGTCGAGCAGGTCGAGTATCAACTGACGCATCCGCCCGGCCTCCGCACGGATCTGGCTCACGAACGCGAGGGCTTGTGGCGTGTCGCCATCCGTCGCCGCATTCTCTGCCATCTCGGCGAGCAGCAGTATGCCCGCCGTGGGCGTCTTGAGCTCGTGTGATGCGTTCGCAACGAAGTCGCGCCGCATCCGGTCGACACGGGCTCGATCGGTGATATCGGCGATGACAACGAGACTGCGCGTCTGTTGGGGGGTCCGCTCCAGAGGCACACAGGTCAGCCTGAACGACCGTCCGCGTGGGTCGGGGCCGATCTCGGCGGACGCCGTCGCCTCAAGCTCGAGGTTCCGGCGGAGAGCCGAGGCAAGCGAAGCCGGCAGTCCGACATCGGCGAGCGATCGTCCGCGTGTCGTCGGTGAGAGCGAGAAGAGCTCGCTCGCTGCGCGGTTGGAGACCGCGATGCGGTCGTTCTCAAGCAGGAAGACGGCGTCTTCGAGACCGTCGAGGACCGCATGCAGATTGGTCTGCTCCGTCTCGAGCGCACCGATCCGGTCACGGAGCTGAACGCGAAGGCGTGCCAGCGCTTGCGCGAGGGGCAGAAGGGCCCCGCTCTCATCGGGGACCGAGGCGCTCAGGTTGCCGGAAGCCATCGTCGCAGCCGCCTCTGCCAGGCGTTCGACAGGGCGAGCGGTGACGGCCGCGATCCGTGCGCCGACAGCGAGAGCGATGATGAGCGCCGCGCCGAGGAGGGCGAGCCCGGTACGTCTGGTTTGGGCGCTCAGCTCACGGATGCGCTCGAGCGATTCGGAGACACGCAGTGCGACACGCTTTCCTTGGAAGCTCGCCGGGACGGCGACGTACATCTGTTGCACGCCCTGGGTCGCAGATTCGCGAATGTCGCGGCCGATCGACCCGGAGAGCGCTGCGGCGACCTCGGGGCGGCTGGCATGGTTCTCCATCACGGTCGGGTCTTCTTCGCTGTCTGCAAGGACGGCCCCGTTCGAGGCGATGACTGTCATGCGGAGGTCGGTTCGCGTCACCAGACTGTTGACCGACGCCGTGAGATCGATGCCCGGCTGCCCGAGGACGAGCACGCCCGCCTGTGCGACGCTTTGCAGGTGCGTCTGCTGTTGCTCGATCACCGTTTCCGTCAGCGGACCGAACAGACTCCAGCCCCACAGCCCCGCGAAGAGCGCGACGATGATGACATAGCCGAGCGCAAGCCGCACCCGGTATGAGGACGCCCACTGACGTGCCGCATCGGTCATTGCCCGCGTGCCCCGTTCTCAGACAGTGGCGTGGCGTCGAACCGGTATCCGATGCCGTGCACCGTTTGGATGTAGTCGTATGCCGAGTACTCTTCGAGTGCCTGACGGAGACGTCGTATGTGGACGTCTATCGTGCGCGAGGAGGGAAGGAAGTCATATCCCCAGACCTCGCGGGCGAGCCGCTGGCGTGACATCAGCAGGCCAGGATCGGCCGCCAGGGCGACAAGCAGCTGGAACTCCTTGAGACGCAGCTTGACGGGCTGCCCTGCGACCCAGAGCCGGAACTGGCCCACCTCGATGCGGAGGTCACCTGTCTCGATGACGTCGTCGTGGTCGAGGATCTGACGTTCGCGAACGCGGCGGAGGTTGGCTCGGACGCGTGCCAGCAACTCCTCCATCGAGAACGGCTTGGTGATGTAGTCATCGGCGCCGGCATCCAGGCCGCGAACCTTGTCGCGCTCCTGGTCCAATGCCGTGACCATGACGATCGCCACCTCGGCGTCTTTGGCACGCAGGCGCTCGGCGAAGGTATAGCCGTCTACTCCGGGCAGCATGAGATCGAGCAATATGAGATCGGGGAGCTCCTGTTCGGCGAGAGCGAGACCCTCTTTGCCGTCGCTGGCCGTCAGGGTATCGAAGCCGGCGCGCCTCAGCGCGTAGTCCACAGTCTGTCTGATGATCGGGTCGTCCTCGACCACGAGGATTCGCGCCATCGTCGCCTCCCTACCGCCGGTACCTTCTTGCGTCATCATGCCAGGGTGCTGCGGAATGTAAAAGCCATTTAACAAAGGTGTCACATAGAACACGCAAGGGTTTACATCGGTGCAACCACTTCCCGGTGCTGGCGACCTACGCTGGTCATGCGTTGACGGCAGGGTGCCGCCGGCGGGAAACGTTTCCTGACTCTAAGGGAGAGGGATCTGTGAACAAGAAGCGGATAGTCGCTCTCGGACTCGTGTCTGCAATGCTGCTTGGCGCGTTCGCGCTGGCGGGCTGCGGCACGACCGAGGACACCACGAACGGCACGACCGATGGCACGACCGAGCCGGTTGCCGAGGAGCTCACGGGTGCAATCAACGTCGAGGGCTCCGACACGCTGGTGAACATCGCCGGCGCGTGGGCCGATGCGTTCATGACGGAGAACCCCGGCGTGATGATCTCGGTGAAGGGCGGCGGTTCCGGCACTGGCATCGCGGCTCTGATCAACGGCACTGTGGACTTCGCGGACGCTTCGCGTGAAATCAAGGACGAGGAGCTGCAGCAGGCCAAAGACAACGGCATCGACCCGGTGGAGCACAAGGTCGCCATCGACGGCATCGCCGTGGTCGTGAACCCCGGCAATGGCGTCACGGACCTTACCATGGATCAGCTTGGCAAGATCTACCGCGGCGAGTTCACGAACTGGAAGGACGTCGGCGGCGCGGACAAGGCCATCGTGCTCCTCTCGCGTGACAGCTCCTCGGGTACGTACGAGTACTTCAAAGAAGAGGTCGTCGGCAAAGATGCCGAGTACGCCAAGGAGGCCAAGCTCCTGCCTTCGAACCAGGCGATCGCCGATGAGGTCAAGGCCAACGACGCGGCCATCGGCTACATCGGGCTGGGCTACCTCACTCCGTCCGTCAAGGTCGTCGCGATCGATGGCGTGAAGGCCTCCATCGAGACCGCCAAGGACGGCAGCTATCCGATCAGCCGCTACCTGTACATGTACAGCAACGGCGAGCTGAGCGACGTCATGCAGGCGTACATGGACTGGATCCTCGGCGCCGACGGTCAGAAGATCGTTGCCGACGAGGGCTTCGTCCCGCTGCAGTAGCACAGTGACGACATCGGCTGACGCGAAGCGCGGTCGGGTCCTCGGTCGCACGGCATCCCGCCGTGCGACCGAGGTCGTCGTTCGCGCACTGGTTTTCGCATGCGGCTGGCTGGCTATCGTCATCCTTGCCGCCATCGCCATCTTTCTGCTCACGAACGGTCTGCGTTCGATCGACGAGGTCGGCCTGGGCACGATGCTGACCGGTACCTCGTGGTACCCCACGTCGGACAACGCGCAGTTCGGTTTCCTCCCCCTCATCCTTGGTTCTGTGTTCGTCACCGGCGTCGCGCTCGTCGTCTCGGTGCCGGTGGGTATCGGTGCTGCGGTGTACCTCTCGGAGTTCGCAGGTCGCGGACTCAAGGAGGTGGCGAAGTCTGTGGTCGAGTTCATGGCAGCCGTCCCGTCGGTCGTCTACGGTCTCATCGGCGTGGCTGTACTCATCCCATGGGTTCGCACCACCTTCCAGCTCGACAGCGGCATGACCGCTCTCACCGGTGGCATCGTGCTTGGCGTGATGTCGATCCCTACGGTGTTGTCCATCTCCGAGGACGCATTGCATGCGGTTCCCGAGTCACTGAGGCAGGGCTCGCTCGCGCTTGGGAACACGCGCTGGCAAACGACGTACAAAGTGGTCGTGCCTGCGGCATCCTCCGGCATCTTCGCGGCTGTGATGCTCGGTCTGGGCAGAGCCATCGGCGAGACGATGGCGGTGCTCATGTTGACGGGCAACGCCGCAGTCATGCCCACTAGCGTGTTCGAGTCCGTCCGCACCATGACGGGCACGATCGCGGCCGAGATGGGCGAGGTCGTGCGTAAAGGCCTGCACTACTCGGCGCTCTTCTCGGTAGGCCTCGTGTTGTTCGCGATGACGTTCGCGATCAACCTGGCTGCCGACCTCGTGCTCGAACGTCAGCGGAAGAGGTGGCGCCGATGAACAGGGTGAAGCGCGCCAGACTCACCGAGCAGATCGCCAAGATCGTCCTGGGCCTCATGGCGTTGACCGTTCTGGTCATCGCCGCGTCCGTTCTCATCTACATCATCTCGAAGGGTTACCGGGCCATCAACTGGGAGTTTCTTACCACCAGGCCCGTGAAGCTCGGTCGCGAGGGCGGCATCGGGCCGGCTATCGGCGGCACGGTGTGGCTCGTCACGCTCACCGCTCTGTTCACGCTGCCGATCGGGATACTTGCCGGCGTGTATCTCTCGGAGTATGCATCCCGGAATCTGCTGACGCGATCGATCCGTCTCGCGATCACCAATATGGCGGGCGTTCCTTCCATCGTATACGGACTGTTCGGGCTCGCTGCCTTCGTCATGCTGGCGAACTTCAAGGTGTCGGTACTCTCCGGTGCGCTGACGTTGACATGCATGACGCTCCCCGTCGTCATCACCGTGACGGAGGAGGCGTTGCGACAGGTGCCGCAGGACCTTCGTCATGCGTCGCTAGCACTGGGCTCCACCAGGTGGCGCACTATCCGCAAAGTCGTCCTGCCTGCCTCGATGCCGGGTATCGTGACCGGTTCGATCCTGGGTCTGGCGCGGGCTGCCGGCGAGACCGCGCCGATCCTGTTCACGGCTGCCGTGTTCATGTCGCCGCAGTTGCCGCGTTCGCCGCTCGACAGGGTGATGGCGCTGCCGTATCACATCTATGCCGAGGTGACCTCCGTGCCCAACTGGAGCGAAGACCTCATCTGGGGCACCGCCCTGGTGCTCGTCGCAGGAATCAGCATCGTGAGTGTGACCGCGGCGGTATGGCGCTCGGTCCAGAGGAGGAAGATCCGTTGGTGAACGCAGTGAAGATGGAGCGCGAGACTGCTACCGCGCGGTTCCCTATAGTGACCGACCGGCCGCATATCGCCCAGCCGGAACCGGATGCCGGCGGCAGCTTCACGTTGTCGGAGGTGTCAGTCGCGTACGGTCGTGACCTTGTCATCGAGGGTGTCGACATGTACGTGGCGCCGAAATCGGTGACCGCGCTCATCGGGCCGTCCGGATGCGGCAAGTCAACGCTCCTGCGTTGCTTCAATCGCATGAATGACGAGCTCGGCAACGTCAAGGTCGGTGGCAGGATCACGCTCGATGGTCAAGACATCATGGGCAAGGACACGGACCCTGTCGAGCTTCGCATGCGTGTAGGGCAAGTCTTCCAACGTCCGAACCCGTTCCCCATGTCCATCTACGACAACGTGGCGTATGGCCCGCGCACGCAAGGGATCCGGAAGCGCAGCGAGCTCGATGATCTCGTCGAGGACTCTCTGCGTCGCTCGGCACTCTACGAAGAGGTCAGGAAGAATCTCAAGAAGCACGCGTTCGAGCTGTCCGGCGGGCAGCAGCAACGTCTGTGCATTGCACGGGCGTTGGCGACGATGCCCGAGGTACTGCTGATGGACGAGCCCGCCTCGG
>DDWT01000028.1:63760-111220 GCA_002347365.1 Actinobacteria bacterium UBA2279
TCCTCGGTGACCATCGTCATCGTGACGCACAACATGCAGCAGGCGGCTCGCATCTCCGACCAGACGGCATTCATGCTGCGTGAGAGTATGGAAGAGCCGGCACATCTGATCGAGATGTCAGTGACCAAGAAGATATTCACCAATCCCGATGACAAGCGCACAGAGTCCTATATCACGGGACGGTTCGGCTAGGCTGCGGAGCGCCTGTCGATATACGAAAGGCCCGCCAGCGACGGGCCTTTCGCGTTCCTCTTCAAGAAGAGGAGCGAGACGCGTGGGGGGACGCGTCTCGCTTCGTTTGAGCGGCGTACCCCGCTTCCGAGGGGGGGGGTGGTCGCGGGTCGCACTGCTCAGTGCGTACGCAAGCAACGTGTATGCCAATACTGCTCTACTGCGCTGTATATCCTCCATCGACAGGGAACGGAACGCCTGTAACGAAAGAGGCATCGTCTGAGCACAGCAGGACGATCATCTTGCCGACCTCGTCGGCAGTGCCGAGCCGGTTCATTGCATGTTTCGAGGCGATGAATGCATATAGGTCACTACCAGGGACGATGCCCGCATCCGTGAGAAGCGGCGTTTCAATGAAACCGGGATTGACCGCGTTGATGCGGATGCCGGCCTGGGCGTACTCGATAGCAGCCGCTTTGGTGAGTCCCACAACGCCGTGCTTGGCCGTGACGTATGCGGGCGCTTGCGCCCAGCCGACCAGCCCCAGGATCGATGCGACGTTCACGATGGCGCCGCCACCGCCGGCAAGCATCGCGGGAATCTCGTACTTCAGACCGTAGAAGACGCTGTGCAGGTTGATGTCGATGACCTTGTGCCAGCCTTCGAGAGAGTAGTCCGCCGTGGTGTTGGCTTCTCCGCCGATGCCGGCGTTATTGACGGCATAGTCGAGTTTCCCGTACGTGTCTACGGTGCTCTTCACCATGGCCTCGACCTGCGCAGGATCCGAGACGTCCGCCTTGAAGAACGAGGCCTTGCCGCCAGCGTCCTCTATGAGCTTGACGGTCTCGGCGCCGGTAGCCTCGCTGATATCCGAGACGAGGACAGAAGCACCTTTCTCGGCAAACCTCAGTGCTGTTGCGCGACCGATACCGGAGCCGGCCCCGGTGACCAGTGCTACCTTGCCGGTCATCTCTGACATCTCCTACCCCTTTCGCCTGAACTGCGAATACAGGGGATACCTACCCAGGCATTCAGGTGAATAGCGGCACAAGCGGCTAGCAGCGGCTAGCGCTCGATTCGCACAGCAACCGGGGCCTGAACAGGAGGACGACGCAGTATGTCAGCAGCACAACAGCGCCGACGAAGATGGCCCAGGTGACGCCGATGACATCGCCGAGTGCACCGAAGGCCAGTGAGCCGAACGGCATCATGCCCATGAACGACAGAACGAACAGCGCCATCACGCGTCCGCGCAGTTCGTTGGGAACTGCCGTCTGCAGGTTCGTGTTGATGCTGGAGACGGTGGCGAGGAACACGGCGCCGAGCGCGACAAGCAAGACCGCCACGACCATGTGGTTTCGGGTGAACGACAGTGCGAGAACGCCGACTGCCATCGCGGTGAGCGAGTATCGAATAATGCGCTCGCGCTTGACGCTTCTTGGTAGAGAGGCCACGGTAAGTGCCCCGATGAGGGCTCCGGCGCCGTTGAAGCCCACAAGCGCTGAGTATCCGGTGCTTCCGAGCCCCAGCGTGTCTGCCGCGAAGGCGGGGAGCAATGTCATGAACGGCATCCCGAAGATGGTCAGCATCGCGGCAGTCAGCAGGTGCATCCCGACATGCGAGTGCTTGCGGGCGTAGGACACGCCTGCGCCGAGACCACCGTCATGCGGCGCGTTTGCGGCTCGCCGTACCTGCTTGGGTCTGATCACGGCCAGTGCCCAGATGACGAACAGGAAGCTCACGGCGTTAACGAGGAAGACCGCAGTGATGCCGAGTTGCTCGTTGGCACTGAACGCGGCGATGATCGCAGCAGTCACCATCGGCCCGACAAGGCGCGCTGCGTTGAACTGGGCCGAGCTGAGCGCGATCGCGTTCAGCAACGAGCTGCGTGGCACCAGATCGGGGACCATCGCGTGCCAGGCCGGGAACATGAACGCAGAGACTACGCCGCCGACTAGCGAAAGGGTGTAGATCCAGGGCATCGTGATGTGTCCGGTCTGGTTGAGCAGGCCGAAGGCGAGTGCCTGGCCCATCATGATGACCTGAGCCACGATGAGCAGCTTCCGGCGGTCGAGGCGGTCGGCCAGCGAGCCGGCCAGTAGCGTGAGCGCGAATACCGGGATCCCTGCGAGGAAGTTCACCAGGCCGAGCGAGGACGATGACCCGGTCAACTGATAGACCACCCATCCCAAGGCGACCGTCTGGGTCCAGGTCCCGATGTTCGACAGCAACGCACCGAAGAAGAAGTAGATGTAGTCGCGATACCCGAATGACTCGAACGTCCTTAGTCCCCGGAGTACCCGCCGAGGAGGGCTGGAGACGTCGGCTTCGTAGGTTGATGTGTCCTCAGGCATGGGTGCCTGGGGTTCATGTCGTCGTGTGAGAGGTGTCTTTGCCACGGTGTTCGCCACTCCTTCGGGGAAATGCAAACGCCGCCCCCGGAGTCCCGGGGGCGGCGCTGTGTGCGCCGAGATGACAGTCTACACCTACTCGCAGATGATGCGCATGGCCTCGTCACGCTGGACATCCATCACGTACTGGATGCCGGAGACCTTGGCGGCCTCTTCAGTCAGTGCAAAGACATCGGTGCGCCTGATCGAGGGCACATCGAACTTGCGGCTGCCGCTCATCAGCTGTTGAAGGCCGACCTTGAGCTTGTCGCTGAACGTGTAGAGGGCTATCGAGCCGAGGGGCATGTTGTCGACTTCGGCACCATACTTCGCCTTGAGCGTCTCGTAGCTGACGAATATCTCCTCCTTGCTGGCTCCGAACTCGGACACCGTCTTGGGGAGATTCTCTTCTTTCATCCACAGCTCAATGTTCTTGCCGACGAAGCCCGGGATCATGAGTGCACGACCCATGCAGACGGCTTTGGTGTGCGGTGAACCCATCGCAAGGACCTTGAAGATGTGATCCTCGCTCGAGAAGCCGCCCGCGATCGCGATGTCGGGGATGTACGCGCCTTCACATCCGCGCAGCTTGTTGATGAGCTCGTTGGCCATGCACTGCAGGTAGAAGGTGGGAATGCCCCACTCCTCCATCATGCGCCAGGGGCTCATACCGGTGCCGCCGGGGGCGCCATCGATGGTGAGCAGGTCGATCCTCGCGTTGCTCGACCATTTGATGGCCATGGCGAGTTCACGCATGCCGTACGCGCCGGTCTTGAGCGTGACGCGCTTGGCGCCAAGGTCACGCAGGCGCTGTACCTCGGCGTAGAAGCCTTCCTCGTCGATGAAGCCGAGGCGGCTGTGGCGCTCGAACTGGCGGATCGCGCCGTCGCGGAAGGCTGCCTGGATCGCCGGGTCGCTGGGATCAGGCGTCACAAGATAGCCACGGTTCTGCAGTTCGAGTGCACGCTCGAGCGAGTTGACCTTGATCTCGCCACCGATGCACTTTGCGCCCTGGCCCCACTTGAGCTCGACGGTCTCGACACCGAGTTTGTCGACGACATACTCGGCAACTCCCAGTCGGGTGTCCTCTACGTTCATCTGCACGAGGATGTCGCCGTAGCCCTCGTGGTAGCGGCGATAGTTCTCAACACGGCGTTCCATGTCGGGGGCCTTGGTGACTTTCCCGTTGCTGTCGCGCTCGAGCAGCGGGTCGATACCGCAGACGTTCTCGCCGCACACGAGCGAGATGCCGCTGATCGCGGCGCCAACTGCGAAGTGCTCCCAATTCTTGCGGGCGATCTCGGTGGAACCCAGTGCACCGGTGAAGATCGGCACACGCATCTTGACCTTGTTCACGTCGCCGAACACCGTCTCTGTGTCAGCGTTGGGGAACAGTGTGTTGTCCGAGTTGCCGGTGACTCCGCCGGAGAGTCCCTCGGCACCCAGCGCATAGCCCATGATGTTCAGATGCGAGTAGTCGATAGGATAGTCCTTGTCGCCGCCTGCAGTGATCTCTCCGAACGGACCCGGGTAGATCACTTCTCGACCACGGAACGAGGCTTTGAATACCTCGCAGTTTCCGCGGCACCCGTCAACGCACCGCGTGCAGATGCCGGACCCCGGCACCACATCGCGTGAGCGGTTGGTCGTTTGCGTAGCGTCGTTCGCGTTCGGTTGCTGAAGATTCATCCCTTACCCCCTGATTTCTTGGTCGAGCGCGCTCACAGCCGCCTGAGTATGGGCTATCGTAACGTACTGGAAACATGGCGGAAAGCGTGTTGCAACATACAGCCAGAGGAATGGGGGATATTCATGCCCGCAGAAGTCAGAGCGGACGTCATCAAGAAGATCAAGGACCAGAAGATCGAGTTCATCCACCTGTGGTTCACAGATGTGCTCGGCTTCCTGAAGGCGTTCACGATCGACGTCGAGGAACTCGAGCTTGCCATGACCGAGGGCATGGGCTTTGACGGCAGCTCGATCCAGGGATTCGCGCGCATCCAGGAGTCCGACATGATCGCACTCCCGGATCCGACCACGCTGCAGATCCTGCCGTGGCGTCAGAAGGGGGCATTGGTCGCCACGATGTTCTGCGACATCAAGCGACCCGACGGCAGCTTCTACGAGGCGGATCCCCGCTACGTGCTGCGTAGGACGGTTCAGCGTGCCAATGCACTGGGCTATGAGTTCTTCATCGGTCCGGAGCTCGAGTACTACTACCTCAAGAGCGATCATGAGCCCGAGGTGCTGGACCATGCGACCTACTTCGACCAGACGACACGAGACCTTGCGATCGATCTGCGCAAGGACACCGTCCGTGCGCTGAAGCGTTCGGGTATCCAGGTCGAGTACAGCCACCACGAGGTCGGCCCGAGTCAGCATGAGATCGATCTGCGCTACTGTGAGGCGCTCAAGATGGCCGACAACGTGATGACCTACCGCGCCGTGGTCAAGGAGATAGCACAGGAAAACGGCGTCTACGCCACGTTCATGCCCAAGCCCCTGTACGGCGAGGCGGGCAGCGGAATGCACGTGCACCAGTCGCTGTTCAAAGACGGCAAGAACGCTTTCTACGACGCGAATGACGCGCACCATCTGTCGGCGACCGCCAAGGCCTACATCGCCGGACTCCTTTTCCACGCGCGGGAGATCTGCGCGGTCACCAACCAGTGGGTCAACAGCTACAAGCGTCTCGTCTCCGGCTATGAAGCGCCGGTCTACATCTGCTGGGCGCACCGCAACCGTTCTGCGTTGGTCAGGGTACCGATGTACAAGCCCGGCAAAGAGAACGCGACCCGCATCGAGCTGCGTTCGCCCGATCCGGCGTGCAACCCGTACCTGGCCTTCGCAGTGATGCTGGCAGCGGGCCTCGACGGTATCGAGCGCGACCTTGAGTTGCCCGCAGATGTCGTGGATGACGTGTACGAGATGTCGGTCGGGGAGCGCGCAGCTCTCGGTATCGGCCAGCTCCCGGAGGACCTCTCCGAAGCCATCACTGCGATGGAGTCCAGCGAGCTCATCCGCGAGGCGTTGGGAGAGCAGGTCTTCGAGTTCTTCCTGCGCAACAAGCGTGCGGAGTGGAACAACTACCGCACGCGTGTCACGCCGTTCGAGTTGGAGCAGTACCTGCCGTTGCTCTAGCTGACAGAAGGCGGGCGCTTTGCGATCGCCGTCCACAAGCCGGGCTCGGTACACACAACAGGCAGTACGGCACGTCCTCCCCACAGGCGGGGTCGTAGCCATCCCTGCGTGTTCAGTGTGTCGCTCGGCTTGGGCATCATGACGTTGCGGTCGACTGGCAGCACGGCGATACCGGCCGCCTCGACTTCGCCCACGGGCAGGACATCTTCAAAGCTGCGGAGGGGCACACGGTACTCGATCAGCCGTCCGGCCCACCCGTTTGCAGTCAAGCCGACTCCGGCGGCGGCCCCGATGACACCGTCCTCAGTGCCGCCGTGGCCCGAGAGGTGCGCGGCGGCCGAACGTGCTGCCGCATAAGCGTCCGCTTGCGTGACGACCTCGATGGCTGCCTGACGGCCGAAGGCCATGAGCGCGGACAGGTCGTCGGTCTCAGACACAATGCACAGACCGGGGTCACTGCCGTCGATGAAGTGCTCGACGATGTGCGCAGCACTGATCTCGGCAAGTTCGGAGAGTATCGATATGTCCGGTACGTCGATGACCGCGCATGCTGAGCTGTTGTGTGAGGTGTACGGAACATCGGGGTGTACGAGGAGCTGCTGGCGTACAACGCCCCAGAGTTCACAGCCGTCAGGGAGCTTGTCGGCGAACCAGCGAACGAGTTTGCCGGTGCCGCGGTCTGAGCCCAGGGTGTCGGTGTCATCGAAACACACGTAGGCGCGCATGAGGTTCCTCTCGTCGGTTTCGTCAGTCTTCGGCGGGCACCCAGATGACTTGCCCGTTTTCGAGTCGATACACACGGCGTGGCTATACTGATAGGAACAGGCCGAAGGGACGGGTATGCGCGAACTGGCGTTGGTGGCCACGGGCGGGGCGATCGGTGCGGCTATGCGCTACGCGGTCGGCGGATTCGTGGGCTCTCGAGCGGGGGCAGGTTTCCCGTGGGGTACGTTCGCGGTGAACATCGCCGGCGCCTTCCTGCTCGGCCTGCTGATGGCGCTCTCCTCCGAACGTGCAGTGATCGGAGCGGCTTGGCGGCTCTTCTTGGGAATCGGCGTACTGGGCGGATTCACCACGTTCTCAACGTTGTCGTACGAGACTGTGCGCCTGCTCGAACAGGGCAGCGCGCTTCAGGGACTTGTCAACATGTTCGGTACAGGTCTCGTCGGTATCATCGCGGCGCTTGCCGGACTTGCGCTAGGTCGAGCACTCTAGCCGTCCGATGGCGCTCCACCTTCGTGACACTTGGTGCATGTGGTCTTTGCGAGGCTTTCGGGGTGGCAGTCCGCGCACGGAAAACTGCGGTAGGTGTGTTCTCCCACACGCGGGTGCGTGAAGATCGCTTGCGCGAACGGCGTGTCGGGCAGATGGCATGTCGAACACTCGGTGCCGTAGTGATCCGCAGGGGCCCGGTGGCACGCGGAGCACTCCACCTCCGCCATAGGGTGGCAGCCGGAACACGGCACTGCCGGGTGCCGGGGAATCGCACTCGGGGTACCCTGCCCGGCGTCGATCTGGCCGACATAGGTTGTCCCGGGACCTTGTGTCCCCGGAGCGAGGATGCCTGCGGTGTCCAGGGCGGCGAACGCGACTGTGTGGGCCGTTGCGGCGTGGCAGTGCTGACACGTCCCGGCATCCACGTGAAGCTCGTGTGAGAACCCGTTCACGTCCCACGCGGTCGGGTCTTCATGGCAGGAGGTGCAGCGCTCGTCCGGTACCTCGGCGGCGTTCATGGGGAACCCAGGATCTGTGGTGAAGTGGTCCCATACTTCTCTGAGTGCCACCAACTTGTGAGACAGCCGTGCGACGACACCGGGAGCGACGTGGCAGCTGATACACGATGTATCGCTGTGGCCACCGTTGACCCAGGCTGAGTAGTAGGGCGTCATCTCGTGGCAGACGTTGCAGAAACTCGGCCGCTCCGTGTAGACCGCGGCAGCGTAGAGTGCGCCATGTGCCGAGCATGGATCACGGACTCACCGGTATCATCGAGACCCATACAGGGCAGGTGAGGTTCGACGAAGGCCGAGGGTATGCCGAGAAGGATTGGGGCAGGTCCTTCCCACAGGCCTGGATCTGGGCGCAGTGCAACTCCTTTGCGCAGCCCGGTGTGTCGGTGACCGTGTCGGTTGTGCGAGTCCCATGGCTTCGCAGTGCGTTCACGGGTGTGATCGTCGGCGTTCTTCTGGACGGTCGTCTGTTCCGGTTCGCGACGTACACCGGAGCCCGGCTGGAGTATCTCAAGACCGCCGAAGGCACGGCTGAATTGGTCGTGGCCGATGAGTCACACCGTCTGTCGGTGCGACTCTCCGGAGCGGCACCCGGCACGCTCCGCTCTCCGGTTCTCGGGGGCATGGCCGGCACAGTGTATGAGACGCTGACCGGGGAGATGCATGTGACGCTTGAGGCGCTCGGCAACGGACGACGTGAGACGCTCCTTGATGCGCACAGCACGCGTGCGGCAGTGGAGCTGATGGATGAACAAGGCGTTCTTGCTCCAGACGGACGGGATTGATGCGCAATCCCGTGCTCATGACCGGGTGGGGTATCTGAGGACTCAGTCGAAGGTGCCGAGCGTCCGGCTCCAGCCGTGTGCAGTGATGGCCGAGTTGAGCTGATCGCAGAGGCGAGCACGAGTGTAGCGACCCGGTGGGATCCGGTTGATGAGTTCGAGCACGTCGTCTGCCATGTCCATTGATTCGGCACGAATGATGACGTCGAGTCGTGTGACGTGGTGCACCTGGGCGAACATCGCGTCGAGCATGCGCTCGATCAGCTCGCGAGTCTCCTCCACAGGTATCTAGCGACCGAGCCAGTCGCGTACGGCATCCTCGACGCCGTCACAACCCGCAGCGACCACGTCGCCGAAGCGCTCGGTCGCATCGTCGAGTTCGGCGAGCGCACGGGGGACGCAGGCGTTCTCGGCCAGTACCTGCACCTTGCCGAGAAGCTCGACGCCACTGAGATCGGCAGCGTCGGCCGGGAGGGGGTCGCCGTACAGCAGTCCGGTGAGCGCCTTGTAGACGTCGGCGCCGAACTTGGCCCAGTGAGCGGTGGAGACCACGAGCACAGGGTTCACGTCGCGAAGGCGCTCCGCGACCTCCCATGCCACAGCGGTGTGCGGGTCCATGAGGTAGCCGGTCTCGTCGTAGACGCGCGAGATGACGCCAAGCGATTCGTCGTTGCTCACCCAGTCGCCGATGAAGTGCTCGCGCATACGCCGGAACGTCTCGCGGTCAACCTGGAAACGGCCTTCGCTTGCGAGCGAACCCATCCAATCACGCACGCGCTCGGCACCGGCAAGCTCGAAGAGCAGCCGTTCGAGGTTGGAGCTGATCAGAATGTCCATGCTCGGGCTTGGCGTGTTGACGAACCGCCGGTCCGAGATGTCGTAGGTCCCGGTGGCGATGAAGTCGGTGAGCACGTTGTTCTCGTTGCTGGCGCACAGCAGCCTGCCGATCGGAACGCCCATCTTCTTGGCGTAGTATGCGCCCACGATGTTCCCGAAGTTGCCTGTGGGCACGCAGACGTCCATCTCGCCGCCTGCGACGACTCCGCCGCTTGTCACCATGTCCGCATAAGCGCTGACGTAGTACGCGATCTGCGGGAGCAGGCGTCCCCAGTTGATCGAGTTGGCCGAGGACAGCTTGAGGTGGCGCTTCTCGTGAAGCTCGGTGTTGAACGACTCGTCGTTGAACGCGGCCTTGACGGCGTCTTGACAGTCGTCGAAGTTGCCGTGCACGCCGAAGACGCTCACATTGCCACCGCGCTGCGTCACCATCTGCTTGCGCTGGATGTCGGAGACTCCGTCAGCAGGGTAGAAGACGACGATGCGAGTGTGGGCGCGGTCTGCGAACCCCTCGAGCGCCGCCTTGCCCGTGTCGCCCGAGGTCGCCACGAGCACAAGGTAGTCGTCTTCAAGCTCACCGCGTTCCTGCTTGAGTGCGATGCCTTCCGAGAAGAACACCGGCATGCACTGCAGCGCCATGTCTTTGAATGCCGAGGTGGGACCGTGCCACAGCTCTAGCACGTGCATTCCCGCCACGACCTCCTCGATGGGCGCGATGCGTGCGTCATCGAAGGCCTCGCCGTACGCGACGCGCATGAGCTCGGCGATTCGCGCGCCGGGCAGGTCCACGCCGAAACGCTCGAAGATCGTGGCCGCGCGCTGCCAGTAGGGCAGGTCACCGAGTGTGAGGATCTCCTCGAGCTCGAAGACCGGCAGCGACTCGGGCACATACAGGCCGCCCCCATGCGCGATGCCCTTGACCACGGCATCGGTGAAGGCAGGTCGGCTCGTGTCGAGTCCGCGGGTGTCGCGGTAGCGTGTCGTTTCCATGCGTGCATGGTAGCAGAGCAGGGCGTATGTGGGAGAATCCTTATAACCGCTCCCCGGAGGGATCCGAATGCACCGAAGCCGGAAAGTCGCCTTAGTTGCACACTGTCTGCTCAACGTGAATGCGCGTGTAGAGGGGCTCGCCACATACGAGGGTGTGCACCCGCTTGTGGGTGCCCTCGCTGACCGCGGTTACGGCATCGTGCAGCTGCCCTGTCCTGAGATGATGGCCGAGGGAGGCCACCGTGAGCCCAGGCCGGTCGAGGCGTACGACACCCCGGTGTTCAATGAGCTGTGCGCGGCGCTTGCAGAGGACGCGGTTGCACAGGTGGGCCGTCACCTCAAGGCAGGGGATTCGGTCGAGTTGTTTGTGGGCATCGAAGGAAGTCCAAGCTGCGGAGTAGGCGTGACGAACGTCAGTGCCGGTGATGGTGTCTGGTGTTCCGGTCGACCGATGACACGCGTGCCGGGATGCGGTGTGCTCACGCGTGCATTGCGTGAACGTCTCGTACCTCTGGGCGTGATGTTCACCGCAGTCGACAACCGCGATCGTGACCTGGGTCTGTCCCGAGTCCTGCTCGCCATCGACGATCCGGCGGCTCCCGATGCCTGATGCCCGCCTGTTCGCAAGCTACATCGTGGCCGAGAGCGCAGTTCCGGTGCTCGCCTCGGCCATCCACGCAGGGCACGATGTCCGAGACGGACTCCGCTCGTATCTGGCGCTGGATGATGCCGCGCGCTTGCGCGAGGAGGACCCGTATACCGCCGAGTGGACCGCCTGCGCACCTACGCGCATCGTGGTGCATCGCTCTCGTTTCGAGGTGGATGTGAACCGGCCGCGTGACAGCGCGGTCTACCTGACACCCGCCGAGGCGTGGGGTCTGGATGTCTGGCGCGAGGCATTGCCGGGGGAAATGGTCGCGACATCACTCCGGCACTACGACGATTTCTACGCGAAGGTCGCACAGATCCTGGACGGGATCGTTGAGCGACACGGTGGATTCGTGCTCCTCGACCTGCACTCGTACAACCACCGCCGGGGCGGGGCCGACGCTGCTGCTGACGATCCTGAGGCCAATCCCGAAGTCAATCTCGGCACGGGGACGCTCGATCGTGTTCGCTTCGCCCGCGTCGTCGATACGTTTGTCGCGGATCTGGCCGAGGCGGGCTTCGATGTGCAGGAGAACGTCAAGTTCCGCGGAGGGAATCTGGCGGCCTGGATACACGAGCGCTATCCCACCGGGTGTGTGCTGGCGATCGAGTTCAAGAAGACCTGGATGGACGAGTGGACCGGTGAGCGCGATGCCCGGGCGCACGTGCGGATCGCCGAGACACTGGACATGGCGGTACCACATCTTGCCGAAGCGTTTGGCGAGGTGTCGGTATGATCCGACCGGCCGAGCTCACTTCCGAACGCATCGCATCGATGGTCGATCGTCTCTCTGAGGACCAGTCGGTGCGCCGTGCGCTGCCGGTGTGGGGCCGTGTGCATGTCGATCGCCGCCTGCCGTTCATCGTCGTCTACCGCAGACCGGCCGATCATCCGGATGCGGGCACGGACCGCATCGTCACCGGCGTGGCGAGCTACCTGCTTGCGTCAGGAGAGGCCTCCCGCCGGGACGGGCTGCGCGACCTGTTGCGCGCGCTTGCCGGGGTGATGCGCGAGCGTTTCGGCTCGTTCCTTATCATCGAGGTGTGGAGCGAGGAGAGCGGGACACCGGACCAGCCCGGCTACCGCCTCGTCCGACGGAGGGGTGATGGACTCGATGACACTGCCGAGGAAGTGGTCTCGGCGCTCAGCGAGAGCCGCATCATGGGGCGACCGCCAGTCATCGTGAACGAGACGGCACGGAAGGTCGCCCCCGAGGGCGCACGGATGCTGTTCGACAGCCGCGAGCTGGCCTCGATGGGCACCGAGCTGTTGGGCATCGCCGTGAACCCGGTCTGGCGCACTCACGCCCACGGCGAGACCTACCCGGTGCTTCTCCGCCAGCTCGGCCGTCGCTTCACAACGGCGTTGGATCGCGGTGCATACCGTTTCACGCTAGGGCACACGACCGCCAGGCCGGGGCACTACCACGTGCTTGGGAGGCGTACCGTTCTCAAGGCGGTGTGGGAGATAGACGCCGAGCTCGCCGCTATCGGTGAGAGCTTCGACCCGCTATTGCTCGTCACGCCGGTGAACGGTGAACAAGCCTGGACGGCGTTCAGGCGCTCGCGGTTCCAGCGGGCCCCTCGCTTCCGGTACCGACCGTTGCCTGTCGACCCTGCACGCCTGAAGCACCGACTCTGGGGGGTGCGCACTGAGCGGGTCGAAGATCCGACGTTGATGTATGTGTTCCGGGACATGCAGCGACATCTGGACCGGCAGCTGACGCTTCTCAACGATCGCAACCGGCCCGAATTCCTGCTCACGGGTCTGCAGCTCTATGGAGGTGTAGAGCCCGGGCTTCTGGCTGTGGCTGAGCACCTGCTCGACATGCTGCCCGTGCGAAAGGGCGGACGCCGTGGTGCGCGAATCGGCGCACATGAGTTCGCACGGCTGGCGACCGCTGAGATCGAAGGCTACCGGGAGCAAGCGCCCGGCTTCGGACATCTGCCGGAGGTCCGGGATGACATCTACGCTGGCCTGATGGTCTCCAACGGTCATGTGCTGGTGGGCAGCGGAGCCTCGATACCCGCGGCTCGCGCAGACGCTCTCATCCAGCACGAGATCGGTACGCATGTCGTCACATATCACAATGGACGTTCGCAGCCGTTTCGACTTCTGGCGGTGGGACTCCCCGGTTACGATGAGTTGCAGGAGGGCCTGGCAGTGCTGGCCGAGTACCTCGTTGGCGGCCTGGATGCCGAACGCATGCGCGTACTTGCTGCACGCGTGGTCGCCGTCCACATGCTCGTCGAGGGGGCGGAGTTCGTGGAGACGTTCCGTTTCCTGACCTCGCGCGGATTCACGCAGCACGCGGCTTTCACGATCACCACACGCGTGTACCGTGGTGGCGGTCTGACCAAAGACGCCATGTATCTGCGAGGACTTGCGGGAATACTCGACTATGTGGCCGAGGGATGCGATTTCAGTCGACTGTTCATCGGCAAGTTCGGCGTCAAGCACATTCCTGTTATCGATGAGTTGCTTCTGCGTCAGGTACTATCGCTGCCTGTAGTGGTTCCGCGATACTTGGAGCGCCCTGACGCCAGACGGCGTCTGGACGGTCTGGAACGTGGTATGAGTGTCATCGATCTTGTGAGAAGGGGCGCCGCAAAGTGAGAATCGGCTTCATGGTCAACAATATCGCCTCCGAAGAGGCGGGCTACACAACCACGCGGCTTGCGGTATCCGCGATCAACCGCGGACACGAGGCGTGGGTGATGTCGGCCGGCGATTTCGCCTATGACCCCGACGAGAAGATCAAGGCACGTGCCCGCCACGCGCCCAATGGCAAGTACAAGTCCGGGTCCGCATACCTCGCCGGATTGCGCGGCTCCAAGGCGAAGGTGAAGCGTATCACCGTTGATGACCTCGATGTCCTGATGCTTCGCAGCAACCCCGCCGAGGAGGTCGGAGCGCGACCCTGGGCGCAGAGCGCGGGAATCGAGTTCGGGAGAATCGCGATGCGCAACGGCGTGATCGTGCTCAATGACCCGGACGGACTTGCGAAGGCCATGAACAAGATGTACTTCCAGCTCTTCCCGGAGGAGGTCCGCCCCCGCACTCTGATCACTCGCGATCGCGAAGAGATCAAGGAGTTCGTCAACAACGAAGGTGGACGCGCGGTGCTCAAGCCGCTGCAGGGGTCGGGCGGGCAGGGCGTGTTCATGATCGACCACGCCTCGAGCAAGAACGTGAACCAGATGGTCGAGGCGCTGACCCGCGATGGCTACGTCATCTGCCAGGAGTATCTCGAGGCTGCCGAAGAGGGAGACACGAGGCTCTTCATGATGAACGGCCAGCCCCTGCGGTACAAAGGCCGTTACGCTGCGTTCCGGCGGATCCGCCAGGGCGACGACATCCGCAGCAACGTGCATGCCGGGGGCGCGATCGCGCAGGCGCATATCAGCGACTCACACCTTCGTATCGCCGATATGGTGCGGCCAAAGCTGGTCGCGGACGGCATGTTTCTTGTCGGCCTCGATATCGTGGGCGACAAGCTGATGGAGATCAACGTCTTCTCGCCGGGCGGCCTGGGCAGCGCGCAGAAGTTCGAGAAGGTCAACTTCGGCCACGCCGTGCTCGACTCGCTTGAGCGAAAGGTCGAGTACATGGCGTACTACCGCCGCCGCTTCTCCAACACGCAGATGGCCACCCTCTAGCGGTTACTTGAGGTAGCTCTCGAGCTGCGTTTCGACCGCTGCACTGATGGCCTGCGTGCCTCCATATATCTCCATACCGCCGAGCATGTACTCACGCTGGCTCAGGAAGGTCGCTGTCGCAGAGGGGACCGAGTTGCTGCCTGTCAGCAGCAGCGGACTGCCGTATGCACCGAGCGCCGTGCCGCCGCCGAGCGCGTCGGGGTAGTTGGTGCCGACAGCCACCCCGACCGTGTCCAGGTCGAGCCAGCGATACATCACGCTGAAGCGTGCGACCTCCGTGGCCGTCTCGAAACGGTTGGCGTCATACCATCTCTGGGTGGCGAAGCCGCCGTTGGCTACAAGCCCGGAGTCGATCTGTGATTTGACGGCGGCGGAGACAGCGCTGGTGCCCCCGATGACGACGCCGGTCTTGATCGGCGCGAACGAGATGAGGCGGGCCGACTCCACGGGAAGTTCATTGGGTCTCACAAGTATGATCGGCGCCTTGCGTGCAAAAGCGACGGGCGCGGCCGCGAGTGCGTCGGGGTACGTGTCTCCGCGAACGAAGAACGCCTGGTCGACAAAGCCGTCGGGCGATGCGTTGTTCATGATGTCGACCACGTAGTAGCCGACGCGCTCCGCCGTGTGGTACCGGTTGTCACCCCAGATCCTTTGGATGCTGGAGACGTGCGCGTGGATGTCATCGTATGCGTCATCTGAAATCGCGGAAGTCCCGCCGATCACGTATGCCATGCTTGCGCCAAGCCGGTCTATCTCGGCAAGCACCTCGGCCGGGCAGTATGCCTTGCGTGTGAGGAGCAGGGGGCGTCGAGTGCTCCGGCAAGTGCTGAGGCCGCCAGCGCGTCCGGGAAGTTCTCGCCGGAGGCGATGACCACGCTTGGGGAGGCCGAGAAGTGCGCCTGCGATACCGCGATCGCGGTCTTGTAGCGATCGCGGTCTTGTAGCGATCGCGGCCCTGAAGCCGCGTCGCTGCATACGGCGCTGTCGCCATGCCGATGTTGTTGTAGGTCAGGGTGCTGCCATTGTCCTGGTAGACGATCCGGTTGCCGAACATCTCGGGATACGGTTGGTCGCCGAGGGCGTTGGTCACCACATCGTAGCCGGGCCCTTCGGGCTGGTTCCAGACGAAGATGTCATCGGCCCCGTTCCGGTCGTCTTGCCAGGCCAGCATGCGACCGAACAACGCCGGATACTGCTGCCGTGCGGCGTTCACGGTCACGGCTCCCGTGGTTCCGCTACGCAGGTCGGACGCCCAGATGTCTTTCAGGGTGTTGTCTACATGCGGCCAGCGAGTGTATGCGACCGCATCGCCGTGCATGACTGGCGTACCGATGTCGAAGGTGGTGGTGAGGTTCGGGACCTTGGCGAGGTCTGTGATCAGCGGGTTGTAGACGAAGACGTCGAACTGACCATCCGCGTCGTCGTAGTACACGATGCGGCCCCGATCCACGCGAACACCGTTGGGATGTGCCGTTCCGGGGACGGTGCCCGTCACTCCGCGCTCGACGTCGTAGTAGCGGATGTACATCGGCGGCACGACACCCTCAAGCCAGGCGATGAGATTGCCGTCGATGTCAGGCCCGACGTCATCGACGCTGTTGTTGGTGATGCGAGTCCTCACTCCTGTCCCGAGGTCGTACATGTAGATTTCGGTGTCGGTCTCGGAGTGATCCATGTAGACCACGCGCCCTGCCGATACTCTCGGGAGGTCTTGGTCGGCGTCGTCATCTGGATCTGTGATAGTGGTCCGGGTGTGCGTTGCCAGGTTGTACGCCACGACATTGGCATCCGCCGTGTCGGGGGGTGGGGGGAGGAGGAGCGGCCGCTCCTGCCGCACCACCCACTAGCCTTCGGTGACAGGCATGGTCCGGTACCCCGGTCCGGTGGTCAGGGCGACGTTGGAGAAGGTGATTGCTGAAGCCGGGGTGGCGATCAGAGTGATCGTGAGCGTCAGGACGAAGAGCTTTGCTGTCATGTGACGAGACATGATCTGTACCCCCTTGCAAGGGTGTGACCCCTGTCACGCTCATTCCCATGGTTTGGTCTTGAGTCTCACGGCAGAGGTATAGTCGTATCCAGGCGAGCACCGAGGAGGCCCCGTATGGGCGTGCGCGGCATAGTGGCACGGTTGACTGCAGTCCTTCTGGGATCAGTGGTAGGCTTCTTCGGCTCGGTGAACTCGGTCTTCGCCGACGGGGGCTCCACGGAGCGTGTGAACGCCATCCTGCTGACCGCGCTCGTCGTCGGTCTTGTGTCGGCGCTGGTCGGCGTCATCGACCGGGGAACGGGCTGGCGGGTGGCGGTTTGGGTGTGGCTCCCGGGCGCCGTGATGCTTGTCGCCTACATCATGCTTGGAGAGTACTCGGTCTGGATGTGGGCGGTGCTGGTCGCCATGGTCACGTTCGGAGCCGCCATTGTCGGCGTGCTTCTCGGCGGGATGTCCGGCGGGCGCACGCGTGTCAGGTAGGTCTTGAGCCCCGACGAAATGGTTCGTGCGGTATCCTGATGCCTCGCGGGTACGTTTGTGCTGCCCGATGATGACGCAAAGGAGTCTACGGTGACATCGACGATCAGGAAAGCAGGGCGCACGCTGCGGGATTTTCACGCCAAGGTGCGTGAGGATTTCGCCGAGTTCCTGCATCTGGAGGTTTCGGGTTCTCTCGTGCTCCTTGTCGCGACTATCGCCGCGCTCGTGTTGGCGAACTCGATATGGCACGAAGCGTTCATCGAGTTCTGGCACACTGAGCTTGGCATCTCATTCGGTCACTTCGAATTCCAGCAGTCTGCACTTCATTGGATAGATGACGGGCTGATGGCACTCTTCTTCTTCGTTGTGGGGCTTGAGATCAAGCGCGAGATCCTCGTGGGCGAGCTGTCCACTCTGCGCAAGGCATCACTGCCGATCCTGGCGGCTGTTGGCGGCATGGTCGGTCCTGCGCTCATCTATGCGCTCATCAACCGTGGCAGCGCCGGTGCAGGCGGGTGGGGCATACCGATGGCCACCGACATCGCATTCGCACTTGGCGTGCTGGCACTGCTCGGCAGCCGTATCCCCACGAGTCTGAAGGTCTTTCTCTCGGCGCTGGCCATCGCCGATGACATCGGCGCCATCCTGGTCATCGCGGTATTCTACACATCGCAGATACTGTGGAGCTGGCTGCTGGTGGGCCTCGCGCTGCTGCTGGTGATGGTGCTGCTGAACGTGATGCGTGTCGAGTCTCCGCTCCCGTACGCGATCGGGGCGACCGCGATCTGGTTCTGTTTCCTGAACTCCGGCGTGCATGCGACGATCGCCGGCGTGCTTGTGGCGTTCACGATCCCTGCGAGTTCGCGGATGCAGCCGATGATCTTCGTGGAGTGGGCGAGAGGCAAGATCGAGGAGATCGCCGACAAGGACGTACCTGGCGACCACGTCTTGCAGACGCCCGACCAGCAGCACAGCGCACAAGAGATCCAGGCGCAGGCACGCTGGATCCAGGCGCCGCTTCAGCGGATGGAGCACGCGCTTCTGCCGCTGTCGACCTTCGTCATCCTGCCGCTGTTCGCGATCGCCAACGCTGGCGTCGTGCTGCTCGGCCTCGATATCCCCGCGCTGATGCTCGAACCGGTCAGCCTGGGCATCTTCTTCGGCCTCGTACTCGGCAAGCAGCTTGGCATAACCGGCGCCGCCTGGTTGGCCGTCAAGTTCAAGCTGGCGGAGCTCCCCAAAGGTATCACCTGGCGTCACATCTACGGCGCAGGGTGGCTGGGCGGTATCGGCTTCACGATGTCGCTGTTCATCTCCGGCCTCGCGTTCCGTGCGGGCATTTTGCAGGCTGAGGCGAAGCTCGCGATCCTGATCACGTCTGTGGTGGCAGGTATCGGAGGCTACCTCATCCTGCGCGGAGCGGCACCGGCCGATGAGTCGCTGCTCGACAACGACCTTACCGGTGAGCTGGACCCCTCGGAGGTTGCTGCCTAGGCTTCTGATCCGCCGTTCGCACGTTGCGCCAAAGGGACGTTCACGAGAAGTGTGGTGCCGTCCCCGGCTGACCCGATGTCGAGTGAGCCGCCGTGTGCCTTCACCCGGTCCCGCATGCCCCGCAGGCCGGTCGAATCGGCCGGCAGAGAATCGATATCTGTGACGTCGCCCCCCGTGCCGTTGTCGCGCACGAAGAGCTCGAGCGCCGCAGGAAGGATGTCGACGCTGACCCTGACAGTGTTCGCACCGCCATGCCGGACGGCGTTGGTGATCGCTTCTTCCAGCACGCACTGAAGGTCCCAACCGAGCTGGCTTGCGATTCGAGGAAGCGTATCCGGAGCCTCGAACAGCACTTCGACGCCCAGACGCGCTGCTTGCGAACGACATACGTGGTCCAGTTGCGAGCGCAGAGGATCCACGCCGGTGATCTCCGCGGTACGCGAGCGCGTATCCCCCAGGATGTCTTGCAGGTCCGTGACGGTCGCACGGATGTCTTCAGCAACGCTTCCCAGACTGCGGGCAACGTCGGCGGAGATCGAGTCGGAGGTCATCTCCACGCGTTTCGAGAGGGCGGACAGGCGGTTGTACACCTTGTCGTGCGCGTCCCGCTGGACGCGCTCCATCTCCTCTACCAGGCGCTGTCGGGCGATCATGTTGCGCTCGTAGAAGAATGCGGTGGGGGAGATGACGAGTGTGAGCACCAGTGTGCCGATGCCAAGGTTGAGCAGCCAGTGCATATTGACGGCGAGCCAGACGCGGATGTCGCGGACGGTGTTGAGCAGCGGGCCGTCGTCGGGGAGCAGTGCGCCCGAGAACTGCGCCAACCGGTCGGACGCGCCCAGGACGAGCACGGTCGGTGCGGGCGTCTCGAGCCATGTGCCGTCCGGCTGCACGCCGCTGCTGGCGGCGTAGCCGCTCGTGGTCGAGAGTGCCGTGCCGATGCCTTCGCCGAGCACGGCGGCGATCTCATCTGTAGGAGTCGCGCCACCGGTCTGGAAGAGTCTCGCTAACGATCCGGCATCGATCGCCCTGGCCAGCGCTTCAGCGGTCGCGACGTTGTCGGGGGCGGACCACAGCGGCACGCACTCCATCTCGACGGGCCCCAGCAGGTAGACGTTGCAGCTGTACCTTCGCGCGAGGGCGTCCAGGGTCTTCGCAGCGTCCGGTGAGGTCGGGTCAAAGCCCATCATCGCGTTGTCGGACAAGGGGTCATGGGCGTTCCCGTACGAAGAGTCCATGTCCGGTTGGGCGGCTATCCACAGGGTCGCGTAGAGCCCGTCATCGGTGGCGTGACCCATGAGATTGACCATACGGCGTTCATCGCCGCTCCCGCCGCCGCCGGCCAGGATGCTGTCGGGGAACGGGGCGCGGTCACCGTAGCCGCGCGCCTCTGCGTACCAGCCGATCTTCCAGGCTTCGTCGATCATCGTCGGGTCGACGGTCGGGGTCGGGGGGAGCGAGTACTCGTTCGGATACTCCTGGGCCCAGGTGTACTCATCAGGGAGCATCTCGAGCTGCGCTTCTTCGGGGGTGTAGAGCAGCTCCGGCGCGCGCTCTGACTCGGTGACGAGCGGAGGGACTCCGCCGCTGACGAGCGCGAACGCGTACATGTCCATCTCACCCAACTGGTCCGTCTCGGCGATGCGCGTGAACATCGCGTCATCCTGTGCCCAGGCGAACGGTGTCGGTTCTCCCCCAGGGCCCCAAAGCGGCGAGCCGTCGCCGTCGGTGCCCATGACGATACCTTCGCCTATCCAGTACAGCTTCTGGCTCTGGTCCTCGACCTGGCCCTCAGGACTGCTGCCCACACCCGCGATGTAGGCCTGTGCCATCTCGCGGATCATCGTGTCGTCCATATAGAAGCCGGCCTGTTCCATGCGTTGATACGAACGCATCGCCAGCATCTGCCCGCGCAGAGGTCCCGGTACAGATATCCATATGATGCCGTTGAACATGAGCGGGATCAGTGGTGAGAACTGCAGCAGGCGGAGCAAGAGGTGCTTGCGGTTGCGCGCCCACAGGGCCTTCATCATGATTCGGTCCTCTCCACCAGCCGTTGGAAGGCGTCTCGACGGCTGCCCGCGCCCAGTACGGCGTAGGCGTTCTTGATGCGCGAGTTCACGGTGTTGACGCTCAGCTGCAGCTCATCCGCGATCTCTTTTGCGGACATGCCGCAGTAGCAGTAGAGGTAGACGGTCTTGCGGGTCGCCTCGGTCAGATCCTTGTACTCCTGCCGGTCGGGCAGGACCTCGGCGGCATAGGTGCCCAGATCGGTCACCGCGCTCAGGAGCTTCTCGGCCACGGATGCCGAGACGACCAGCCGCCCCTCGTGTACGCGCACGATCGCTTCGGCGATGCCGTCGGTGGACTCGTTCTTCCACACATAGCCGTCGGCTCCGGCGAGCAGGGCCACGCGCACCGTCTCCTCCTCGCGCGAGATGGAGGAGACCAGGATGCGGCAGGTGGGGCAGGCATCCTTCAGTCGCGGAAGGCCTATGATCCCGCCGAACTCTTCCTCGCCGAGCCGGATGTCGAGGACGATGATATCGGGGCAGGGACCCCGGGTGGAGTCGAGCAGCGTGATCGCCTCGTCGACACCACCCGCGGTTCCCCACATGCGGGTCCGCGAGTCGCGAGCCACGAGCGCCTGCATCGCCTCGCGTGCGTAGTAATCGTCGTCGATGATGAGCACACGTGGCTCTGTGCCGGTCACGGCATGTCCCCCCTCGGACGATGAACCCGCCTCACTGCCGATGATGGCATGCGAAGGCGTGCGGTCTAACCCCAGATTCTGGTGATTCCCCCACCGCAGAAGCGATGCCTCGCATTGGCTCATGGTCGCACTTCATCGTACCCTGGGTACAGTCCTTGGATCGGGGAGGGAACCGTGAAACACCTCGTACTCATACTGGACGGCGCCGCAGGTTGGCCGCTTCCGGAACTTGGGGGCGCGACCACGCTCGCCGCGGCAAGCACGCCGAACCTCGATGCGCTGGCGCGGGCCGGAATGGTCGGGTTGGCGCAGACCGTGCCCGACGGCGTGGAGCCGTCCTCCTCGGCGGCATGTACCTCCATCCTGGGCTACGATCCCGTGGCGAATTACGTGGGTCGCGGCGCGATCGAGGCGGCGAGCATGGGCATCACGCTCGCTGCCGATGAGGTCGCCTTGCGGATGAACCTGGTCGCGATCGAGGACGAGGTCATGACGTCCTACTCGTGCGGGCACATCACCACCGAGGAATCGCGCGCGATCGTCGCGGATCTTGCGCTCGAGCTGTCGGATGAGACGTTCACGTTCCATCCGGGCGTCGCGTATCGTCACATCCTCGTCGTGAAGGGGCATCCCGAGCTCGTCGAACTCGCCTACACGCCTCCGCACGACATCTCCGATAAGACCATCGTGGGCGAGATGCCTCGTGGCGAGGGCGCCGATCTGCTGCTCGACCTCATGGACAGGGCGCGCGATGTGCTGCGCAACAGTCCGGCGAACCGTGCCCGTGCAGCGCGCGGTGAGGTGGCTGCCACAGACATCTGGCCGTTTTGGCCCGGGGTGGCGCCTGATGGACTCGTGCCGTTCTCGACACTCAGGGGCCTGTCGGCAGCGATGACATCGGGAGTGGACCTCCTCAATGGCCTCGCGGTGCTTTTCGGCTTCGACCGGCTCGACATCCCGGGTGTGAGCGATGGTCCCGACAATGACTACTCGGCGCAGATCGCTGGTGGACTGGCAGCTCTCGAGGATCACGACGTGGTGATAGTGCACGTCGAGTCACCCGATGAAGAAGGTCACGCCGGCGACATGCAGGGCAAGATAGCCGCGATCGAGAGTATCGATCGTCTCATGGTGTCCCGGATCCGGGAGTACCCGCGTGATCTGCGTGTGCTGTGCATGCCCGACCATCCCACGCCTATCGAGCTCAAGACGCACGTGGGCGAGCCGGTGCCGTTCGTGCTCTATGGCCCCGGCGTCGCACACAGCGGCTCGGAGACATACGACGAAGCAGCGGCTGCGGACGGTGACGTGCACATCGACCCCGGTTACGGCGTGATGAGCCTGCTGCTGGGAAGCCGCTAGTATGCTGCTGTGGGCGCTGATACTGCTGGGTTCGCTGATACTGCTCGTCAAGGCTGCGGATTGGTTCACTGACGGCGCCGAGGCGATCGGTGTCGCGTTCGGCTTGCCGCCCTACGTTGTGGGCGTCACCATCGTGGCCGTGGGGACATCATTGCCTGAGCTGGTCTCCTCCATCGTGGCCGTCCCTCTCGGCAATCCCGAGATCGTCTTGGGAAACGTCGTCGGTTCCAATGTCACCAACATCTTCCTTGTGCTGGGTGTGGCCGCGATCCTGGGCGGACGTCTGTGGGCTACCTGGGAGATCATCCACGTGGACCTGCCGTTGCTGGTGGGTTCGGCGTTCCTGCTGGCGATCATCGCGTGGGACGGTGCGGTAACGTTACCCGAGTCGCTCATATGTCTGGTGGGCACCGTCATCTACGTCAGCTACGCGGTGAGCATGAGTATCCGCCGGGAGCCCAAGCACGCTGATATCGAGGAGAGCGTCGAGGAGGAGCTGGGCGTCAAGCGGGGGCAGCTCGACCGGCGCGCATGGTTGAAGATCATCATCGGCGCAGCCGGTGTGTTCGTGGGCGCTCAGTACACTGTGCGTGGCGTGATCGAACTCGCCAACACCCTCGACGTCGGCACCGAACTCATCGCCATGACCGCGGTGGCGCTGGGCACCTCGCTGCCCGAGCTCGTCGTGAGCGTCACCGCCGCACGCAAGGGCAATCTTGAGGTCGCCATCGGCAACGTGCTCGGCAGCAGCGTCTTCAACAGCTTCGCTGTCGTGGGAGTGGCAGGGTTGTTCGGCACGCTCACCGTGGCGCCCACCGTGCTTACCGTGGGACTCCCGGCGATGGTCGTGGCGACGCTGCTGTACTTCTTCATGGTGCAAGACAAAGAGATCACCTCCTGGGAGGGATGGCTGCTCGTCATGTTCTACGCGCTGTACTTGCTCAAGACGCTGGGTATCGCCTGACGGTAGTCACGGGGGCAGCAGGGGTATCTCGGAAGGTAGTAGTACTCATACGACCCGTGCCCGCGACACCCGGAGGTATTCCATGCCACGCAGTATCTGGAACGGCGCGATCAGCTTCGGTCTCGTCACGATACCCGTGACGCTTCATGCCGCCGAGCTGACCGACGACGTCACCTTCCACCTGCTGGACAGGCGCAACATGGCTCCGGTGTCACAGCAGCGGGTTAACTCGGTCACCGGCGAGGAAGTGCCCTGGGAAGAGGTCGTGAAGGGCTACGAGTACGCCCAAGGCAGCTACGTGGTGGTGACCGAAGACGACTTCCGGGCGGCTGATGTTGAGGCGACGCAGACGATCGACATCCTGGCCGCGGTGAAGGCCGAGGAGATCAGCCTGCTCTACTACGACAAGCCGTACTACCTCGCGCCGGCGACCAAGTCCGCCCGTATGGCGTACGCGCTGCTGCACGAGACGCTGCGCGCGAGCGGCTATGTGGGAGTGGCCACCATCGTCATCCGCACGCGGCAGCACCTGGCAGCGCTGCTGCCGGTGGGAGACGCGCTCGTGCTGGATCTGCTGCGCTGGGAATACGAGCTGCGAGCATCGGACGATCTCGAGCTGCCCGGCGGTGATCTCACGGAGCTCGGGGTCACGGACAAAGAGCTCGCGTTGGCCGGGCAGCTGGTCGACGCTTTGGTCGCCGAATGGGATCCGTCGCAGTACCACGACACCTATCGCGAACGGTTGCTCGGCCTGATACGCCAGAAGGTGGAGACCGGTGAGGTCTCTGCCCCGCCGGTTGCCGGCGGGTCTGAGGCGCCCGTCGTGGTCGACATCATGGATCTGCTCAAACGCAGTGTGAAGCAGGCGGAAAGCCGGAAGCGGGCGTGAACGATGCCCCTGGACCGCTACAACGAGAAGCGCGACTTCTCCAAGACCTCGGAACCGGTAGGCACCGAGCATGAGGTCGGTCCTGCGCTGAGCTTCGTCGTGCAGAAGCATGCCGCGAGTCGTCTGCACTACGATTTTCGGCTCGAGATGGATGGAGTCCTGCGGAGTTGGGCTGTCCCGAAGGGTCCCAGCTACGACACATCGCAGAAGCGTCTTGCCGTGGAGGTCGAGGACCACCCCCTCGAGTACGGTGATTTCGAGGGCGTGATCCCTCAGGGCGAGTACGGCGGCGGAACGGTGATGGTGTGGGACCGCGGGACCTGGGCTCCACACGGTGATCCGGTACAGATGTACCGTGACGGCTCGATGAAGTTCGAGCTTCACGGGAGCAAGCTCAAAGGCGCGTGGGCGCTTGTGCGCATGAAGCGCAAAGAGAACGAGCGTACCGACAGCTGGCTGTTGATCAAGGAGCGGGACCGATTCACGGCACCCCTCTCCGAGCGCGACGTTCTCAAAGACCAGCCCGTCTCGGCCAAGAGCGGCCGCACGATGGAGGAGATCACCGTGCAAGGTCCGACCCGGGACGACGATGGCGGGGAGGCCGACGCAGATCCGGCGTCCACACCCGGGGCCGAGAAGGCCCCGCTGCCTGACAGCGTGCAACCCGAGCTGGCGACGGCAGTCTCCGAGGTGCCCGAGGGCGACGGGTGGCTTCACGAGATCAAGTTGGACGGCTACCGCGCGCTGTGCCGGATCAAGGACGGGGAACCACGCTTCTTCACGCGGAGCGGAGCCGACTGGACCGACAGGTTCGCGGCGCTCGTACCCGGCGCATCGGCGCTGCCCGTCCAAGACGCCTGGCTCGACGGCGAGGTAGTCGTTCTGCGTCCGGACGGGACGACCAGCTTCGGTGCGCTCCAGGCTGAGTTGTCTCGTGGCCCGGCGGCTGACGTCGTCTTCTTCGCGTTCGATCTGCTCTATCTCGATGGGTATGACCTGCGGGGTGCGAGGTTGGCCGAACGCAAAGCTCTGCTGCACAGCGTGGTGGGTGATGCGACCGGTCGTGTTCGCTACGTCGACCACGTCGTCGGTCACGGACGGGTCTTTCACGATGAGGCGTGTTCGCTCGCGCTCGAGGGTTCTGTGAGCAAGCGCGCCGACGCTGCATACCGGGCCGGTCGCAGTCGTGACTGGCGCAAGCGCAAGTGCCTTGGCCGGGAGGAGTTCGCGGTCGTCGGCTTCACGGACTCGGCAGGCGGTCGTGCGCTGGGCGCGCTCGCACTCGGCGCGGTCGGTCCCAGCGGAACCATCGCGTACGCGGGACGCGTGGGTACGGGATTCAGCGACACAGAAGCAACTGGACTCCGGGCTCGCCTGGAGCCGCTTGCAACCGCCGATGCGCCTACCGATGTTCCCGCAGCAGAGGCGAAGGGCGTGCACTGGGTGCGACCCGAAGTGGTGGTGGAAGTGGAGTTCGCCGAGTGGACCGAGAGCGATGTACTGCGGCACCCTTCGTTCGTCGGCATCAGGGAGGACAAGACGGCGGGCGAGGTGGCCACGAGGAAGCCTCGTGCGGTGGGCGATGCGACCATCGCCGGCGTGACGCTCACCCACCCCGAAAAGGTGTTGTTCGAGGCGTCCGGCTTCACCAAGCGACAGCTTGCCGAGTACTACGAGACCGTGTCTGAGTGGATGCTGCCGCACCTGGCCGGACGTCCGCTGGTGCTTGTGCGCTGTCCACACGGGTCCAAAGGGGAGTGTTTCTACCAGAAGGACGCTTCTACCGGCTTCCCGGCCTCGATAGGCACCGTCGCTATCGAGCATGACGAGGGAACGGTGCACTATGCCCTGGTCGATGAAGTCGCGGATCTGGTCTCGCTCGCACAGCTCGGTGTGCTCGAGATCCACTCGTGGGGGTCGCTTGCCGACGATGTGGAACGCCCCGATCGTCTTATCTTCGATCTGGACCCCGGTCCGGAGGTCGCCTGGGACGCCGTCATACAGGCAGCCGTGTTGCTACGCGACAGGCTTGAGACGTTGAATCTCGGAGCGTTCGTCAAGACGACCGGCGGCAAGGGCCTACACGTGGTGACTCCGATCGTCCGTGACATCGATTGGGGCGAGGCCCGCTCGGTGGCCAAGACCATCGCAGATGCCCTGGCTGCAGAAGCCCCTGACTCTTACACCACCAACCCTCTCAAGGACCGCAGGCAAGGGCGCATCTTCATCGACTACATCCGCAATACGCGAGGGGCGACCGCCGTTGCCGCTTACTCCACGCGAGCGCGCGAGCGCGCTCCCGTGAGCGTGCCGATCCGCTGGGACGAGCTGGAGGCAGGCGTGCGATCCGACGGCTATACGATCTCAAGCGTGCCGAGGCGTCTGGAGGCCCTGGTGGCGGATCCGTGGGCCGGTTATGAGGCCGCCAGGGCTCCGCTCGGCGAGTTTGTGAGAAACTCGCTCGGCCGGTTGTGACAGGCCCGCGCAGCGTGGTGGCGGGATCGGCTCGACTATCCTTCGGCGAACTGTGCCTCATGCAACCGCCAGAACAGCGCGCCGTTGGCGAGCAGTTCGGCGTAGGTGCCCTGCTCGGCGATGCGGCCCTGATCTACGACGACGATGTGGTCTGCGTCCCGGACGGTGGAAAGACGGTGTGCGATCACAAGCGCGGTGCGGTCGCGCAGGATATCGCGCAGGGCGTCTTGGATGAGGAGTTCGGTGCGCGTGTCCACCGATGAGGTGGCTTCGTCGAGGATCAGTATCGCCGGATCGGCGAGGATCGCACGCGCAAAAGAGAGCAGCTGTCGCTGACCTGTCGAGAGCATCGAGCCCCGTTCACCGATCGCCGTGTCGAAGCCTTCCGGCAGCTTGTCGATGAATTCGACGGCACGAGCCGCACCGGCCGCCAACCGCACCTCCTCGTCGGTGGCCGCGAGTCGCCCGTAGCGGATGTTGTCCGCGATCGTGCCCGAGAAGAGGAACGGTTCTTGTAACACGACGCCGAGGTTGCGCCGCAGACTCGACGTGCGGACATCCCGAAGGTCGTGTCCGTCGATCCGCACGACACCCTCGACCGGGTCATAGAAGCGTGCCAGGAGGTTGATGAGCGTGCTCTTGCCCGCACCGGTGGGGCCGACTATCGCCAGCGTCATCCCGGCCCTCACGTGCAGTGAGACGTCGGTGAGCACGACAGGTCCCTCTCCATATCGGAAGCCCACGTGCTCGAAATCGATCGTGCCATCCACACGGCCGAGCTCGATGGCGTCCGGTCTGTCGGTCACCTCGGCAGGCGTGTCCATCAATCCGAACACGCGCTCGCTGCCGGCCAGTGCCGACTGTGTCTCCGTGTACAGGCTCGACAGCTGGCTGACGCCGTTGAAGAAGCTTCGCGCGTAGCTGAAGAACGCGACCACGACCCCGACCGTCACGATCTGTCTGGCTGCCAGCCACCCGCCCAGTCCTGCCACCAGCGCGGTGGATATGGCCGAGATGACCGCCAGGGTCGGCGTGAATGCCGAGGAGACCACCGCAGCAGTGATGTTCGCATCGCGGTTGAGCGCGTTGCGTTGTGCGAACTCATCGCGGTTTCGGTCCGTACGGTTGAACGCCTGCGCGACTTTGATGCCGGCAAGCTCCTCGGCAAGCGAGGAAGAAACGTCGCCGATGGCCTCCTGCCGGCGCCGGAACGCGCGACGTGCGATCAGGCCGAACAGTCGCGTGGCGCCGATCATGACCGGCACTACAACGAGTGTGGCGAGCGCAAGCCGCCAGTCGACGAGCAGCATACCCACGAGGGTGGCGAGCACGCCGATACCGGCGCCGATCACGCGACGGAACCCTTGCGAGAGAAATGAGTTGATCTGCTCGATGTCGTTGATGAGCCGGCTCATCAGGTCGCCGGACTCGACCCGCTCGAAAGCGGCAACCGACAGCTGTTGCACCGCTGCGAAGACGTCTTCGCGCACCGAGAACAGCGCCTTTTGACCGACGATGCCCAGTCCGAGTATCTGCCCGCGCTGGGACCACCATCCCGCGATGGCCGAGACGATCAGCGCGATGACGGGTACGACGAGCGGGCGTGCATCGCCTCCGGACTTCTGCGCCGTGATCGCAGTGTCGACGATCCATCCGGTGATAGCCGGGGCGACCGCCGAGTTCGCAGCCGAGAAGCCGACGTAGAGCAGTGCGAACGTCATCTCGCGCCGATGGGGACCGAAGTAGGCGACGAGTCGCTTGATCGTCGGCCACGCAGCGGCCGGTTTGCCTTCTTTGGCCAGGGAGCGCAGGGATACGCCGCCTGCCATCACCCCTCACCTCCCTCATCCGGGAAGTCGCAGTGGCCGGGCGCGGAGTCACGCTCGCCGCCGACAAGCTGACTGGCGGCGATCTCGGCATACAGGCAGTTGTCCGCGATCAGTTCGGCGTGCGTGCCCTGAGCAGCGAGCTTGCCGTTGTCTATCAGCAGGATGGTGTCGGCCTTGCGCACGGTGGAGAGGCGCTGGGCGATGATGAACGTCGTGCGTCCCTCCATCAGGAGGTCGAGCTTGGACCGCAACAGCGCCTCGGTCTCCGCGTCAACCGATGAGGTGGAGTCATCCATGATGAGGATACGAGGGTCGATGAGTATCGCACGCGCTATCGCCACGCGCTGACGCTGTCCTCCGGACAGGCGCACCCCGCGCTCGCCGACGCGCGTCTCATACCCGTTCTCCAGCTGTTCGATGAATGCATGCGCTTCGGCGGCCCGAGCGGCAGCTTCGATCTGGTCACGTGTCGCATCGGGTTTGCCGTAGGCGATATTGCCGGCCACCGTCCCTGAGAACAGAACGGAGTCTTGCATGACGACGCCGATCCGCGAGCGCAGCGAGTCCAGCGTCACTTCACGGACGTCGTGGCCATCGACGAGCACCGAGCCTCCGGTGGCGTCGTAGAAGCGCGGTATGAGGTTGACCACAGAGCTCTTGCCTGAGCCGGTCGCGCCGACGAGTGCAACGGCAGTCCCGGGCTCTATGGTGAAGCTCAGGTCTGATAGCGTGTCGGCGGTGGCGCCCGGGTAGCGGAGCGCGACGTCGCGGAACTCGATGCGGCCTTCGATCGAGCCCAGAGCCATCGCGTCGGGCAGCTCGGCCACTTCGTTGGTCGCATCGAGGATCTCGAAGAGTCGCTGGGCCGAGGCACCCGACCGGGCGATGGACTGCGCCCCGAAGCCGATGATGAACAGCGGCTGCAGCAACAGCATGAGGTAGCTCGTGAAGGCGACGAGCTCGCCCACTGTCAGAGAAGCGTGGATGACCTGCACCGCTCCGACCCATGTCACGAGTGCGACTCCCAGGGTGCCTACCGAGAACAGCAACGGGAATGCGTTGGCGACCGTGGTGCGGACCTTGAGGCCCTGGTCCAGCAGCAGCGTGTCTGCCGCGCGATATCGCTCGGCCTCGAACGGTTCTCGCGCGAATGCCTTGACGACGCGCACGCCTGCGATGTTCTCCTGCAGCACCGAGTTGAGTGCGGCCAGCCGTTGCTGGAACGTGCGGAACGACGGGCCCAGGTTACCCACGAACTTGACGAGGACGAAGATGGTCGCCGGGATCGAGATGAACGCCACCAGGGCAAGCTGCCAGTTCATCGCGAGCAGGAGAGTGACCGCTCCGACGAGCAGGATCGCGGCCGATATCGCCTGGACGAGTCCGCCGCCAACAAAGTCGCGCACCAGGTCGACATCGGAAGTGACGCGTGTGATGAGCTGTCCGGTCTGCGCGCGGTCGTGGTAGCTGAACGATAGACCCTGCAGCTTCTCGAAGATCGCGTTGCGCATGTCATAGGCCGCACCATGACTGGCTTTGGCCGAGAGATACCCCTGCAGGAACGTCGCGATACCGCCGACGACCGCCACACCTATGAGACCCAGAGCGCCCGAGATGATCACATCGGTCCGCGACCCGGTGATGCCCACATCGATGATGCGGCGCAGAAGCTGGGGAGCTACAAGATCGGCGGCCGATGCGGCGAGTACGGCAAGCACCGCCAGCCCCGCCAGCAGGGCGTAGCGGCGCATGAAACGCAAGGCGCGTAGAAGGTCGGCGGTCATGGTGCTCCGGGGTCGATCCTATGTGCCTCCAGCATAGCGCACGGGGCGGCCTGGGAGAGGCCGCCCCGCACTGGCTGGGTGGTGACCGGGGCCCGCAAGGGGGAGGGAGGAACCCCGGTCTCCGGAGGGAAGGGAGGGAAGGGAGAGTGGTTGCGTCAGGTGGAGAGCGTCTCCACGATCGTGCGGTACTGCTCCGGGTCGATGTCGCCACGTGCAAGACGTTCGCGAGCGATCCGTAGAGCCTGGTCCTCAGCGGCGCTGATGCCGGTCGCTGTGGCAGGGATCATCGGCGCAAGGGCGGTGCCCTGAGGCGCGTGAGCCGTACGGGCGTGGCGGGTCATCTTCACGATGAAGACGACCGCGATGACGATGACCGCTACCCAGAACAGCAGACCGAGTAGTCCACCGAGAAGCCCGAGGCCATGACGCATATATGCTGCATGTTCGAAACCGTACATTGCGTACTCCTTTCGTCGTTACAAGGAGTATCGCCAGCGGATGTGGTGCGCCTATGCCCCGGGTGTGAAGAAGTCGTGGATTCGACCTACGAGAAGGAATCCACGTCGCCGACCCCGCTTGCCTCGGCCACGAGTTCGGCTTCTTCGGCAGCGAGGAGTGTCTCGGCGGAGGGCACCGGAGCTGCGGCCTTTCCCGGTTTGGTGGGCGCGCTCGTGGTGAGCGCGACACCGGTCACGATCACTGCCATTCCTGCCAGGACCCATCCGTCGATGGGCTCACGCAACACAAGCCAACCGAGGAATACGGCGATGACCGGGTTCACATAGGCGTACGTCATGACCTTCGAAGCGGGAGCATTGCGCAGCAACCAGACGAACGCGGTGAATGCGACGCAACTGCCCATGACGATGAGGTAGGCGAGAGCTCCCGCGCCTGACGGCGTCATCGTGAAGCCGACCCACTCTCCCAGAAGGGTGCCGATGACGAGCAGCACGACGCCGGCAGACAACATCTCGTAGCCGGTGGCGACGAGCGCATCCGTCTTGACCGGTCGACGTTTCGAGAGCACGGACCCGCTCGTCCACAACCAGGTTCCGAGGATCTGCAGGCCGATGCCAAGGAACTGTTCGGGGCTGCCGTGGATCCCGGTGATCCGGGGCGCCATGAGAATGCCGAGACCCGAGAAGCCGATGATCAGGCCGAGTACGCCGCGCGCGCTTGGCTTCTCCATGTCCGGTAGCGCGAATTCGGCAAGTGCGATCCATAGCGGCAGAAGGGCCACGATGAGTGCGGCGAGCCCCGACGGGATGGAGCGCTCCGCAAGGAACGTGAAGTACATCCCGCCCACGAGCAGAAGGATGCCGACGGTAGCGACGATGCGGAACTCCGCCAAGGGGATGCGCAGCTTCTTGCCCCGCCACTTCGCGAACGCGAGGAGCAGAAGCCCGGCGGGAACCAGGCGCAGACCGGCGAACAGCGTTGGCGGCAGTCCCGCTTCGAGTCCGATCCGGATGCCGAGGTAGGTCGAGCCCCACACGACGTAGAGCACGCCGAACGCGACGATGAGCTTGATGTTGCGCGGCCAGCGCAGCGGGTTGAGTGACACGGACAAGCCTCCTCGGGTACAGACGCGTCTTGCCAGGATACTCCTGCCCTTCAGCATGAGGAAGCATCGCATGGTGGCGGTTGCGCTACACTCGGCGCATGGTCACATACGAGTATCCAAGACCGGCTCTGACCGCCGATGTCGTGGCGCTGCGCGGTGCGTGCAACGCTCGCGAGGTGCTGCTCATCCGTCGCCGCTTCGATCCGTTCGCGGGACAGTGGGCGCTGCCCGGCGGTTTCGTCGACGAGTGGGAACTGGCGGAGGATGCGGCGCGCCGTGAACTGGCCGAGGAGACCGGCATCACGTGGGATGGTCCGATGACGCTCGTAGGAGTCTTCGGCAAGCAAGGCCGAGACCCACGCGGCTGGACGGTCTCGGTGGTCTACGTGGCTGATACCGGTGTGGGTGACCTGGAGCTGTCGGCAGGTGATGACGCCGGGGAGGTCGGGTGGTTCCCGGTCGACGAGCTTGTGTCGCTTGCGTTCGACCACGATGAGGTTGTTGCTGCAGCACTGGCGGTCGTCTCGTAGGGAAGGGGCCTCTCATGCCCGCTTGGATGCGACGTGTGATGCGTACACTGCTGGCCGCTGTGCTTCTCGTCGCCACGACGGCGTTCGGCCCGTCAGCGGCTGCCACGGCGGCCGAGCTGCAGGCGGCTGACGACTCGCTGCCCGGTATAGTCCTTGAGACAGCGACAGACTCCTCGGCGACTGTGACCGGCACTCTCGATGCCGGCGCCGGGGATGTGTTCGATATCTACTCGGTGTATCTGGCCGAAGGAGAACAGCTCGTCGTGACTCTCACGGGGACGGGTTCTGACCTCAACCTCCGGCTATGGGCCCCTGCCACCGTCGATCCGTACACGCCCAAGACGGTCTATGACTTCTCGGCGAGTGGTTCATCGACGGAGCGCATCTGCTATACCGCATCCGCAAAGTGGGGGACAGGCCGCTACTTCATCGCGGTTGACGCCAGCGGATCTTCTGCGGGCTCCTATACGCTCAAATGGAATGTGAGTTCGCGTTCCGACGGCAACGTCCCCGGAGTGGCGCTGACATCCAACCGCCTCGCCGGGAGTGTCGACACGCTGTGGGACCTGGATGACGTGCACCGTATCGCTGTCGCGGCCGGTGGCACGCTCTCGGCCACGCTGACTGCGGATGTCCCGTCCGACGCGTTGAAGCTGCAGTTGTTCGACGCCTCCACCGGTGGCGCCGTGACAAGCGACATCTACGCGGGCTCCGTGCTGGCGCAGCAGACAGGGCCGGTGGCTTGCGTCGCGTCGGTCATCCCCGATGACGGCGAGTACTACCTAGTCGTTTCCGCCGAGGAGAGCAGCGACGCTGCGTACACGCTCGACTGGTCGTATGAGGGCACAGGAGTGCCCGGCGAGTTCCTTGGCGCTTGGACCGAACCGGAGAATGTAGCTGCAACGCGTGTGTACGCCCTCGATCTGGCCTGGGGTCAGACGCTTCGATTGTCGTTCGAGAGTCAGGACGGCGGCGTTGTGACAGCCAAGCTCTACGCGCCCAAGACGTTCGATCTCGCCGGTGCGACACCGGTGTTTGCCGATACCACGGTGATGGCTCCCGCGAGCGGCACCTACACCGTACCCGAGGGACACGACGGCATTCACTACCTGGTCGTCGGCGTGCAAACGCCGGGCACGGTACTGCCCCGGGTGAGCGCGACCACGGGTGCACGTCGCCTCAGTGGTGCGACGAGATTCGAGACGGCCGTCAAGTCGTGCGCCAGTGCGTTCCCCACCGGCGCCGACGTCGTCGTGATCGCAAGCGGCGCGGATTTCCCCGATGCACTGGCGGCATCTGGCCTTGCGGGTGCGTACGGAGCACCGCTTCTGCTCACCAACCGCGACTCTCTGCCCCAGGCCACCCGCAACGAGATCGTTCGCCTGGGCGCGACGCGGGCGTTCGTCATCGGTGCCGAGGCCGCGATCAGCGCCTCCGTGTTCAACGCGGTCGATGCGCTGCTGCCCACGACGCCGGTACGCCTCGGTGGGCTCGACCGCTACCAGACTGCGGCTGCTGTCGTGCGTCAGGTGCGTCTGCGAAGAGGCCTGCTCGATAGCGTGACGCCCGAGCGGATAGGGTTCGTCGCGCGCGGCGACTCGTTCCCGGACGCGCTCGCGCTCGCTCCGCTTGCATGGCAACTCGGTGCACCCGTCTACCTCGTCAGGCCCACAGCGCTGCCCGCGCCCACAGCGCAGGTGCTGGCCGAGTACGCACCCGATGTGGCCCTGGTCGCGGGGCTTGACGCGGCCGTCTCACCCGGGGTGGCCGCGCAGGTCGCGAGCTACGGCCCGACGGTCCAGCGGGCCGGAGGGGCGAACAGGTACGGCACTGCCGTCGCGGTGGCGACCTGGGGTGTGGGACGCGACATCGTGTCGTGGGAGTATGCGGGCGTGGCGACGGGAGAAGCCTTCCCCGATGCGCTTGCAGGAGGCGTCGCGTGCGGCAGCGCACGGGGGCTACTGCTCCTCACCCAGCCCAAGTCGGTTCCAGCCGAAGTGGGTGTGGCGATCGATGCGAGCGGCAGCGGCACGCAGCGGGTACGTGTCTTTGGCGGAACGGTGGCGATCGCTGCGCCGGTACTCACGACGCTCGATGCCTACTTCCGTTAGCACTGACCGCACCGGTGTGACGCCCGTGCAAGGTTGACACGAGCGCGCCATGAACGTATCTTCAACCGCAACTTCATAGACAGCCTTAGATGAGGATGAGTACGCGGCAGGGTAGGGCCACCAGAGAGCCGGAGCAGCTGAGAACCGGCGCCTGACAAACCGCGGAACATGGCCTCGGAGGCATCCGGAGGAACGGCGCGAGAGCGCCAAGTAATGCCGGACGGCAGGCACCGATATCATGGCCTTTGAGCATCGGACCCCCTCGGCGATCAGCTCCCGCCCGCCGAGCGGCCCATACCACCGGTCCCGTGCTCGAACGAGGTCACACAAGAGGTGTGACGAAGTCGGGTGGTACCGCGAAAGCGAACGAGCGCTTTTCGCCCTGACACTACAGTCCGGGGCGGGAGGCGTTTTTCTATTGGAGGTGGAAGTGGCATGGCCAAGACATGGGAAGAGATCAACGCCCGTATCGCGGCAGGTGAGGCGGTCGTGGCGACTGCCGAGGAGTTCGCGGACATAGCGGCGGCCGAGGGTATCTCCTCGGCGGCGAAGCGTGTCGACGTGGTCACGACGGGGACGTTCGGTCCGATGTGCTCCTCGGGTGCGGTGCTCAACTTCGGGCACAGCGACCCGCCTATCCGCATGGGCGAGATCACGCTGAACGATGTTGAGGCGTACGGCGGCCTTGCGGCGGTCGACACCTACATCGGCGTGACGCAGCCCAGCCGCACCAAAGGCATCGAGTATGGTGGCGCGCACGTGATCGAGGACCTGCTGCGCGGCAAATCGGTACGTCTGCGCGCATGGAGCGCCGGCACCGACTGTTATCCACGCACGGAGATCGACACGTGGGTCACGCTTGAGGACCTCAACCAGGCGTATTTCTTCAACCCGCGCAACGCGTATCAGAACTACGCGGTTGCGGTGAACAGCTCCGATCGTCCGCTCTACACCTACCTGGGTACATTGCTCGCGCGCTACGGCAACGCGACGTACTGCTCGGCAGGTGCGCTCTCCCCGCTGCTCAATGACCCGACCTATCGCACGATCGGGGTGGGCTCCCGGATCTTCGTTGCGGGTGCCGCGGGATACATCGCCTGGGAGGGGACGCAGCACAATCCCGACCAGAAGCGCGATGAGCATGGTCTGCCCGTGGGACCTGCGGGAACACTTGCGGTGATCGCGGATCTCAAGCACGCGAGCCCCGAGTTCTTCTCGGCGGCGACCTTCACGGGGTACGGCGCCAGCTCCTTCGTGGGAATCGGCGTACCGATCCCCGTGCTCGACGAGGAGATCGCTGTCACGCTGGCTCTGACCGATGCAGATATCACCGCGACGGTGTACGACTACGGCGTACAGCGCCGCAGCCGCCCGAGCCTGGGCCAGGTGACCTACGCCCAGCTGCGAAGTGGTGAGATCGAGATCGAAGGCAAGAAGGTCCCTACCGGTCCCATCAGCTCTCTGTCGAAGGCGCGGGCGATCGCCGCCGAACTCAAGCGCTGGATCGCCGAGGAGAGATTCGAGCTTACAAAGCCGCTGCAGCAGTTGCCACAGCCGGGGAGCCAGAGCGTCAAACCGCTCGAGATCCGCACCGAGGAGGCGATCTAGATGCCGCGCAAACGATTCGACCTCACGTTCCCGCCGCGTCAGGCGACCAAGCCGGTCACCTACCACCTGGTCAAGGACTTCGACCTGGTGCCCAACATCTTGCGTGCTCAGATCCAGCCCGGGCAGGAGGGACGCATGCTCCTGGAGCTCACCGGTCGCAAGGAGGACTTCGAGGCGGGCGTCGCCTTCCTCGAGAAAGAGGGCATCATCGTCCAGCCGGCGGCTACCGACATCCGGCTCGATGAGGACGCCTGTGTGTTGTGCGGGCTGTGTACCGCGGTCTGCCGTCCCGGAGCGCTCACGTTGGACGCAGACGCCGGACTGCACTTCGACAAAGACAAGTGCGTGTACTGCGAAGCGTGCGTGGTAGCCTGTCCCAGAAGGGCCGTCACGCTCAGTTTCTGACGTCTGTCGGGTATGAAGGAGCGATATCGGATGTTCGGGATAGGGCTCACCGCGACGATAGTCTACGGCGCGCTCATCGCGTTCATTCTGTTCATCGTTTCCATGCCGGTAGGCTCCAAAGCGGGCCGCTCGGCGGGGGTGCGAATGCTGGTTGGGACGCTCGTCGCGTTCGTGCTCGTCGTGGGCGTGTCTGTGGCGACCGCACTCGGCAATGGCGAGTGGGATGCGTTCAGGCGGGAGTTTGGGACTGACGCACCGCTGCAGATCGGCGTGTTCGTTGTGATGGTGCTGTTCACGACCTACTTCTTCGCCTCGCGGTACTTGGACGATATCGATAGATGATCAAAGCCCGAAAGGGAGACGGATGCCAGACATAGACAAGCGACTCGGCCGTGATGTGCTCGTGCTCGACGGCGCGATGGGCACGATGCTCCAGCGCAGCGGCGTGCCTCCGGAGCAGTGCCCGGAGCAGCTCAACATCACCGGACCGGATATCGTAGAGCAGATCCACCGCGACTACGTGCTGGCAGGCGCTGACTGCGTCTCCACCAACACGTTCGGCGGCACACGCGCGAAGCTGGACGAATACGGACTCGGCGATCAGGTCGTCGATTTCAACCGCGCCGGCGTGCGGGTCGCCAAGCGTTCGGGTGCGCAACATGTGCTCGCCGACGTGGGGCCCACCGGTCGCGTTCTCGAACCGCTCGGCAAGGCCACGTTCGACGAGCTGTTCGCGCTGTTCGCCGAGCAGATACAGGCTCTTGCTGCCGAGGAACCCGACGCCATCTTCATCGAGACGATGACCGATATCGCCGAAGCGAGATGCGCGGTCCTGGCTGCGCGGTCGGTGACCGATCTGCCGGTGATAGCGAGTGTGAGTTTCGGACTCTCCGGTCGCATGGAGCTGTCCGGCACCGACCCGGCGACCGCAGCCATCGTGCTGGAGGCTGCGGGGGCGTCTGTGGTCGGGATGAACTGCGGGCTGGGGCCGGATCAGATGCTGCCGCTGGTGGAGCAGATGGCCGAGGCGACCTCGCTGCCGCTGGTGGTGCAGCCCAACGCCGGTCTGCCCACTCTCGTGGACGGCAAGACGGTCTTCCCCGGTACACCGGACCAACTCGGGATGGCGGCCGCGCGCTTCGTCGAACTCGGCGCATCGCTTGTCGGGTCGTGCTGTGGCTCCACGCCGGCGTTCACCGGCGCGATCGTCGATTTCGCGAAGAACAAACCGCTGCGTGAAGGCCGAAGAGGTATCGATGGCGTCTTGCTCGCCGGGCCGCGCGGTGTCGCGCGCATCGGTGCCTCACTGCCGTTCGCGGTCATTGGCGAGCGCATCAACCCGACCGGGAAGAAGCGTCTGGCCGACTCTCTGCGCGAGGGCTCGATGGCAGTCGTGCGCGAGTTCGCTGCCGAGCAGCAGCACGCCGGCGCGCACTTGCTCGATGTCAACGTCGGCGCAGCCGGTGTCGATGCTACCGTCCTGCTCCGTCAGGCGGTCATCACGCTCGGCGGCATCACCGATCTGCCTCTCGTGCTCGACAACACCGATCCGGCAGCTCTGGAGCCTGCGTTGCGCGTATACCCGGGCCGGGCCCTCATCAACTCGGTCAACGGCGGGGAAGCGTCGATGGACTCGATCCTGCCGCTGGCCCACCGCTACGGCGCAGCAGTCGTCGTGCTGGCACTCGATGACGACGGGATACCGGCGACTGCCGAGGGCAGGCTTGCGATCGTCGACCGTATCCGCAAACGCGCGCATGCATTCGGACTGCGCGATCACGATCTGGTCGTCGACTGCCTGACACTGACGGCCGCCACCGACCCGCACGCTGCAGTGACCACGCTGGACGCGGTGCGTGTGGTCTCACTGGAGTGGGGCCTGGCGACCGTCCTCGGCGTAAGCAACGTCAGTCACGGTCTGCCCGGACGTCCGCAGCTCAATGCAGCCTTCCTGGCGATGGCCGCAGGCGCCGGTCTGCGCGCCGCCATCATCAATCCGTCGGATACGGCCGCCATGGGTGCCGTGGCCGCAGCGGATGCGCTGCTCGGCAATGACGCTCAGGCTGAGCGCTGGATCGCGCGTGTGGCTGCTGAGAGTCCGCTGGCAGGACCGTCTGAGGACAAGGGAGCGCTTCTGGCCTCGGACTCGGCGGCGGCTCTGCTCTCCACCGCTATCGGCCGAGGTGACGTAGACAGCGCGCCGGCACTGGTCGACGCGCTTATCGGCAGCGGTACTGCTCCGCAGGCCGTCATAGCGGAGGTATTGACCCCAGCGATCCAGCTCCTTGGTGATGCATACGGTCGGGGCGAGGTCTTCCTGCCGCAGTTGATCGCCGCCGCAGATGCCATGAAAGCTGCGGTCGATCGCGCGAAGTCCCACCTGCCGGAAGGGTCGGAGACTCACGAAGGGCGTGTCGTGTTCGGTACGGTGAAAGGCGACATACACAGCATCGGCAAGGACATCTGTGTGAGCATGCTCGAAAGCCAGGGCTTCCTGGTCGAGGACCTTGGCGTGGACGTGGCTCCTGAGCGTTTCGTGGCCGCCGCCGCCGATGCGGATGCTGTATGCCTGTCGGCACTAATGACGACCACGCTTGCATCCATGGAGCGCACGGTGGCTGAGCTCGCATCGCTCTCGACCGTTCCGGTTCTGGTCGGGGGAGCTGTGGTCACCGCCGAGTATGCCGCGTCTATCGGTGCGGGCTACTCGGTGGATGCACCTGGATGCGTTCGAGCCGTGCGAGAGGCGATAGCCGCCGGCAGGGAAGGCCAGAGATGATCATCACTCGACCGCGCGACTGGGAGCGCATCAAGCAGAATCTGGCCTCGATCGGGGCGAAGAGCGTCTTCATCATGGGTTGCGGGCAGTGCGCCACGGTGGCCCATACCGGTGGAGAGAAGGAGGTCTTGCAGGCCAAGGCCGCTCTTGAAGCCGACGGGCATGCCGTCACTGGATGGGCGGTCGGCGAGGTGACGTGCCATCTGGGCGGAACGAAGCTGGAATCGCGCAAGCACTTCGGCGACATCGAGGACGCGGACGCTGTCCTGGTGCTGGCTTGTGGCGCAGGCGTGCAGACCGTTGCGGATGCCGTCAGCAAGCCGGTCTTCCCCGGGCTCGAGTCGGTGTTTCTGGGTAACGTCATCCGGCACGGGGTGTTCGAGGAGCGCTGTCAGATGTGCGGTGATTGTGTCCTGGATCTGACCGCGGGTATCTGCCCCGTGACCACCTGCCCCAAAGGCCTGCTCAACGGGCCGTGCGGTGGGATGTGGGACGGGATGTGTGAGGTGCTGCAAGATCGCGAGTGCACGCACGTTCGCATACAGCGTCGACTGGCCGATCAGGGCAGGGCGGCTACATCCGGTGTGCTGCCGCCCAAGGACTTCTCGACCAAGCTCAAGCCGGGCTCGGTCAATCTCCGCAACAAGAAGGGCGGCGATCGCCCGTGAGCCGGTTCCGGGAAGCACTTGAGCGCGGCGAGTTCGTCGTCACCGGCGAGGTGGCCCCGCCGCTCGGTACTGACTTGTCCGCCATGAAGGCTGCGGTCCAGACCGTCGGGCCGTACTGTCATGCGCTCAACGTCACGGACAACCAAGGTGCGACGCTCCACCTGTCGAGCCTGGCGGCGTCGCGCGTCGTGCTCGACATGGGCTATGAGCCCATATTCCAGCAGACTTGCCGGGACAGGAACAGGTTGGCGCTGCAATCCGACCTGCTCGCCGCGTGGACGCTTGGGCTCCGGAACCTGCTTGCGGTGACGGGTGATGACCCTCGCTCGGGCGATCATCCTCACGCCAAGGGCGTGTTCGATCTGGACTCGACGCAACTTGCTGCCATCGCACGCGGCATGAACGAGGGGCACGACATGATCGGCCGTGAGCTCGATGGTGCGACCGACTTTCTCATAGGCGGCGCCATGTTCCCCGAGGCCGAGCCGTGGGATATCCAGCTGGCTCGCGCGCAGCGCAAGGTCGAATCGGGGGTCCGGTTCTTCCAGACGCAGGCGATCTTCGATATGGCCAAGCTGGAGCGGGCGGTAGAAGCGCTGCGGCCCATGGGTGTGAAGGTGATCGCTGGCGTGCTGCTGCTGCGAAGTCCGCGTGCGATCGACTTCATCAACCGGAAGCTCGCCGGCCTGATGGTTCCCGACCATATTGCGGACCGGATACGTCGTGCCGATAATCCCGCCGAGGAAGCCATCACCCTCGCAAGCGAGCAGGTGCGACAGATCCGCGAGATCGCGGATGGCGTGCACATCATGCCCCTGGGTCTCGAGAGCGCGTTTGTGCGTATACTGGGAGCGGATAACAAAACATAAGCTTTTTGCTGCAAGCGTATCTTGGATGTCTTGCGGCGCGTTACATCTCCTGTACGGGTCTGTCTTGCTGCGGAGGAGGAGGTGATCCGAGTGTCGGAGCACGCTGCGCTGAGTTCGTGCGAGACAGCCCGAACGGGTTGCACGTGTCATCTGATAGATCGGATCGACACCTACCGCGAGCTCTCCCGGCTGTTCCATGGTCCCGAGGAGACCGCCGCAGACAGCATCATCCGTCTCGTCTCGGCGACTCGAAGCTGTCATCGGATGCCTTACATCGATGAAGAGCTGATCCAGTCGCTCTCACGCAGCGCGTTTCTGGAACTGTTGGATCCCGCCGTGTGTCGTGACTTCGCAATCGAGCGTGTGCAGCTGTTCGGGGAGTGCGACTACGACCCGATGGTCAATGTCGTCCCGCCTCGAGAATCCACCTATCTGGACTCCGGTGATGGTGAGCGCATAGAGTCCGTTCTCGCCGCGTACCACGCTTCAGCGTATGTGATGCCGGAACACCTCGCGGCTCTGAACTGTCCGGATCATATCGCGGTTGAGCTCGACTTCATGGCGCACTGCCTGGAGCGAGTCTCTCTCGACGCGATATCCGGTGACTGCGCACACGACTTCTTCTCCAGCCACCTCTCGGGATGGGCCGTGCTGTTCGCCGTGGCGACAGAGCGTCGTGCTACGCATCCCGCCATGCGCTACACTGCCCTGATTCTCGACAAGTTCCTCGCGTGTGAGTCGGTGACCTTCAGGCATAGCGTCCCTTCGCTTTGTGCGTTGCGAGGTCTTGCCATGGAGCGCGCAGAGGTATAATCGCTCCAGCGCACCGCAACGACAGGAGATACGATCATGCCCTCACCGGAGCCCCGTCCCTCGCTTGACGCATGGCTGGCCGACATCAAGGCGACCGGTGATGCCGATGGCATCGGCATGTACCTGATGCACAACGGTGTCGTGCGGTCCTACTCGCGCGACGGCAGACCAGTCACCGGAATGGTGCTCGGTGTCGATCGCGAGCGACTCGCTGAGATCGTCGAGAGCGCAAGACTGATGGAGGGCGTCTCGGCCGTCCGCGTCTGGGTGAACGAGGGCGAGCTGGCGGTCGGCGATGACATCATGTACGTGATAGTGGCTGGCGATATCAGGGACAACGTCTTCGGCGCTCTTCAGGCGCTCGTCAAGATGATCAAGACCGAGGTCGTGGCCGAGCAGGAGCTTCGTCCCTAGGGCGTGCCGTCTGAGACGCTCGCGAAGCGGAAGAGATCCCCGTCGTTCTTGGCCTGATACATCGCCATGTCTGCGGCGTGCATGAGCTCACTGAATGTACGTCCGTCTTCGGGATAGAACGCGATCCCGATACTCATGTCGATGTCCACCGGTCCTTGAGACGTGAGTGCGGGTTCTTCGAGGGCCGCGAGTATCTTCTGCGCGACAAGTTGGACGGTGTCTCGCGATTCCGCCTGTGGCAGCAGGAGGGTGAACTCGTCACCGCCGAGCCTAGCCACAGTGTCGCTCTTTCTCACTACCGAGACGAGCCGTTGCGCTACCTCGGCAAGCAGCTCATCGCCGGCTGCATGTCCGAGCGTGTCGTTGACGATCTTGAAGTCGTTCATGTCCATGAACATGAGCGCGAACGGTCTGCCTTCCCGGTCTGCCCTGCTGATGGCCACGGCAAGCCGGTCGTCGAACAACGCCCGGTTGGGCAGCGTGGTGAGCATGTCGTAATACGCCATGTGACGGATCGTCTCTTCTGCCTGCCTGCGAGCCGTGACATCGTGGGCGACCGCCTGTACGGCGGGTCGACCGTGGTATGTGAGCGGGGTCGCGGCGATCTCGAGGAAGACCACAGAACCGTCGGCACGCTGGAAGCGCAGCTCGATCGGACCGGTGCTTTGCCGCTGCTGCGTGGTCACCCGGATACGAGGTAATGCTGCCTCGCGGTCGTCCGGGTGGATGAGTTCTAACACATGCATTCCGACGAGGTCCGCAGGACCTGCATAGCCCAGCAGTTGCGCCCCGTAGGGGTTCATGAACGCGATGACTCCTTCGATGTGGACGAGGATGAGGTCGGGCGCGAGTTCCACCAGGCGGCGGAAACGCTCTTCTGACTCTCGAAGCATCTTCTCGACCCGACGCCGCTCGGACACTTCCTCCTGAAGCCCGGCGTTGACGCGTTCCAGCTCGATGGTACGTTCGCGAACCCGATCCTCGAGCTTCTCGCTGTACAACTGCAGTGCTGACTCCGCGCGCTTCACATCTGTGATGTCGCGCGACATCTCAACAACGGCGCTCGGTGCGCCATCTTCGTCCGGCACGGGATACCAGGTCTGCTCGACCCACTGCTCGCGCCCATTGGCGGTAGTGCGCTGCCTCACAGCCGTTGCGCTTCTGCCTGTCCGCAACACCAGGCGAACCCGGCATCCATCGCACGGCCCTTCTGCGCCGACGGAGGCTTCATGACAGGTGCGGCCGATGATCTCGGATGAGTCCATGCCGAGCTCTTCGCATGCGCGGGAGTTCGAGTAGCGGATGACGTAATCGCTGTCGACCACCAGAATGGCGTCCGGGCTGTGATCGTAGACCAGCCCGATCTTCTGGCGTTCGAATGCGAGCGCGCTCTCGGTCTTGGCCTGTCGGTCGAACAGCCGTTGGGCGTAAAGCGTGCCGCAGATGATATAGCCGGTCACCAGGAGCCTGAAGATCAGAGCGTGCGTGCTCGGACGCAACAGCTCGTCGACGAAGGCGGTACTACCGACGGTGGCGTGCAGGGCCCCTTCAATGATCCAGAGCGTGATGACGGAAACAAGACCCGCCAGCACCAACCTGGGCCGACGTGCGCGACGTCTGGAACCTGCGTTCTTCTCGGTCATGGACCCCACCTCGCCAAGACCATATACGCAGCTTAAGACAAATTCAACTGCACACTCTCTCTATCGGTACGCAGCGTTCCGGGCTGAAGATGCGCAGTTACAGAACTTGGCTTAGGAAGCTTCGTGTCCGCTCCTCGCGTGGGTTCTCGAACATCGCCTCAGGCGTGCCCTGCTCGATGATCACGCCGTCGTCCATCATGATCACCCGATCAGCTACTTCGCGTGCGAAGCCCATCTCGTGTGTGACCACCACCATGGTCATCCCGCCAGCGGCCAACGCCTGCATGACTTGTAGCACCTCGTTGACCAGCTCCGGGTCGAGTGCAGACGTGACCTCGTCGAAGAGCATGATGTCTGGGTCCATGGCCAGTGCGCGTGCGATAGCGACGCGCTGTTTCTGACCGCCCGAAAGCTGCGATGGCCATGCCTTCTCCTTGTCCGGCAGTCCCACCTTGTCCAGCAGGTCGCGTGCGATGGCGGTGGCCTTCTTCTGCGTGAGACCCTTCACGTTCACCGGCGCGATGGTGATGTTGTGGAGCACGTTCTTGTGGGGGAAGAGCTGGAAGTGCTGGAAGACCATGCCCATGTGCTGGCGGACCTTGTCCAGGTTGGTGGTACCCGGTTCGATGAGTTCGTCATTGATGCGTATATCGCCCTCGTCCGGATACTCGAGGAAGTTGAGGCATCGCAGCAGGGTGCTCTTCCCCGAGCCTGACGGACCGATGATCACGACGACCTCGCCCGATTCGATGGTCAGGTCGATGCCCTTGAGCACGTGCAGCTCACCGAAGTACTTGTGCAGCCCATCGATCTTGATGACGCTCATCGTGTGGCCTCCTGTCGATGCGGCGTGAGTCGTACCTCGAGCTTGTTGACCATCCATGTGAAGATGACGACCAGCACGAGGTAGTACATGCCGGCCACCAGGTAGGTCTCGAACGGCTTGTAGTTGGCCGCTGCCGCGGTCATCGCGTTGCTGAACAACTCCGGAACGCCAAGGTAGGCGACGAGCGTGCTGTCTTTCAGGCCGATGATGAACTGGTTGCCGAGTGACGGTATGGCGCGGCGGAACGCCTGTGGGAGGATGATCAGCCGCATCGCCTTGCGGGACGGCATTCCCAGAGATCTCGCGGCTTCCGTTTGACCGCGATCGATATTCTGGATCGCGCCGCGGAATATCTCGGCAACATAGCCGCCCGCATGGAACGCGAGTGCCAGCGAACCCGCCCAGAACGAACTGAGGACGACGATGGAGCTGATGCCGAAGTAGAGGAACATCAGCTGCACGATCAGCGGTAGGCCCCGTGTGAGGCCGATATAGGCGTCGGCAAGGATGTTCGCGACGCGGTTGTTCGAGAGTTTGAGGAAGGCGAACAGCAGCCCTACCACCACGGCGAGGGCGAGAGACACTGCGGTCAGCTGCAGTGTCATGCCAGTCGCTTTCAAGAACCCCCAGAAATGCTCTTGTACGACGGTCAGGAATGCCAAGGTCGTCTCCTTAAAGTGTGCAGGGGCCGACCATCATGGCCGGCCCCCGTGGTCCGCTTGTGTTCGCCCGTGGCGCGATGCATCAGGCGTCAGCTGCTATTCGCCGAGGATGTTTTCGTCGAACCAGCGCATGCTGATCTCCTCGTAGGTGCCGTCCGCGATCATGTCCTCAAGTGCCTGATTGACCGCGGCGAGGAGCTCACTGTCGCCCTCCTGGACCGCGATGCCCATCTCGTCCGCTTGCAGGACGTCGCCCACGGCCTCGATCTTGAGACCGGAGTCATTGCGAGCCATGAAGCCCACGAGCTTATCGGTGATGACGGCATCGATGCGACCGGTGACAAGATCCTGCAGAGCGACAACGTCACTGTCGTATGTGGTCACGTTGCTTGTGTCGGTCAGCGTGTTGGCAAGGTCCAGGTAGGTGGAGGCCTTCACAACACCGATCTTCTTGCCTGCGAGGTCATCAGGGCCACTGATGTCCGTGGTGCCTTCGGCAACGAAGATCTGTGCACCCGAACGGTAGTAGGGCCTCGTGAAGTCGACCTGTTCCTCGCGCTCGGCAGTGATGCCGTGGGAGGCGACCAGCGCGTCATACTTGCCGCCCTTCAGGCCCTGGATGAGCGTATCGAACGGTACCGGCGACTTCATCACTGGTTCGCGGTCGATGCGCTTGGCGATCTCGTTGGCGATGTCGACGTCGAAGCCGACGATCTCGCCGCCTTCATCGAAGCTGAAGGGCCGATAAGCACCCGAATTCGCGAACACGAACTCTTGCTTGGCGCCATCATCGGCAGTGTCGGCGTCACTACTACTGCTGCATCCTGCGGCAGCTGCCATGGCCATGACGATGGCGAGGGCAAGAAGCACTTTCCACGTTCTCTTCATTCCGGTGGACCTCCGTTCCGTGGGGGTTCGGACACCCGGATCCGTTCCGCCGAGGGCTGGCGGCACGGTTTGAGACGTGTGTGGTCTGACCCGCCAGCACACGGTGGAATGAACCAGGGATGACCACATTATACCGAATTAGCGCCATTCAGCCAAATATGGACGGTATCTGATGCACAGAGCCGTCTGTCTTATGCACGCGGGCGCACGCGGGCGCACGCGGGCGTATACGCGCGCGTATATAGATGTGGGTGCACCCCGCGGAGACGGAGAGCGGAAGCACTCTGGCCGTCCTTCCGACAGCTCGCGATGGTACAATCTCTGGACACTCAAACGACGCATCCAGGCGGAGGTCTCTCATGCATATCGTCATCCTCGGCGGCGGCCCCGGCGGCTACTCGGCAGCATTCGAGGCAGCCCGGCTCGGCGCGCAGGTCACGCTGATCGAGAAGCAGCGCCTTGGCGGCACCTGCCTCAACTGGGGCTGCATTCCCACCAAGACCATCCTGCGTTCTGCGCACATAGTGGCCGACACCAGGCACGCTGCGGAGTTCGGGTTGAACGCGGCCGTGGCTAGCGTGGACATTCCGGCGCTCCGGGCCCGCAAGGAGGGCGTCGTCGACGAACTCGTGAGCCAGATCGAGGGCGGCGCCAAACGCCTGAAGGTTCGGGTCGTCGCAGGAGCGGGGCGTCTTGTGGCGCCGCATGCCGTAGAGGTCGAACTCACGGAGGGCGGCACTGAGACCATCGAGGGCGACGTCGTGATACTTGCATCCGGCTCCGCCGTCTTCAAGCTCCCCACTATCGACCACGATATGGAGGGTATCTGGACGAGCGACGATGCCGTCTCGCTTGAGGAGATCCCCAAAGACATCGTCATCATCGGTGGCGGCGTGATCGGTCTGGAGTTCGCCTGCGCATATGCCGCCTTCGGCAGCAAAGTGACCGTGGTCGAACTAATGGAGCAGGTCCTGCCCGGCAATGACAGGCGGGTGGTCAAGCAGACGCAGGCGGCGCTCGAGCAGATGGGTGTCGAATTCCATCTTGGCGACGCGGTCGAGAGGGTGGAACGTGTCGGGGGCCGCATGCGCTCGACACTGCGCAGCGGCCATGTGCTCGACAGCGGTATCGTCATGAGCGCGGTCGGCCGCATCCCCAACTCCGCGGGTCTCGGCTATCCGGAGGCCGGCATCGAGATGGACCGCGCGGCGGTCAAGGTCGACGAGCACTTCCGCACCAACCTCGAGGGTGTCTACGCGATCGGTGACCTTATCGGCGGCATGATGCTCGCGCACGTTGCCGAGGAGGAAGGCGTCATCGCAGCGCGCAATGCGTGGGCGGAGTACCACAGCGT
>DDWT01000028.1:111251-170349 GCA_002347365.1 Actinobacteria bacterium UBA2279
GTGGTGGGCAGCTCACGCGACTCGGCCAAAGAGCGCGGTATCGACGCCGTGCAGGCGGTCGCCAAGTTCGCCGCAAACGGCAAGGCGCTGGGTGAGGGCGAGGCTGACGGCTTCGTGCAGATGGTCGCCGAGAAGGGCACGGGTCGCATCGTCGGCTGCCAGATCGTCGGGCCCCATGCGGTGGAGATCATCCACGAGATCGCCGTGGCCATGGCGCACGACATCACCGTGAAGCAGCTTGCCGAGACGGTCCACGCGCATCCCACGGTAAGCGAGGTCATCAAGTTCGCTGCGATCGATGCGACAGGGAAGTGCGGGCTGTAATGGTGTACGAGCACGGCGAGAGCGCCAAGCGCATGCCGGAGTGGATGCGTCGTCCGATCGCGCGTGAGGGCTCGTACGAGACCGTGCGGGATCTTATGAAGAAGCTTGAACTGCACACTGTCTGCCAGTCGGCCAAGTGTCCGAACCAGGGAGAGTGCTTCTCCAGCGGAACCGCAACGTTTCTGGCGATGGGCGATGTCTGCACGCGCAACTGCAGGTTCTGCGCGGTCGAGGCGCGCAAGCCCCGCCCGCTGGATGCTGAAGAGCCCGCCAACATCGCCCAGGCCGTGCTGCTCATGCGCATCAAACACGCGGTCATCACGATGGTGACGCGAGACGATCTGCACGACGGGGGAGCCGCACATCTGGCCCAGATAATCCGTGCAGTGCGCGACGCATCTCCCGGGACGCGTATCGAGGTGCTCACGAGTGACTTCCGGGGTGATGACGACGCCATCGACGTGGTGTCCGATGCGATGCCCGACGTCTTCAACCATAACGTCGAGACGGTCCCGCGGCTGTACGCCGAGGTGCGGCCGATCGCGGTCTACGATCGGAGTCTGGCGGTGCTGCAACACGTCAAGCAGCGGCATCCGGTCATGCCGACGAAGTCGGGGATCATGGTGGGTCTCGGTGAACGATTCGACGAGGTCGTCTCGGTGATGCAGGATCTGCGTGCCGTGGGATGCGACCTCCTCACGATCGGCCAGTACCTGCGCCCGAGCCGCAAACATCTGCCCGTAACGGAGTTCGTGCATCCCGAAGTCTTCGACCGGTACGCCGAGGAGGCCGTCGCCCTCGGCTTCAGCGCCGTAGCCAGCGCGCCGTTCGTTCGCAGCAGCTACCACGCGGGTGAGATGGCGCGGGGGACGACTGAGGCCTCCTCGTTGTCCGGAGGAGCTCACGGGGTACAACTCTGGAAGTGATGCCGTCGTCAGAGGAGTGCGCATGTCAGGGAAGCCATCAGGATCAGTCGTCGGGGGGCTCGTGCTGGTAGCGGTCGGTCTGGGACTGCTCGCGGTCCAGTTCTACGGTGATATCGCGGCTTCTGCCATCGTGTTGCTCATCGGTCTTGCGTTCCTTGTGGGCTACTGGTTCCTGGATAGCTACGGCCTGCTCATCCCCGGCGCCATCATGACCGGCCTGGGTGTCGGCGTCGTGTTCACCGAGAACTTCTCGGCGCCGGAGAGTGTAGGGCTGCTCGGACTCGGCATCGGCTTTCTAAGCATCTACCTGATCGACCGTATCCGCTCCCGCAAGAACCGCTGGTGGCCGCTGATCCCCGGAGGCATCGTCACGGTGATCGGCGTCGGGTCCTCTGTGGCGAGCATGCGCGATATCGTCGCCACCTACTGGCCGGTGGTCCTCGTGTTCATCGGCGTGCTCATCATATGGAAGGGCCTTCGCGAGCGGCAGCCGTCTGACAGCGGTCCGCAGACCCCCGTGCAGTAGCTCTCAGGCGTCTCGGCCCAACACGATCGGGTCACTCGCGCGGTTACGTCCGGCTTGTTTTGCCGCGTACAGACCCTGGTCTGCCGTCGAGAGCAACTTGTCGATGCTGCGCGGAGTCGACCCCGCCAGGTCCGCTGCCACCACACCACCGATGGAGACGCTCACGGGAACGGCGTGCCCGTCCTCGCTGATCATCTCAAGCCGGCGGATCGTTTCCAGGATGCGGTCCACCAGGAGGCAGTACTCGTCTGAATCGGTCTCCGGAGCGATGACGGCGAACTCGTCTCCGCCGTAGCGTATGACGAGGTCGGAAGAGCGGGTGGCCGAGCGGATCGCCTGCGCTATCTCGCGCAACGCTCGATCGCCGAAGTGATGGCCGAAGTCGTCGTTGAGGCCCTTGAAGAAGTCGACGTCGATCAGCAGGACGGTGAGCGGCCTGCCGTACCGGGCCGACCATGCGGACCATTGCGGCAGATGCGTGTCGAGCGCCCGACGATTATAGATGCCGGTGAGCGCATCGCGCGTCGCATACACCGCAAGCGTCAGGTTGTCGTGCCACGTGCGGGCGAGTATCCCCGCGAGGAAGGACGCGAGCGAGCCCGGCTCGTAGTGCTCCTCGATCGCGGTCACGAGCCGTTCGAGGTGGTCGGAGTAGGCGACGCGGCGGTGCTCCGCACGACCGGGTTCGGTGAGGTCGATGAGCTCTCCGAAGACGGGGTCTATCATGTAGAACTCGATGCGAGCAGCCAGTGCCAGCGCGCCCTCGGGATCGGCAGGAACACCAGTGTCGGGGCTCATCGCCTGCAGCTCCAGGCTCAGTGAACGCATCCTGTCGGCAAGACCTGATTCGTCGCTCACGATGTTCGGCATCAATCCCTGGTCGTAGGCCTCAAGAAGATCCTGCCACCAGCCGACGTGCGAGCCTTCTTCTGCGGACATCTGTCTGAACAACTCTTTGAGTGCAGGTTGGGTGTTCACCTCGGCCAGCGCACGGTATGTGCGCTCTGCCACCTGGTCCATCTCCACGCAGAGCTCGAGTATCTCGCGCATGGACACCTCCGTGGTCGTCTTACTACAGCATATCCCCAAGTAGCCTGTTAGGATTGCTGTATGCCATACGAACCGCGTCTCTACAGGGAGAATGCCGGAGGCGGCGACCTCGTGTCGTTCGTCGTGGTGAACGCTGAGACCGACCTCCACATCAGTGCGCAACGCGACCTGTCTGTCGAAGCGCATGCCCTGGTAGCGAAAGTACGAAGCACCCTGGAGTCCTACATCTCGGCACATCCGCGGTTCGCCGAAAGCTACGTGCCGCTTGAAGTGGAGCCCGGAGCACCCGAGATCGTCCGGGCGATGGCCGAAGGGGCACGAGCTGCAGCGGTAGGTCCGATGGCGGCGGTTGCGGGCGCCATCGCCGAGCGAGTTGCGCGAGGGCTGTCAGAGCATTCGCCGGAGGTGATCGTGGAGAACGGCGGTGACCTGTTCGTGATGGGCAGGTCTGACCGGGTCATCGCCTTGTGGGCGGGCGATTCACCGTTCACGGGCAGGCTCGGTCTTCGCGTGAGCGGCAGCATGCTCCCGCTGGCTGTGTGCACATCCTCGGGCAAGGTGGGGCACAGCACATCGTTCGGGCGGGCCGATTCAGCTACCGTGCTTGCCGTCGACGCCGCTCTGGCTGATGCGACGGCCACGGCATTGGCGAACCTGGTCAGAAGCGAGGCCGATATCCAGCGTGCGCTTGCCGCCGCCCAGGCGATCGATGGCGTGCTCGGGGTGCTCGTGGCCGTGGGGGAGCGGATCGGTGCATGGGGAGCGGTCGAACTGGCTCCGCTCGGCGAGTGATGGGGTCGCTCGCAGGATAGAATAGAATTCAACAGGCAATCGACCTGAGGGGCACATGATGGACAGCATCGACGAACTGGACATGTTCGAAGCTGAGCGCCGGCTTGCGCTCTACAACGAGTACCGCGACGCTGCGCGCGTGTTCACCTACTACATCGAGACCGAGTTGCGCGCGTATCTCGCCAACGAGGTCGACGTAGTGCCCATCGATGGACCCGGCGGCGTCTACTTCAAGGTGAGGCTCACCGACGTGTGGATCTATGAGGCCGAGCGGCTGAACCGTTTCGTGCCCGAGACGGTCATCTACTCGGTCAACGACGTGCACGTTCAGAAGCTCAAGGTCGAGGAGTAGTCGCCTCGCATGGATCGCGATCAGGCACAGGCACGCATCGAGAGACTCCGCGATGAGATCCGGCATCATAACTGGCGCTACTACGCGCTGGATGAACCCGAGATATCGGACAGCGCGTACGATGCACTCGTGCGCGAGCTCCAGGGTATCGAGGCTGCGTATCCTGAGCTGGTGACGCCCGACTCTCCCACACAGCGAGTGGGGGCCTCACCTGCGAGCCAGTTTGCGTCCGTGCATCACGCCCAGCGGATGTACTCGCTCGACAACGCGATGGACCTGGGTGAGCTCGATGACTGGCTCGAGCGAGTGGAACCCGAGGTGTCGCGACGCGGTTGCGGCTACGTGTGCGAGCTCAAGATAGACGGCAGCAGTATCGCTCTCACCTATCAAGGCGGCGCGCTTGTGCGCGCAGCCACCCGGGGTGACGGCAAGACCGGTGAGGACGTGACCGTCAACATCCGCACCATAAAGAGCGTGCCCCTCAGGCTGCTCGCCGATGCGAACACCGCCGGGCAGGCCTCGCTCTTTGGTGACGCGGACCGACAGCCCCGTATCGAGGTGCGCGGTGAGGTCTACATGCCCAAGGAGTCGTTCGAGCGGCTCAATGCCGAGCAGGACGATGCCGGGCAACCCACGTTCGCCAACCCCCGCAATGCCGCCGCCGGATCGGTGCGGCAGAAGGACCCCGCGGTCACGGCGTCCCGGGATCTCTCGGCGTTCATGTATCAGGTCGCCGAACCGCGTGCGTTGGGTATCGAGACCCAGCATGAGGCGCTCGAGTGGCTGCACCTCGCCGGCTTCAAGGTGAATCCCGACATCAAGATCTGCGCCCGGGCCGAGGAGGTCCATGCGTTCTGCGAGTGGGCGCTGCAGGTGCGAAACGACCTGCCGTACGAGATCGACGGTGTGGTGGTCAAGGTCGACAGCTTCGCTCTGCAAGAGGAACTCGGCTTTACGGCCAAGGCGCCGCGGTGGGCAATCGCGTTCAAGTTCCCGCCCGAAGAGAAGACGACGGTGTTGCGTGATATCCGGGTGCAGGTGGGCCGTACCGGTGCACTGACGCCGGTCGCTGAGTTCGATCCGGTTGCCGTTGCAGGATCCACGATCGCACGCGCGACGCTGCACAACGAGGACGAGATCCGCCGCAAGGGCGTGCGTATCGGTGACACGATCATCGTCCGCAAAGCGGGCGATGTCATTCCAGAGGTCGTCGGGCCGGTAGAGCGGTTGCGTGACGGTCACGAGTACGAGTGGTCCATGCCCACGCACTGTCCAAGTTGCGGTAGCGCGGTCTGGCGCGAGGCGGGGGAGGTGATCCCGCGCTGCACCTATGCGGGCTGTCCGGCTCAGCGTCTCGAGCGTCTGGGCCACTGGGCGTCGCGTGGTGCCCTGGACATCGACGGCATGGGGACCGAGATCATCACGCGACTCGTCGATCAGGACATGGTGCACGACGTTGCCGATTTCTACGCGCTCTCCTTCGACGAACTCGCCTCGCTCGATCTGGGGCGCACGAAGAAGGACGGCACGCCGCAGCTGCTCGGTGAGACGATCGCCGCCAAACTCATGACCAGTCTTTCGGCCAGCAAAGACCGCCCGCTGGCCCGGTTGCTGTTCGGGCTCGGGATTCGGCACGTGGGTTCGACGGTCGCCGAGACACTGGCGGCAGCCTATCGCTCGCTGGATGCGTTCATGGCGGCGAGCGAAGAGGATCTGGCCGAGGTGGAGCAGGTCGGCCCCAAGATCGCGGCATCCGTGCGTGCGTTCCTCGATCGGCCCGAGAACCTGGACATCATCGATCGGCTCCAGGCCGCCGGCCTGCGCACCGCAGACCCTGAGACGGACGGCGAACGCCGCGAGCAGACGCTTGCGGGGCTCACATTCGTACTCACCGGTGCTCTTGAGCGCCACACGCGAGATGCAGCCGGTGCGGCTCTCAAGGCGCTCGGAGCGAAGGTCTCGAGCAGCGTCAGCAAGAAGACGTCGTATGTTGTGGTCGGCGACGAACCGGGCAGCAAGTACGACAGGGCGGTCGAACTCGGCGTACCCACGCTTGATGAGGATGCGCTTGAGGCGATCATCGATACCGGACAGCCTCCCGGGGACGGTGCCGAGTGACCCGCGAGCCCCTTGGAGCGGTCCGTTGGCCAGTCTCGGCGCTCATCGGGATCGCGCTGCTCGTCCTTACTTTCACGATCGGTGGAGCGTTCATCGCCTTCGGCGGTCTGCTTGATGGCGCGGGTGAGGACGTGCTTCCGCTCCTGCAGACGGCGGTGCTGGCCCTGCAGTACGCGCTCCCCATCAGCGTGGTCGCGCTTCTCGCACGGGCACGCAAGACCCGCTTTCCCGAGGCCGTGTTGCTCCGGCGGTTCAGCCTGGCGCAGGGTATAGGACTTGGCATCGGCGTTGCCGTCACGGCCCGTTTCGTCAACGCCATCTACAGCGTCATCGTGGTCATGCTCGGCGTCGATCCTTCCGCCACCACGGACGTCACGAAACTCTTCCCGGACACCGCGATTGGTGCGTTCGCTATCGTGGCGCTTGCGGTGGTGATCGCTCCGCTTGCCGAGGAGATCGTGTTCAGAGGATTCCTCTTTCCCGGATTGCGCGACCGCTTCAGTCCGGTCGCGGCCGCCGTCGTCTCGTCGATGGTGTTCGCGATCTACCATGCTGATGTGTTGGTGTTCGTGCCGATCTTCCTGCTTGGCCTGATGTTGGCGTGGGTGACCGAGATGACCCGCTCGATCTGGCCGGCGATCATCGGGCACGCGGTGTTCAATGCGACCGCCGTCGTGCTCCTCTACCTCTTGCGGCTGCTTCCGGGACTCACAGCGTCATGAGTGCCCAGGCCCGACTCCTGCTCACACCGCGCCTGTGCGACCGCTGCGGCAAGTGCCTTTCGGTGTGCCCGTTGAATGCGCTGCGCGTCGGGCGGGCCTACATCATGGTGGACTGGGTCCGCTGCGACGGCTGCAACCAGTGCGTTGCCGTGTGTGAGGCCGGCGCCATCAAGTCGCTTGGCGCCGCGTCTCAGACGCCGCGCGCGCGAAGCGCTGCCGGTCTCAGCGCCGGTACGGGTGGAGGTAAGGCCGTCGCCTCGGCGAAGAGCACCAAACCCGTCAAACGCAAACGGGAACACGAACGCTTCGAATGGTCGCTCCTCGAGGCTGCGGCAACACTGTCCGTGACCTTCTCGGCGTTCATGGCCAAAGAAGCGCTCATTGCGTCTGCCGCGATGCAAGCCATGCCCACCGAGGTTCTCGTGCCCGTGCGGATAGCCGTTCTGACGGTCTACTACGCACTCCAGATCGCGTTGTTGTGGTGGCTGGTCCGCCGCCGCGGAGGTTCGTTCGCCGAATCGTTCGGCTTGGGCAGACTCAACACTCCGCTGGCCGAGAAGCTCCGGTCGATCGGCCTGGTGATCGCCGGGCTGCTGGGTACGCGCGTCATAGCGACGGTCTACGGTCTTGTCACGCGCGAGCTCGGACTGACTCCGCAAGCGGGCACCGACACGGTCACGCGGGTGTTCGGCACGGCACCGGGTGGTCTTCTGTTGGCGGTCGTGATGCTCGTGTTCATCGGCCCCTTCGTGGAGGAGCTCGTCTTCAGGGGAGCACTGTTGCGTGGGCTTGAGGCCAGGCTGGGCATGTGGCCCGCAATCGTCATCCAGGCGGTGCTGTTCGCGGCATTTCACCGCTCGTGGTGGCTTCTGCTTCCCATGACGGTCCTTGGGATCGCACTCGGTTGGCTTGCGCACGAGCGGCGGAGTCTGTGGCCGGCGATCGTGCTGCACGGACTGTACAACGCGCTCAGTGTGGCAGCGGTAGTATGGGTCGTGATGGCGGGGTAGGGCCCATCGGCCTGCGCGTACGGGTGTTATGCTGAATGCGAATCCGATCGAAGGGGAGCATCGGTGCCGAGGGAGCTCGACTCCGTAGAACTCAGGGGTCTGCGCAGCAAAGGACGATTGCTCAACGCATTCGTGTTCCTGGCTTTCTGTCTCCTCGTAGCCGGGATCACCTTCTTCATCTTGCAGCAGATGCTGCACACCGAGGTTGCGCGCGTCGAGGACGACCTCGTCTGGACCGCTCGCGAGACGGCCTGGGACATCGGGCAGGTCTTGCAGGAGCGCAAGCTCGATGCAGTTGCGACGGCCTCGCAGAAGGGTCTCGCCAAGCGTGTCATCGACTACGAAACTGGCCTGGACCCGCTGGCAGGGGCGTTTGTTCAAGACAGGTTGGACGTCGACCGGCGGCTCCATGGATACGAAGCAGTCGTCGTGTTCAGTGGTTCGGGCGATGCGCTCATGTGGTCCGGTCGACTCCCGACCGAGCAAGACGCGATAGTCGATCATGTCAGGACTGCGGCATCCGATGGTGGGGCAGTCCTCGTTGAAGCCAAACCAGATGAGTCCGGGTGGGACGTGTGGTGGCTGCATGCGATGCCGCCGCTCCCGGGGGAGACTTTGGTGATAGGCGAGTGCATCGACATCGCACCGACGATTCGAGAGGTCATAGATCGTCATGAGTCCGCGTTTTCAGGCGGTGAGCTCGTGGTCATCGATCAGGAGCATGAGGATCAGATCAGATCACTGTGTTCTGAAGACGACCTCTCCGTATCGGGATCTGACGAGTGTAGAGGGATGCGTATGTTGGCGCTGGGGTCCCTCATCGGGAACGAACCGGCGATCGTCCGCGGTACGGACTGCGACAGCGGCGAGGCGGTGGGAGCGGTCGTGGTGGTTCCCGGGACCGACTGGCGCGTCATGGCGAAGATGCCGGAGTCTGCAGCGATGGATGCTGTGAGAGGGTCACACACTCTTGCGCTCGGCGTGAACCTCATGATATTCGCGATAGCCGGTACGACCATGATCTCGCTGCAACGTGGGCGGGAGCGGCGAGCGGAGCAGGCGCACTCCCTGGTCGAGATCCGAAACGCGCTCGACTCTCAAGACAGGTTCCTCGCCAACATGAGCCACGAACTCCGCACTCCCTTGAACTCGATCATGGGGTTCACGTCGATCATGCTCGGTGGCATGACCGGTCCGCTCAATGATGAGCAGCGCAAGCAGCTTGGCATGGTGGATGAATCCTCGAAGCGACTACTCGCGCTCGTGAACGACGTGCTCGACCTGTCCAGGTTGAAAGCGGGCAAGCAGCCTGTGACCGTGAGTGAGTTCACCGCTGCTGAAGTGGTGGCGGATGCATGTGGGATCATGCATCCCCTGACAGCACTAAGGCAGCTCGAGTGCGGCTTCACGTTGCCGGACGAGGAGATCGTGCTGAACACTGACCGAGAGATGGTCGAGCGGGTCGTGCTCAATCTCATGTCCAACGCGATCAAGTTCACGGACGAGGGATACATGTCCCTGGACGTCGCCTATGAAGCGACTTCGGACACGGTCAGCTTCGTGGTGCGGGACAGCGGCTGTGGTATCTCTGACCCCGAGCTGGCCCGGGTCATGGAGGAGTTCACGCAGGTCGTGGAGCCTTCGGGATTCAAGCCCGTCGGGACTGGTCTTGGATTGGCGATCAGCCGTCGTATGGCCGAAGCGCTTGGCGGTTCCCTGATGGCCGTGAGCAAGGTCGGCGTGGGATCCACATTCACATTCACGATTCCGCGCTGCTATCAGGGAGACGGCGAAGCTGTTCTGTAGGCCGCGAACGACGACCGCCGCAACGCACGGGGGCGTCGCGGCGGTCGCGGAGAACGCAGTGATCGAGCGGTCTAGCGCAGGGCGTCCCGGATCCTGGCGATGGTCGCGTCCGATATCACTGCGGGCCCCCCGAACACACGACACTTGTCGACGCTGAGTCGCGCGTCGTGCAGGACGGTCGATGTTGCCGAGGGCAGGCTGTCCTTCATCGTGAGCAGCATGACGCCGCCGTCCAGACCGACGGTGCAACCGCCTGCGAGCGCATCGGGTAAAGACGCGGTGATGCCGATGATCGAGTACGAGAGCCACCCGCGGCTCACGGCCTCCCGGCTGATCGCCGCGGCGGTGGCGTACCGGTCGGGTCCGGACCACCGCTCTGCGGCAAGCTGAAGACGAACGCGCTCCGAGACGACCGCTGTGCCTCCGGCGACATAGACCTTCTTGGGGCGAAGCTCATTCAGGACGGCCTGCGTGTCGACTGGAATCGCATCAGCACTCACCAGCAGGATCGGGGCACCCTTTGCTGCTGAGAGCGGGCTGAGCGACAACGCATCCACGAAGCTCTTGGGATTGGCGCCGTTGGCAACCAGTGCGAATTCGGCCATCTCGTTGCCGCGCACGCGCTTCATCTCGCGTGCGACCGCTGCAGCTGTCGCGTATCGATTGACGCCCGCGGTGCGCGTGGTCTCCACTACGCCCGGTATCGAACGCAGCATGCGCTCGCAATCCGCAGATACCGCTGATGTTCCCCCGACGATGTGCAAGCGTACGCCGTCGGGCATCGCGTTGATCGCGTCCGCGACCTGGTCGGGGACGGAGGTGCCACGTACGAGAAGCAGGGGAGCGCGGTACGTCCACGCAAGACCGGCAGCGGAGAGTGGATCCGGCGTCGAGCGATCCTCGCCGCTGGAGATGATCACGTCAGTGACGCCGGTCCAGCCGGGGAAGGTGTTCTTGGCGACTGCGAGGGCGGTCGTGTAGCGTGTGTCGCCGCTGAGGCGCACCGGGGTGGGTACCGCGCCGACCCAGCACGACACAGGGGTATTCTGACCGGACTCCAGGATGATAGGAGTGGATGTCTCCAGCCGGTCTGAATCGTTGAAGAACTCGTTTTGATAGCCGGCAGGGCAGACTATCTCGGCACGGTACTCACCTTGAAGCAGGCCTTCGAACCAGAACAGTCCGTCGATCTCCGTTGTCGTGCTTGCGGTCACCTGCCATTTCGCAGTCTGCCTGTTGAAGCGGTAGAGGTTGATCTTCGCACCGCCCAGACCATGACCGTTCTCATCCACCCGAACGAGTCCCTGGATGCCACAGCTGCGGCCAAGGTCGCAGTTCACGGTGACCGGTCTATCCGTCAGGACGATGTTGGTCGCGCCGTCCAGCGTCGGCCATCCCGAGTAGTACTCGGAGGCCAGACCACTATTCGGCCCCGCGATGAAGCCGAGACGGTAGGTCCCTGCCGAGAGGCTGTCGAAGTTGAACGTGCCGTCCACGCCGTTGCTGACGACGCCCTGGCTGACCCAGCCGGTAGAACCGAGTTTGTAGAGGCATACATTGGCGTCGACACTCACGCTCTCACCCTCAGCCGTCAGGGTTCCGTTGATCCCAAGTCGCGCCCTCAGGGAGCCGTTGATGTTGGCGGTGGTGATCCCGCTCGTCACGGTGATGTTCGTGCCGACGTAGAACTCCATCGTCTCCTGAGGCGTGATGCCGTTGTACGTCTGCATCCCCCAGACCCGTGCAGGATCACTGAAGACGACGTGATAGGTTCCCGGGTAGAGGCCGCTCAGGGAGTAGGTGCCGTCAGCAGCTGTGATCGCCGTGGGCAGCAAGGGCAGTGGTGACGTGGGTGAGAGCATGTAGCCGGCCTGAACGGTGATACCGCTCAGCGGCAGCCCTGTCACTGTCGAGACGACCTTTCCGCTGATGCGTCCCGCCCGTCTCAGGGAGGTGTTGGCGGTCGTCAACACGTCGTCTGTGACGGTGACGCGACAGGCTAGGTCCTCCTGGTACACGTTCGCAGGATAGAACTGACTCGCATAGACGCCGTGGGAGTCGGAGAACTTGATGACGTATGTGCCTGCGGTGATGTTCTCGAACAGGTAGGCACCGTTGGCTCCGGTGGTTGTCGAGGCGAGCGCATGGCCGACGTCGAAGGCGGAATACAGTGTCACGCTGATGCCGGGAAGAGCTGATGCCGACTGCACGTCGCGCACCACTCCCGTGATGGCCCCCTTGCTCCCGATGAGGCGAGCGGTGATGGTCGTCGTCGTTCCGTCTGCCACCGCTACGGTCGTCGCGGCGCTCAGAGTGGCCTTCTGGTCGTAGTACTGGTCGGAGAAGACCTCTTCAGGGTCATTGAAACCGACCCTGTAGTCGCCTGCATACAGGCGCGGGAACTCGAAGCGGCCGGATGCATCGGCGGTGGCAGTGTCCCACCCCAGCCACTCCGATCCGTCCCAGGAGTAGAGCGTGACCTCAACACCGGAAACCGGGGTGCCGAGCAGCTTCGAGGTGGTCGTGCCGCTGATGCCGCCCCGGCGGGTCAGTGCGGCGTTGACTCCGGAGCGCACGCTCTCTGCGGCAACGGTCACATCCATAGCCGAGTAGACGTCGGTCTTGATGTCGTCGTAGAACTCGCCGGCGTACTCCTCGCTAGTGTCCCAGAACTCGATCCGGTACGTGCCGCCTTCGAGGCCCCCGATCCGGTACGTGCCGTCATCCGAGGTCGAGTCCCATGCGACCGGCCGCCAGTCCTCCCAATCGACGTCGTAGGCGTAGGCCGCCACTTCGATGGAGTCGAGAGCCGCGCCGCCGACATCAGCTGTGACGGTCCCGCCGATGTGGCTGGCGCGCGGGAGCGCAAAGGTCACTCCGCTGCGCGTCTCGCTCGCACTCAGGATGATCGAGATGCCGTCCTCGGCTCGTGACGCGGACGGGAAGAAGCGCTGGACGTAGTCGCCGTCTGCATCGCGGGCGCTGATGCGATACGTTCCTGCACTCAGGCCGCCGATGTCGTAGATGCCGTTCTCGTCCGCTTCTGCCCAGGCGATCTCTTCCCACTCCATGTAGTCGTTGTCGTACGACCAGGCGCTGACCTCTGCGTAGGGGATGCCCGTCCCATCCGCATCGTTCACCGAACCTGTGATGTGGGCCGCAGTGCTCAGCACGACGTCCCGATCTGAGGACGTCACCCCGGCGGTCACGGCTATGTTGGTCGCGGCGTCCAGCGTCGCGGCGTTCTCGAAGAAGAGAGGGGCGTATCGGCCTTCAGGGTCCCAGAACTCCAGACGGTAGGTGCCGGTAGGAAGACCACCTACACAGTAGCTGCCGTCGCTCTCCACCACTCCGGCGCCCAGCGGCATCCAGTCTTCCCATTCGGAGTCGTAGAGCCATGCAGTCACCCACACGCCTTCAGTCACACCATCGTCTGCGGCAGACACGGTTCCCGAGATGCGGCCGGCCGTCGCCAGAGCGGCGTCAACGCCGGTCACCGCCGTGGTCGAGACGACAATCACATCGCCCTCGTCGGACCACCCGTGGTCGTCAAAGGTCTCAGGCAGATACTCACCGTCCGCGTCTTCAAACATCAGCATGTAGTCGCCGGGTTCCAGCTCGCTGAACAGGTAGTCGCCGTTTCCGTCTGTCTCGGTCCACCACACATCGATGATGTCCTCGCCGGCGGCGTCGAGTTGGACAAGGGTGACATCGATTCCGGGCAGTGCTGCGCCGGTGTAGTCGGCGGTCACGTTCCCGGAGATACTGCCCGTGGCTGCGAGAGCAGGTGTGGCAAGCAGCAGTGTGGAGATGGTGAGAATGAGTACGACGGCTGCGCGTCGGGCGCAACGTACACCAAGGTCTGACCGCATGATCCCCTCCCCATGAGCGATACGGTACAGCGAGAAGTATCGAATAGCGCGAGACGCCCTACAAGTGGTTTCTGACTATTCGGCACAAACGCACCCTCGGGTTATGATGGTCTGCGTCCGTTCCACTCCCCAGGAGGCACCATGGCTATCTCAGAGTCCGACGTACGCCACGTCGCGCTCTTGGCGCGTCTTGCATTGACCGACGAGCAGGTCGGTCGGTTGCAGACAGAGCTCAACTCCATTCTCGGCCACATCGATGAGCTGCAAGGACTCGATCTGGCTGACGTCCAGCCGACCGCGCACGCGCTCGAGGTCACCAACTCGATGCGCTCCGACGTCGTCAAGCCGTGTCTGCCGAGGGAGCTTGCGTTGCTCAACGCTCCCGAGTCGGAAAGTGGCGCCTTTGTGATCCCCGCTTTCGGCGGTACGGGGGAGGACGCATGATCGACGTGAGCGCACTCTCGGCAACGCAGATCCGCGACGGCATCGCCGGCAAGCAGTTCTCGGCCAAAGAGGTCGCCGATGCCGCCTTCGCGCGCATCGAGGCGCTCGAGCCGGGTATCCACGCGTTCAACCAGCTCACTCCTGAGCTGGCCGATGCGGCCGCTGCGCGCATCGACGCCATGGTCGCCGCAGGCGAAGATCTCCCGCCGCTCGCGGGTGTGCCCGCCGCCGTGAAAGACAACATGAATCTCGTGGGCACCCGCACCACGTGCTCATCGAAGATCCTGGAGAACTACGAATCCGTCTACGACTGCACCGCCGTCCGGCGTCTGCTGGATGCGGGCGCTCTGCCTGTGGGCAAGTGCAACCTGGACGAGTTCGCGTTCGGCTCGAGCACCGAGAACTCGGCGTTCGGCGTGACGCACAACCCCTGGGACCTGGAGCGGGTACCGGGAGGCAGCTCGGGCGGCAGCGCCGCGGCGGTGGCCGCACGCATGGCGACCGTGTCGCTGGGCAGCGACACCGGCGGGTCGATCCGCCAGCCGGGCGCTCTGACCGGTACCGTTGCCACGAAGCCCACCTACGGACGAGTCAGCCGCTATGGCTGCGTCGCCTTCGCCAGCTCGCTCGACCAGATCGGCCCCTTCACACACAATGTGCGCGATGCGGCGATCGTGCTCAACGCCATCGCGGGCAAAGACGAGATGGACGCCACGAGCGTGACCGAGGCGGTGCCGGACTTCGCCGCCGGTCTTGAGGACGGCGTGAAGGGTCTGCGCGTGGGTATCGTGCGCGACATGCTTGAGCTCGATGGCCTCGCCCCCGAGATCAAGGCGAGTGTTGAAGCTGCTGCCGGCCGCTACGCCGCCCTGGGTGCTGAAGTCAGCGACGTGAACGTTCCGGCCGCGCGACACGGCCTGGCGGCGTACTACATCATCGGTCCTGCCGAGGCGAGCAGTAACCTCGCGCGCTTCGACGGTATTCGCTACGGCCACCGCGTGGACGACGCGACCGACGTGCTGGACCTCTACATGCGCTCGCGCGCCGAGGGCTTCGGTCCCGAGAGCATCCGCCGCATCATGCTGGGCACTTACGCGCTGTCGGCGGGCTACTACGACGCCTACTACGGTCAGGCCCAGAAGGCGCGCACGCTGATCATCGAGGACTTCGCCAAGGCCTTCGAGGACTACGACGTGCTGATCACGCCGACGAGCCCGGAGGTCGCCTTCAAGATCGGCGAAAAGTCGACCGAGCCGCTAGCGATGTACCTCTCCGACGTCTTCACGATCCCGCTGAACCTCGCAGGTCTTCCCGGCGTGAGCATGCCGTGCGGCCTGTCCGAGGGGCTCCCCATAGGCCTCCAGGTCATCGGCCGGCACTTCGACGAGGCCACGATGCTTCGCGCAGCCGCTGCGCTTGAGGCTGACCTCGCGCTCGACGTGACGCCCGCTCTCGCGAAGCGGGTGTAGCCTCCAGACTCGTTAATCCTCGAACGGGTACATTTGTCCCATGGGGCATGTGTCCCGCGCAAGCGGGCGAGGAGTGAGGGGTCGAGATGAGGACGAAGCTGCGCGCGTCGGCAATGGTACTGCTCACGATCGTGTTGCTGATGGGCGTGATGCCCGCCTCGGCGCTCGGCGCGGTGACGATGACCTGGGAGCGGAACTGGGGCTCATACGCGGATGCTGACGAACTTCTGTCCGGCCAGTTCCATTACCCCACGGATGTTGCTGCGGACAAGTGGGGCAACGTCTATGTCGCGGGTGGCGAGAGTGGCGACCATCGCATCCAGATGTTTTCGGCGAGTGGGGTGTTCCAGGAATCTGTAGGGACAGTGCTGTCTCCGTCCGCGCTGCTGGAGAATCCCTGCAACGTGACGGTCGATCGCTGGGGCCGGATCTATGTCACCGAGCGCGGCAACGGCTTTCGGGTCCACATCTTCAATCCCGAACTGTACAACGATGCAGGCACATTCGATGGGAGCGGAGAGAGCGCGATCGGCACCACCGAGGGAATCGTCGCCGCGCTGGATGGGACGATCTATGTTCTCAACGGCGGTTCTGCGACCGGCGGTGAGATCATGCGGTGGAGCAGGCAAGGCGCCTATCTGAGCCAGTGGGCGATACCGGGCGAGTATGCGACCGGAATCGCCGCGGCCCAGGACGGCGATGTCTATGCGGTTACGGACCAGGACAACGCCGTGACGCAGGAGTGCGTGCTCAAGTACGACGCTTTCGGCGGTCCTCTCGGCGTCTGGGGAGGGCCTGGCGCTGCACAAGGCTTGTTCCTCCGGCCCTCTGGCGTGGGCACGGATCCGCTTGAGAACGTATATGTCGTCGAGTCACAAGGCGCCCGTGGGCAAGTGTTCGAGTCCGACGGAACCTACCAGACGGTGTTCGGATCGTCAGGTGTGGCCGCCGATCAATTCTGGGTTCCCTATGACATCGGCGTAGGTCTGGATCGCAACGTGTACGTTGTCGACAACTCCGCCAATCGTATCTCCAAGTGGAAGGCGTCGGTGCCCTCCACCGCGGTTTCCGTCGCAGGAGCCACGCGCTACGAGACCGCCGTCGCTGCGTCGATCAAGGCCTATCCCGACGGCTGCGACTATGTGGTCATCGCGACCGGCGCGAACTGGCCGGACGCACTTGGCGGGGCGGCGCTTGCGGGCGCAGCGGACGCTCCACTGTTACTCACGGGCAAAGACTCGCTTCCCACGGTAGTCCGGGACGAGATCATCCGCCTGGACGCGCACTACGCATACGTACTCGGTGGCAAGTCGGTCATCAGTGACACGGTGATCACCCAGCTGCAGAGCCTGACGATGATGACCAATCGTCTGTGGGGAGATAACCGCTATCTGACGGCCAATGCGATCGCCGCCGAGACCGTCAGCCTGCTGGGCTCGGAGTATGACGGCACCGCGTTCGTCGCCACGGGCCAGAACTTCCCCGACGCACTTGCGGCATCACCGATCTCGGCCTCCAACGGGTGGCCCATCTACCTGACGCCGACGGCGTCACTGGACGCCAACGTGCGAGCCGCCATGTTGGCCAACGGCTCCAACCACGGCTACATCCTCGGCGGACCGAACGCCGTGAGCGCCTCTGTAGCGGCGGCCCTCGAGACGATGTCGCCGCTACCGCCCGGTGCGTTCACGCGCATCGCCGGGAACGACCGCTACGAGACTGCGGCCAAGATCGCGCAGGAGGGCTTCGACGGGATGGGCATGCTGTGGTCTCGTCCCGCGATCGCGATCGGCACCAACTTCCCCGATGCGCTTGCCGGTGGTGTTCTGCAGGGCAGCGACTACTCTGTGCTGCTGCTCACGCCTCCGACCGGTCTGAACGGGTTCACGGCCGCCAAGCTATCGGCGAACCGTGACTCGATCTACGAGATGCGCTTCCTGGGAGGCCCCACGGTGCTGCCGCAGGCCGTGCGCAACTCGGCCATGGCGCTGCTGCACTAACGCCGACTACGTGAGTCGATGAGGGGCTGTGGGATGCGGATCCCGCAGCCCCTTCGTTGTGCCGCCCCACGTGGTGCGTGATTCCAGTAGAATCGGTGGGTGCGCACTCCGGAGGGCGTGCGCGGAGAGTCTATGCATGGAGATAGGAGCACGAAGTGGCCAGAGATCGTCTGTTGGAGGTACTCGAGCGCTACGAGGCCGTTATCGGCCTGGAGATACATACGGAGCTCACCTCGCTGAAGAGCAAGATGTTCTGCGGGTGCCCGGTCGAGTTCGGCGGCGAGCCCAACACCCGCGTGTGCCCGGTGTGTCTCGGCATGCCCGGTGCTCTTCCCGTGCCCAACGAAGCCGCCGTCGAGGCCACCGTCCTCGCCGGACTTGCGGTCGACTGCGACATCGCGCTGTGGAGCCAGTTCCATCGCAAGCAGTACTTCTATCCCGACATGCCCAAGGACTATCAGATCTCCCAGTACGATCTTCCGTTCTGCAGCGGCGGCCATCTCGACATCGAAGTCGACGGTGACGGCGTGTGCGAGCGGTTCGAGTGCAGTGGCGATGAAGAGTACTCGGCTCGCATCGGCATCACGCGCATACACCTGGAAGAGGACACCGGCAAGATGATCCACGTCGGTGGAACCGAGGGCCGGATCTCCGGCGCCGAGAAGAGTCTGGTGGACTTCAACCGCGCCGGCACTCCGCTCATGGAACTCGTTTCCGAGCCGGACATCCGCACGCCGGAAGAGGCCCGCCGATTCGCGCAGAAGTTGCGACTCATCCTGCTGATGCTCGGCGTGAGTGATTGCAGCATGGAGGAGGGCTCCATGCGCGTCGACGGCAACGTCTCGATCCGCCTTCGCGGTCAGACCGAGCTGGGCACCAAGACGGAGATCAAGAACATGAACTCGTTCAAGTCGCTGCACGATGCGCTTGTCTACGAGATCGTGCGCCAGGCTGACCTGATGGACGCCGGTGGCCGTGTGGTGCAGGAGACGCGTCACTGGGATGTGGGCGCGAAGCGTACGAGCACCCTGCGCAGCAAAGAAGAGGCGCATGACTATCGGTACTTCCCGGAACCCGACATGGTGCCATTCGCCTTCACCGAGGAGTGGGTGCAGGCGATCGCAGACCGGCTTCCCGAGTTGCCCGACGCCATGCGCGAGCGCTTCATGAGCACGTGGGAGATCCCCAAGCACGATGCGACGATCCTCACATCCGATCTCGCGATGGCCGAGTTCTTCGAAGCAGCAGTGGCCGATGCGGGTGATGCGAGCGCGAAGAGCGTCGCGAACATGATGTTGAATGACTTCTCGGCGCATCTGAACGCGGATGCTATGACCGTGGACGAGAGTCCGGTGAAGCCTTCGATGGTGGCCGAACTCGTGGGCCTCGTTGACGACGGGGCGATCTCCGGCAAGCAGGCCAAAGAGGTCTTCTCGGCCATGGTCGAGAGCGGGGAAGCGCCGGGTGCGATCGTGGAAGCGCGCGGTATGAAGCAGGTGAGCGACACCGGCGCGATCGAGACGGTCGTTGACGCGATCATAGCCGCCCACCCCGACGAGGTGGCGTCGTACCGCGGCGGGAAGACCGGCCTGATCGGCTGGTTCGTAGGCCAGGTGATGCGCGAGATGCGTGGTCAGGGTAACCCGCAGGTCGTCAACGAGGTGCTGCAGAAGAAGCTGTCGTGAGAGCACGGGAGAGGCGCTCATCCGCATTCCGTGCTACTATGAGCGGCTCGTAGACCCGCTGCATGGAGGCACGCATGGCCGCGTCACCGAAGGAGAACAGAAAGCCCAGACCGAAGCGTGGCGATTGGGTCGCCGGGCAGCATGCTGCCGGTCCCAAGACCCATACTGCGGGTGCGCAGTACGTGGCACAGTGCAAGCGCCGGGCGATGGCTGTGAAGTCGAAGCGTGAGTTCGGGCAGCTGTCCATCGACACGCTGGTCTACGTAGCGCGCGAGCACAGACTCAGGACGATCCGTCTCGGCGCCGTGAAGGCGCTTGAGGCAGGCGACACTCGCAAGCATCTGGCCGCACTGCGATCGATAGAGCGCACGCCAGAAGCCGGACCCCCGGTACGCGCTGCAGCCCATCAGGCGGGCGACATCGTGCAAGCCCGTCTCGACGCGCAGTAGGTCGGTGCGCGCTACCCCTCTTCGGGTTCGGCGTCTATCTCAGCTTGCGTCCGTGCAAGATCGGCGGCTATCTTCGCGACCCAATCCTCGCCTTCGGCCTCTAGCCCGTCGAGCTCGTCGAGTGTGACGAATACCATTGAGATGAGCACACCGTTGTAGCGGCGGGCGATCATCATCGTGTCGTCTTCATCCTCGTCCTGGGCGTCGGCGAAGACCACCGTGAATTCGGGCGCAGGGAACGCTTCCTCGGCCTTGCGGAACATCTCGGCGAGTGTCGGGTCGAACTCCATCTCCGCATCACAGCCAACCATGCGTGTGAGCATGTCTACCGCCTTCCGCAGTCAGGTCTGTCAGGTCACCGGTGCGCTGTCGTCCGGCTCTACGGGCACATCTTCAGGCACTTCGTACTGCCAACCCATGAGCAGCCATATGCCGTCCGCCAGCTGGTAGTCAGCATGCAGCCGGGGGCTGTAGTCGTCTATGGCGTAGAGATGCCACTTGGTGATCGAGACGGACACCTCGTCCGGCGTCTCGGTGGTGATGCGCATCACGACGCTGTCGGGCCAGTCTTCACCGATCTGCCGCCAGAGCGCGACTCCGTCGGGGGAATCGATAGGGAAGTCCGCATTGCCGAACGGGCCGCGATGTATCATCTCGACCGACCCGCGGTCGATCTTCTCGACGATGTCGCCCTCTTCGGTGTCGAACGACACGTCGTTGGCGATCATCTCGGCTGACTGGACCGTGAATTCGATCCCCGCAGACACCCTGTCAGTGGATGGATGGACGGCTCTGACGAGGTAGAGGTCGCCGTAGTAGTAGTCGGCTGCCATGTCGACATAGCCTGCCGAGAAGGCTGCATCGGCGACGCTGAAGCCGGGTGCGAGCACGCGGAGGCCCTCCGAGATGAGGGCGGCGTCATCGGTGGGGGCGGGATCGAGTATGCCTGTGACAGACGGGTCCCACGCCAACCACTCGGCAAGCCGGTCGTCTGCGCTGGCGTCCACACTGACCGCGCTCGTGCCGGTCGTGCTCTCCGTAGCGCTGAAGAGCAGCAATCCTGCCGCAGCGGCGCACCCGCACGCCAGAAGGACGACGGCGATCACGATACCGATCACCAGGCCGGTTTTCGACTTCCTGGCTGGCTGACCCACAGTGGCCTGCTCTTCCGGAGGTTGGCCCGGAACCTGGGGCGGCGGCGCATACATGCCGTACTGCTCGCTCATGACTTCCTCCTGTGCGGCGCGTGGTCACCTAGAGTATACGGTCTGCAGGTGTCCGGTGCGACGTGTCAGAGCTGCCGCGTATCGTCTTGGTTGGCGCCGGGTCTTGCATGGGGGAGGAGCCGGCCCCGGCGCCACGAATATCAGGTACACTCGGCACGCTGCATGCTTTCAGGGTGATCGGGTGGTCTTGCGGCTGCCCCCGGGATGCGGCAGACTGGCCGCAACGCGGGACGGACCGACAGGCGGACTCATGAGCGGTACCGACACATCTCTCGGGCGCGGGTTGCTGCGCTCGGCCCTCATAGACCATGCGTGCGGCCATCGCCACGCGCATTTGGTGCCACTCGTGCTCGACGACGCCGGCAGCCTTTTCGCCGCCATCGAGCTGATCGCGGGACAACCCTGCCCCGCGTGCCTGCTGGCCGAGCACGGTCTACCGCCGATGCTGCCCGAACGCCGGGCAAGCATGCGGGCGATGTAGCCCGCTCTTCAGCGAAGCTCATGGGTATCCTCCACGCGGATCGCGGGCTTGCCGCCCGGATCGAGCGGTCCGGCGTACGCGACATGGAAGCGTGTGCCATATCCGCGCGCGACTCGGGTGTGTATGACGATGCAGCGCTGTTCAGGGTCGGCGGTGGCATCGCGGCCTGGTACTCCCCGGACAATGTGCTCAACGGGTCCATAGGCCTGGGCATGAACGGACGTGTCGAACTCGAGGCGGTCGTCGCGCTGGAGGCGTTCTACCGGGAGCGGGGAGCGCGGCCGACGGTGGACGTGTGTCCTCTGGCTGATCCATCACTGACGATGTGGCTTGCCGAGCGCATGTTCGTTCCCCTGTCCTACGAGAATGTCCTCGTGCGTTCGATTGGAGCGCGCCAAGGGCTTCCCGATACGTCCGGGGATGTCGAGCTGCTCATAGGTGAGGATGTCGATCGAGCGGTATGGGCCGATGTCATCGCGCGCGGCTTCACGGAAGATGAGCCCACGGCTGAGGACCACCGCGTCGCCCGGGCGAGTTCAATGTGCGAGGACTCCACCCTCTTCATGGCGCTCGTGCATGGCTCGCCGGCCGGTGGGGGGATGCTGGCTCTGGACGGCGGCCTGGGCCATCTCAACGCCGACGCGACCCTTCCCGCATTCCGCGACCGGGGCGTGCAACACGCGACGATCGTTGCTCGCCTTCGGCATGCGGCTGAGTGTGGGGCCGATCTCGTGTATGTCGAGACCGCGCCGGGCAGCGGATCGCAGCGCAACATGGAGCGCCTCGGCTTCCGTGTTGCTTACACGAGAGTGACGCTGGCTACTCCGCAGCGGTGATCGCACTCATTCGGCCGAGGCGTGCCGGTCCCGACCCTCGCTCTTCGCGCGATACAGAGCCTCGTCAGCACGCGCGAGCATGGCGTCAACCCCCGTGTCTTCATCGCTGAGAGTCGCAACGCCAGCACTGGCGGTGACGAACAGCTCGGAATGCGATCCGGTCGGCTGGAACGCGGGTGTCCTGAGCGCCTCAAGCAGGCGGTCGGCCAATCGCTCGGCGGTCTGACTGGCGGTCCCGGGTGCGACCACGAGGAACTCCTCGCCGCCCATGCGTCCGAACGTGTCATACGAGCGCAGCGATGCCTGCGCACGATCAGTCACCTCGATCAGCACTTCATCGCCGGCCGCGTGCCCCAACGTGTCGTTGACGTCTTTGAAGTGATCGATATCGATGAGGATCACACTGAGCGGTTCATCGGTGCGGCGGGACCGCTCGAACTCGTCCTCGAAGTGGGCGAGAACGGCGCGACGGTTGGGGGCACCGGTGAGCTCATCGGTCACCGCCATCTCCTCGAGCTTCCCATTGGCCGCCGCGATGTTCCGCTGGAACGTGCCGAGAAAGACGCTGCCCATCGCGATCATGCCGATGAGCGCGAGCGCGCTGGTTGAGCCGTAGAGCAGACGGCCGGACGCGAGGCGCTCGTCTGCGGAGCCCAGAGGTATCTCGATACTGATCGCGCCGCGAGGCTCGTTGATGCCATAGCCCGCGTGGCACTCGAGGCACTGTTCACGGATTCTGACGGGTTCGATGTAGCGGTAGACGCGACCGGTCTGATCTTTGGTGATCATCGCCTCTGAAGACGCGTCGCCCGCGTAGAACGCCTCCAGCGCCGCCTGCTCCCAGGCGTCGGGTTCGTAGACGGGATTTCGCGGGTCGAGGTCCGCAAGGTGGAACGTGACCTGGGTGCCATCGTCGGCGCGATGCGACAGCAGCTCGCCACTGCTGTGCCAGGCTGTCCATTCGCCCACGTTGACCAGCAGGTTGATGTAGGAAGCGCCCTCGGTCTCAAGGGAACGTGCTACATCATTCTGCAGTTGGGTGTACAGACCGGAGTAGAGCAGGACCGAGAAGGCCACCGCGACAAGGATGAGCTGGGCACGAAAGCGCCGTACACCAGCAACCCGGGCTTTGTGCCCGATACCTACTGACCGTCGGTCCATATGACCTCCTGTGAGGACTGCGCGTCACACAGCGAACTGCATGCCGCTTCTCAGGATTGTGCCCTAGAATCCTCGCATCATCGCGGTATCCTAGGCTACGTCTCATGCATCGGCGGTTCTTTGGAGGACACCATGATTGATACTGCCAGGTCCACAGTGGGCTTCATAGGGACCGGCGTCATGGGTGCGTCGATGGCCGGACATCTGTTGGACGCCGGCTATCCGCTCATAGTCCACAACCGCACTCGCGAGCGCGCGATGCCGCTGGTGGAGCGGGGTGCGGTCTGGGCTGACTCGCCCGGCGCTGTTGCCTCGCTAGCAGACATCGTCATCACCATCGTTGGATACCCCTCCGATGTTGAGGCTGTGTATCTCGGCGAGGGCGGGATACTCCAGCGGGCACGCAGGGGCGCGCTGCTCATCGACATGACGACGTCCACGCCGTCACTGGCGATGCGGATCGCCGAAGAGGCGGCCGCGCGTGGCCTGCAGTCGCTCGATGCGCCGGTCTCGGGCGGGGATGTGGGAGCACGAGAGGCACGCCTCACGATCATGGTCGGAGGAGAAGCAGAGGTGTTTGCCAGGGCTGAGCCTCTGTTCTCGGCCATGGGCAGGACCTGGACGCATGCCGGAGGTCCGGGCGCAGGCCAGCACACCAAGATGGCCAATCAGATAGCCATCGCGGGATCGATGCTTGGTGCCATCGAGGCGTTCGCGTACGCCAAGTCCGCCGGATTGGGTCTGGAGACGACCTTCGCGGCGATCAGCGCCGGTGCCGCAGGCAGCTTCTCGATGACCAACTACGTGCCGCGCGTGATCGCAGGGGACCTCGCGCCCGGCTTCTACGTGAAGCATTTCCTCAAAGACTTGCGCATCGCTCTTGCCGAGGCTGACGCATTGGGCCTCGAGCTGCCCGGTCTCTCGCTTGCCACCTCGCTTTACGAGCGTCTTGCGAGCGAGGGTGGCAATGAGCTGGGCACACAGGCACTGTGGTTGCTCTACGACAGGGATTAGGATCGCGGCCGGCGCGCGCACTGTCTCGATCGCAGTCACAGAAGGACCGGCTTTCGAGGCAGCCTTCGCGTCCCGGCAGAGCGCGTGGTGTTAGAATCGTCTGCAGCGGAAGTTTAGGCATCTTGCCCGATCGACGTTCGGAGTCTCATGCTCGAGATCGTCATCCTCTACTTCGTACACCGACGTTTCGCTCGCGTGGCCCGCGCCAAGGGACGCTCCGGTGCCTGGGGCTGGTTCGGCGTGGCGATGTGGGTGACTGCCGAGTTCCTCGGCATCGGTCTTATCGACCCATCCGTGTTCGGCTCGGCTGCAGACGTGAGCGCACTGCTCAAGCTGTCGGCGATAGGTTTCGGCTTTGGGCTTATGGGTCTTGCCGCTGCGTGGCTGGTCGTACGCAGTCTCGAGCCGGTGCAGTCTGCGAGCGAGGCGGCGGCTCGCGCTACGGAGACCGCGATGGTGGCGGCGCTGCCGCTGCACAATGTCGTTGAGAGCAGCGGATCTTCCAGGGCGGTCCCCGAGACCGAACCTGCACCTGCAGGGAGTACGTTCGCAGGCTTTTGCGAGGAGTGCGATGCGATGGTGTGGCTGACGGGTGATCAGGCGTGTCCCGAACACGGACGCGACACGGTAGGCAGCATCCACCGTCCGCTCTAGCCTAGGAGCCGAAGCCCTCCCACAGCGGTGTGGAGAGATAGCGCTCGCCGGTTGACGGCGCCACCGTCACGATCACGGTGCCGGCCAGCGTAGTGTCTGAGGCCAGACGCAATGCCGCGACGACATTGGCGCCTGACGAGACTCCCACGAGCAGTCCTTCTTCAGCGGCGAGCCGTCTGGCCATCTCGATAGCGTCCCCGGTCGTCACATGTTCGACGCTGCTGAGCACGCCAAGGTCGAGGACGTTGGGAATGAAGTTCGCGCCGATGCCCTGAATTCCGTGGCTGGCCGGAGTGAGCTCCTCACCGGCGAGGCGCTGAGCGATGATGGGAGACTCGGTCGGCTCGACGGCGATGATGCGGGCCCCGGGTCGATGTGCCTTGATGTAGCGCCCCGTTCCCGTGATGGTGCCGCCGGTGCCCACGCCAGCGACGAATGCGCCCAGCGTTGCCTCACCCAGTGCCGAATCGATCTCGGGACCCGTGGTCAGGTAGTGTGCACGTGGATTCGCGGGATTGTCGAACTGCCGCGTGAGGTAAGCACCCTCGGTGCGTGTAGCGATCTCCTCGGCAGCATCCACTGCGCCTCGCATGCCGCCGGCAGCAGGCGTCAACACGAGCTCAGCACCGTACGCGGCTGCCAGCTTGCGTCGCTCCAGCGACATGCTTTCCGGCATCGTCAGGACCACGCGATAGCCACGGGATGCGCCGATCATTGCGAGGGCGATTCCTGTGTTGCCGGACGTGGGCTCGATGATGACCGAGCGCCCGGGTTCGATGAGTCCGCGACTTTCAGCATCGTCGATCATGCTGCGTGCCATGCGGTCTTTGACCGAGCCCCCCGGGTTGCGCGACTCGAGTTTGATGGCGACTCGGGCGGGCAGCCCGTTGGCAAGACGGCGCAACCAGACCAGCGGCGTATCACCGATGGTTGCTGCGACTTCGCTGAGCACTACGTCCATGGGGCATCCCTTCAGACAGGCCGGCACGCACTACTCGGCGTGGTCGTCCTCGTCCCCGTGCGGGTCGAAATCGGGGTCGCTAGAGAGTATAGGCCCGGCGATGGGCTCGCGTCCCTGCTTGATGAGGTAGTCGTCGACTGCGGCCTTCAGCCCGTCGGTAGCGAGTACCGAGCAGTGCATCTTGGCGGGCGGCAGGCCGCCCAGCTCCTCGGCCACCTGCTTCTTGGTGATCGAGACCGCATCTTCAAGTGACATGCCCCTCGCCATCTCGGTCACGATCGAGCTCGTCGCTATGGCAGCTCCGCAGCCGAGGGTCTGGAACATGATGTCTTCGACCTTGTCGTCTTCGACCTTGATGGTGATCTTCATGACGTCGCCACAGATAGGATTGCCGACTTCTCCAACACCGTCGGCGTCCTCGATGACGCCGACGTTGCGCGGATTGCTGAAGTGGTCCATGACCTTATCGCTGTAAAGCTGCATTGAGGGCTCCTTGCTACCCGGCCGCGTGTGCGGCTCTGATCTTCGCGTACAGAGGTGACATCGAACGCAGTCGCTCGACAACAGGGACGAGCTCGTCAACGAAGTAGTCGACGTCCTCCTCGGTGGTGTATCTGCCCATGCTGACGCGCAGTGAGCCGTGCGCGAACTCTTGCGGACAACCGATCGCAAGCAGCACATGGCTTGGCTTGAGCGAGCCGGACGAGCACGCCGACCCCGTCGAGATCGCGATACCCTTTGCATCGAGGTGCAGCAGCATCGCTTCGCCCTCGACGCCTTTGATGATGAAGTTGGCGATGTGGGGGAGGCGCGTATCCGTCTCGGCAGCGTTGAGTGAGGTGAGCTCCAGCCTGCCGAGAACACCTTCAACGACACGATCGCGCAGGGCTGCGAGGCGAGGGACCTCTGTCTCCCGCTCGGCATCCATGATCTCGAGCGCGGTGGCAAACCCCACCGCTCCGGGTATGTTCTGCGTGCCGCTGCGTCGTTTCGACTCCTGCCCGCCACCCATCATATAGGGCACAAGGCGGGTGCCTTTCCGCAGGTAGAGCGCACCGAAACCTTTGGGACCGTAGATCTTGTGGCTTGAGAATGACGCGGCATCTATGCCGAGCTCATCGACGTCGAAGTCGATCTTGCCGAGTGTTTGTGCTGCATCGGTGTGCAGCAGCGCGCCGCCGGCGTGCGCGATATCGGCCAACGCGCGAAGCGGCTGGATCGTGCCGATCTCGTTGTTGCCGTGCATGACCGAGACCAGAACGGTGTCCTCGCGCATGGCAGCTTTCAGGTCCTCGGCGTGGATGAGTCCATCGGGGTGTGGCGCGAGTTCGGTGATCTCAAAGCCGTGCTTTCCGAGCCACTCGGCAGGCTCGAGCACCGCATGGTGCTCGAAGGCGGAGACGATGATGTGCCCGCTGCTTCTGCCACCGGCGGTCGCGAGACCGATCAGTGCGGTGTTATCCGACTCGGTGCCGCCCGAGGTGAAGATGATCTCATTGGGCTGTGCGGCTCCGATCGACTTTGCAACACGCGCGCGAGCATCCTCAAGCGTCCTATACGCGTCTCGGCCGAGCTCGTACAGGCTGTTGGCGTTGCCGTAGCGATCGCGGAAATACGGCATCATCGCGTCGAGGACACGTTGGTCCACCGGAGTCGTCGCGGCGTAATCGAGGTACACGGTATGGTCCATCTTCACTCCTCGTGGGTTGTCATTGTGAGCGCAGCATCAAACAGCGTCTGCCGCTCGGCAAGTGAGGCAAGGTCGAACTCGCTGAGTACGCTGCGCAGTGCGGCGGAGACCCGCGTCCATACGGGTTCTGCGGCGCACGCACCTTCACGTCCACAGACGGACTGCGCATCGCACACGGTGGGGGCAAGCGGGCCTTCGAGAGCCTCGACGATGTCCAGCGCGGATATCTCACGGGGATCTCGGGCCAGGATGAATCCGCCGCGTGCTCCGCGGACTGCGGTTACCAGCCCCTCGCGACGCAGTGTCGCAAGCAGCTGCTCGAGAAAGGCAGGCGGGATGTCGCGGCTACCTGCGATGTCCCGCGTGCTGACCGGTCCGTTCTCCCACGCAGCTGCCAGGTCGATCAGTGCGAGCAGCCCATACTCACTCTTGGCGGTCAGACGCATGCCCACACCTCCTCATCGTAATCCTGACAAAGCAAGTAGGATTTACCCACAGTACGCTTGCACCTGACAGTCGTCAAGGCAGTCACAGGGTGCGCGAGATTGGCGCATACTGGGTGTGGAGCCGTGACAGGGAGGCAGCGCCGTGGGCAGAGAGCAGGAGGGGACACCCTCAGAGGGCGGTCGTGTCCGGATCGAGATAGTTGAGATCCAGGGCACCGGGGCGTGTTCGACGGGGCATGCCGTGGGTGATGTGTGGGAGGTCGACTCGGCACGCGTGCCCGCCGGTATCTGCGGGTGGGCGTACGCTGCGATGCTGCCGTTCTTGCAGCCGCTGCGTTTTGGCGGCAGCTTTCCGTGGGAGCCCGAGGGGCAGGCTTTGGTGTGCTGCCCTGATCCCGCGAATCCCGTGGTGTTCAGGCTCAGCGTGCAGGACTGAAGCCGCTACTCCCCGGATGACTTCGCGTTGGCGCGGGGTACTTCGAGGCGCGTGGGTATCGTGACTCGTGCCATCGTCCCCGTTCCTGGCGAGCTGTCCAGTTCGATCGACCCCTCAAGCAGATGAGTCAGCTGATGGCATATCGCCAGTCCCAGCCCAAGACCGTGGGCCTTGACGCGATGCGTCCCCATGCCTTGCTCGAAAGCGTGGAAGATGATCTTCTTCAGGTCGGGGTCGATGCCGATGCCTGTGTCGCGCACCTCGATGATGAGGCTATCGTCGTCTGCAGGGCACGCCCTCAGTGTCACAGCACCCTCGACCGTGAACTTCACGGCGTTTGCCAGCAGGTGTAGTACCACTTGCTCGAGCAGCCTGCGGTCGCTGTGGATGGTTGCCGGTGCACCGTCGATATCGAGCTCCAGACCCAGGCCCTTGATCTCGGCATCAGTCCGTACCTGCGCGACACATGAAGCAAGTAGCTCCTTCAGGCGGAAGTCGGCCGGGAAGGCGGCGACACGGCCAGACTCGATCCTCGTATAGTCCAAGACATCGTCCACCAGCGCGAGCAGCTCGCGGCCGGCGTGCTGCACCATCGTCATCTGGCGTTGTTGTTCATCGTTCAGGTCACCGGCAAGGCCCTGCAGCAGAATGTCGGTGAAGCCGATGACCGAGTTGAGGGGCGTCCGGAGCTCGTGGCTCATGTTTGCGAGAAAGGCGCTCTTCGCCCGGTTGGCTTCCTGCAGTCTGATGTTCGCCTCGATCAGATCGGAGGTGCGCCGCGTTACGGTGAGCTCCAGCTGATGGCGGTATTCGGCGCTGTCCGCCTCGGCCTGCTTGGTTGCCGAGATGTCGCGCACGATGGCGAGGTACTCGCCCGGTGCCGCCTGCACTATCCTTGCCTCGAAGTCGTGCGGGCCGTCGGGGTAGTCGAGCTGGTACTCGAAGCTGCGATGGCCGCCTTCACGTCGTACGATCTCCATCGCCGCTTCCCAGTGGATGATCATCCCGGTGGGCAGGGACAGTTCTCGTACCGTCTTGCCGAGGAATGCGTCCGGCGGGAACACCGGCTCGAAATCCGTCGACGGCTTGAACTCCAGGAAGCGACCGTCACCATCCATCCGGAACAAGGCGTCGGGGATGGCGTCGATGATGGCTCGCTGACGCGTCATCGCGCCGCGGAGCTCAGCAGCGTGCTTGACCGCGTTCGCGCGCACAGCGAAGACGACCGCGACCAGCAGCACCGTGCCTGCTGCGACGAGTCCGAAGCCTTGCGCGATCGACAGCGATGCGGTCGTCCCGGTGCTTGGTGCCGCGAATGCGGGCGCCGGCGCCTGTAGAACGAGCACCGTACCGAGCACCGCTAGCGCAGTGGCCGGTCTGATGGTGCGCATGAACGCCTCCCCAATTGCCTCGTCGACTATCACGAGGCTCCCCACAAGATAGAATAAGCCTCTTGTGCACGATTTCACAAGAGGGACTCGATAGACGGAGCACTCCGTGAGGGTGATCACAGGTTCGGTGAGATGGGTTCCTCGGCCATGCGTATGGTTTCCGGTACGGGGATGGCACCGCGGGAGTGCGCCTCGAGGTCGATCGCGCGGGCTTCAAACAGCGATGCCGCCGCGATGAGGGATGCCAGCACTGCGAAGCCCATCAGCGTCTGCTGGACGCCGATCGCCCCGGCCAGCGCAGGCGCTATCGCGAGCGGTATGAGCTCGCCGCCGCGGCGGTGCACTTCCGAGGTACCCATGACCCGTCCGACGAGCTCTCGCGGAGTGTCCCGGTGCATCAACGTGCGCAGCAATGGTTCGAGGATGCCGATGACGAACGCCCACACGAACGCGCCGAACGCGATGATTCGAAGATCCGTCCATCCGACGTAGAGTATGGCTCCCACGCCGACGAACGTTCCTAGAATCGCAAGGCCGCGGGCGGACAGCACACGTTTGGGCAGCCGTGGCAGCATCCAGGCTCCGAGGATGAAGCCCACGCCGAAGACCGAGTTCATCCAGCCGATGGTCTCTACGCCGGTTCCGACGACATCACGGAAGAACAGCGGCTCGAGTGCGCCGAACGCGCCGAACGACAGCCACACGAGTGAGCCCATCAGCAGGTAGTAACGCACCGGCCGCAGACCGTACGCGGCCTTCAGTCCATCGCGGAGTTCGGAAAGCGCGTGCGTTTCGTGCAGATCCTGACGCGCAGGAGGTTGCACCGAGATCTGCCAGACGAGTCCGGCAGCCACCAGGGATGTGATCGCGTCCAGCACGAAGATCCAGTTCACGTGCGCATAGCGGGCGATGAGAGCGCCCAGGGCCGGACCTACGGCGAATGCGAGAGATGCGCTGCCCTCGATCCACGAGTTCACCTTCGTCAGCTGCGAGGCGTCGGTGACCAGATGCGGTGCGAACGACGCGGCCGAGGTGACGACCGGCGCCCCGAGAAAACCCCAGACCGAGGCGACGATGACCAGAAGCGGCAGGGTGTCGGCCAGGATCATCGCCATCGCTGCGACGACGAATCCCATCTCGGCGAATACGAGGACCTTGCGCGGGCCGTACCGGTCGATGAGCACTCCGGCAGCGGTGCTGCCAAGGATGGAGGCGACCGAAAGGCAGAACATGAGGATCGCAAGCTCATACGCGGTGGCGTTGAGTACGTACGCGGCCTTGCCCCACACGCCGATGAAGAACGCGGCCTCGCTGCCTACGCGTGACGTGAACCGTGCGATGATCAGTCTGATGATGTCTTTCCGGGGTGCCATGATACCTACTCTGCGACTCGATCTTGAAGATTCAGTATGCAGTCAGAAGATGGAAGTATACAGCCCGTATGCTCGGGCGCATAGCTGTCACACACAGGCGCGAGCGGGTAGTGCGCGACCGGTGAGCGCCAACGCCAATCCTGCGGTCACCATCAGTCCGGCGCTGAGGACGAATGGGGCTCCGTGCGACACGGTGTCCCAGAGCAGTCCCGCGACGGCGCTGGCAGGCAGCGCAGCCAGCCCCAGAACGAAGGTGTAGCCGCCTACCGCTGTGGCGCGTACGTCACAGCCCACGAGATCCACCACGTACGCGCGCGTCATCCCCTCGGTCATCGCGTAAGGCACGCCGTAGGCGATGAATAGAAGCCACGCGCTCAGCGGCGCTCCTGCAATCGCGAATCCCGCGTAGACGGCGCCGTAGAGCACGAAACCGAGTGACAGTAGTCGTTTGCGCCCGATGCGGTCCGAGAGCGATCCGAGCGGTGCTGCGAGCGCCGCGCCGACGATGTTGAACGCGAAATACATCAGCGGGATGAGCGCTGGCGCCGTGCCCACATCCTGTGCGCGCAGGATGAGCAATGCATCCGATGAGTTGCCCAGTGCGAAGACGAAGCTTACGGCGGTGAACAGTGCGAAGGGGCGCCCCAGGTTGCGCAGCCGCAGGACAGGGCGCACGCCGTCGGGCCGTACCGTGCGCTTCTCGCGCACGGCGAACAGCACGACCGCGATCGCCATCGTTCCCGGTATGGCCGAGACCCAGAACACAGTGCGGTAGCCGTCGGGCACGAGGGTGAGTATCGCCCACGCTGTGAGCGGGCCGATGGCGGCACCCAGCGTGTCCAGCGCGCGGTGCACGCCGAAGTCGCGGCCGCGGGTGGCTTCGGTGGAGGAGTCGGCGATAAGCGCGTCGCGAGGAGCGGTGCGGACCCCCTTGCCGAAGCGGTCGGCCCACCGCAGCAGGAGCACCGCAGGCCACGAGCCGGTCAGCGCGAGCAGCGGCTTGACGAGATTGGAGAGCGTGTAGCCCAACGCGATGAGCGGACGGCGGCGTCCGACGCGGTCCGACAGCCAGCCCGAGAGCACCTTCATGAGCGAGGCGGTCGTCTCGGCCACGGATTCTATGATGCCGATCGCGGTGACCGGCGCGCCCAGAACGTTGGCGAGGAACAGCGGGAGGATGGGGTAGACCATCTCGGAGGACGCGTCGGTCAGCAGGCTGACGATCCCCAGGGCCTTGATGTTGCGCGGGACGCGCGGTGTGGTGTTCTCGGCCATTGTGGTCCCCTCCAAACGAGCGCGCGATCCAGCGTACCGCTGTCGGGTCGTCCGGCGCCAGCATCACCGCGCATGGTCTAGACTGATGCAAGACACATCTGAGGAGGCGTCATGGCGGCCGAGGGTATCGGATCTCGTGCACTGCTCACCGATCTGTACCAGCTCACGATGGCGTACGGCTATCACAAGGCCGGGATCGCCGATACGAAGGCGTGCTTCCATCTCTCGTACCGCGAGAACCCGTTCGACGGCGGTTTTGCGATCGCATGTGGTCTGGAACCGGTGATCGAGTACCTCCATGAGCTGCGCTTCACCGACGAGGACTGCGCCTATCTGGCCGGGCAGACCGGCAATGACGGGACGCCGCTGTTCTCCGGGGAGTTTCTCGACTGGTTGCGACATCTGCACTTCGACCTCGACGTGGCAGTCATACCCGAAGGCACCGTCGTGTTTCCCGGCGAACCGCTGCTCCGTGTGATCGGCCCGATCGCGCAGTGCCAGCTGGTGGAGACCCCGCTGCTCAACATAGTCAACTTCTCCACACTCGTCGCCACCAAGGCCGCCCGCGTGTGTCTTGCCGCCGAGGGAGACCCGGTCGTTGAGTTCGGGCTCCGGCGCGCTCAGGGTCCCGACGGCGGGGTCTCGGCGAGCCGCGCGGCCTACATCGGCGGTTGTGCAGGGACGTCCAACACGCTCGCGGCGATGCGCTACAGTATCCCGGCGGTGGGGACGCACGCTCACAGCTGGGTGATGGCTTTCGATAGCGAACCTGAGGCGTTCGCGGCCTATGCGGAGGCGCTGCCCAACAACGTGACGCTTCTGGTGGATACCTACGACACGCTTGAGGGCGTGCGCAACGCGGTGGTGGCCGGACGGTGGCTGCGCGAGAACGGACAGCGCCTTGTCGGCATCCGCATCGACTCGGGTGATCTTGCGTGGCTTGCCAAGCGTGCGCGGGAGATCCTCGATGACGGTGGCTTTCCGGAAACGAAGATCGTGGCGAGCAACGAACTTGACGAGTACCTCATCGGCAGTCTGAAGGAGCAGGGCGCGCCCATCGACCTGTGGGGCGTCGGGACACGGCTGGTGACTGCCGAGGGGCAGTCCGCGCTCGGCGGCGTCTACAAGCTCTCGGCTATCCGCAAACCCGGGAGTGAGTGGGAGCCGCGCATCAAGGTGTCCGAGCAGACCGCGAAGATCACCACACCGGGCCTGCAGGCCGTGCGGCGCTTCTCTCGTGACGGCGTGTTCGTGGGTGACATGATCTACAGCGAACTCGATCCGCCCTGCGATGAAGAGTGCCTGATGGTGGATCCCGCCGACCCGACGCGGCGCAAGAGTTTCCCGGCAGACGATATGGCCGAGGAGCTACTGGTGCCGGTGTTCGACGGTGGCGAGGTGGTGTACGTTCCGCCTCCCATATCCGCATCGCGCTTGCGCACTGGCGAACAGCTGGCGCATTTGGATGCATCGCACAAACGGTTCCTCAACCCGCACCGGTACGCTGTTGGCGTCGAACGACGATTGCACGAACTGCGCACGCGTCTGATCATGGAGGCGCGGGGGATTCGCGATTAGGTGCGTGATGGCGGCCGTGTGAGGTACAAACTAGGCAAGTCGCCGAGGGGAGGATCGATGCGAGCACTGATCTTGGTGGACATCCAGAATGACTTCATGCCGTTCGGTGCGCTTCCTGTCGCGGACGGAGATGCCGTCGTCGCGGTTGCCAACGGCCTGGCCGAGCGGTTCAGCCTGGTGGTCGCCACTCAAGACTGGCATCCGGCAGATCACGGCAGCTTCGCAAGCATGCATGACGGGTTGCACCCGGGAGATATCGTTGACCTCGGGGGGGTCGAGCAGGTGCTGTGGCCCGATCACTGCGTGCAGAACACGCCGGGTGCGTCGTTCCACTCGGCTCTCAACGTCGCGGCGATCGACTACGTCGTGCGCAAAGGCACCGAGCGGGACGTGGACAGTTACAGCGGCTTTTACGACAACGACAGGCGCAGGGATACGGGACTCGGCGAGTACCTGATGTCCCGTGGCGTCGACGAGGTCGTGATCTGCGGGCTGGCAACCGACTACTGTGTCAAATACACGGTGCTCGATGCGGTCGGGATGGGCTTCGGTGTCACCGTCATCGAAGACGGTTGTCGCGCAGTCGACCTCCAGGCTGGCGATGGAGACCGGGCGCTTGTGGATATGCACTCCGCCGGAGCCCGTGTTCTGGAGAGCTCGGAGCTCACGTGACCGGTGAGACGGCACTGGAGTGGGAGGGCCGGGTCGACCTGCTGAGTGACCCGTTCACGCGCCGCGACATGCTCCGCGTGGGAGTCATATCGATCGCGATGATGTGGATCCTCGTGGCGCTGATGGGTCTTCTTGCCGAAGGCGAACTCGTGATCTTGCCGCCCGTGGTCTTGCTGATCGTCGTGCCCGTAGTGGTCGTCTTGTTCTTTCTCGCAGTGGTACTGCTCGGGGTGCGCCTGCCGATCGTGTTCGTGCTCGACTCGCATGGCGCTGGCTGGTCGTCAGGGAAGCGTGCGAGCTGGGCGTCGCGCGCCACGATGGTGCTTGGCGCGCTGAGCGCGCGCCCCTCGGCCGCCGGGGCAGGCATGCTGGGTCTGGCGCGGGAGTCAGGCACGGTGCCGTGGCAAGACGTCGTGCACGTGCGCCCGTACTCCGACCGGCGGGTGATCGCGCTGGCCGACAGCTGGCATACGTTGCTGCGCCTCTACTGCACGCCGGAGACCTACGACGCCGCGCTCGCGTTCGCAATCTCGCATGCGGCGGGCGACACCGCTACTGCGCCGAAGCCGCTGCATCGCCCGGATCGCCGGGGTCTTGCGGCATTCGCGCTGGCAGTGATCGCCAGTGCAGGCGTCGTGTCGTGGAGCTGGACGTTCGACTCCGCACGTGAGGCGACATTGCTCGCGCTCGTCGTGTTCGCGATCGGACTGGCCGCATTCGGCAACCGGGTCGTGCGGCGCATCTGCGGCATGGTGGGGATCATCTCGGCCGCCTATCTTGTCGTCCGGGTGGCTATCGAGGCGCTCGATCCCATCACGATGTTCTCGTCAGGCGAGGTGATCGGCTACGGCTGGGAACTCGACACACCACTGCTCGTGCTGGCCGTCTCAGGCCTGTGCATCCTGCTCGCCCTGTCGGTGATCGCGCTGTTCGGCGAGCGCGAGTAGCGCACAACAGGTAGACTCTCGAACGTCGTCTGTCACAAAGGAGGTCTTCGCGATGAAGGTCGTCGCTTTCAACTGCAGTGCTCGCAAGGACGGGAATACCGCGATCCTGATCGAGCGCGTGCTCGACGAATTGCGTGCCGAGGGGATTAAGACCGAGCACGTCCAGCTTGCCGGCAAGAAGATCCAGGGATGCACAGCATGCATGAAGTGTGCCGAGCACAAAGACGGGCTCTGCTACGGTCGCAATGACTTCGGCAACGAGTGCATCGAGAAGATGCATGACGCAGACGGCATCATCATCGGCTCACCCGTGTACTTCGCGGACATCACTCCGGAGGCGAAGGCCCTCATCGATCGCGCGGGCTACGTTGCCGGGCACAAGAAGGAGATGCTGTATCGCAAGGTGGGCGCGGGCGTTATCGCCGTACGTCGCGCGGGTGCCGTGCACGCGCTCGACTCCATCAACCACCTGTTCCTCATACGACAGATGGTGATCGCCGGTTCCACGTACTGGAACCTCGGTATCGGTCGCGAGAAGGGCGAGGTCGCCGGCGATGCAGAGGGCATGCGAACGATGGAGAACCTCGGGAAGAACATGGCCTGGCTACTGGGCAAGCTCAACGCCTGATCCGCGGGATCAGAAGAGCTCGGCGAGGTCGTCCATGACTTCTTGAGCGTGGTCGAGGCTCCAGTCTGCGAGCGACAGGTAGGGCCTGGGATTGAACACGAATCCCATGTCCGTGACGATCTCGACGATCGCCGGCAGCAGGCCCTCATGGCGCATCATGGCATCGATGAGCGCGCAGTTGACGATGGTGTGACCAGATGGCACGGGCGTCACGAAGATCGCATCACTGCCGTCTTGGACGATGAGGTCGAAACAGAAGTTGCCCGCAGTGGTGACGCTGAGCCCCAGGTCCCGGTCGAGCGGCTTGCTCCAGGCAAGGCGGTCCTTCTCGAGACCTGCGACGCGCGCGAGTGTCTGTTCATCGATCGGCATCGAGCACGGGAACGTCGGCAGGGAGGCGAGGGCTTCCCGAAGAGTGATGGCTGCGACGAGCGTGCGCTCGGGCGTGGTATCCCGCAGGATGTCCAGCGCGAGGTTCACCTCGATGGGTGAAGCCGCGTTCACTATGGTTCGGAACAGCTCGGATTCCTCGGCATATACCGTTCGGAGTCGGCTGACGCTGGGGGTGAGAGTCATCAACGCAATAAGCCCCTCTTGACGGACGTGATGTATTCATCGGCATCACTGCGTCGAATCCCGGTGCGGAATATCACGACAGCGCCGGATATCCGACGAGCGGCTGCGATCTAGCGCGTAGCAGCCACCGCGATGAGGACCACTCCGAGGTAGTAGAGGGGCAGGCCCCACAGTTTGTTCGTGAAGCTATGGCCGATGAACCGGTCGCGCGCCACCGAGAGGTCTGAGAGGTAGAAGAGCACAGCGCCGAGCGGCGCCAGCGCGAACTCGACGCCGGGCAGTGTTGCGTAGGTGACGGCCGAGATCGCCATGAGCGAGACGAGGAGCACATATACGCGAACGGGTATGCGCATCGATCCGGTGTGAGGTTCAAGCCACTTCCAGATGCGGTGTCCGATCGCCATGAAGGCGATGAACGCAACCGCGCCCACGGCGACCGTCTGTATACCCGGTTCGTCGGTGATCGCCAAGACGAAGTATGCGGTGTAGGCGACGTGGGCGAGTGCGAAACAGCCCAGCCCCACAAGGAACGAGCGCTTGAATCGCGGCACGAGCGCGACGTCGCCCACTGCCGAGAGTGCGAGCCCGACGTGCAGGGGATTGAGGGTGAGTCCATCGGCGAGCGGGGCGAAGGCGATGATCAGAAACCCGATCGACGCCAGCGGTTTAGCCACCCAGCGCAGCGTCACCGACTCGCGGTAGTCCGCGTACAGCGTGCCGAGCAGACCGACAGCGGTGATGCCGACGCCGAGCGTCACGAGGTGACCCTGCGTGTCTTCGGGTGGAATCTTCCCACCAGGTAGGTGACCCCTGTCCCGAGGACGGCCACGGCGCCGAGCGCGGTGAGCTGGATGAGGTCCAGGTCGTACTTGAAGCCCGCGCTCATCTCCGGCAAGCGCCACACGACCGCCGCGCCCCACATCCGCCAGAAGATCGCGACCTGCAAGACGAGCACCGCCTGGATCAGCAGTGTCGTCATGACGCCCAGTGACAGCCAGCCCGGCAGGTACGGGTGGTGCGGAGGTTTGGGTTCTTTGCGGAGCAGCGGGTAGACCACGCCGGCGACGAGGCACGCCACCAACCCGGCGATAACCGCTTCGACCATCCGCATGTTGAAGAACGTCTGCACCATGGACTCTTCGTTGAATGCCGACAGCGACCATTTGTAGCCGTGCACAAGGAAGAACAGTCCGTTGTAGACGACGAAGTAGGCGACGGTACCAACGGTTGCCGAGACGAGAGCACGCCACGAGCGCAACGCGGCCACCATACCGAACGCAAGCAACAGGCCGAGGACGCCGACGAATGCTGCGAGACGGCCGGAGCGGTCCGCGTCAAGCCGGGCGTTGTCTGCCGCAGCGTACAGCACGCGTACGTCGATCGCGCTCATCGGGGTTCCGATCGTCCCGGAGGATGGATCGACGATAGCTGCATAGTCCTTGGCGAACAGCCCGGCACGCTTGAGGTCTGCCTGGATCGCGGGTGAATCAGGCTCTTCCAGAAGTGAGGCAATGGCGATCCCGCGTGCGTGGCCCGGGGTGGACAGCCCCCCGAGTACCGCTACCGTCGGTGCGATGTCCTCGAGGTCGGCCTGGGTCGTGACGTGGGCGACGCCCGGTCCGGCGATGACGCAGGAGGTATGGATGACCGGGTCCTCCCATCCGCCGTGGCCACCGGTGGCGATGTGACCGTGGTCCGGCGTGATACAGAACACGGTCTCGCCGTCGTCCAGACCGGTCACGAGCCGGTCCAGGTCGTCGTTCACCCTGGCTACCATCTCGGTGTATTCCGGTGCTGAGGCGCCGAATGCATGCCCGGCCTCGTCGATGTCGGGGAAGTGCACGATCACCAGACTCGCTCCGCCGAGCTCGGCATCCAACCGCAGCGCATCGTCGACGATGCCCGCGCTCATATAGGAGTCAGAGACCCAATCGGTGAACGCTGAGGCGTCGGCGTCTGAGGCTCCGTAGAGCATGTCGAGATCGGTCGGCCCGGCGACCATGGTCGAGCGACCCTCGGCGATAGCCACGTCCAGCAGCGTTTCCACCTCGACGCGACGCTCGTACCAGTTGGTCGTGACTCCCGAGATCTGCTGGGGCGCCCCCGACAGGATCGTCGTCCACGTGGGGAAGGAGAGCGATGGCTGCGGCACGGTCAGCGCCACATCGGCACCTCGTGCGCGCAGCGTGTTCATGACGCTCATCGAGCGCGATGCTTCGTCGGTCAGCCCGTCGATGATGATCAGCACGGTGCGCCGGTCGGCACCGGGATTGTCGACTCGCGTCGTGTCGGGATCGATGTCCACGAAGGGGCTACGGTAGTCGACGACCTGGTTCCAGGAGTAGCCGGCGAGCTGGTAGGCGCCGTAGGACAGGGCGAGCGACGTCACCAACCCGAGGACGAGCAGTGACCATAGGGTGGATGGACGAGGCATTCGTGTGCTCTCGGGCATGTGTGGTCCTTCCCCTTGCGGCTACCTTCTCGCAGTGTGCCGTGGCGAGCAGCGGGTGGCAAGCGTGCAGAGGAACGCGGTAGGTCGCGTCGAATATGGAATCAGTGGCACATGCTTCCAGGGGGGTGGAGGATGCCCGACAGGGTGGATGCTCTGCGATCGACGGGGCGCCTGCTCGATGTCGTTGTCGGTTCGATGAGTGACATCGTTTTCGTGCTCGATGCCGAGTGCCGCTACTACGGGATATGGGGCCGGTGGCTCGCACAGCACGATCTGTCAGCCGAAGACATCATCGGCAAGACGTGTGATGAGGTCTGGGACTCCGATGAGGCCGACTTCTTCCGAGAGGTGAACGAGCAGACCCTGCGCGGCGAGACCGTCGTTTTCGAGCGGTGGTTCGACATGCCCTGGGGACCGGTCTACTACCAGACTCGTCTCAGCCCCCTGTATGACGGGGAGACGATCATCGGCATCTGCGGTATTCGCCGGGATCTCACCGACCTCAAGCAAGCCGAGGATACCGTACGGCGCGAGCGTGCCTACGCTCAGCGTGTCATCGAATCGGCAAACGTCATGGTCATCGGTCTGGATGCCGAGGGTATCGTACGCCTGTTCAACCATGCCGCCGAGGAGGCCACCGGGTACAGCCACGACGAGGTCATCGGAACGAGCTGGTTTAACGCCATCTGCCCGGCTGACCGGTTCCCGGCGGTTCTCGGGGCGTTCCGGAGTCTGTACGCGCGCTCCGAAGGCGACTCCCGACAGCACACGTTCCGTCGGTGCTCGGAGTCTCCCATCCTCACCAAGAGCGGAGAAGAGCGGCTCATCTCATGGATGGAGAGCGAGTTGCCCGACGCGGACCGTCGCGTCGACGTGGTCTGCTTCGGCATAGATGTCACCGAGAGCCGCCAGCACCAGGAGCAGCTCGAGCACCTTGCCACGCACGATCCGCTCACCGATCTGCCGAACCGGCGCTCGTTCGAACGAGCGCTCAGTCGTGCGGTTGCCCGTGCGCGCAGAGGCACATCCTCAGCGGTGCTGTTCATCGACGTGGACGATTTCAAGCTGTGCAACGACCAGCACGGTCACGCGTTCGGCGACGCTGTCCTGACCGAGATAGCCCGCGTCTTGGAGGGTCGCGTGCGCGAGCCTGACGTTGTCGCGCGTCTCGGTGGTGACGAATTCGGTGCGCTGCTGGAGGGTGCGACCGTAGACGAGGCGACGGTTGTCGCCGAGCGGATGCGCCTCGACGTGCAGGAAATGGCAGCGCGGCGGGGAGTCGATCTGGATCTGAGCATCGGCGTGATGGGGCTGGATGCGTCCACCGACTACGAGCACGTGCTGACCGGAGCCGATACCGCCATGTACGCGTCGAAGCGGAGTGGCGAAGGCGTCATCGTATATGAGCCGGAGTCAACCTGACGCTGCGTGCGACTTCCTGCTACGCTTGGGCGGTATCGACGTCTCTACGGAGACGAGATCGATCCCCTAGGAGGTACGGTGGCCGTCAAGTTCGTCACAGACAGCACGTCATACCTGTCAGGCGAGATCCGCTCGCGCTACGATGTCGCGGTGATTCCGCTCAGCGTGAACCTCGACGGTCAGACCTTCGATGACGACGCGTCGGACTACTCGCCCTTCTATCGGGCGCTTGCGGCATCCAAGAACTTCCCCACATCGTCGCAACCGTCGGTGAGCTCCTTTGTCGAGGTGTTCTCTCATGCAGCTGGGGAGGGTAACCCTGTCGTGGCCGTGTTCCTGTCTTCCGAGATGAGCGGAACGTATTCCACCGCACTGCTCGCCCGCGACATGGTTCACAAGCGAATGCCAGATGCGGTCATCGAGATCGTGGACTCGCGCTCCAACTGCATGGAGCTCGGTTTCGCTTTGCTCGCCGGCATCGAAGCTGCCGAGTCCGGCGCCGGTGTCCCGGAGGTCATCGCCGCGATCGAGGCGCGCAAGGCTCGCACTCGCTTCTTGTTCGTGCCCGGCACGCTTGAGTATCTTCGGCGGGGCGGTCGTATCGGCGGTGCCTCTGCGCTGCTGGGTTCCTTGCTGCAGATCCGTCCGATCCTTACGGTTATAGACGGCAAGACCGAGATCTATGCGAAGGTGCGCACTAAGAAGAAGGCGCTGGCAGAGATCGTGGCCGCATTCAAGGCGGACATCGAGGCCAAGGGCGGACTCGGCGGGGCGATCGTGCACAACATCGACGACATCGAAGAGGGTCAGCTCCTCGCCGACATGGCACGGAGTGTCGCCGGTTTTGACATCGAGGTCGGGTCCATCGGTCCGGCCATCGGCACCCACGTTGGGCCCGGCACCGCCGGACTGGTTTACTACACCACTGAGGAGATGTGCAAGTGACACCCACCGCCGGCAGTGAGCCGCGCGTAGCGCTGCTCACCGATTCTTGCTGTGACCTGCCCGTCGATTTCGTTCTGGAATCCGGGCTCGAGGTGCTGCACTTCCCCTACGAGATGGACGGGAAGCAGCGTCTCGATGACATGGGAGAGACCCTCTCGCACGCCGACTTCTACGATGAGATGCGCGCAGGTGCCCAGCCCACCACGGCTCAGATTCCGCGGCCGACGTTCCTCGATGCGTTCCGTACGCATGCCGCTGCGGGCCGTCCTGTCGTCTACCTCGGGTTCTCGTCCGGCCTATCGAGCACGTTTGATGGTGCGTTCCTGGCGCGTCAGGATGTGCTCGCAGACTTCCCCGATGCGGAGATCCATCTTGTCGACACGCTATCCGCTTCCTGCGCCGAGGGTCTGATCGTGTACGAAGCGGTGAAGCGGTGGCATGAGGGTTGGACGGCTGCTGATATCGCCGAGTGGACCGAACGCGAGCGCATGCGGATGAACGGCTTTTTCACCCTCGACCAACTCGAGAGCCTGCGTCGCGGCGGGCGCATCCCGGATGCCGCCGCAGCTGCCGGCGCGATGCTCGACATCAAGCCGTTCCTGACTCTGGACGCCAATGGCAAACTTGCGCTCAAGCGTGCGATCCGCGGACGCAAGAAGTCGGTGCGCGCGCTTGCGGACATCATGGAGGAACGCGGCCAGGACCTGGCGAGCCAGACCATCGGGATCTGTCACGGCGGTTGCCCTGAGGATGCCGAGATGCTGCGCACACTGGTGACCGCGCGGATCGATGTGGGCGACGTGCTCATGATGCACACCGGCCCCGTGATCGGCGCTCACACGGGACCGGGCATGCTTGCAGTCGTCTTCTGGGGTGCCGCGCGCTAGGGCACGATCCGCGTTCCGGCTCGACCCGCAAGCGCGTCTTCCAGTGAGTCCACGGCGCAGATGATCGCTTCTCGGCCACAGGTGCGTGCGAAATCGGCGCAGGCTTCCACCTTCGGCCGGATGCTGCCCTTCGCGAGTTCACCGCTTGCGATCAGCGCGTCGGCCTCATCCACCGTAAGCCGCTCAAGTGAGCGTTGCCGTGGCGTTCCGTATGCGACGAACACATGCGGCTCCTCCATGAGGATGACCAGCACGCTGGCGTCGATCTCGCGCGCGAGCAAGGCAGAGGCGCGGTCCTTGTCGATCACGGCGTCCACGCCCTGGAGCGTGCCGTCCTCGCCTTCGAGCACGGGCACGCCTCCGCCGCCAGCCGCGATCACGATGTCGCCCTCCTCGGCCAGCCGGCGGATAGTGGGAGCCTCGACGATGCGAAGCGGTTGCGGCGATGCGACGATCCGCCGCCAGCCGCGGTCGCCCTCCTCGGCGAATACCCAGCCCTCCTCGGCAGTCAGCCGCGCCGCTCCGAAGGCGTCGAAATACGGACCTATCGGCTTGCTGGGTGCGGCGAACGCGGGGTCGCCTGCGTCCACCACGCACTGCGTGATGACCGAAAGGACCGCGCGGTCGACACCCGCTGTGCGCAGCCGGTTATGCAGGCTCATCTGCAGCATGAGACCGATACCGCCCTCACTGTCCGCACCGGCGATGTAGAGCGGCATCGGGGGTACGGTGTCGCGGGCGGCTTCGTTGCGCAGCACGATGTTGCCCACCACCGGCCCGTTGCCGTGTGTCAGCACGAGACGGTCGCCCGCCGCGGCCAGCACAGCGACATGTCGCATGGAGGCATCGGCGCGCGCGAACTGCGTCGTGATCGTCCCGTCGTCACCACGCCGCAGGATGGCGTTGCCGCCCAGCGCGATGACGTACATGTCCGACGAGCCGCCCGCATCAGCCATCGGCGGTCACCTACAGGCCGTGCTGGTTGAGGAACGCGTTGAGCACGTCACGCAAGCCGGGCTCGCTCGCGTCTTCCACCCGGTAGGTCACGCGCACGCTGGGCTGCTCGATCTTGATGAGTCGGGAGAGGTCGATCGGTGTGGCCACGACCACCACGTCGCAGTCGGCGCCGGCGATCGTCGCTTCCAGGTCGGCGAGCTGTTGTGCCGAGTATCCGGCGGCGGGCAGCACCTCGGTCAGGTGCGGGTAGGCCCTCAGGGTGTCGGCGATCGTGCCCACGGCGGAGGGCCGGGGGTCGACCAGCTCGGCGGCGCCTGCGTCGCGGGCCGCGATGGCTCCCGCGCCATAGCGCATGCCGCCGTGCGTGACCGTGGGGCCGTCCTCGATGACGAGCACGCGCTTGCCGCGCACGGCGTCCTTCTCGGCCAGCTCGATCAGCGAGTCGGTCAGCACGACGATGGCCGAGTGGTTGTGCTCGGCGGCCGTCTGCTTGAGCTGCTCCACCACGGCGGGATCGGCGGTGTTCACCTTGTTGATGACGAGCACGTCGGCGCGCTTGAGGTTGGACTCACCGGGATAGTAGAGGAGCTCATGGCCCGGGCGGTGCGGGTCGAGCGCGACGATCTCGAGGTCGGGGACGTAGAACGGCATGTCGTTGTTGCCGCCGTCCCAGATGACGACGTCGGCTTCCTTCTCGGCTTCACGCAGGATCGCCTCGTAGTCCACGCCCGCGTACACCACGATGCCGGCCTGGACGAGGTGTTCATACTCCTCGCGCTCCTCGATGGTGACGCCCAGCGCGTCGAGGTCCTCGATGGTGGCGTAGCGTTCCACGCGCATCTTGAGCAGGTCGCGGTAGGGCATGGGGTGGCGTACGTCCACGGCGGTGATGTTGCGCTTGGCGAGCTCCTGGATGACGAGCTTGCTGATGCCGCTCTTGCCCACGCCGGTGCGTACGGCGCACACGGAGATGACCGGCTTGGTGGACTTCACCATGGTAGGTGCGGCGCCGAGCAGGACGAATTCCGCACCTTCGGCGATCACCGTCGAAGCTTTGTGCATGACATCCACGTGCGCGATATCGCTATAGGCGAACACGACGCGCTTGGCGCCCTGCTCGCGGATGAGTGACACGAGTTCGCTCTCCGGCACGATCGGGATGCCGTCGGGGTACAGCGGTCCGGCGATGGCGGCGGGGAAGGTGCGACTGTCGATACCGGGGATCTGGGTCGCGGTGAACGCGATGACCTCGGTGGTGGGATCGTCTTTGTACACGAGCTGGAAGTCGTGGAAGTCTCGTCCGGCAGCACCCATGATCACGGTCTTGACGCGTTGCATGTTTGTTCCTCCCCAGGTCTTATCGGTCAGAGCTTATCGGCCACGTCCGTTGGGAAACGTGGGTCATCCGCTGGTTCGATACCCGTGCCGCAGTCGAAGGTCTCCCAGCCGGCGCCGTCGGGGCGCCAGCGCATGTAGACGGCAAGAGGGTCTACCGATGCGCCCGTGTGTGCCACGACACACGATGCCCACCACTCGTGGGCTGCCGTGCGGGCGATCTTGGGAGTGCCGGCCGACAGAACGGAGCGCGAAAAGCCGCCCTGCGATGCTGCTTCCGCCACCGCGTGTGTCCGCGCCAGCTCTTCGAGCGTCGTGCGCGCCCGCGTCCACTCGATACTGCCGAGCAGCTCCGCGGACATCCCGGGGAACCACGCGGGATCGAAGGTGGGGGTGCCGTCGAAAGCATCTGCCGAGAACGTGACGACCCAGGTGTCTCCTCGTCGCACGAGCCCGAGCAGCGTGCGCCAGCCCGTGAGTGTCGGCGGGGCCTCGATGTCGGCGACAGCGGTATCGTCCTCGACCTTGAGTTGGTGCACGATGAGGTCCCCGGCGATACGCAGATACTCTTTGGCGCCCTGCGAGATCGCCGCGCTCTCGGGGCTTCCGGCGACGGGTGAATAGACACCGGTGAGAGTCGGCTCCTCGACCGGAGCCGTACTCGTCGCTTCGACCACCGATGCGGTCGCTTCCATAGATCGCGTCTTCTCCTCGTCAACCGCGGGTGCCTCGTGACGCTTGCAGCCTGCGAGGCTGATAAGCGTTATGCAGAACGCTATCACTATTATGCGTTTCATACTGCTCTTTCCCCGAAGTCGACGCTTTCAGAATACCCCCGCAGTCGCAGGTGTGGCACTATGACACAACGCGCGCTACATGAAGGAGCATGCATGGACATCATTGCCGCCATTGTCGCCGGCGTAGCAGGGATCGCACTGGGAATCTGGGGCGGGCTCAAGCTGGGCGAGCGCTTGCAGGAGCAGCGCCCATGGAAGTACTGGGCGCTCAACGGTGTCACCGTGGTCGTGAGCGTGTTCGCGCTTCTGCTGGCCGGGTTCACCCAGCAGGTCTGGGCGTGGGCGCTCGTTCTGGCGATCTTCGCCGGCATGCTCACCGGACTGAAATACGGCTACGGCAAGAGTGTCGGTCTGTGGCGCGTGCACGACCGCATCATGCGCTCGGACGAGCACCTGCGCGACTGATCTCACCCGAGGCGACGGCCCACGACGATGTCGTGACGGGGCAGCACGTCGGACACACGCACGTCCGCGAAGCCCGCGTTCTCTGCCTGTTGTGCGATCGCAGCACCGCCGACGCGGTGGGCCAGGGGAGGTCCGGGCTTGCTGTCCTCCAGCCGCCAGTCCACCACTCCCAGCACGCCCCCGGGGCGCAGCAGACGCATCGCCTCGCGCAGCAGCGGGATGCCATCCCCGACCTCGTGGTGCAGGTTGATGCTGTAGACGAGGTCGGCAACACCATCGGGCATCGGCACGTGTGAGACATCGGCGTCGACCGGGATCACAATGCCATCCAGATCGCGGGGAAGGTGCTCGGCCATCCACTGCAGCATGAGCGGCTCGCTGTCTACCGCGTAGATAACGCCGTCTCCGAGGCGTTCGGCGAACTCCCTGGCGAATATGCCGGTGCCTGCCCCCAGTTCGATCACCGTCGCCGGGTCGTCCACCCCGAACGTGTCCCAGATGCGCTCAGGTATCAGATCGATGAAGCGCGCGGGGTCGTTGAGCTTCGGCAACTTGGCGGGGTCGAATCTATGCGCGCTCACAGGCGTCTCCTCTCGGCGGGTAGGGTGTTGATTCCCGTTTCAGGGTTCACTACAGCGCTACCGCGCCTTCACATCCTGTTCACACCTGCTGGCGATACTCAGGTAAGCAAGCAAAGCACATCGACTCCAACAGGAGGTGTCACCATGAAGAAAGGCAAGTCCATCGCACTGGTCACCGCAGGGCTCGTCGCCGGTATCGTTCTCGGCAGCGTGAGCTTCGCGACGGCCGCACCCGCCGACTACACGCCCACCAACACGGTTGCTGCGTGCGGCCTGCAGATCGGGCAGTCGCTTCGCGACGCCGGCGGCCGACTGATCGACGTCGTGGCCGATCTCACCGGTCTTTCCACCGACGAGGTTGCCGCACAGCGCGCTGACGGCAAGTCGATCGCCACTATCGCCGAGGAGAACGGCGTCGAGTCTGACGCGGTCGTCGACGAGGCAATGTCACTTCGAAAGGCCGCTCTCGACGAGCGCGTGGCTGACGGTACGCTGACTCAGGAGCAGGCTGACGCCATGCTCGAGCAGATGACCGAGCGTCTCGGCGAGCGCGTCGACACGACCGAGGTCGGTCCTCCCAGCTGGTCCGGCGGCCAGGGCCGTGGCGGCATGGGTGGCGGCCAGGGAATGCGTGGCGCCGGTGCGGGCACGGGCATCTGTATCGCCACTGACTAGCACGTGACGTGCTGAGAATCCAGGGAGTCGGCCTTCGGGCCGGCTCCCTTTCTTTTTGCGGCGCGGGAGGGCGGCGTCGAATACCCGTCATTCGGGGTACGTTCCGTCTGTGCAGTGCATGCCTGCGCCCTGGTGTACCATGTGCACAGGAGTCCAATCGCGCCGCGACAACGCGACCGCGCTACTACTACAGGAGGCCGAAATATGGCCGATGATGCACATTCGCTCGCAGTCCTCGTTGACTTCGAGAATCTCGCACTAGGTCTGGAGCGGCCCAACGGACCACGGTCTCGTGGTTCGGCCAAGCCCACGAAGGCGCCCGAGAAGGTAGAGGTCAAGCTCATCCTCGAGCGACTCGTTGAGAAGGGCAAGGTCATCGTCAAGCGGGCCTATGCCGACTGGGGCCGGTTCTCGGCATACCGGGAGATCATGCACGACGCGGGGGTCCAGATGATGGAGATCCCGGAGCGCGGCATGACCGGCAAGAATCACGCCGACATCCAGCTCTGCGTCGATGCCATGGACCTGTGCTGGTCCAAAGAGCACATCGATACGTTCGTCATCGTCTCAGGGGACAGCGACTTCACGCCGCTCGTCTCCAAGCTCAAGGAGAACGGCAAGACGGTCATCGGTCTGGGAACCAAAGACTCCACAAGTGATCTGCTCGCGGCCAGCTGCGATGAGTTCATCTACTACGAGGACATCGTCAAGGGTCCCGGCGCACCCGGTGTCTCGGTCACCGAGATCCCGCAGAAGAAGCGCCCGGCGATGCAGCTTCTCATCGAGGCCGTACAGGCGCTACAGCGCGAGAACAAAGACATCATGCATTCATCCATGGTCAAAGACACCATGAAGCGCAAGCAGCCGCAGTTCTCCGAGTCCAGCTATGGCTACCGCTCCTTCTCCGAGTTGCTGCAGGATGCCGAGCGTTCGGGCATCATCACACTGCGTACCGACCAGCGCTCCGGCACGTGGGTAGTCGTTGGGTTCGCGGAGAAGAAGTGAGTGCGCACGAATCCAGGCCGCTTCACCAGCGCTACCCTGACCTGCGCGAGGTGCTTTCTCACGTAGCGCTCGGCATGCTCCCCACGCCCGTGCAGCACGCCGTTGAGCTTGGCGAACGCCTCGGCGTGGGTGGTCTTCACATCAAGCGCGATGATCTTTCAGGCGACGTCTACGGCGGCAACAAGGTGCGCAAGCTCGAGTTCCTGCTCGGCGATGCGTTGCGCGCCGGCGCCCGCGAGGTGCTGACATTCGGCGCTGCGGGCTCGAACCATGCGCTTGCGACGGCGATCTATGCGCGTGCTCTGGGACTGCGTGCGAGCTCCTACCTGTTGCCGCAACCCAACGCGCGCTATGTGGAACGCAACCTGCTCGCTGCTTCGGGCGTGGGTGCTGCGCTCCACTACTTCGAGGACCGGGAGCACGCACAGGCGGCGGCGTGGGCGCATTCCACGCGCATGGAGATGGAACACGGCGAGAAGCCCTACGTGATCCCCTTCGGCGGGACCACGCCGATGAGTGCTGCAGGCGACGCGGATGCGGGACTCGAGCTTGCCGCACAGGTGGAGCGTGGAGAGCTTCCCGTTCCCGACCTCGTCTACGTCGCGTTCGGTTCGATGGGAACCGCCGCCGGCGTCGCACTTGGACTCGCACTGGCCGGTATCGAGGCCGAGGTGCGCGCGGTGCGTGTCGTGCCGTCGGTACTCAGTCCGCTCACACAGTGGCGCTCACTGCTCGCCGATGCGCTCGTGCTGCTCGCTTCGGGGGGTGCCACGATCCCCGACGGCGCACTCGACCGGGTACGTGTCGTCGATGGCTATCTCGGCGATGGGTATGCGCAGTTCACGCCGGAAGGCGTTGAGGCGATCGAACTCGTCAAGGCTTTCGCCGGTGTGACGCTGGAAGGCACCTATACCGGCAAGACGTTTGCGGCGCTGATCGCCGACGCGCGCGCAGGTGAGCTTGCGGGCCGCAACGTCGTGTTCTGGAACACGTACAACTCGCGCGACCTGGGCCCGCTCACCGCGGGCATCGACTACCGCGAGTTGCCCGAGGGGTTGCATCCGTACTTCGAGACCGACGTGCAACCTCTAGACGCGCGACTCGCCGAGCTGGGAGCGTAGGACACCATGCGCATCGCGTATTTCACCGACTGCTATATGCCGGAGATCAACGGTGTCGTCACGAGCATCGAATCGCACACCCGTCTCCTTGCCGAGCGGGGGCACGAGATCCTCATCATCTGCCCGAAGTACGCCGAGCCGTACGTGGACGATCGCCCCGGTATCACCGTCGCCCGCTACCCGTCGTTCAGCTTCATCACGAACAAAGCGACGCGTGTGGCGTTGCCCTCCACGATTTCGGTGGCCCAGCAGCTCCGACGCTTCGGCCCCGACCTGGTGCACATCCATACGCCGCTTTCCATGGGCGTCATCGGTCTGCTCGTGACCAAGATGTTGCGTCTGCCGAACGTGCAGACGTACCACACCTACATCCCTGATTTCATGCAGTACATCGAGCCGGCGCGGATCCTTCGGTTCGATGAGCTTTCCGAGCGGGTCACCAACTCCTACGTCTTCGAGGCGTGGATGGAGTCCGGTGTGTGGCAGCGGGTCGTGCGGTCGCGCGCGTTTCTCGAGGAACGTACCGATGAGTTGTTCGACGAGCTCATCGGCATCTCCGCCGAGGTGGTCGAGCAAGACCCGCACGAGCTCTCGACGCGGTTCGCATGGCGCTATACCCGTGCGATCTACAATCGTGCCGACCTTGTCATCACCCCGTCCTCCACGCTCAAGCGCGAGTTGATGCAGCACGGTGTAACGGTGCCCGTTGACTACATGAGCAACGGTCTGGACCTCAGCCTCATCGCTCCCAAGGAGTCCTGGGAGCCACGGCGTCGCATGCTGCACGCGGGACGGCTCGGCTTCGAGAAGAACGTGGACGTCGTCATCAAGGCGTTCGCGCGCATCACGGCCGAACTGCCGGGATGGGAGCTGCACATCGCCGGCGACGGACCTGCGCGCGAGTCACTCGAGCGCCTGGCCGAGCGGCTCGAGCTGCAAGACAGCGTACGCTTCCTGGGCTTCTCCGATCGTGCCACGCTCGTGTCGTCATATCGCGACTACGACATCTTCGTCACAGCCAGCACTATCGAGACACAGGGCATCGTGCTCCTGGAGTCCATGGCGGCCGGTTTGCCGGTCATCGGAGTGCGGGCGCTTGCGATCCCCGAGCTTGTACGGGCAGGCCGCAATGGCATCATCGTGGCGCCGGGCGACGTGCAGAGCATGGCCGAGGCGATGCGCCGACTCGCGAATGATGACGGGTTGCGCGAGCGGTTCGGGCACGCATCGCGTGCGGACGTCGCGCGCCACGAACTCGCGGCAGTGGTCACTCAACTGGAGACCCTCTACCGACAGACCATCGCAGCAAGGGGCTGACATGCGCTTTTTCGCACCGGTTACACGCAATCTCGAGACCACCCTGGGTGACGAACTCCGTGCGATGCACGTTGGCGGCGTCCGGCCGGCCACGGCGGGGGTATCGTTCGAGGGCACCATCGAGGCAGGGTACCGTGCCTGTCTGTGGTCGCGTTTCGCGTCCCGTATCCTTGCGCCCATCGCGCGCTACGACGCACCCGACGAGGACGCGCTGTACGCAGGCGCACTCGCCGTCCCGTGGGAGGAGCACTTCAGCCTCGCCTCGACGTTCATGATCGACGCGAGCGTGCGAGACTCCGCCGTGACCCACAGCGGCTACGCGGGGCTCAAGGTCAAAGACGCCATCGCAGACCACTTCCGCGAGATCTTCGATGAACGGCCGTCGGTAGACACCGATGCGCCCGACATCCGCATCAACCTTGCATTGCGCCGCGGTGTGGCCACGCTGTCGATCGACCTCTCAGGCGACCCGCTGCACCGTCGCGGGTATCGTCGTCCCGGGGTGCAGACCGCAGCGCCGCTGAAGGAGACGCTCGCGGCGGGCGTTCTAGCGCTCGCGGGTTGGCCGAAGATCGCCGCGGAAGGGGGAGCGCTGCTCGACCCGATGTGCGGTTCGGGCACGCTGCTGGTGGAAGCCGCGCTCATGGCGGGCGACATCGCACCAGGGCTGCGCCGCACGCGCTGGGGCTTCTCGGCATGGCTGCAGCACGAGCCGGAGCTGTGGGACGCGCTGCTCGACGAAGCGATGGAGCGTGCCGAGGCGGGCATCGAGAAGCTGCCGCCCATCGAGGGCAGCGATGTGGACGCGGCCGCTCTGGAGATCGCACGCGGGTGCATCGCGCGTGCAGGTCTGGCCGAGCACGCGAGCGTTGCGCAGCGCGACGTGCACGAGATCACGCCGCCGCATTCTGCCCCGCGAGGCTTGCTCGTGTCCAATCCGCCGTACGGCGAGCGCCTCACCGGCGATCTTGAAGCGCTCTACACCGCGCTCGGGGAACGCGAGCGCAGGGTGTTCGGCGGATGGCGCAGCGCCGTGCTCGTCAGCGACCGGGCCCTGGAAGCCCGGCTCGGCATGCACGTGGATGCGCGCTACGAGCTCATGAACGGCAAGATACCCGTCGACCTGGTGGTCTCGGAGGTTCCTGCACGCAGTGGCATTGCGGCCGTGGAGACCGATCAGGGCGCCGAGATGTTCGCCAACCGCCTGCGCAAGCGCCTGAAGCACCTGGGCAAGTGGGCGCGCCGCGAGGGCGTGACATGCTACCGCGTCTACGACGCCGACCTGCCCGAGTACTCGGTTGCCGTCGACCTCTACGAGGGCCGCTGGGCACACATCTCCGAGTACGCTCCGCCTGCGACCGTGGACGCGGACGCCGCGCGCACACGTCTTGCCGCAGTCATGCGGGTCACGCCGGAGGTCTTGGGCGTCCGGCCGGAAGACGTCTTCCTCAAGGTGCGGCAGCGTCAGCGTGGTACAGGGCAGTACGAGCGCGCCGCGTCCGGCGGTCAGCTCCATGAGGTGCACGAAGGTCCCTGCACGTTCCTGGTCAACTTCACCGACTACCTGGACACGGGCGTGTTCCTCGATCACCGGCCGATGCGCCGCACGATCATGGCCGAGGCCAAAGACAAGCGCGTGCTGAACCTGTTCGCGTATACGGGGACGGTCTCGGTGGCGGCTGCACACGGTGGCGCCAAGCAGGTCATGACCGTGGATCTGTCCAAGACCTATCTGGAGTGGGCCCGCGCCAACATGGAGCGCAACGGCTTTTCGGGCATCCGCTATGAGTACGAGCAGGCGGACTGTCTGCAGTGGCTGCGGAAGCGTCGGGACCGCAGATTCGACTTGATCTTCCTCGATCCGCCCAGTTTTTCAAACTCCAAGCGGATGGCCGATGTCCTCGATGTTCAGCGCGATCACGTGTTGCTGATCACGCGCGCATCGGAGCTGCTCGCGCCGGGAGGCATGCTCTACTTCTCGACGAACCTGCGGACGTTCACCCTCGACACGTCGCATCTCGAGGAGCTGGAGATCGAAGACATCTCAGCCGAGACGATCGGTCCGGACTTCGAGCGCAACCCGCGCATCCACCGGGTCTTCAAGATCACAGTGCGCTGATGCTGATCGCTTCGACCGGGCAGAGCTCGACACAGCCCTCGATGTCGCCATAGGTCTCGGGTGCGGGATCGGGATCGATAACGTAGGCGATACCATCATCGTTCATGCGGAAGACCTCGGGGCACGTATCCTCGCACAGTCCGCATCCGATGCAGAGGTCGGGATCGACGATCGCTTTCATCTCGGCCCTCCTATCAATCGGCACCTTCTGTATGTCTCATCCCCACCGCAGGCGCTTTGCTCACGCTAGACGAGGGCCTCAAGCAACACGACGTCCAGCCAGCGGTCGAACTTGTAGCCGACCTCGTGCATGACGCCGACCTCCCGGAAGCCGAGCTTGGCCGCCATCGCCAGACTCGCAGTGTTCTCGGTACAGATCCGTGACAGGATGACATGTATGCCGAGAGAAGGTGCGAGGTCGATGAGCGCCTCAGAAAGCATGGTGCCGTATCCGTGGCCGAGGTGAGACTCGTCGATGTAGGTGGATATCTCCACGGTGCCATCGTAGGCGCGCCTGTCCGAGTACTGCGTGAGAGATCCCCAGCCGATGACCTCGCCGTCTTCCACGAGCGCGAGCACAGGGTGTCTTGGTCCGTGGTGTGCGAGCCACTGGCGCCGGTCTTCGGCGGTCTTGGGCTCCTGGTCGAATGTGGCGGTCGAGTGCAGCACTGCCTGGTTGTAGATGCGGGCGATCGATTCTGCATCCTCAGGTGCTGCGAAGCGTATCTCGGGCACGTTGGTTCTCCTCGGCTGATGCGTGTTTCTGGATTGTCGCTACACGCGACGTATCGTACACTGAAACATCTTATCGTCCGGGGTGCGTCGCGCACGCCGTCATCAAGCGGATGAAAGCCATTCTGACGACGACGCTGGCGTCAGCGTCGCCCGCACGAGGAGGAACCGGGTTGGACAAGCACATGCCTGCCGATTTCCCTGTCGACAGTAGCCTTGGGACTCTCGAGGTCAAGATCGATGACACGACGCTGCGTGACGGGGAGCAGACCGCGGGCGTCGTCTTCGCGAACCAGGAGAAGATCCGCATCGCCAAGCTGCTCGACGAGATCGGCGTGCATCAGCTCGAGGTAGGCATCCCGGCGATGGGCGGCGACGAGCGCGACGTGATCGAGGAGATCGCGCACCTGGGCCTGAACGCCTCCGTGCTCGCGTGGAACCGCGCGAACCTCGCCGACATCAAGACCTCCATCGGTTGCGGCGTGGACGCGGTGGCCATCTCGCTTGCGACCTCTGATATCCACATCGAGACCAAGCTCATGAAGGACCGCGCGTGGGTCTTAGACTCCATCCGCGAGGCAGTCGCCTACGCGAAGTCGGCGGGCGTGTATGTCTCGGTCAACGCCGAAGACGCCTCGCGCACCGACCTCGACTTTCTCGTGCAGTACGCCGCCGCGGCCAAGTCCGAGGGCGCCGATCGCCTGCGCTTCTGCGACACCATCGGCATCATGGAGCCGTTCCGCACCTATCAGGTCATCCGTGAGCTGCGCGAGCGGACCGGCCTTGAGATCGAGATGCACACGCACAACGACTTCGGCATGGCTGTCGCCAACGCCATTGCAGGCATCCATGCCGGCGCCACCTGGGTGAACGTCACCGTCGCCGGTCTGGGCGAGCGCGCCGGCAACGCGGCGCTCGAAGAGGTCGTCATGGCGCTCAAGTACATCGAGGACATGCAGCTGGATATGGACACGACGCGCTTCCGCGAGATCGCCGAGTACGTGATGAAGGCGGCGGGACGCACCATCCCGATCTGGAAGTCCGTCATCGGCTCGAACATGTTCGCGCACGAGTCCGGGATACACGCCGACGGCGTCATCAAGAACCCCAAGACCTACGAGGTCTTCAGCCCCGATGAGGTGGGCCTGGTCCGCCAGATCGTCGTGGGCAAGCACTCCGGCTCCAAGACGCTCGAACTCAAGTTCAACGAGTACGGTATAGAGTTGAGTAGAGAGCAGGCGGCCGAGATGCTGCCGCGCGTGCGCACGATGGCCATCGAGCTCAAGCGCGCGCTCTTCGACAAAGAACTCGTCTACATCTATCAGGACTGGAAGGCCGAGCAGAAGGGGTGAGCTAAGATTCCTGGAAAGACGATCGCCGAGAAGATCTTCTCGGCACACTCAGGAACCGACGCGCACGCGGGCGACATCGTAGTCGCCGACGTTGATTTTGTGATGGGGCAGGACGGCACGTCGCCGCTCGCAATCCGTGCGTTGGAGAACATGGGCGTTGACGCCGTGTTCGATACAAAGAAGGTCGCGTTGGTCATGGACCACAGCTCGCCGAGCCCCATCGAGGGCGTGAGCGCGCTTCACACCATGATGCGTGAGTTCGGCAAGAAGACCGGTGCGAAGGTCTACGACGTGGGCGAGGGAGTGTGCCACCAGCTCATTCCCGAGAAGGGCCACGTGGTCCCGGGCGATCTGATGGTGGGCTGCGACAGTCACACCTGCACCTACGGTGCACTCAACGTGTTCTCCACCGGCGTGGGCTCCACCGACGGCGCTGCGGCGATGGCATCCGGCAAGCTGTGGTTCAAGGTGCCGGACACCATGAAGGTCACCTACGAGGGCGAACTGCAGCCTGGCGTGTTCTCCAAAGACCTCATCTTGTACCTTGCCGGTCAGATCGGCGCCGACGGCGCGACGTATGAGGCCATCGAGTTCTGCGGCCCTGTCATCGATGAGCTGTCGGTCGAGGCGCGGATGACGATCTCCAACATGGCCATCGAGGTGGGAGCGAAAGCCGGCCTGATGAAGGCCGATGCCAAGACGCTGGAGTGGTTCGAAGGCCGGGGCGAGAAGGTGCCCGCACCGCAGGCGCCCGACGCTGACGCCACCTACATCCGCGAGCTCACCTTCGACGCGTCCGCGATCGGTCCGCAGGTGGCCAAGCCCCACGCGGTCGACAACGTGAGCCCGATCGAAGAGGTGGAGGGCACGCCGATCGCCGAAGGCGTTCTGGGCACCTGCACCAACGGTCGCCTCGAGGACTTCGCCATCGCGGCGAGCATCCTCAAAGGCCGGAAGGTCCACCCCGACGTGCGCTTCATCGTGGCACCCGCGTCGCGCCAGATCCTGCTCGACGCGATCGAGGCCGGCTACGTCCAGACGCTCGTGGAGGCAGGCGCCGCGCTCGTGACGGCAGGCTGCGGTCCCTGTGTGGGCACACACAACGGCGTGCCGTCCGACGGCGAGAACGTCATCTCCACGGCCAACCGCAACTTCAAGGGCCGCATGGGCAACTCCAACGCCTTCATCTATCTGGGCAGCCCGGCCACCGTGGCCGCGTCCGTGATCGAGGGCAAGATCACCGACCCCCGCAAGTACTTCAAGGGAGGGGAGGCGTGATGGAGCTGAAAGCCAAAGCCTTCAAGTACGGCGATGACATCAACACCGACTACATCATCTCCGGCAAGTACAAGTTCAAGTCCAACGACATGGAAGTCATGGCGGTGCACGCCATGGAGGAGCTCGACCCCGACTACTACGCCAAGATGAAGCCGAACGGCGGATTTTTGGTGGCCGGCACCAACTTCGGCATGGGCTCTTCCCGCGAGCAGGCGCCTCTGGTGCTCATCCACTCCAACACCAAAGCGGTGCTCGCCAAGACGTTCGCGCGCATCTTCTACCGCAACGCCATCAACACCGGCTTGCCGGTTGTGGAGTGCGATACCGACCTGATCGACGACGGTGACGAGCTCGTCCTCGACCTCACGGGCGGCGTGCTTCGCGACGTGACCAAGGGTATCGACATCGCCATCAAGCCGCTGCCGCCGGTCATGGCCCAGCTGCTCGCCGACGGTGGGCTGGTGGAGCACTTCAAGAAGCACGGCGGTTTCGCGCTGTAGAGCGGCATCACCTCGAGCGATCATGCGTGACATATATGGTTGACATATATGGCGCGGCGGTCGCAGACTGAGGTCATGAAGAAGACGATGATGTATCTGCCCGAGGAGATGCACGCCTATCTGGCCGAGGAGGCCGAGAGGCGCGGTGTCTCCATGGCCGAGATAGCCCGCGAGGCGATCGGCGAGTACCGCACGCGCGCCGAGGCTGTGCCGCAGCTGAACCTGGATGCCTTCATCGGCATCATCGACGAGCCCGGGCCGCGCACCGATGACTCCGAGCATGTCGACGAACTGCTCGATGAGTACTACAAGGTTGGCGGCAAGTGGGATCAGGAGCACGGCTTTGCCGATCCTGACTGATACGAGCGTGCTTCTGGCGGCCGGCGTCCAGCGGGAGTCCAGGCATGAGGTCGCTGCCGCGGCGCTGAGAGAGCACGCCGGCGACGGCCTCCTTGTCCCGCTGACCATCCTCACGGAGCTGCTGTGCTTCGCGCGAAGCCGGTACGGGATCGAGCAGCAGCGCCGGATGTGGGCGGGACTCTCAGCGACCGGCCTCACCGTCGTTCCGGTGGACCTGCCGATGCTGTCGCTGGCGCGTGACATCGACACCCGCTACTCAGATGTCGGCTTCGGGTTTGCCGACTGCACCTTGCTTGCCACGTGCGAGGCGTTGCGCACCGCGCGCGTGCTCTCCTTCGACCGTAGGCTTGCGGCCTACCGCCCCTCATTCGCGCAATCCCTCGAGGTGCTGCCGTAGGCCTGGCCCTGATGACGCCCCAAACACCCAGGCTGATGGACCAGATGCGTCACGCACTGCGTGCGCGTCACTACAGCGTGCGGACCGAGCAGGCGTACCTACTGTGGTCCCGCCGGTTCATCATCTTCCACGGAATGCGTCACCCCTCGACCATGGCCGAGGAAGAGATCAACGAGTTCCTCACCCATCTTGCCGTGGAGCGTCATGTGAGCGCCTCCACTCAGAACCAGGCACTCTCCGCGTTGCTCTTCTTGTACCGACACGTGCTGGGTGTGCCGCTCGGCGACCTGGGTGGGGTCGTGCGAGCGCAACGGCCGGTGCGTCTTCCGGTCGTCATGACCCGTGAAGAGGTCCGACAGGTCCTCGCGCAGCTCGACGGCGAGGCGCACCTGATGGTGTGCCTGCTCTACGGTGCCGGGCTGCGCTTGTCAGAGTGTCTCCGCCTTCGAGTCCAGGATGTGGACTTCTCTCGCCGAGAGATCACAGTCCGAGATGGCAAGGGCGGCAAGGACCGCGTTACGACGTTGCCGGACAAGTCGATACCGGCGCTCAGACAACAACTGCAGAGGGCACGTGTCGTCCACGAGGCCGATCTCACTGACGGATGGGGAGCGGTGGTTCTGCCAATGGCGCTCGACCGGAAGTACCCGCATGCCGCATTCGAATGGCGCTGGCAGTGGGCGTTCCCGCAGCAGCGCAGATGGCGTGACGCCACGACGGGCGAGGAAGGCCGGCATCACGTCCATCCCACGGTACTTCAGCGTGCGGTGAAGGACGCTGTCCGACGCTCCGGGGTGACCAAGCACGTCGGGTGTCACACCTTCAGGCATTCCTTCGCAACCCACCTACTGGATGATGGCTACGACATCAGGACGATCCAGGAGCTACTCGGCCACAAGGATGTGCGCACAACCATGATCTACACCCACGTGCTCAATCGTGGTGGCCGAGGAGTACGGAGTCCGATGGATGGACTGTGAGTCCGGATGTAGGCAACTGCGCGCAGCACCAGAAAAGGTATAGAATACATACCGAAAGGGTATATTTCGATGGACCCCCCGCAGTTCGAGTTCGACTCGGCGAAGAGCGCCGCAAACAAGCGTAAGCACGGGATCGACTTCGTTGAGGCTCAGTCACTCTGGGATGACGAGAATATCGTACGTATCACGGCTCGTACCGTTGGAGAATCGAGATTCGTAGTAGTCGGCAAGATTGACGACAAGCACTGGTCGGCAGTCGTCACCTACCGCGGAGAGAGCGTCCGATTGATCTCCGTGCGCAGGTCGCGCGTGAAGGAGGTGGAGGTCTATGAAGGCGAGTGACTTCGACAAGAAGTTCGACGATGGAGTCGAAGACATCATTGACGATCTCGACATGGCGAGTGCGACTCGGCCAAACAGGGAGCAGAAGCGTGTGAATGTGGACTTCCCGGTCTGGATGGTCGAATCGCTCGATCGCGAGGCCCAGCGCTTGGGTGTGACTCGCCAGTCGATCATCAAGGTCTGGATAGCCGAGAGGCTGGAACGCGCGGGCTAGTGCTACTTCGGTGTTACACAGACTGGATACCGCCA
>DDWT01000016.1 GCA_002347365.1 Actinobacteria bacterium UBA2279
GATGGCAGACATCGATAAGAAAGACTCCGTCGCCAAGGCAGGCGTATCACGCCGGGAGTTCTTCACCGGCGTGGGCGGCCTCGGTGTGGGAGCCGTACTCGGAGGCGCGTTGCTCAAGGGCATCCTGCTTCCCGATGAGGTTCTCGCGATACCGGCTTCCGACGGCTACATCCTCGTCGACACGAAGAAGTGTGGGGGATGTGAGAGCTGCATGCTTATGTGCTCGCTCGTTCACGAGGGAACCGCGAACGTCAATCTCTCTCGCATTCAGATCACGCAGAATCCGTTCGGCAAGTTCCCGAACGACATGGAGCAGGTTCAGTGTCACCAGTGTCCGTACCCGTCGTGCGTGGACGCCTGTCCGACCGGCGCCATGCATGTGGATGCAGCCAATGGCAACGTGCGCACCGTCGACGAGGCCAAATGCGTCGGTTGTGAGCGCTGCGTCAACGCGTGCCCGTTCACGCCTTCGCGGGTGCAGTGGAACTTCGAACAGCAGCATGCGATGAAGTGCGACTTGTGCGCGAACACACCCTTCTGGAACGAAGACGGCGGTCCCGCCGGCAAGCAGGTCTGCGTCGAGACCTGCCCGATGAAGGCGATATCCTACACGAACAGGCTTCCTGTTCAGTCCGATGCAGGGTACACCGTCGACCTGCGCAACTCGCACTGGGCGATGCTCGGGTACCCGACGGACTAGGCAACGGACGACCGGAATTCAATTCCTCAGGGAGGTTCTGAAATGGCGAAAGGCGGATACGTCGGGAAGATCCTGTACGTGAATCTCACCGACAAGAGCACCAAAGAAATCCCTACGGCAGATTATGAGCAGTGGGGAGGCGGCCACGGCATGGGTTCTGCGCTCTTCTGGGACCTGGTGCCCGACAAGACGATCGACGGATTCGATCCCGGCAATCTGGTCACGATGATGGCATCGCCCTTCTCGGGCACGCCAACACCATCGGCGGCAGGGCGAACGGAAGTCCAGGGTATCGGAGTCCAGGCCTACCCGATCACGTGGTTTACGCGCTCCAATTTTGGCGGTCGGTTCGCGGGCCAGCTGAAGTTCGCAGGCTGGGACGGCATCGCAATCCAGGGTGCAGCAGAGAACCCGGTGTGGCTCAACATCGTCAACGGCAAAGTCACGATCGAGGATGCCTCGGCGCTATGGGGTCTCAATACCCATGAGACGCAGGAGGAGATCTGGAAGATAGTCACAGACTCGCCGGACGTTCGCGACTGGTGGAGTCTCGACGGTTCCCGCGATGGTGGACGCACGACCCAGAAGCCCGCAGTTGTCGCAATCGGACCTGCCGGCGAGAACAAGAACCGGAACGCATGCTTGATTCACGACTCGGGCAACGGCGCTGGCCAGGGCGGCTTCGGCGGTGTGCTCGGCTCCAAGAACCTAAAGGCAGTGAGTGTCATCGGTTCGGGAAGCGTTGCGATTGCCGACCCTGCGGCGCTGGTCGACCTACGGCTTGAGCTGCAGAAGAAGTTCGGTTACGACGTGGACGACCCGACTCTCGAGACGCCAGTGGCAGCCCTCTCAGGGTTCTACGGGATCATGACTGGCACTCCGGGCTACGGCACGCTGCTGTGGGGCCCTAATGCCGACAATCCTGGACGTCCGCAGGGCTGCATGGGCTGCTTCAAGAACTGCCGCAGTGTGTACGCGAGTGGTCTAGCCAACGGCGACCAGTGCGTCGAGGGACTCTACTGGTCGGCGAGCGGCGACCTGACCGACCATATGGCTGCGACCACGTTGCTTGATCAGGTGGGCCTCAACGTCTACGACGTGATGAGCCACGATTGGCTGCTCGGACTCTACAAGCAAGGCATCCTCGGCCCAGGTAAGCAGGTCAACTCGAATCTGCCTTGGGACAAGTACGACACGTTCGAGTTCGTCGAGGCATACACGAACGCGATCGCGAACGGGACGGACATCGGCGCAGACCTTGCTGATGGCATCCCGCGGGCTGCGGTGAAGTGGGGACTCTGGGATAGTGCTACCAGCGACGGCAGCCTGGCTCGCCCGCAGTGGGGTTACCAAGAGCACTACGACCCGCGTCTCGAGGTCGAGTGGAGCTACGGTTCTCTCTTCGGCGATCGCGACATCAACGAGCACGGTGTCAACTGGCACGTCCACTGGATGCCCTACGTGCGTGGCATGGTAGGACAGGCTCCCATCATCTCCGCCGAAGAGATGGCGAACGCTCTCGCCCAGGCGACGGGCGTGAATGACCCCAAGGGCTGGGACTACAGCGCCGAGGGCATCTACGGCGATCCCAAGCTGCAGGCCGTAGCGTGGCACCGTCACTACACGCGGTACTGGAAGCAGTCGCTGGGTATGTGCGACTGGGCGTGGCCGATGCTGATCAACTACAACGCGGGTGACGACCACGAGGGCGCCACGCCGTCGTATGAGCCCAAGTTCTACACAGCGGTCACCGGCAACGAACTGACCTGGGAAGAGGGTCTCGAGATCGGCCGCAAGATATGGAACCTCGATCGTGCGATCTGGGTTCTACAGGGCCGGACGCGTGAGATGGAGGTCTTCTCCAATTACGTCTACGACGTGCCGACGGCGGCTCCATATCCGTTGCCCGCGCTCCAAGATGGCGAGTGGGTGTACGACATGAACTGCATTGGCCGCACACTCGACCGCGCCAAGTTCGAGGACACCAAGACACGCTTCTACAAACTTGAAGGTTGGGACCCAACGACTGGCTGGCCGACCAAAGCTGGCCTCGCCGAGCTGGGTCTCGACAACGTGGCCTCAGCCCTCGAGAAGGCTGGCAAGCTTGGGACGGACGGCTAGTGATGACTGCTGAAACCGAGAGCGTCATGTTGGCCCCCTCGCGAGAGTTGGTCCAACACGCGACGCGCGAGCTTGGGTACGACGAGCGTTTCACTCTTTACAAGATGGCCGCGAGCACCGGGACCAACGGGGTCGATGTATATAACTTCCCGCGGTTGGTGAACGTGCTGTTCGGCACTCGCTGGGACAGGCTCCTTCTGGAACGCGGGAAAGAGGCCATCGTTTGGACGGACTTCGACAAGCTGGTCACCTGGTTGCGTGACGTGATCGGCGACGCAGAGTTTGCGGACGCCGTTGCGGCAGCCGTGGCAGAGAAAGAGGTTCACAAAGATCGCATGGATGCGATCACGCCCTTGTTCCGCGAGCGTGTCGCCCAGTACCGCGCCATGCTTGATGAGCTCGAGGAGGAGACCGCGTAGCATCTGGTCACCGTCAGTCGAGGTGTCGTCAGATCATGGCGGCATCCCGGCTGGGGGTGGCCGTTGTGACTCCACCGCTCCACTGACGGCGACCAGGACTGCAGGACTGGGGGACAGGAAGGAAGGTTCTCATGCGCGTGCTGCTCTTCCAAGCGCCTGTGTCGCGCATGAGTCCGCACGCACACCTCTCGCCGCCCCTCGGCCTGGCGTACGTCGCCACACATCTTCTCGACGCGGGGCACCGTGTGGAGATCATTGATCTTAATGTCGCCGGCTTCAACCCCAAGCGCATCGCGTTCGCACTCAATCGATTCAGGCCAGACATCGTGGGTATCTCGGCGCATACCGAGACGTACCTCAATGCCGTAAAGATCGCTGCGCTCGTGAAAGAGCACGACACCTCGACCCCTGTGATGGCGGGCGGTCCGCACCCGAGCATCATGCCCGAGGCGGTGTTGGCTGAGCCTGACATCGACTACGTCGTGGTGGGCGAAGGTGAGCGCACCGCCGTTGAGCTGCTGGCGGTGTTGGCCGAAGGCGCCGCGCCCGATGCGATCGCGGGTATCGCCGGTCTGGGGCATGTGGTGGACGGCTCGCCCGTGCTCAATGCGCCGAGGCTACCGTTGAATGCCGCAAACGTCGGCCGTCCCGCACGCCACCTTCTCTCGCTGGACTTCTACGAGGACGCGTACAACGTGCTCACCGCGCGCGGCGGCTGCCCGTATCGATGCCCGTTCTGCTCGGCGTCATACATCTGGGGCGGCAGACGGCGTCCACGCCCGGCAGAAGACATCATGGCCGAGGTCGAGGACATGGTGCGCACATACGGGGCGGAACACATCTTCTTCGTGGACGACATCTTCACGCTCGACCGTGTCTGGCTCGACGGGCTGCTTGACCTGCTCGTCGCCCGCCCGGCCGGACTGACGTGGGGATGTGCGACACGTGTGAACCTGGTGGACGAGGAGCTACTGGAGCGCATGGCCGCCGCTGGATGCACCGGCGTTCAGTACGGCATCGAATCCGGCGCTCAGTCGATCCTGGACTCAGTGAAATCCATCAAGAAGGATGACGCGCTTTCCGCCGTGACCTGGGCGGCGGCTGCCGGTATCTCGGCCAGCTGTTCGTTCATGATCCCGTTCCCGGAAGACACCGAATCCACGATCGCGGAGACGCTTGCTTTCATGCGCGTGCTCAAAGACGCCGGCGGCAAGTTGCTTATGTCCTACACGACGCCTTATCCCGGGACGATGTTCGCCGAGAAGGCCGACGAGCTGGGGTTGAAGATCCTCACCGACGACTGGACCCTGTTCGACGCCAAGCACGTGGTGATGGAGACGCGCCACCTGACCGCCGGGCGGATCGAAGAGCTTGCGAACCACATGGCCGAGAGTGTCGGGATGTCTCGCAACGCGTGACCTATACCACACGCCGGGCACCGTTGTTGAAACATAAGTGATAACAAACCACGGATTATTCGACATATGGTGAAGCATTTCACAAGTATGTATCAAGAATTGCGAGATTGACACTTAATCGCCACCGGTCGAAGAATCAATGGGGGACGCGTCCGCGAATGCGGCGCGTCCGCATGTTCTCTGGTATCCGGCATGCACGTTGGAAAGCAGAAAGGGGTGAGGGTATGGAGCGGGAGCT
>DDWT01000024.1 GCA_002347365.1 Actinobacteria bacterium UBA2279
CAGGTGCTGCCGTCCCGCCTCGGCAAACAGTCTTCCTTTGTCCGCCTCGCTGCCACTGAAATCCTCGAGCAGCCGATCCATCTCGGCGAACGCACGCCCGTCGTAGGGGTCGAAGCGCTGGTACGTCCCCTCCATGAACGGTGCGCCCGCCACCGATGTGAACGGCACGAACTCGCCGAACGCCCGGTAGTTGCGCACCCACCATGGCGCCAGAGCAAGGAGTCCCACCGCCAGGAACACAGCAGCGTAACGCACGAGCGTTCGCCATCGAAAGCCGCGCAGCACCAGGTAGACAAGCCCGGCAGGTAACACGCCGACGGCGACCTGCCGGACGTACACAGCGACACAGAACAACACCGCGACCAGCAACAGCGGCCGCGTACCGGGCGCGTCGGCAAACCGCATGATACCGAGCACGAGTCCCAGAAGAAGCGGCAGGTACAGATTCTCACTGAGCGTGAGCGTGCTGGTGTAGATGCTCGGCATCGAGACCGCGAGCATCGCGGCCGCGATCAGTCCCACATGCGTCCCGCCGATGCGTCTACCGAGGACATAGAGCAGATAGACGGAGATGACGGACGCGACGATCATGGCAAGCTTGACGGCAAGGTACTCCGAGAAACGCGTGGACGCGAACAGCATGACCACGGCCAGAAACGCCGGGAATCCCGGCATCACGTACGCCGAGGGATCCGTTCCGCGAAAGGAGAAGTGCCCGGATGCCAGCAGCGTCCGTGCAGAATCCATGAACGCGATGGCGTCGCTGAACCCGCCGTCATACATCACGCCTTTGTCCACGAGGGCAGCGACGCGACCAAGCGCGGAGGCAAGCAGTACCCACCAGATAAGCCGATCTGGCGAGAAGGCGCGCTTGACCCACCCTGCGGACACTGACTACCCCAGGTCGTCCGGAAGTCCGATATGCCCTAGCACCGCGGTCGCCGCAGCAACGGCCGGGGAGCTCAGGTAGACCTCGCTTGTTGGATCGCCCATCCGGCCGACGAAGTTGCGGTTGGTCGTTGCGACCGCGCGCTCCCCTGCCGCCAGAATGCCCATGTGACCGCCAAGGCACGGACCGCACGTTGGCGTGGAAACCGCTGCCCCGGCGTCGAGGAAGATGTCGAACAGCCCCTCATGCATGGCATCGCGATAGATCTGCTGCGTGGCGGGGATGACGATGAGACGCACGCGCTCGTGCACCTTGTGCCCCTTGAGTATCCCGGCCGCGATGCGCAGGTCCTCGAGGCGCCCGTTCGTGCAGGAGCCGATGACGACCTGGTCGACCCAGATGTCACGGGAATCCTCGGCAAGGCGCGTGTTGGAGGGCAGGTGCGGGAATGCGACCGTCGGTTTGATCTCGGCAGCGTCGATCTCGTAGACAGCGGCATACTCGGCGTCACCATCCGAGAAGTACTCGGTCCACGGACGCTCGGTACGGCCCTCCATGTAGGCGCGGGTCGTGTCGTCGACCGCGATGATGCCGGACTTGCCGCCAGCTTCGATAGCCATGTTGCAGATGGTCATGCGTCCATCCATGTCCAGCGCTTCGACGGTCGAGCCGGTGAACTCCATCGACTGGTACAGAGCACCGTCGACACCGATCATGCCGATGATGTGCAGGATGATGTCTTTCGCACTCACCCACGGACCGAGTTCGCCGGTCACGTTGAACTTGAGGCTCGATGGAACCTTGAACCACGCCTCTCCGGTGGCCATGCCGACGGCGGCGTCAGTGGAGCCCACGCCCGTGGCGAACACGCCCAGCGCACCGTACGTGCACGTGTGACTGTCCGCGCCGATGATCAGGTCACCGGCACCCACCACGCCCTGCTCGGGCAGCAACGCGTGCTCCACGCCCATGCAGCCGATCTCGTAGTAGTGCGAGATGCCCTGCTCGCGGACGAAGTCGCGCATGACTTTGGCCTGCTCGGCCGACTTGATGTCCTTGTTGGGTGTGTAGTGGTCGGGGACGAGCGCGATCTTGTCGGTGTCCCATACGCCGTCCACCCCGATGCGCCGGAACTCCCGGATCGCGATAGGCGCCGTGACGTCGTTGGCGAGCACGAGGTCCAGACGGCAGTTGATGAGCTGACCCGGCTCCACCTCATCAAGCCCGGCGTGGGCTGCGAGGATCTTCTCGGTGATGGTCATCGGTCGGGGCATGATATGCAGTCCTTCCTGGTCAGCAGACGCGTTCTGTCTTCCTATGGCAACGGCAGCACACTGGCCGCCATCGAGCTTGCAGATGCCGATGTATCCCCGCCGGCCAGCGCACGCACTTCCGCGTGCTGGCGGTCGAGCACCGCCGCCTTCCCCGCGGTCGTCACTGCGGCGGAAAGAAGCGCTTCTTCGTGCAGGTACGTTCCCACGCGAGCCTGGAGTGCGGACAGCCACGCCAATGCCGCGTAGTCGTTCGGACTCACCGCAAGCACACGTTCGAAGTCCGCATATGCGACATCGTAGCGTGCGCGTACGCTCTCGGGCGAGTCTTCCCGCATGATAGCGGAGTGGACGTCACGTGCATCCTCCTGCGCCAGACCGCGCGCGTACTTCACTGAAAGCGGGTTGCGGTCCCGTGCTTCTCTCGCAAGGGTCGCGGAATCGCCCCCTATCTCTCCATGAAACGCCTGCCGAGACGACAGGTAAGACGCGTCGGCCCTGAGGAGGGCAACGGACGCGACCACCGACAACACCGTGAGCGCCATGAACACGACGCCCGCTACCCGGTGCGCCGAGGCGGGCGTCGCAGCGTTCCGCGCACGAGGAGCGCCCAGCATCCCAAGCATGGCGAACAGTGGGATCGTCGCACCCAAGACGCCGACATTGAACGCCAGATGGACCGTCAGTCCCAGGCAGCCGATCCACACGCCGGTCAGAAGCATGCCGCCGGCGTGAGGCCCCGAGTCTCCCGCTGTAAACGCGCCGGGGCGATTTCTCACGAGCGCGAGCGCCAGCGCGGAGGCCAGCAGCAACGCTCCGGGAATCCCAAGCGTCACTGCGTACTGCAGCAGCCAGGAGTGCGCGTTGTTGACGGTCGCGGTCTCGCCGAACACCTCGACGTACGCGTCGGTGCGATGCGCCCGAAACGCAGGCAAGAAGGCGTCGGGGCCGTAGCCGAACAGCGGCCTTTCGGCAGCTGCATCGGCAACGACGCCGACCAGCAAGGCCCGCTCGCCAGTGCTGTCGGTCCTGTTGAATGCCGAGGAGATCCTCTCGGCGATATTGATCTCGCCGGTCGAGCCGAGCGACACGGCCACCAGACCAAGGCTCACTAGCATCACGGCCACGATCGCGGTCCGGCTGACGCGCACGTCGATCTTGCCGCGCCACGCGCGCCAGACAAGCACGCCGGCCACGACTTCTGATGCCGCCGCAAGCCACGCGCCTCTCGTGAACGTGACGAACAGCGCCGCCCCCACCACGATGGCTCCCGCGGCCCAGAACTGCTTGCGCGCGCGGGACGCTGCCTCGAGGGCAAGTGCGCTCGCAACCGGAAGCGCGACAACGAGCAGCCCGGCAAAGAAGTTGGGGTTCCCGAAGGTCGCGAACGCCCGCCTGGTGTCGAAGCCGAAGCTCTCGTGCGCGTAGTTGCCGGGATCGAGCCCCGCGAACTGGAGCAACCCGTAGATCGCGAGTATCACGGCGGCGATCCCCAGGGCTCCGGCAAGACGGCGCGCGTCGCTGATATGACGCACGACCTGGAGGGCCACGCCGTACACAAGCGCGTAGAGAGCCACCGTCACGACGCCTTCGAGCCGCTCCGACTGTCCGAGGACCGCCAGTGCCCGATGCGGCGACAGCGCTGCAGAGACACCCGCCCACACCGCAAGCGCCATCAGCAGCGCCCACACGGCGTCCACCCGCAGCTTCGTGCCGCTGCGAGCTGCACCGAACGCCCACAGCGCCCAGGCAAGGCAGGTGAGCACGGCAGCGACAACCAGACGCGGCAGCGCCATCGGATCGTAGAGCAGTGAGCCCGACCCGAAACCGAGCATGCTCAGATTGCCTGTCGCTACGGCGACAAGCGCGATCATGCCCGCAACGACAGCGATCGGAGCCCGGGCCGATCTGTCCATCAGAGTCCTGAGTCCTCGGTGATGACAGGCTTCTGGCTGACGAGCAGCCGATTGAGCGCGTTGGTGTAGGCCTTTGCCGAAGCGACGATGATATCGCTATGTGCACCTCGGCCGGTGAACACCCGTCCATCCTCGCTCGTGACCCGGATGGTCACTTCACCCAGCGCGTCTATGCCACGGGTGACTGCCTTGACTGAGAACTCGGACAGCTCATTGGGCACTTCGACGATCCGGTTGATCGCCTTGTAGACGGCGTCGACAGGGCCGGTGCCGTGACTCGAGTCGATGAGGTGCTCGCCTTCGCGGGTGATGAGCTCGACGGTAGCCGTCGGGATGCCCGGCTCGCCGCTCGTGAAGTGCACTTGCGCGAGGTGGTAGACCTCGTCGAGTGTCCTCTCGGACTCCCCGACCAACACCTCGAGGTCCTCGTCGTAGACTTCCTTTTTCTTGTCCGCCAACTCAAGGAAGGCGGCGTGGACGCGCTCGAACTCATCTGTGGGGAGATCGAACCCGAGTTCCTGCAGACGGTGCTGCAGTGCGTGGCGACCGCTGCGAGCGGTCAGAACGATGCTCGAACCGCCAACACCGACGTCGACGGGGTCGATGATCTCGTAGGTCGAACGCTCCTTGAGAACGCCGTCCTGGTGGATACCTGAGGAGTGCGCGAACGCGTTGGCGCCCACGATGGCCTTGTTCGGCTGAACGACGATGCCGGTGATGTTGCTGACCAGGCGGGACGTCCGTGTGATCTCCTTCGCGTTGACTGTGGTGTCCACGCCGAAGTAGACCGTGCGCTGACGCAACGCCATCACGACCTCTTCGAGCGAGGTGTTGCCCGCGCGCTCGCCGATGCCGTTGATGGTGCACTCGATCTGGCAGGCACCCGCCTTCACGCCCGCGAGAGCGTTGGCGGTGGCCATGCCGAGATCGTTGTGACAGTGCACGGAGACGATGGCCTTCTCGATGCCGTCGACATGGTCGAACAGCCCGCCGATAAGCGCGCCGAACTCCTCGGGATAGGTGTAGCCCGTGGTGTCAGGGATGTTGACCACGGTGGCACCTGCCTTGATGGCCGCCTCGATCACGCGGTACAGAAACATCGGCTCGGCGCGCCCCGCGTCCTCGGCATAGAACTCCACGTCGCCCACGAAGTTGCGCGCAAGCTTGACGGCCGCGACCGCCCGCTCCAGCGCGACATCGCCGGTGATCCGCAGCTTGTCTTGCAGGTGGCTCTCACTCACGCCGATACCCGTGTGGATACGCGGCCGTCTCGCGGTGGCCAGCGCATCCGCCGCTACCTCGATGTCGTGGGGAACAGCCCGCGACAGTGCGCAAACCACGACAGCGTCGCCCACCTCGTCACCGATCCGCCGCACGCTCTCGAAGTCGCCGGGGCTCGAGACCGGGAAACCGGCCTCGATGACGTCGACACCGAGGCGCACGAGCTGACGGGCGATCTCCAGCTTCTCGGCAGTGTTCATGCTGGCGCCCGGCGACTGCTCGCCGTCGCGCAATGTCGTGTCGAAGATGTAGACCTTCTCGCTCATGGTGCTCTCCTCTACCGGATTCGGGCGGTCACTCCGGGGTGGTGACCGCCCCGCTTCGCGGCACGAGGGCTAGAGCTCGATGCTCCAGGCTCCCTCTGCGCCGACCTCTTCAGCGATCCGGCCGAGTAGCTCAGGTCCGATCGGTGAGTCCACGTTGATTCCCATCAGCGCGCTACCCCCCATTTCGGTCCTCCCAACCTGCATGGATGCGATGTTGATCTGGGCCTCGCCCAGAGCTCCACCCACCTTGCCTACGACGCCCGTTCTGTCTCCGTACTTCAGAAACGCCATGTACTTGGTCGGCGCCATGTCCAGCTCGAACTCATTCATGAGGATGAGTCGTGGCTCGTTCTTCTTGCCCACGAGAGTGGCGCCGAGCTTGACCTCGCCAAGCTCGGTCTTCGCGACGACCACCATGACGCTGACGTAGTCGAAGCTGTCGGGGCGCTTGTGCTCCGACATCAGAATGCCGCGCTGCTCGGCGTAGAGGTTCGCGTTGACGAAGTTGATCGAGTCCTGCGTGACCGCGGTCAGCAGGCCCTTGAGCAGCGCCGTCTTGAGAATACGAGTGTCCTGGCCGGCCAAGGCACCGACGAAGTGTGCCTCCAGCTCGTGCACCTGACCACGGACGATCTGTCCGAGTGCAGAACCGAGCGCCTCTGCCACCGGGATGTACGGCCCGACCTGCTCCATGACGTCCGGGGCGACCGGCGCGATGTTCACTGCGGTCGAGACCATCTCTCCGCGAAGTCCCGCGGCCACGAACTGAGCGATCTGCTCACCGGCGCGGTCCTGCGCCTCTTCGGTCGAAGCGCCCAGGTGCGGGGTGACGATGACCTGGTCGAACTCGAACAGCGGCGATTCTGTGCACGGCTCTTTCTCGTACACGTCGACACCTGCCGAGGCGACCTTGCCGCTCCGCAGTGCATCGAGCAGCGCCTCTTCCTGGTAGATGCCGCCACGTGCGGTGTTCATCAGGCGAACGCCGGTCTTCATCCTGGCGAACTCCTTGGCTCCGAACATACCGATGGTCTCTTTGGTCTTGGGCAGGCGGACGGTGATGAAGTCGGCCTGCGCCAGGAGCTCCTCGAGGGTGGCCGCATACCCGATGCCGAGCTGCGCGGCGCGCTCCTCGGTG
>DDWT01000011.1 GCA_002347365.1 Actinobacteria bacterium UBA2279
TGGTACGGCGGAGCTGCGGTGAGTCCCAATAGTCACCAGCGAGTACCAACGGTCACCATGTATTTGGGCACCAAATCGGGCACCAAATCGGAACGTCTTCTGCCGAGATGGGCAACGGCCTACGCAGTACTCTCCCTTGAGCAACACGGCCGGAACCCATTCGCGTGTCTCAAGTGACTGGAGCTGCCCCGTTTCCGTTGATACCTGGAAACCAGGACGCGGCAGCCTGAAGCTGTCGCTGCTCCAGTCTCCACTCGAACTCCGCCGGCGGGATGTCGCCGATGGGCTCCAGCAGCCTGCGGTTGTTGAACCAGTCGACCCACTCCAGCGTGGCGAACTCGACGTCGTCGATGCCGCGCCACGGACCCTTCCTGTGGATCACCTCCGCCTTGTACAGTCCGTTGATCGTCTCGGCCATCGCGTTGTCGTAGCTGTCTCCCTTGCTGCCCACCGAGGCCACCGCGCCGGCCTCGGCGAGCCTCTCCGTGTAGAGAATCGAGAGGTACTGGCACTCTTGAGGATCTCGTTGGCGCGACGCAACTCCCGGTTCTCGCGCTCGAGCTCCTTCATGCGGACACGCTCGTCGGTCGTGAGCCCTGGCCGCAGACCCTCGTCGGTCTCGGCTCGCCGGACCCACAGCCGCAGCGTCTCGGGGCTCATACCGAACTTGTCCGCGATCGAGCGGACGCTGCGTACTGCGAGTCGTACTCGGGCCCGTGTTCGAAGACCATCCGTACCGCACGTTCACGTACTTCGACTGGGTAACGCGTTCTTCTGTCCATGACCCCATCCTCTCAAACGATGGAGTCTCCGGGAAACCCGGCGCGATTCACTTTTGGATTCGATGCGGGAATCGTACTTTGCCGAGGTTGGATGGGGCCAGAAGACGGCGATTCCGAGTGTAGAGAGCCTTCGCGCACTTGGGCTGGGCGATCTCGTCAAGGATCTTCATCCTGAGGCGGCACCCTCCTAAACCTGTTTCGGCGACTCCTCAACCGCTGTTTGCTCTACAGCGGAACCATCACCTACTGGGAACTGATCGATGCCGCCTGAGCTGCGGGGATGGGCAGTGTACTTTGTCAGCTCATTACACGACCCTTTCCTCCCACGCCCGAAGAAGTGCCGTGGAAGCGGTCTTCGGGCGTGGGAGGAGACGATGCAGGAGACACCGGGCGCGGAAGTGACTGCGACCGAGGCCCGGGAGCGGCTGACGGCAGCCTTCGTTTCGAAAATGGTGGCGGGCCTCTCCCATGTGCGCCGACGGGAGAACGCCGTCCTCTATGTGCGCGGTCTGGTCGCGCACGGCGGCTGCAAGAGTGACGTGGTCTTCGCGATGCGCGCGAGCATGCGTTCGCGCGGGAAGAGCGTCTCAGTTCTCGTGAACGTGGACTTGCGTACGAACCACTCTTCCGGGATGAGTTCCATCCGCTTCCAGCGGTAGAACTGGCCGTAGCTGATGCCGGTCTCGTGCAGCAGGTCCTTCTTGGATATCTTGCCGTCCATACGATACATCTTCGACGCGTAACGTAACAGTGTTGCGTTACACAGACAATAGGACTGCTTTGGGAGGAAGACACTCGAAACGGACTGGCCCGGAACGCGCGTGCAGCTACTGGCGGAAAGGGAGGGACTCGAGTCCTCGTAGCGGGGGATACCCGTTAGGTGATCTTCGGGTTCGAGAGCGATCGTGTCGTCCTGTGTCGTCTGGCGTCATCTAAGGCACGGTATCTTCGAACCGAACCGCCACATCACTCGATGGTCTTGCGTAGTCCCAGATCACGGGCGATGGTCTCGACAGCGCTCTGGATTTGAGCGGCGGATAGGTTTCGTGTCTCCATCACCACATGCTTGGCGTCGTACTCGGCCCACGTCGTGGGAAGGATCGTCAAGCCGAGCTCCTCGGCATGATCCCAGAAGAATGTTCCGGGGAACGGACACGTGTAGTTGAGTATGAGATTGGCGCGAGCGTCCGCGAGCTCGCGCATGAACTTGCCCGTCTCGGCGATCGTTTCCAGCGTGTCGTCAGGAAAAGGCGCCATGAAGGAGCATGCGATCTCGATGCCCTCGGCGACGGCCGCATCGACCGCGGCGAGCACGCGCTCCTTCTTGATGTGCTTGACCGTATCTAGGATCTGCTGGGACCCCGACTCGACGCCGTACTGGATGCCCTGACAGCCACCGGCGGCCATTGCGTGCAACAGATTGGAATCGACGAGGTCGGCGCGCGTCGCACATCCCCACTTCATCGGGAAGTCGAGGTACTTCATCTCCTCCAGCAGCTCGTAGACCCACGTCTTGTCGAGCGTGAAGATGTCGTCACTGAAGAAGACATAGTCCACGCCGTCGTTGCGCTGCAGAGATTGAAGCTCCTCGACGACGCTCCTGGTCGAGCGAGCATTCCGGCGACCTTCCCAGACGGCCGATGCGGAGCAGAAGGGGCAGCGATAGGGACAGCTGCCGGTGGCGGTGAGCACGTTGTACGGCTCCTCATAGAACTCAATCGGGAAGATGCCCCGCGCCGGAGGAAGCAGATCGTCCGGGTGAAGAAGCGGTCGCCGCTCGTTCACATGCGCTTCCGGCATCGTGTATCCAAGGCCCGCGATATCCGCCAGCTCCGGACCGTCGCCGCGAAGCGCGGAGGCAAGCTCCACCATCGCCCGCTCGCCATCCCCCACGACGATGTAGTCGACAGCGTCTTCGCCGAGGACCTCGAACGGGAGGATGGTGGGATGAACTCCTCCCATGACGATGATCGTCTCGGGGGCCACCGACTTGATCGTCTGTGCCACGGCCAGACCGTTTGTGATCGTCTCGGTCATGGCCGAGACGCCCACGATGTCGTGGTGCTCACGCTCGATGATGCCGGCGATACGGCTGTGGTTGAGTCCGCTCACATTGAGGTCGAGAGCGCTCACGCGGTGCCCAGCGGCCATGAGCGCCGAGGCGATGTATGCCAGCCCCAACGGAGGCGAGAGACGTGCGTGATGGTTGCTCACGGTGACAGGAGCGTTGATGAGCAGGATCTTCACCAAAGCACCTTCCTTGGACCGATTCTCGATTCGCGACGGTCTAGCAATCCGGATTTCCTTCCGGGAGGTGGGGGACGGCCGGGCCCCGGGCGGGACCTGGCCCGTCCATGCTCTGTGCGTGGCCCCGGGTAAGGGGTATGGATGTGAGTCGCCCAAGGAGGTGTACCCGGGTCCCGGCAAGAGCCCGAGGTTCAGCGGCGACTCACACTAGGCCACGCATGATCAGAGCACCGAGGAGTTCGTGGCTAGGTTCGCTCCACGGCTCCCCGGAACGCAGTCCTTGGGTGGTCTGCGCTCGGGGGAGCCGGGCACGATTCATCGCGAGAGCCGATGCGATTCCACGCGCCCGAAGAACCCCTACTGCTCGGACTCTTGTCCGTCTTCGTCCAGCACCGCGCGACACTCAGCGATCCGCTCTGCGATGAGCCGCTTCATCTCCGGAACCAGGAGTCCGTACGCTTCGCCGGTCGCGATGATGTCGTCGAGGCCAGCGGCCAGCTCCGCATCACCGATGGTGTCTCGCACCCACGATGCGAGCACGCCCGGATCGACGTAGTGAATCCGCATGCTCGTGCTCATCCCGGCGGCCTCTTCGGCGGATATCGGCTTGAGGAAGGACTCTAGGCCGGCCAGGTTCGCGACCGTCATCAGGGTGTTGCCCGCCATGGGCACCATCTTCACGACGTTGAGATGCTCGTCCGGCTCGAGGACCCGCATGAAGTGAACCGCGTCCTCGCGGGTGAGCGTGGCTGACGCCGACATCACGCCTTCCCCAGCTTCCCGGCCGTCTCGAGCGCGTCCGCGACGTCCTTGAGGCCCAGCTCTTCAAGCGTGCCTCGGGTCGGCTGACCGGTCGTGGTATCCCAGCCTTCGAGCGTGTAGAACTTGGTCTTCCAGTCCTCGACCTTCTCGCGATCGAGCTTCCGTCCGCTAAGGTTCTTGTACTTCCACTCGCCATTCTCATGAACCGGCATGACGTACGGGGCCTCGTAGCCGATGCTGGCGACACCCGGGATGGTGGTCGAGCCCACGTTGTACATGTAGCCCGCGTAGACCTCCATTTCACGTGTACGACCCTGAAGGACCCAGATCGCCCGATCGAGGTTCCAGATCTTGCGCCCCACCTCGATACCCTCTTCAAAGCTCTGGTTCTTACCGGTTACAGCGTTGAAGAACTTCGGCTCGCCCTCGCCTGTAGCACCCACGTACTCGGGACCGTAGGCATTCAAGAAATCGGCCCAGCCCCAGTCGCAGAACCCGAGCGACTGTTTGTAGTAGCGGGTGTAGTGACGGTGCCAGGCGACGGTCTTCGCCATCGACTCGGAGTAGATTCCCTCGTCGCTGTAGTCGACCATCATCATGTCGCCGGCGTAAGGAGCCAGCTTATCGGTGATGATCTTGGCCATCTCCTCGGCGGTGACCGGAGGCTTGATGCCCGTCAGACTCCACAACGTGGAGCACCAGTAGACGACCCAGTTGAAGTCGTGCTCGTTGATGTCGCGCTCGCCCAGGAGCGAGCCGTAGCCCCACTCGGCCTCCGTGCGGCCGTCGTAGTGATGCACGTAGCCCCAGCACATCAGCGGCAGAAGACCGCTGTCCAGGTCCTGCTCGAGGCGTCCCCACTTCTCCGCAGCCTGCCATATGCCGAGGGCAAGATCCGCTCCGATGTCGGTCTGGTTGAGAATGGCGTCGATCAGCGACTTCACGAACGACTCGGTCCCCATGTGCTCGAAGTTCAGCGAGGAGTTGATGGCCTTGTCCTCACCCAGAACCCCGGCCTTGTAGAGGTTCTGGAGCCACGCAAGCAACCCCATCAGCGAGAAGACGTTGATACCGGTGCGCTGAGCAAGGTCGGTCGACTTCCACGCGTCCTCCAGGGATTCGACCCCGCCCTGAACGCCATGGTTGACGAACGACGCGTCGATGCACATGGACTCGTTGCCGATACCGTTGTTGTGCCTGGAGCGGCAGTTCTTCACGCAGCCCACACAGCCCTGCGGCCGCCGCTCCACACCCTCGGGATAGCCGCTCAGAGTCTGACCGGGACCTGCGGAGAGCGCCCAGATGCCCGGGAACGTCTGCGGATCGTCCATGTGTGCGCCCGACGTGTATCCCTCCTGCAACCAGAGTCTGGCATCCATGAGCGCGTTGGGGTCGGCGATTTCCACACCTCCCGTGCCTAGCACGCTGACGGCCTTCAAGTTCTTCGATGCGAACACCCCGCCGAAGCCGCCCTGTCCCGCACCGTTGCCGGCATCGTGGATGAGGCATGCGAGTGGCGCGAAGGTATCGGCATTGGGGCCGGTGGTGAGAATCGCGGAGCGCTGCGTGGTGCGGCCGCCGTCACGGGTGGTCCCGGTCGAACGCCAGTCGCCCTCGTCCGCACCGATCGTGCGCCAGATGTCTTCCTGCGTCTCCTGTGTATCGAGGCCCCACAGGTGTGTGGCGTCCTCGAAGGTGACCCTACCATCGATAATCTTGATCCAGACCTGGGTGTCCGACTTGCCCATCAGCACGATGCCGTCCCAGCCGGCGTACTTGAGTTGGGTGCCGAATCGTCCACCGAAGTTGCTGCGCGTGAACCATCCACGCGGGGAGCTCTGCAGACCGATGCTCTGGACTTCGGTCCTTCCCGCAGCCGTTGGGGCAAGTGTGCCAGAGAGCGGCGACGTCATAATCGTCACCACGTTCTTCGGGTCGTCCCCCTCAACGGTCTTGTCTTCACACAGATCCCAGAACAGTGCCGAGCCGATGCCGTGGCCGCCTCCCCACTGTTCGTACGTCGAGGTTGGAATCTCCTCGTATGTCTTGGTAGTGAGATCAATCTTCAGAATCTTGCCTGCATAGCCGTTTGCCATCAGTAGCCTCCCTGGCTTGTGAATGTCTCTAGTGACCGCCCTCAGTGCCTCCGTTGAAGCCCCAGGTGTTCCAGGTCGCTCCGGTATGCCCAAGGTCTACGTCGTAGCCCTGGTCGGACTGGACGGGAATCTCGGCGGTGAACGAGATCGCCTTGGTGGGGCACACCTCGATGCACGCTTGTTTCGCCCCAGGCCCTCCGTCCGTGTTCCAGAAAGGGGTATCGGCGCACAGGTCGCACTTTTGCGCATGCTTGTCGATGCCGTTCCAGAGCGCGCGCGACGGAGTGAACGGGCACGCCTGGACGCAGCGCTCACAGCCGATGCACTTCGATTCGTCTATCGTCCGCACGTTGCCGTTCTCCGCGTCGACATGATTGGCACCGGTCGGGCAGGCGTCCACGCACGCCGGGTACGGGCACTGCCGGCACTGCGCGATCTCGATGTCGTTCGGGAATGCCTCGTAGGGGTTCTGCATGATCTGGATGCGCGACAGCCCGTAGTTCTCTTGACCGTGATGGGTGAGCGAGCAGGCGAGCATGCAGCTCGTGCAACCAGCACATTTCCGCGTATCCACCAGCAGGTAGCCGCCTGAAGTCGGGATCGCGATGACCTCGTCGGGCAGCAGGATGCCTTTGAGCAGCGCGCCACCGAGCACGGCGCCCACTCCGACACCACCCACGCCGGTGATGAACTCGCGGCGTGACACGCCGCTTTGGGCGGTCGCTTCTTTCTTATCGATGTCTGCCATCGTCATTCCTTTCTGATGTGTGTGAAGCGCTAGGCCGCAGGCTCATCGGACTTGTCGTCTTCGTCCTTGTAGCCGAGCTCATCGAGCCAGCCGCGGTGCTCTTTCTTGGCGTGTTCGAGAGAGACATAGCCGGTGAACATGGAGACAAGCACCGGCCAGCTCGCCGGAAGGATCGCAGCGAAGAAGACGTGTGCGACAAAAAAGGCGAGCATCGCGATGGTGGCGATGTCGTGCAGTGGGGTCACGATGCCCATCAGTCCTGCCGGGACGTCGATCGCGTGAGCCGCGACTTTGAGCAGTCCCGTGAGGATGATGACGCTCGTGGCGCCCAGTGCCAGGACGAAAGCCATCTTCTCGGACTCGAAGTACTTGCGCTCCGGCGGGAAGGTGAACTTCTTGAAGCCTAGGAGCAGCCCGTAGTGACGCTTGGTGTAGTCGATCGCATTCTTGGTCGGCAGGTGCTCTTTGAACCGCTTCATCACCAGAAGCGTGTTGGCACCGTAGTAGAAGGTGCCGAACAGAAACACCACAACCGCATAGAAGTGCGCGTCCATCCAGTTCCAGACCGGCTCGCCGCTCCCGGCGAACGACGGCAGGAACCAAACCCCCAGTGCGATGCCGCTGACGAGCAAGACCGCCGTACCGATCCCGTGGGTCCAGTGCTCGAGTCGCGCCGCACGGTCGTGGCGCAGGACCTTGTCACCTTCGACCACCGGGTCGCGTCTCCGTGTGAGCCCTGCCGCCAGAACGCCAGCAAGCGGCGCCAGCCACACGAGCCACGTGGCCGAGTCGAACAGAAGCTCCTTCTCCACCATACCCTCACCCCTTTCTTGTTCTGCGTCTTGGCTATCCGCATACGAACTACGTGACCCGTCGGTCTCCCGCAAACGGACATTCCTATCCTGCGAGCAACGGAACGTATGGTCAATCCCTGTACATCGCATAGACACGGTTGCTAGTGCGTCCATTCACATGGTGCACATGATGCAAACTGCACATTCAGCGCGATCTGCTAGCCCCACATCGTGTCTGAGTTGTTGCACCATGCATGCAATGAGCGCTATCCTCATGAGCGGTTGGTATGTTTCCTCCAGAAGGTGGCGTGCACAATGCCCGAAGAGCGAGTCTTTGCCAATCTCCTTGACGACGCCAACTTCAAGCGATTGGTCAGGGAGATCAGCCGGAGGTCCCTACCGTGGGAGGAGTTCTTAAGTCTTCCACAGCCCAGCAACATGAGCCCGTTGGAGTCATGGCATGCCCTCAGTGAACTCAGCCAATGCGTGGCCGTGCCAGTGCCGATGCCGGACTTCGACCTCAAACCATTCTGGTACCGTCGGACACACGAGATCGACGATGGAGTACGCGTCGTCTCGTGCGTCTGTCGGTCCGATTCTCACCTCAACAGAGTAATAGGCGCAGGCGCCGGACAGCACTTCTTGACGAGAATGCAGATTGACGAGACGGTCGCTGCCGCCACGCTCGACGGACTCGCCGTGCAATCCGACCATGCACAGGAGCTCTTGCGGCTCGGCCACAGTGCACAATCGGATTCAGACCGCCTCCTCCAAAACACACACACGGCACTCGCTCGTCTGCCCGACCTTGTGGATGAACCATTCTCGGTTGACATGTTCATGTACATTCGTGAACTCCTTCTCAAGGATGTGGATCTCGGCCAAGTGCAACTCCGGTCGGCATCAAGAGGAATCCTCATGCGAGTCGAGAATCCGAGCGTAGACGAGCGCGAGCAATTCGCAGTGAGACACATGGGTCTCATCGCCGACTACTTGAATCGGGAGTCCTGTGATTCAGATGACCTCGTGGCCCTGCAGGGAGAGCTCACAGTCGACGCCTGGCGCTACTACTCGCCCCTTGGCACAATATCCAGCCAGGTGGGGCGTTTGGCTTCTAAGTTGTTCGCCCTCAAGAACGACCTGCCAGTGTTGGCACTCCTCCCCCTTTCGAGGGCCAAGGTCGACTGGGAACGAGACTTCATCGGACCACCGATGGTCACATATGATCGAGCCTCCTACGCTCAAGTGAATGGCAGGAGTCAGTCCGACCTCACAGCGCTGCAGACACTCGCTGTGCAGCTAATCTTGGTTACCTTGGGCCAACTCCAAGCACGAGTAGCGCAATGGGAGGAGCGAGACGGGGAGATGCGTCGACTACTCTACGATGAGCCACTGCTGAACCAACGCCAGCGTTCGATTCTCGGCAGGGCGCTTAGAGCACCTGCTGCTGAATTCAGAATCCGTTATCATCAGAAGAACCATGGCATCCACTACACCACCGCTCGCCGTGACCTGCTTGAGCTATTCGAAAGGGGGTACCTGGTCATGGAGCAAAGAGGCAAAGCATTCGTGTTCCGCCGTGGACCGCGCTTAGACGAATTGGAAGCCGACCGACTGAGCTAATCGTGATCGCCATCGATGTTCGTGCGGTGGACTGTGTCACGAACGCCTCATACACCACACAGGCCGAGTGGGAGTCGATCGTCAGGCGCATGGAGACAAAGGGCCTTGAGGTCGACGACGTCCAGCGCACAGCGACTATCGACTACCTGGTGTCGCAGAGTGCCGGAGAGTAGCGGTCCCGCCTCTTGCCCGCTCATCAGCACGGATTCAGAAGGGTCGCCATCGCTGGAGGCCCTTTCGTCACTTCATTCTGGCAGAACGAGGGCATCCGGAACCGCGCGGTAGGCTTGGATACTCATCTCGGACGAGCATCGGCCCGGGGGATCAGCTGCCCCTCGGCCTTCCCCAGAACGCAACAACGAGACCACCGGGACCCGTGTGTGTGCCGATGATGATGCCGATGCGATCAGCAACAACGCCGCCCACGGCGATGCGATCGGTCAGCATGTCCCTAAATGCGACCGCGTCTTCCGGGCACTGTGCGTGGTCTATGATGATGGTCTGCGTCTCGGGATCCTCGATTCGGTCAACGACCATCTCGGAAAGTGTGGCCAGAGCTCGATGTCGCCCCCTGAGCTTCTTCAGCGGAACAAGACGGCCATCGGCATCCACCTGCAGTACCGGCTTGATGCTGAGCATGGAACCCGCGGCACCGACGGCAGGCGATACCCTGCCACCACGGACCAGGTACTCGAAGGAGTCGACCGTGAAGGGGTGATTGACCCGCAGACGGTTGTCTTCAGCCCACACGACAACATCCTTGGTGGGCACACCGGCAGCCAGGCGGTTCGCGATCTCCAGCACGAGTAGTCCTTGTCCCGCAGAGACGGAGAGGGAGTCCACAACGTGTATCTCGGCGTCAGGGTTCTCCCGCAAGAATTGCTCGCGAACCGTTAGCGCTGCATCGTAGGAGGCGCTCAGCCCAGAGGACATCGTGACCAACAGCGCGGTCTTGCCAAGGTCATAGGCTCGCTGGAACGCTGCCTCGCAATCTACCGGGCGGACCTGAGCGGTCGTCGAACGGGCACCCGCTTGCAGCGCATCGAAGAAAGCGTCGTAGGAGAGCGTCCGTTCGAAATCAGCGAAGTGCTCTTCGCCATCGAGCGTGTAGGGAAAGAACAGGACTTCTACGCCTGCGCGTTGAAGCACCTCGAGCGATAGGTCGCAACCCGAGTCTGTGATCAGCACCGTCTCGTGTACCGTATTCATCACGTGCACTCCTTGTCTCCCTTGTCTGCCGCCATCGGAGGCTCATTCGAGCCGACCCCGCGACCGACTCTGCCAGTCATGAGACTGCGGATCTTACCCACGGCCAACTCGGCGGTCTTCTCGCCCATGGCGATGATCCTTTCGGCCTCGTAGAAGCTGTAGTACGCGGCCCCGTCCACCAGTGGAGCGATCACCAGATCGGCGTCTTCTAGCCGTGGCTCGGAAAGCTCTCGCTGCATCAGCTCCACCGAGCCTATGGCGAGCTGGTAGACCGAGGGTGAGCGCAGCCTGTCCATAACAGCGGCAATCGCTCTCGAGTAGACGATGTCGGCGAAACGCCCGTTCTGAGTCCAGCTGGTTTCTGCTGAAGCCATCTGCGGGTCGCTGGAGAAGACCGGCGCCGCGCTCCTCGGAATGCCCAGGTTGGTGACGGCGACCGCGATGTCGGCTCCCATGTTCCTGACAACATCGACGGGAATGGCGTTAAGTACGCCTCCATCCACGAGCACCCGTCCGTCGCGCTCCACCGGCGCGAAGACCACGGGCGTCGATACGCTCGCTCTGATCGCGCTCGCGAGATCTCCCTCTCGCAACACGACTTCCCGTTCTTCGGCCACGTCCACGGCAATGCAAGCGAAAGGTATCTTGGCATCGGCAAACGTCTTTCCACCCACCACCTCACGGATGAACGCCTCGGCCCGTCTTCCGTTCACCAGGGCGGTGGTCGGCTTTGCGACGTCCGCGAGTGATAGAAGACGCCCAATGTCGACGGAAAGGGCTATGTCCTCCATCTCCTGCGGCGTCACGCCCACAGCGTATGCGCCACCGACGAGCGCGCCGATGCTCGTTCCCGCGATCATATCGATGGGTATCTCTTCCCGATCCAACACCTTAAGCACGCCGATGTGCGCGAGTCCCCGCGCACTCCCGCTTCCGAGCGCTAGGCCCAGCCGTGTTCCGGTCACTGGATCTCCTTCGACACGCCATCGAGCTTGAACAGGAAGCTCACATGCCCCACGGCACCTTCAGGCAGGCCCAGGAAGGTCGTGTAGTTGGCGGCGGCGGCTTTCATCGCATCCACAAGCGCCTCACCCTTACGCATCTCGTCGACGCCGGTCCCAAGCCCTCCAACCATCTCGCCGAGCGCCTCGACAGTCGTCGTGATACCCGGGAGTCTTTGTCCCTGGAGGGTCCCGCCTTGAGCTAGTGCCTCGAGCGCGGACCTTAGATCACCCATCATCGCCGGAAGCGAGCCAAGCATGTCCAAGGTTGTGGCCGATTCGGACATGCCCGACGAGGCCTGGGCGAGTCCGTCCGCCATGCTCTTGAGGCCACTTGTTGTCGTACTCAGACCCGGGAGCTGCTGTCCTTGCACGATGCCACCGTCCCGAAGCACCACGAGCGCGGTCTTGAGTTGCTCGAACGCCTGCGGCACGGCCGAGAGCGCGGCCGATCGGGTCTCGAGTTCAGAAAGACCGTCTTCGAGGGCCGCCAGGCCGCTGCCGATACCGGCGAGCTGGTCTCTTGTCTCCCGTAGTCCGGGCATGGCCGACGCCGGACCGGGACCGTCTGGGTCACCTCCATCGAGGAGTATGGCGATGAGGGCGTCCTGGCCTTGCAGACCAGCCGCGAGTCCCTGAAGATCGCCGTCACCCGGATTCGCCTCGGACATCTGCACGGCCTTCTGTGCAAGCGCCGTGTTGGACGCCTGCAGTTGCTCGACAAGGGCGATTTGGCCCCCCAGGAGCGTCACGAGACTTTCCGTCCCTGTCTCGAGCTGAGACGCTGCCTGCGCCATCTGTCCGATCGCCGCTTGAAGTTCGGCGAGCGAGTCGAACTGCGAGGTATCGATTCCCGCAATAACGCCATCGAGGTACGCGAGTTGAGCTTCAGAGAGCGTCGCCAGGTCAGCTGTCCCTGAAGCCATCTGGTCGAGCGCCGACTGAAGCTCGGTCAAGCCCTCAACGGCCGCTGACGTGCCCGAGAGGTCATAGGAGCCCATGCCGGCAACAAGACCCTCGACCACCTGCAGGTGGCCTTCCGAGAGTCGACCGAGCTGACCGAGTCCGCCGCGCAGCGTCTGGAGCTCGTCAACTGTCGAGAAGTCGGGAGATGCGGGCAGCATGGGCAACGCCACGATGACGGTAGGCTCGAGTTCGATATCCTCGGCGTCCATCTCGATAGTGGCCGTCGCATCGGGCGATGGTAGTATCGGCACGACATACGTACGCTTAGACCCGGTGACCATGATCTGCGCTTCGTCAGGTACGACGACATTGAGCATCTGACGTCCATCGACGACGAACTGAGGAAGGCACAGTATCGGCACCGTGTATGTCACCTCGGAGCTTCGCTCTACACCATCCGCGTCCTCGAACGTGATCGTCTCTGTCCGCTCAAGCTTGTTGTGGATGGAGATGTCGATGCGCAGACGCCCACTCTTGCCGGCGAGCTGGTCGGCAGGCATTCTCGCCCCGTCCAGCGTGTAGACCACATCTATGTCCAGGGGCAGCTCGGCGTCTGTCTCAGCCTGGTAGAAGAAGTCACCCGTGCCGTCAACGGTGATGTCTGCGGTGACACTGCCATCCGAAAGCGTCGGCTCGAAGCTGTCGGTGAGAGATTCGACCTTGTCTACCTCGGGCGCCGGATCGACCAGGGAGGCACTGCCGCTACCCTGGACGTGGAGCCAGTCCACGACCACTGTGCTCTTGACGCTCCCCGCCGCGTCCATCAGTACGTAGACCGTCTCAGTGTCTTCGATCTGCTTGATACCCGAAGCTGGGGAAGCGCCCTGGACGGTGCCGGCAACCAGACTCACTGCGGTGAGCGTGGCGACGATGGCTGCAAGACGCACGCGCTTGGCGTTGATGTGCATATCATTCACCCTTCTCGGCGTGCTTGGGCCAGCCGATGCTTAGGCGCTCAAAGAGCGGTTGACCAACTACAAGAAACGAGGGCAGGAAGACCACGACCGCCACGAAACTCACGAGCGCGCCTCGCGCGATGAGGAGCGTGAGTTCGCGGATGGTGCTGATGCTCGACAGGGTCGCGAGGGGGATGGTCGCGGCGAACATCGTTGCAGCGCTCACGAGAATCGACTGGCTTGACTCGGAAACCGCGATCTTGATCGACTCGACGCGATGCCGTGTCCGCATCAGTTCTTCCTGATAACGGGTGGTGATCAGCACGGCGTAGTCCACTGTGGCGCCAAGCTGGATCGCCCCGATGGCGAGCGAGGCGAAGAAAATGACACGGCCCGATCCCGCCAGCTCGAAGGACATGTTGGCGACGATTGCGAGTTCGATGGCGGCCACGAGCGCCACTGGGACGGCGAGCGAGCGGTATGCGACGGCGAGGATAACAACGATGGCGACAATCGAGATGATGTTGATGCGGTTAGTGTCTCCAGCCGAGACCCGCTCGATATCCCCCATGAGCACCGAGAAACCTGTGAGGTAGCAAAGTCCCGGCCATTCGGCACCCGCAGTATCGTTGATCTGCTTCAGCATGCCGTTCGACCGAGGGTCCTCCGGATCGTAGGCGACGTCGATCATGAGGTATGTGTAGCCGCCCGAGAAGAACGTGTCGGTCGCTTCAGCGGGCAGGAACTCGCTCGGGATCCGCGGATCGACGAGCGACGTGAAACCGAAGACGCGATCAACCCCCGCGATATCCTCCACTCGCGCGTGCAATCGCTCCAGGTCGACTGGCGAACCAGTGTCTTCCAGCACGAGAAACAGGGTGTCCTCGCGACCGAACGCCTCGGCAATCTGCTTCTCGCCGCTGACAGATGGCAGGTCCTCCGGCATGACCGAATTCAAGCTATAGTCAGTGATCACCCGTGAGTTTGCGAAGACCCCCAGCGCGATGAGAACGAAGGCCACCACGGCGACGACCCCGGCGTGTTTGGCAACAAAGCGTCCGACTCGTGAGAAGTCGAACTGGGGCCCGCGATGCCGCACTCTGTCGATGACCGGCAGCGCCTCGATCAGCAGGCCAGGCAAAACACCAATGACCAGCATAAGAGTAATGACTACACCGCGGGCGAGAGTCAGGCCAAGGTCCATCCCGAACTGCAGCTGCATGACCGTGAGGGCCAGAAATCCCGCGATCGTGGTGAGCGCGGCGGTCACCACGGCCTTCGAAGTCGCCGCCACGGAGGCAATCATCGCCTCCTCGGCATGCTTGTCCTGGCGCTCCTCCTCGAACCGGTGATAGAGGAACAGCGCGTAGTCCATCGTCACAGCGAATTGGAGCGCGAAGACGATGACCGCTGTGAGATAGAAGACCTCCTGGCTGAGGTAGTAGTTGAGCCCGAGGTTCATGACAACAGCAGCGCCGATAGTGAGGACGAACAGGAACGGCACGGTGATCGATGGGATGGTGAGCAGCAGGACGACAGTGACCAGAACGAGCGGCGCTGCAATCAGTCGCAGCTGGTCCCGCGACATCGCCTCTTCCAACTCAGCCAGTTGTGTCCCTGAGAACGCGACATCATAGGGTTCGAGAACACTCCTGATCTCTTGAATCGCGTTCTTCACAACCCGGTCGTTCATCGATCCCGCGAACCCGATCTGTACGAGTGTGCCGTCGGCTGCGTAGTAGTTGTCGGTCACCGTCTCGTCGAGGAACTCCCGTGGCTGCTCGATCGGAGCGAAGTCCGTGACCCAATGCACCGCGTCCACACCCTCGATGTCGCGGAGTTGCTCCGTGAGGGAGGCGACAGAGACATCGCTTTCGCCACGTATGAACACCTGCATCGCGTTGCCAAGCCCGAAGTCCTCATTGAGGATCTGGAAACCCCTGCCGGAATCCATGTCTCCGGAGAGGTACGACATCATGTCGTAGTTGGTACGTTGATTCATGAGGCCGAATACGCCGAAGATGAGAAGGATGGTTGCAATCCCCATGACCGGGCGCCTCCTCCTCACGATGAATGTGGCGATTCTCAACAGCACGGTGCGATTCCTGTCCGTATGAGGTCGGGCATGAACGATGCGTGGTGGTTTCTTAGTGGTGGCTCGCCGTGAGTCCGGCGGGGACCTGTACTAAACCGGGAGCTGCCTAGAGGCATTGCGAGGGTCCGGCGCTCAGCCCCAAGAAGACCAAGATCTGGTTCGACACGGTGTCCGGGTCCACTGGCTTCCCCAAGAAGGAGTGCCCCAGGATCAAGCCGTCCATCATCGCTGTGAGCATAGTCGTCGCAAGATGCCCGTCCGTCCCATCGGGAAGACGCCCCTGCTCGATAGCACGCTCGATGACGGGCAGAAAATAGCCGACAAGCTCATCCTTCAACGAGGCGACTTGTTGATTTAGTTCCGTTTCCGCAGGCGGCAACTTCACGACGAGCGCATTCACGAGGTTCTTCTCACGCATCCCGAAACCCATGTAGTCCTTCACCATCCGGTGGAGCTGCTCGTCCAACGTCTCTCCATGTCGTTCTTCGCAAAGACGCACGCGCAGGTCTGCCAGAACGTCGTCGAGAACGCTGTGGTAGATGTCGCTCTTGCCCGCAAAATGGTGGTAGAGGGCGGCCTTGGTGACCCCGAGGCGCTTGGCGATGTCGCTCATGGAGACGCCCAGGTAGCTTCGGTCCGAGAAGAGGCGCCGTGCCACGTCGATAATCTGCCTCTTCGTCCCCTCGAGACTCTCGTGCTGCTGGTTACCCGTCACTTCCATCATGAGGAGCTCCCTCGAGTCCGTGTGCTTACCGACCGGTAAGTAAGTTGGAGATTACCGTGTCGTCTACGCTGAGTCAAGCGGCCGCAACTGCCCGCACACGAGACCAAATAGACGAAGGCCGTGATGGCGACAAGACTGCCGCCGTCGCAGTCTGATGCATTCAGCGTGTCCATACGGTTGACATGCGGGGGATCTGGCACGTATGGTTCGATACTCAAATGATTCGAAGACCGAAAGAGTATCAATGCCTACGTCGCCCGAACGCGTGGAATCCATCTCCGACGAACTACTCGACGAGCTGTCCGCCAACGTGGTCATGATGAGCCGTCTGTTCGTTGCGCAGTGCGTGCGCGCCCATCCCACCTCGCAGGTCGACGGACCACGCCTTCTGGTGCTACGCATCCTCTCGGAAACAGGCGAAACACGGGCCGGCGAACTCGCACGGCTCCTCGGGATCAAGGCTCCGGCGACGTCATCGCTCATTGAGTCGCTCGAGCAGGAAGGTCTCGTGCTGCGCAGCCACGACGATCGTGATCGGCGTGTGACCATCATCTCGATCACGGACGAGGGTACACGCGTCCTCCGTGATGCCACGGCCCCGCAGCGCGAGCTCGCACGCCGGCTGATGTCGTCACTTCCCACAGAAGATGTCGCCACGATGATTCGCATCCAGCGCGCACTCGTGACAGCTTTGGTCGACATGGACCGCTGACCTCAGTCCGTGTCTGGATGATCGGTCCACACAATCGGAGGGAACCGCCGCATGCTGCAAGTGAACAACGTGTCCAAGAGCTACACCACCGGAGACTTCACACAGGTCGCGCTGGATGGCGTCAGCCTGGAGTTCGGCAAGACCGAGTTCGTTGCCGTCCTGGGTCCGAGCGGGTCCGGCAAGACCACGTTCCTCAATCTCATCGGCGGACTCGACAAGTACGACAGCGGCGACCTGATCATCAACGGCAAGTCCACCAAGGACTTCGCCGACTGGGAGTGGGACGCATACCGCAACAACAGCGTCGGCTTCGTCTTTCAGACCTACAACCTCATCACCCATCTGAGCGTCGTCGACAACGTGGAGATGGGTCTCACCCTCAGTGGTGTCTCCGCTACAGAGAAGCGTGCGAAGGCAGTGGAGGCACTCGAGCGGGTGGGCCTCAAGGACCACATCCACAAGAAGCCGAACCAGCTTTCCGGTGGGCAGATGCAGCGTGTCGCCATCGCCCGCGCGCTCGCCAACGATCCCGACATCATCCTCGCGGATGAGCCAACCAGTGCCCTCGATACCGTCACCAGCGCCCAGGTGCTCGATCTGACCAAGGAGATCGCCGCCGACAAGCTGGTCATCATGGTGACCCACAACCCGGAACTGGCCGAGGAGTATGCCGACCGCATCGTGAAGTTCCAGGACGGTCACGTGATATCTGACAGCAATCCCACACGGGCCGAGCGAGGAGAGCGCGGCTACCAGCTCAAGAAGACCAGCATGAGCTTCCTCACCGCGCTCAAGCTTTCGGGAAGGAACATCTCCACCAAGAAGTGGCGCACTACTCTCACCGCTCTGGCTTCGAGCATCGGCATCATCGGTATTGCCCTGATACTCAGCCTTTCGAACGGATTCGGGATGCAGGTCGATCGGTTCCAGAACGACGCGCTGGCGGAGTTCCCGGTGATCATCGCGCCGGCCTCGATGGAGATGGACGCGGAGACGATGGACGAGATGCGCGGCGAGTTGCCGACATCCCGCCTGATGGGTGAGACCGAGTATGCCGATACCCGGGAGGTCTCCCTCTACGATCCTGCTGACGAGAGGATCGCGCACGTCAACGTGATCACCGAGGAGTACGTCGAGTACGTGCAGGCCATCGATCCGGAGATCTGCAACAGTGTCGGCTATCTACGCATGGTGGGCATGAACCTGCTGCGCGAGACCGATGGCGAGATCGTGCCCGCATCGATCTCGATCGGCACCACGAGCGCAGACGCCATGCAGTCCATGTCCTCTGGCGCAGGGGGCCTGTCCAGCATGAGCGGCGTCGGACTCTGTTCTTATCCCGAGACGCTGGGCACGAGGCTACATTGCGCGTCACCAGCAGTCATCCCTCCGACTTCCTCGACGAGGTCCTGATAGACCTGCGCGCGGGCCTGTGCGCCGAGCACCCGGACGAGACGGCAGAGGAGCAGCTCCACCGGATGGTGAAGGACTACATGGGTTTCGGGATGCGCGAGAGGAGCCTCGTCAACGCTCTGATGCTGAAGCTCTCCCCCGCCGAGACCGAGCTGCGTCAGTTCGTCGTCTCCTCGAGAGAGCAGTTGATCGAGCTGTTCCGGCCGGCCATCGAGGGCGTCTTCGCCTTGAGACGTTCACTGCCGGGTGTCGATGGCCGACTCTTGGCGACGATGCTCGTTGCAATGATGGATGGGCTCGTCTTGGAGCACTCCCTCTTCAAGAAGGCACTCGATCCGGATGCCATCTCGGGCCAGATCGTCTCGGTTCTTGGACTCGATGCCGCCTCCTCGGTGAGCGCGTAGCTCACCACATCCGGAGGATCAACCGACCGTCCCCTACGGCGCATGCCACTCCGGCGCGCACCCGATCGGCTGATCTTCCGGAATCACCAACTGCAGATGCTGCGGCACGCGAGCGGTTCTTGCAGGAGTTCCCTGATGCTCGGATACACATCGTCGATTCTCTCTCCGTCTCTGCCGGGCAGGGTCTGCTCGTGATGGAGATGGCCAGGAAGCTGGCTGACGGCGCATCGGCCGATGCGGTGGTCGAATGGGCAGAAGACAACCGCCTGCAAGCCAACACGGTGTTCGCGGTCGACTCCTACGAGTACCTGGTGCGCGGAGGAAGGATATCGCCCGCGGTCGCCGCTGCGGGCTCGGTGCTCAACGTAAAGCCGGTGCTCCACGTGGATGCCGAAGGCCGGCTTGCCCCGTTCATGAAGGTCAGGGGGAGGCGGCGCGCACTCTCGGCGCTGACCGCGGCGACCGCGGAACGAATCACCAACCCTGGGGGGCAGACCATCATCGTCAACCACGCACAGTGCCCTGAGGACGCAGATGCGCTCATCCGCATGGTGCAGGAACGCGTCGTCGTACAAGCGGTGAAGATCGGCCGCATCGGAGTCATCATCGGCACACACGTCGGTCCAGGCGGACTGGCTCTGGCCTTCTGGGGGGAGCCTCGGACCAGCTACGCATGAGCCCTGCCGCGAGTTCGGAAGCGGGCGAAACGCCAAAGGGACTGCCAACTCGCCCACGTGATCGAGAACCATGTGGACAGCCCGCTCACGCACTTCCCATGGGTACCTCGTTTGTCTGCTTATGACCCCACCCTTGCAAGCGGCGGAGTCTCCGGAATACCCGCGGCGACTCACTGGTTGGGGGGTGGAACTCGCTGGTGAGCCGATCACTGGGCGGTCGGCTCACCAGCTATCGTGATGCGAGGAGGCTTCGGGGAGACCCCAAGTTCGGTGGACTGAAGAGATATGTGCGATTGCCTCTGGGTGGCCGTTCAGGAGGCACGTTGACGTCATCCCACGTCGGCCATCCGACCGTAGGGAGATTGGCGACTGACGCGGGGACCGGTCAGTACAATGCAGACTCGATCTCAGCGAAGTCATCCTCGGGCATCTGAAGCTCTGAAAGGTCCTTCTCGATGGCTGCCAGCTCTGCCTCGATACCCGTGAGGTCCTCGACGGTAGTCGCCTGCTCGGCTGAATCGTTGGTGCCTGTGACGCTCGGTTCGGCAGGCTGAGTCTCGCGTATTGACTGGCCGACTGAGGCTGTTCTCGCGTTGCAGCCGCCTAGTCCGAACGTCGACACGAGGAGCAGCGCTACGATGGCGCGGCCCACACGGATCGATGGTCTATTCATCGTCGGCTCCCGCATACAAGTCGCGTACGATTGAGCTCAGCTCGACAGCAGTCTGCCTGAGAGCGGTGCGACACCTGCTCAACTCCGCAACCGCCTGCCGCGCAGTCTGACGTGCCTCGACGAACGCAGCCTTCTTGTTCTCCGAGTCGGGCACGTCTCTGAACTGGGCAGCAGCTTGCGTCTCGAGTTCACGGGCCCGCTCCAACGCCTTAGGGGCCTCCTCGAGTATGGCGCGTGCATCGGAGACGTCACCGCCGGCGGATTCGATCTCCTGTGCGAGTGTTTCAAGATCGGCGATTCGATCCTCCAGCCGGGCGGCGGTTGCATCGAAACTCGCCTTGCGCCGACTCAGGGCCTGTTCGATACGTTCTTGCAAGAGTGCGCGACGAGTATCTCGCGCCACTTGCACCGTTGCCACTGTCGGGCTGACTGTCGGACTGGTCAACCGGCTTCCTGGGGTGAACGGACTTCCTAATGCGACTGCGGGTGACAGCAACAGCAGCGTCAGAGCTGCTGTCACCGCGACCGACACCGCATCCAGTTTGCGACACACTCGGACCTTCTTCATCATCACACCATCCCCTTTCGACCAGGTCGGGCGAACCCGAGTTCCGTTGCTTACACGAGGAGTATCGGCGAGTCCAGTTGAGCAGCGCTTGCGCGCTCATTGAGTCTTCGTTAAGCGGGGTATTGCTCAACGCGCGTCAACGTCAAAGTGAACCGAGAACCACCCAGGTTGCTGTCGCCAACTTGGATGGTGCCGCCCATCGATTCGGCTAGACGAAGGGCTAGCGAGAGGCCGAGACGGCACCACCAGTGTCCGTCGATCGGGAATCCTCGAGCCGCTTGAATCTCCTGAACACCACTTGACGGTGCTCAGGAGCTATGCCGGGGCCACTGTCGTCGACGTGAAGCATCCACGTGCGTTCCACGTGTTCGGTGGACACAAGGACCCGACCGCCAGCAGGCGTGTAGGCTAGCGCGTTGTCGATGAGCGTCTATACCGCCTGCAGCAGGCGATCGGAGTCAGCCACGGGCTCCCCGCCAGCCCTCGTCTCTAGCACGATGCCGGCAGACGCAGCGCCGAGAGAGAATCGCGCCTCAATAGCGTCGAGCAGCGCGCCTTCGTCTATCGGTTGCATGTGCGGCTGCGCTGTTCCGGCGTCTAGCTTCGCGAGTGTCAACAGTGCAGAAACCAGCTCAGACAGCCTTTTCGCCTCCTGTGCAACCACCTCGATTGCATGCGTGACGCGCTCAGGATCGCTGATAGTGCCGTCTAACAGGGCCCCGGTCCATCCGGTTATCGAGGCGATCGGAGTTCTGAGCTCGTGGGACACATCGGCCACGAAGCATCTTTGCGCTTCATACGCTTCGGCGACCTTCAGCGACATGTCATTGAAGGTGCGCGCGAGTAGAGCGATCTCATCATCGCCTCGCGTGTCCACCTGTCTGCCCCAGTCACCTTCGGCGATCGCTGTCGCAACAGAGCCGAGTGCCATGAGCGGCTTCGTCAATCGTCGTGCAAGCAGTCCCCCTGAGATCCAAGCCGACACGACCGCAACGCCAAGGCTTGCGGCCAGCAGTAGGTAAATGCTCTGCTGTGCCTCGACGATCTCGCGCACCGGTTGCGCGGCGACGAGCCAGCCGTTCGCGACGGGGACTGAAACGAACACCACCGTCCCGTTGTTTCCCTTGCGCACAGAAGAGCGCGGCTCTCTCCCGTCGTGTTCTCCGAGCACATCGGAGGGGATCTCCCGCCCAATCGGAATGCTTTCTTCTGCCGAGGAGCGGATCACTGCACGGTCTTCATCGGTGACGAAGAGAGCGACGCCGAGCAACGATGAGTGCACGCTGAAGAGTCGGTCGCTGATCTCGCTGGCTGCCGGATCGTTGTCTGTTTGCACTCGGGTTTCGAGTCCAGCTGCAATAGCAGATACCTGTCTCGACAGTTCACGCGTGCGCACGTCAACGACGTAATCTCGCCAGGCGAAGTAGAAGACGAAGAACGACACAGCGAGCGACAGTGCTGCGACCGCGATGGTGTGTCGCCGCGCGCGTGCCGCCAGTGTGGATCGAGATCTTGTCACTGGGTACTCTTCTTGATGCGATATCCCGCGCCGCGCACGGTCTCGACGAAGCGCGGACGGTGCGCATCGTCCCCTAGCTTGGCACGGAGGTGTCGTACATGGACATCCACACCGCGTGGGTCGACATATTCAGTTAGACCAACGACGCTCGCCAACAGTTGTTCCCTGCCGAACACCACTCCAGGTCGACGCGCCATCGCAATCAGGAGATCGAACTCCCGAGTCGTGAGATCCACGGGGCTGCCGTCGACTGTGACCTCACGTTCAGCGGGACTGATGCTGAGCCCGCCGATGTGAATCATGCGTTCGTCGTCAGGCAACCCCCCGGCGGTTACCTCATGTGTACTCATTCTGCGGAGCAGCGCGCGGATGCGCGCGATGAGTTCGGGTGGGCTGAACGGCTTGGTTACGTAGTCGTCCGCCCCTCCCTCAAGAAGCTGCACCTTGTCGATGTCTGAATCACGCGCGGTCAGGACCACGACAGGCGTCGAGGCGCTATCGCGGATATGCTTGAGCAACGCTTGACCGCTCAGTCCCGGAAGCATCAGGTCCATCACCACGACATCAGGCCGCGCCACATCGAACGCCTCGCGGCGCTAACGCCATCCCCGGCGGGTATGACTTTGAACCCGGCAGCGGTCAAGTAGACGCTGACCAACTCGAGCATGTTCGCTTCATCTTCGACGATAAGAACCGAGACCATGCAGCCTCCCCCTCCGGATCAAACCACCTCAACCATAGCGTACACTTCAGCGGCATGTCCGCTCGAAGGAGCGGTCTCACTTCCCCGGTTGATTGACAAAGTAAGTGCAAG
>DDWT01000023.1:0-42332 GCA_002347365.1 Actinobacteria bacterium UBA2279
GCGTCGGCAGTCGTACTTGACTGGCTTCGCTCCTTCGGGGAAGAATGAAGTATCCCCTTTGGCGCCGCAGAGCATCGCATGCGGATACACATCCTTCCAGGAGCAGTCGTTGAACGGCGACAAGCCCATCGTCATCGCCCACATCTCAGACCTGCATTGCGGGTCCCAGTACCACATCCCCAGTCTGGCGACCCGTGTCGTGGACGAGATAAACGAACTGAAGCCTGATGTGCTCATAGTCACTGGAGACCTCACCGACATGGGGTTTCGCCAGGAGTATGAAGCGGCACGACGGCTCATCTCGCGGATGAACGTCGCCCGCACCATGGTGCTCCCCGGCAACCACGACGCCCGAAATGTCGGTGAGATGCATTTCGAGGAACTCTTCGGCTCAAGATCCACCGAGTTGCGCTTCGACGGCGTGCGCGTGCTTGGTCTCGATTCTTCGGAGCCGGATCTGGACAGCGGCCGTATCGGACGTGAGAGATACCGGTGGATAGAGGAGCGGTTCAGCGAACCCGATGAGTTCAAGGTCGTCGCAGTCCACCACCACTTGCTGCCGGTTCCCGGCACGGGCCGGGAGCGGAATATCGTTCTTGATGCCGGTGACGTGCTGCGCGTGCTGTCGTCCAGCGGATGCGATCTCGTACTCTGCGGTCACAAGCACGTGCCCAACGTCTGGCGGCTCGAGTCCACCGTCATCGTCAATGCCGGGACTGCGTGTTCATACCGTCTCAGAGGCAAGACGCGCGCGAGCTACAACGTCATCGAGCTGTACCAGGACCGGGTGAAGGTCATCCTGAAGCACCCGTTCGACGAACCTGAGACCGTCGCGGACTTCCGCCGGACGATCAAGCGCGAGTGTGTCTGGCGACCCGATGCCGAGCTACGCGAGGAGCAGAATCCTGATACATCCGGAGTGTGGACTCCGTGAGCCGGATCGTTGCCCTCATCGACGGCGAGCACTACCCACCGGTCGTGCGCTTCGCGCTCGACGCGTTGCGCGAACAGCACGAGGTGCTTGCAGCCGCATTTGCCGGCGGTACCGAGAAGGTGGACTTTGACCGAGGCGCTGACGTCTATGGCATCCCGGTGGTCTTCTCGGGCAGTGTCGACGAGGCGTTGCGAGAGGCGATAGACCGCTACCACCCGGAGGCCATCATCGACCTGTCGGACGAGCCCGTCACAAGCGCCCCGGATCGCTTCCGTCTCGCGAGCATAGCGCTGGGCGAGGGCGTCGCGTATGCCGGGGCGGATTTTCGGTTCGACCCACCGTCCTGCGTCCTTGTGACCGATACCCCGGCGCTCGGCATCACCGGTACCGGAAAACGCGTCGGCAAGACCGCCGTGTCGGCATATGTCGCGCGGCGCCTGAAAGCGGCGGGCCGCGATATCGTGGTGTTGGCGATGGGCCGCGGCGGGCCGTCCGAACCGGAACTCATCCGCGGTGACGAGGTCCCCTTGACGACGCCGGACCTTCTGGAGCTTGCGGCGCAGGGGAAGCACGCCTCATCGGACAATTACGAGGATGCCGTGATGAGTCGCGTCACGACGGTCGGGTGTCGCAGGTGTGGCGGGGGAATGGCAGGCGAGACGTTTTTCAGCAACGTACCGGAGGGCGCGCGACTTGCAGACTCTCTCGGCAAGGAGCTCCTCATCCTGGAGGGGTCAGGTGCCGCGATACCGCCGGTAGGCTCGGACGCCGACCTTCTCGTCATCGGCGCCGGACAGGGCGTCCCCTACGTGCGCGACTACTTCGGACCCTATAGGCTGGGTCGGGCGGATGCGGTTATCGTCGCCGGCGCCGAAGAGCCTGTCGCCTCGGCTGAAGACGTCGCCGCGATCGTTGCGGCGATCAGGAGCCAACGTCAGGATGTCCCGATCGCCATCACGACGTTTCGGCCGAACCCTATCGAAGACGTGCGCGGTAAGCGTGTGTTCTTCGCTACGACTGCGCCGAAGGGTGTGCTGCCGGTTCTCGTTGAGCACCTTGAGTCCGTGCACGGGTGCACGGTGGTGGGCGAGAGTCCACACCTGTCCGATCGGACGCTGTTGCGAGAGGATATGCGCGCGTCAGCCGGGCTGTTCGATGTCTTGCTTACGGAACTCAAGGCTGCGGCCATCGATGTGGTCGCTGCCGCCGGGATCGATGCAGGGGTGCCGACCGTCCTGTGCGACAACGTGCCGGTGTCTGTGGGCGGCACGAGTATCGACGACGTGATCGATCACGCGGTCGCGATCGCGCTGGAGCGCTCGCGCGTCAGGAAGGACCTTTGATGCCCGGTACCGAACCCATTCTCATCAAGGATGAACGCCACGGCCTGCCGTACTCGAAAGGGCTGATGGCGCAGTCGTTCACCGCAACGGGGTTGTCGCCCGCCCGCGCCTACCTGGCGGCGCAGCGCGTGCAAGACGAGATGCGGGCCGAGGGATTACGGGAGATCACACTCGACGAGCTGTACGCGAGAGTCGCACGGGTGCTCACAGAGCAGGCTGGTGCGGATATCGCCCGGCGCTACGAGAAGCTGCGCGAGATCGGCAAGCTCGATCGCGCGCTGGTCGTCCTGGTGGGTGGGACCACCGGCGTAGGCAAGTCCACCATCGCCACAGAGATCGCGCACCGCCTTGGTATCACGAGAATCGTATCCACTGATTCCATCCGTGAGGTGATGCGTGGTATCTTTGCAAAGGACCTCATGCCTGCGATCTATGAAAGCTCGTTCAACGCGTGGCGTGGACTCCGGGTCCCGGTACCTCATGGCGCGAACCCCGTGATTGTTGGATTCCGCGAGCAGACTGCCGTCGTAGCCACCGGCATCAAGTCACTCATCGAGCGCGCGGCTGTCGAGGGTGTCAGCATGGTGATCGAGGGTGTGCACCTCGTGCCGGGGTATATCGACCCTTCCCAGTTCAAGAACGCGTCAGTGGTCCAACTGCTCATCGGTGTGGAGGACGAAGAGGCGCACCGGAGCCACTTCTACATCAGAGAGATCCAGACGGACGGCATGCGTCCGTTCGAGAAGTACCGTGCGAATTTCGGCAATATCAGGCTTCTCGGCCGCTACATCGAGGACCTGGCGCGGGAGCACGGCATACCGATCGTATACAGCCACCAGTTGGACCGTACGGTGGCCGAGGTGCTGGAGCTGGTCGTCAACACGGTCATACGTGAAGAAGAGGAGTCGGTCGACGACCGGGTCCTGCCCGCAGAAGAGGGAGCGTGACTGCATGAAGTTCTTCCTGGATACGGCGAACCTCGCCCAGATAGAGGAAGCCGCGTCGTGGGGCGTTGTGGCTGGCGTCACCACGAACCCGACTCTCTATGCGCGTGAGGGCGGGAACCTCGCCGACTTCCACTCGCACATCAAGCGGATCTGCGCGGTCGTGGACGGGCCTGTCTCCGCAGAGACCGTCGGCCTCACGCGCGACGAGATCGTGCGCGAAGGCGTCGAGCTTGCCGCGCTCGCTCCAAACGTCGTCGTGAAGGTGCCGGTCATGGTAGAGGGACTCGCCGCCACGCGCACGTTGTTCGAGAAGGGCATCGACGTCAACATGACCCTGTGCTTCACGGTGCCCCAGGCGCTCTTGGCTGCCCGTGCGGGCGCTCGCTACGTCAGCCCGTTCGTGGGTCGATTCGACGATATATCCGAGGATGGACTGGAGCACCTCGGCAACATGATCGCCGCGCTCAACAACTACGACTTCGGTCACCCGGTCGAGGTCATCGCGGCATCGATACGTCATAACCAGCACGTTGTGGCTGCATCGCTGATGGGTGCCGACATCGCCACCGTGCCGTTCAACGTGCTGGAGAAGCTCGTCAGACATCCGCTCACCGACCGGGGACTCGAATCGTTCCTGGCGGATTGGGAGAAAGTGAAGAACTCATGAGTTCACGTCCACGTAAGAGAGGTCGTCGCGGCGGCGGTCAGCCGGAACAGCAGGGACCGTCGGTCAACCGTGCCGAGCTGGAGCAGAAGACCGTAGCCGAGCTGCGACAGATGGCTGCCGATCTCGAGCTCGACATCAAGCAGCTCAAGAAGAAGGACGAGATCATTGCTGCGGTCTACGAGGCCAAGGTCAAGGCCGAGGGCTTCGTGGAGGTCGTCGGTATCCTCGACGTTCTGCCCGAGGGCTACGGATTCATCCGCACGAGCGGCTATCTTCCGAGTGATACCGATGTCTACTGCTCGATGTCGCAGGTTCGCCGCGCCGAACTCCGTCGTGGAGACATGATCAGGGGCCAGGTGCGTCCGCCCAAGGACACAGAGAAGTACCCGGCACTGCTCAAGGTCATCACCATCAACGGCCAGGATCTTGAGGAGTCGAAGCGTCGCAAGGCCTTCCGGGATCTCACGCCGATCTACCCGGAGGACAAGTTCACGCTGGAGCGCACCAACCCGCTGGCGCTCACATCGCGCATCATCGACCTCGTTGCGCCCATCGGCAAAGGTCAGCGCGGTCTGATCGTCTCGCCGCCGAAGGCGGGCAAGACCACCATCCTCAAAGACATCGCGGCGTCTATCGCCGAGAACAACCCCGAGGTCTATCTCATGTGCCTGCTCGTCGACGAGCGGCCTGAGGAAGTCACTGACATGGAACGCTCGATCAAGGGCGAAGTGGTGTCGTCGACGTTCGATATGCCGTCCGAGAACCACATCGCGGTGGCCGAGCTTGTCATGGAACGCGCGAAGCGCCTCACGGAAGCGGGCTTCGATGTCGTCATCCTTCTAGACTCGATAACCCGGCTGGCGCGCGCCTACAACCTGGCGCAGCCTGCGTCGGGCCGCATCCTTTCCGGCGGCGTCGATTCCACGGCGCTCTATCCGCCCAAGAAGTTCTTCGGTGCGGCGCGCAACATCGAGCACGGCGGCTCGCTCACGATCCTCGCCACGGCGCTCGTGGACACCGGCTCCAAGATGGACGAAGTCATCTTCGAGGAGTTCAAGGGTACGGGCAACATGGAGCTTCGTCTCGATCGCAAGCTTGCTGACAGGCGCATCTTCCCGGCCATCGACGTCATCGCTTCGGGCACCCGCAAAGAGGAGCTGCTGCTCGACCCGGTTGAGGCGCCGTTCATCTGGAAGTTGCGCCGCGTGCTCCACTCTCTGGATTCCGGCCCGGCCATCGAACTGTTGCTCGACAAGCTGCGGCAGACCAAGAGCAATCGCGAGTTCCTTGCAGCCATCTCCAAGACGAAGACGAACGGCTACTAGGCGCTTCACGTCTGAGTCGCGTGGTGCTCGGATTTCTCATTGCTGATGCCCTGACCCCGTGCTATCATCGCAGGGCTGTCCTGGCGCCTGGTCGGAAACCAGGTGCTTTCGCGGAGGTGAACCGGAAGTGAAGAAGGGTATCCACCCTGATTACGTAGAGGCCACGGTCATCTGTTCTTGTGGCTCCACGTTCAAGACGCACGCCACTGTCCCCGAGCTGCACGTCGAGCTCTGTTCACAGTGCCACCCGTTCTACACGGGCAAGCAGAAGTTCGTCGACACCGGTGGTCGTGTCCAGCGTTTCTCCGACAAGTTCGGTAGCGCTGCGTCCTCGGTGATCGAAAGAGAGACCGCCGAGCGCGAGGCGCGTCAGAAGGCGCACGAGGAGGCCATGCAGGTCACCCGTGAGGCCAAGGCCGCCAAGGATGCTGAGCGGGCAACCCGTGCCGCGAAGCACGAGGTCGCTGCGGCCGTCGACAGTGGCGATGCCACCGCCGATGTGACCGAGAACGCCGAGGCTGCGGTCGAGGAGCAGGCGGAGTAACCACCTGCCTTTCACGCTGCTATGATGGGGAGGCGAGGAGACTCGCCTCCCTTTCGTCTTGATGAACCCTGGAGAACCCCGCGATGGATGTACGGCTGCTGTATCACACCCCTGAACCGGAGCGCGCCGTCGCGGCAGCTGCGCGACTGTGCTACGCACCTGTTGGCGCTGCCGAGCTGTTGGAGACGATGTCCGACGAGGCTGTCCGGCGCGTGCTGAAGACCGTCCTGACCTCGGGCCATCTCTCGACGTTGGAACATGCGAGCTACACCTTCGCGATCGATGGCGTGAGCCGTGCACTGACCCACCAGCTGGTCAGGCACCGTCTTGCGAGCTACAACCAGCAGTCGCAGCGCTACGTCACCTATGCCGAGGAACCGGACTTCATCATCCCTCCTTCGGTACAGGCTGATGCCGGGGCACGCAGGATATTCGACGCCTCGACCGCAGCGGTCTTCGACGCGTATCGCACCCTTCTGGATGCCGGTATCCCCGCAGAAGATGCGCGCTATCTGCTGCCCAACGCGATGGAGACCAAGATCGTCGTCACCATGAACATCCGCGAGCTGCTGCACTTCTTCGAGCTTCGCTGCTGCAAGCGCGCGCAGTGGGAGATCCGTGAGCTTGCGCTGCGTATGCTTGCACTTGCCGAGGTGACTGCGCCGTATATATTCCTCGATGCAGGAGCGGCGTGTCGCCGGGGTCCGTGTTCGGAAGGCAAGAAGACCTGTGGTGACCCGTACGCAAAGGCGCCTAAACGTGACTGAGCCGACCGCCCCCGCACCGCAACGGGTGCTTCGCGTTGTCGAAGGCCCTGATCGCGTGATCGCCGCAGCATTCGTCGCAGTGCCGCTCGTGTTGGGGCCGATCATCGCGTTCGTGTTGACGCTCGGATTCAACGTCGTGACATACGCGGCCATCACGGTCCTGACGGCCGGCATGGTGCGCTCGGTGATCTGGCACGCGCGGGGGATGGGCTTGGCCGGCGCCCGCGCCGAGCTCTATCGCGAACGACGCGATGCGACCGCCGGCACGAGCTTCTTCTCCGGATTCATGATCTGCCTCGTCATCTACGACATTCTCCCGCTTCCGGGAGGACCGTTCTGGACGGACCAGCAGCCGCGTGCCTGGGTGATGTTGTTGTCTATCATCGTGTACCTTGTGTGGGCGGCCCAATACGCGCGTATCCCGGTCGAGGTGCGCGACGGATGGAAGCGACTTCTCGGACTATGACGGAGGTACCATGCCTGTAAAGCACACACATATCGGCGGTCAAGCCGTTCTCGAAGGCATCATGATGCGCGGCAAGCTCAATTGGGCTATCGCCGTGCGCGAGCCCGATGGCTCCATATACACGGAGCAGCACGACTTGGTGAGCGCCAACCGGAACCACAAGTGGCTCAAATGGCCCATTATCCGCGGGATGTGGGGCTTCTACGAGACCATGGTGCTCGCAATCAAGGCCTTCGGCATCTCCGCTGAACACGCGGGTGAGACCGAGGAGGAGAAGCTCTCCCAGGGCGAGATCACACTCACGATGTTCTTGGGCCTGGGCCTCGCGATCGCGTTGTTCATCGTTCTGCCCGCTGTAGTGACCAACCTTGTGGTCGGGAACTCGGTGGAGCAGCCATTCATGTGGAACGTCGTGGATGGCGTGCTGCGTCTCGTAGCGTTCTTCACCTACATCTGGGCGGTCAGCCGCATCAAAGACATCCGACGGGTGTTCGCCTACCACGGTGCGGAGCACAAGACGATACATGCCTACGAGGCGGGTCTTCCACTCGAGACGGAAGCGATTCAGAAGTTCGGTACATTGCACGTGCGATGCGGCACGTCGTTTCTGCTGATGGTCATGGTCATAGCCATCCTGGTGTTCTCGCTCGTACCCGGCAAAGCCATTCTGGCTGCGTGGGGCGTGAGTGCGAAGATCTGGGTGTTGCTGTTCAACATCGGCGTGCGGATCTTGTTGTTGCCGCTCATTGCCGGACTCGCATACGAGGTCTCGGTCAAGTGGGCAGGCAGCAACCCGGACAGCCGGCTGGTCAAGATACTGCTGTGGCCCGGGATGCAGCTGCAGCGCATGACCACATCGCCGCCCGATGACAGCATGGTCGAGATCGCGGTCGCAGCGATGCAGCTCGTGATCGAAAGAGAAGAAGCCGCTGTCGGAGGCGAAACACCGGAAGCGGTGCCGGCTATCGACTAGCGTCCGTCCGGCAGCGCACGTGCTACGCTATCAGCAACTCGAATGGGACACTGAGGACACATGCGAGACAAACTCGAAGCCATACTCTCGTTGAACGACGAGCTCACCGCGAAGCTCTCCGATCCGGCGATTCTGGGAGACCAGCGAGAGTACGCCCGGCTCGCGAAGGAACACTCCGAGCAGACCCAGCTCGTCGCGAAGATACGCGAGTACCTTGGCGTTCTCGACGGCATCGCCGACGCGGAAGAGATGATGCGCGCCGAGAAGGATTCGGACATGCGCGAACTAGCCAAAGACGAACTGACCGAGCTTGAGGCGCGCGTGCCGAAGCTCGAGGACGAACTGAAGGTCATGATGCTTCCTGCCGACCCGAACGACGAGAAGAACGTCATCGTCGAGATCAGGGCGGGTGCGGGCGGTGACGAAGCCGGATTGTTCGCCGGCGACATCTACCGCATGTACACGCGCTACGCCGAGGTGCAGCGATGGAAGGTCGAGGAGATCGACGCCAACGAGAACGAGGTCGGCGGCTTTAAGGAAGTCTCCTTCATGATCAAGGGCAAGGGCGTCTACTCCAAGATGAAGTTCGAGTCCGGCGTCCATCGAGTGCAGCGCGTGCCCGCCACGGAGTCCGGCGGCCGGATCCACACCTCGACTGCGACAGTCGTCGTGATGCCCGAGGCGGAAGACATCGAGATCGAGGTCAACCAGAGCGATCTGCGCATTGACGTCTATCGTTCAAGTGGACCGGGCGGGCAGTCGGTCAACACGACCGACTCGGCCGTACGCATCACTCACTTGCCGACGGGCCTTGTCGTCCAGTCGCAGAACCAGAAGTCGCAACTCCAGAACCGTGAGGCTGCGATGCGCGTCTTGCGCGCCCGGCTCTACGAAGCCGAACTCGAGCGACAGCAGGCGGAACTCGGGGCCACCCGGCGGAGTCAGATCGGCTCGGGTGATCGTTCCGAGAAGATCCGGACGTACAACTTCCCGCAGGACAGGGTCACCGACCATCGGATCGGCCTTACCATTCACAATCTCCCTGCGGTGTTGATGGGGGAGATCGACGAACTCATCGAGGGCCTGGTGGCGGCCGACCGTGCCGAGCGGTTGGCGGCGGTGGTCTAGATGGCCGCCGAGCGCGTCTGGAACTGCAAAGACGCGCTGGATTGGACCGTCGTCTACCTGGAAGGGAAGGGCGACGAAACGCCGCGCCGTTCAGCAGAGTGGTTGCTTTCCGCGGCGACCGGTCTTTCGCGTATCGAGCTTTATGCCTTCCACGACAGGCCGTTGTCTGCCGAGGAGCGCGCACGGTACAAGGAACTGATCGAACGCCGCGCCCAGGGCATGCCGCTGCAGTATGCGAGCGGCGAGATGCCCTTCCGCCACCTGGTGATACGTGTCGAACCTGGCGTGTTCATCCCGCGCCCGGAGACGGAAGTCCTGGTAGATGAGGCGATGACCCGAATGCCGGACGCACCGCTCGTCATCGACCTGTGCACCGGCAGCGGATGTGTCGCCGTATCCATAGCCTATGAACGCCCTGATGCCATCGTGCACGCGACGGACCTGAGCGAGATCGCGGTACAGGCCGCTCGTCGGAACGCGCTGTACGCTGGGGTCTCCGAGAGGGTACAAGTAGTGAATGGAGACCTTTTCTCACCCCTGTCGCCCGACCTCCGTGGACGGGTCGACGTCATCGTATCGAATCCGCCGTACATTCCCAGCGCGGATCTCCAAGACCTGCCGACCGAGGTACTCGGTTTCGAGCCGCATCTCGCCCTCGACGGAGGCCCTGACGGTCTTGATGTCGCACGCAGGATATGGGCTCAAGCGCAGGCCTGGCTCAAGCCGGGAGGTGTTCTGCTCATGGAGCTGGATGCAGGGTGCGTCAGCGCTGCTGCCGAGCGACTCGGCGATGACTACATTGGTGTGGAGGTCCTCAAGGACCTGACAGGTAGAGACCGAATCGTTGTTGCAAGGAATGGGGAGGCGATGGAGCCATGAGCAAGGTGATTCACATCGACCCGGACAACCCCTCGGCGGAAGCGGTGAATCTCGCTGCAACGGTGCTGCGCGAAGGTGGCATCGTGGTCTTCCCGACGGAGACCGTGTATGGGATCGGCGCTTCCGCTACGTCATGTTTCGGGCCGCAGGAGATCATCGACATCAAGATGCGTCCGGAGAATAAGCCGCTGCCGTGGCTGGTCGAGGACGAGTACGCTCTTGACGTCTATGGTGTCGACGTACCCGACTATGCGCACCGTCTTGCCAGGGCCTTCTGGCCCGGCGCCCTCACGCTCGTTGTGAAGGCCACCGAACTCGTCGCGCCGGAGTTCACCGACAATCGGGGAACGGTCGCCCTGCGATGCCCGGACCACGAACTCGTGCAGGAGCTCCTCCGGGCTTCCGGCAATGCCATCATCACCACCTCAGCGAACACCTCCGGCCAGCCTCCCGCCGGCTCGTTCTCTGAGTTGGAAGAGCGCATCATCGCTTCTGCGGACCTGACGCTCGATGGCGGAGAGACACTGCACAAGACGGCGTCTTCAGTCGTCGACTGCACGGGTCCGGAGCCTGTCGTATTGCGAGAGGGTGCGATTCCGGCCAGTAGCATCATGGAAGCCGCTCACACCCTCGCGAACTAGAGCCGCGATACTGGTACAATCCACGGAAGGCGGCCCGGGCGTCCGGGACGCCTTCCGTGCCATTTCAACGGAGGTCTCTTGATGCGCATCGCTCTCGGCAGTGACCACGCGGGTTTCCAGCTGAAAGAGCACGTCCGTGCGTACCTGGGAGACCGCGGTCATCAGGTGACCGATGTGGGCACCTACTCGGAGGAATCGTGTGATTACCCGGACTTCGGCGCTGCCGTTGGCGCTGTCGTCGCCTCAGGGGAGGCCGAACGGGGAGTGGTTGTCTGCGGCTCGGGACTCGGGATCTCGATCGCGGCGAACAAGATCCGGGGTATCCGCGCCGTTCAGGTGATGGACCCGGAGATGGCCGAGATGGCACGCCGTCACAACGACGCGAACGTCGTGGGACTGGCGGGACGCTACATCGGCACCGCGCGAGCCGAATCGATCCTCGACACGTTTCTCAGTACCGATTTCGAGGGCGGCCGGCATCAGCGACGCATCGACAAGATCACCGCGCTCGAAGATGGGCGCTCGGAAGGATTCTGCTGCCGATAGAGAGGGACTCTGAGCATGGCACTCCGCTACATCTCCCAGACCGACCCCGAAGTAGCCGCTGCGATCGATGCCGAGCTGGATCGTCAGCGCAGCACGATCGAGCTGATCGCTTCGGAGAACTTCGTGTCGATGTCGGTGCTGGAAGCCGCCGGCACGGTCCTCACCAACAAGTACGCCGAAGGACTTCCGGGAAAGCGCTACTACGGCGGATGCGAGAAGGTCGACGTTGTTGAGGATATTGCACGTGAGCGTGCGAAGAAGCTCTTCGGGGCCGATCATGCCAATGTCCAGCCGCACGCTGGCGCTCCGGCGAACCTGGCTGTCTACTACGCCATGATGAACCCGGGCGACACCTTCCTCGGCATGAACCTGGCGATGGGCGGCCACCTGACACACGGCTCACCCGTCAACTTCTCGGGCAAGTGGTTCAACGTGGTGCCGTACGGCCTGGGTGCCGATGAGCGCATCGACTACGAAGAGGTCGAGCGCCTCGCCAAGGAGCACAAGCCGAAGATGATCATCGCGGGTGCGAGCGCGTATCCGCGCACGATCGACTTCGAGCGCTTCTCGGCTATCGCAAAACAGGTTGGCGCGATCCTCATGGTGGACATGGCGCACATCGCGGGCCTGGTCGCCACCGGCGCGCATCCCTCGCCGGTGCCGTGGGCCGACGTCGTCACCTCAACCTCGCACAAGACGCTGCGCGGACCGCGCTCAGGCTTCATCCTGTGCAAAGAGGAGCATGCCAAGGCGATCGACAAGGCCGTGTTCCCCGGCCTGCAGGGTGGCCCCCTTGAGCACATCATCGCAGCGAAGGCGGTTGCCTTCGGCGAGGCGATGAAGCCTGAGTTCACGACCTACATCGACCAGGTCGTGGTGAATGCCCAGCGGATGGGTGAGGCGATGGTCGAGACCGGCCTGCGGCTGGTGTCCGGCGGCACCGACAACCACCTCATGCTCGTGGACCTGCGTCCTGCCTCCATCACGGGCAAGGACGCCGAGCGCCTCGTCGAGGAGGTGGGCTTCACGGTCAACAAGAATGCGATCCCCAATGACCCCGAGAGCCCGTTCGTCACGAGTGGCATCCGGGTCGGGTCGGCGGCGATGACCACCCGCGGCTTCAACGAGGAAGAGGCGTACACGGTCGGCCGACTCATTGCCGAGACGATCTTCAACCGCGCTGACGCGACGAAGCTGGAAAAGATACGGACCGAAGTCAAAGCGCTCATCGACGCTCATCCGCTCTATCCCGAGCTCTAGGCCGAGGAGGAACACATGACCGCAGACACCGCCTGGGACAATGTAGTCGTCGTCGACCATCCGCTGGTGCAGCACAAGCTGTCCATCCTGCGCGACGTCAAGACCGGCGCGAAGGAGTTCCGCGAGCTCGTAAAGGAGCTTGCGATGCTGATGGCCTATGAGGCGACACGCAGCTTCCAGCTCGCAGATACCGTCGTGCAGACACCCATCACTGAGACGACCACGAAGATACTCGCGGGCAAGAAGGTCGCAGTGATCCCGATCCTGCGAGCGGGTCTCGGCATGGTGGATGGCATCCTCGAGCTCATTCCGGCCGCGAAGGTCGGGCACGTGGGGCTTTATCGGGATCCCGAGACGCTTCGTCCCGTGGAGTACTACTGCAAGCTTCCCGAGGACATCGGTGAGCGCGACGTGCTCATCGTGGACCCCATGCTTGCAACGGGTGGATCAGCCGCTGCGGCGGTGCAATTCCTTCGCGAGCGTGGCGCCAAAGAGATCAACTTGCTGGTCTTGATCGCGGCACCGGAAGGTATCGACGAGGTCTGCGCCTGCTGTGATGACGTGAACATCTACACGTGCGCGGTCGACAGCCATCTCAACGACCACGGATACATAGTCCCGGGTCTCGGAGACGCGGGAGATCGCCTCTTCGGCACCAAGTAGTTCGTTTCGGAAGGGGAGTGCGATGCCTCGCCCATCCTGGGACGAGTACTTCATGGCAATAGCCGGCCAGGTTTCCGGTCGTTCGACGTGCATGCGCCGCCACACAGGGGCGGTGCTGGTGAAAGACAAACGCATCCTCGCGACGGGCTACAACGGTGTGCCGTCGGGTTTGGCCCATTGCGAAGAGGTGGGCTGCCTGCGTGAACAGCGCGGTGTCGCCTCCGGCTCGCATCACGAACTATGCAGGGGTATCCATGCCGAGCAGAACGCGGTCATCCAGGCTGCCAAGCACGGCACGGCTATCGCTGGCTCGACCGTGTACTGCACGCACCAGCCCTGTGTGCTGTGTGCGAAGATCCTGCTGAACGCCGGCGTGGTCGATATCGTGTATCGCGATCCGTATCCGGATCCGCTGTCGGAGGAGCTGCTTGCCGAGGCGGGCATCGTCCCGCGCAGGCTTGCGGAGGCGCAGTAGTGGAGATGCTTCATCACTTGATCGTCATAGCGGTCGCGGTGGGTGCGACCTGGCTATGCACGCCTCTGGTCCGATTGATGGGAAACCGCTGGGGCATCGTCGCCCACCCCGGTGGGCGGCACGTGCACAAGGGCTCGGTTCCGCGCATCGGCGGTCTGGCCATGTTCGTGGGCTTTGCGGCGGCGGTGTCGGTTCGGGCGATCGGGGAGCTGGTCTACGACTGGCCTCCGGCGCTCACTGTTCCCGACCAGCGGCTGTGGGGCATCCTCGCGGGAATCACGGCCATGTTCCTCGTGGGACTTGTCGACGATGTCATCGACATGCGACCCGGGCAGAAGCTCACCGGTCAGATCATCGCGGCCGGCATCATCGTGTATTCGGGCGCGGGCATCGATTTCGTCGGGAATCCGTTCGGGGGCGGCCTCATCTTGCTCGGCGTCCTCTCGGTCCCTGTCACGCTGTTTTGGATCGTCGGTTTCGCCAACGTGATCAATCTCATCGACGGTCTCGATGGTCTGGCGGCGGGCGTCACAGCGATTGCCGCTGCGAGTCTGCTGCTCCTGGCCCAGCAGAGCAACCAGCCTCTGGCGGCCGTGCTCGCCGCTGCCCTGTTCGGTGCGTGTCTTGGTTTTCTGCGGTTCAACTTCCATCCGGCATCGATCTTCATGGGCGATTCAGGCGCGCTCTTCCTCGGCTTCATGCTGGCCGTCATCTCACTTCTGGGCGTTATGAAATCGGTCGCAGCCATCACACTGGTCGTACCACTGCTCATCATCGGCGTGCCGATGTTCGACACGCTCTCCGCGATCGTGCGCCGTCGGCGCCACGGGCGGCCCATTCAGGAGGCCGACAAGGGCCATATCCACCACCGGCTACTTGGTCGCGGGTTCAACCAGCGGCAGACTGTGCTCATCATCTACGCGTGGTCGATCGCGCTTGCGGTGGGGGGCTACACGGTCAGGTGGACTCCTCCGTGGCTGCGTATCGTGACCTTCATCGTGCTCGGCGTACTGTCTGCTTTCATGGCCTACTGGCTCGGTCTGTTCGAGGCCGCACACCAGGATGGCGACGAGTAGCGTCGGGCCGTCGGCATGCATCACCGTTCTCCTTGTTGTGGCTACTTCCATGTTGTATAGTGGGCACGCTTTGCGAGACCCCCCGGTCGGATTGCGATTACCAGTGGCCTGCTGAACGGCGCGTGCCGTTCTGCGTTCATGTCGGACCCACACCCCCGGGGGAAGGGCGCGAGACGCGCCCGCATGGTGCAACGGTTCGCATGACAGAAGGGTCGCACACTGCCTGCAAACGTCGACCATAGCGCATCAGCTCTCTTGGGGCTTCCGCTCGCGTCAGTCATCATAGGCGTGCTTGTCGGTGCCGCTCTGGTGTTCCTTGTGATGAGAGGCGCCAAGCTCGTCACTCCCGACGATCCATTCGGTGGCATGGTTCGCTTCCTCGCCATAAACACGTTCGGCATGCTGTTCGCCGTCGCTGTTTTGGGCATCCTCTTCGTGTACCTCCGGTCGGCGTTGCTGCCGTTCGGTTCTGGTCTGGTGTTCGGTTTCGTCGGGTCAGTTGTCGTCCAGTTCCTACGAGGTTCCGGCGCTGTCCGGACGTCTGACTGAGGAGGGAGTCAAGCCGAGTGGAGCACATCGGTGAAGGTGTAGAGCACCTTCTACATGAACTTTCGGTTCTGTCGATCAATGGACACGAGGTTCCTTCGAGCGGATTCGTTCTTACGAACTACGCGTTCTTCTTGATCATTGCGTCGGTCGTGACGCTCATGTTCTTCATCTTGGGCGCGCGCCGCGTGAAGTTCCGTCCCGACAGTCGTTTCGGCAATCTCATCGAGATGGCGGTGGAGTTCGTTCGCGACAACCTGATCGCGGACATCATGGGCTCGCAGGGTCTCAAGTACCTGCCGTTCATCGGGACGGTGTTCTTCTTCGTACTGTTCAACAACCTTATCGGTCTGATTCCCGGCTCCAAGCCGGGTACCGGCACGATGGGAACGACCGTGACGTGGGCGATCGTCGTGTTCGTCACCTACCATGCGATCGGTATCAAGAAGCATGGTCTGTTCGGCTATCTGAAGCACTACTGGCCGAAAGGCGTTGTCGCCCCGCTCGCCGCGTTCGTTGCGCTGCTGGAGATCGTCAGCGACTTCATCCGGCCGCTCACGCTCTCAGTGCGACTCTTCGCCAACATGTATGCCGGTCACATCATGCTCGGTATCTTCTCCATCTTCACCGTCATCATGTTCGAGGCGACGGGTGCGATGAAGATCGCTGCAGTGCTGCCGCTGGCATTGCAGATCGCGCTCTATGCGCTTGAGCTCTTCGTCGCTGTGATCCAGGCGTACATCTTCGCCGTGCTCACAGCCGTCTACATCAATGGAGCTCTCGGTTCACATTAGTCGGTCACAACGCCGACCGGACCTCGGTCGGTGTCGGGATAGTAGAAAAGATGCGGTCCGTCCGCAGACTCAAGGAGGAAGACAAGTGGAGATCACTGGTTCGCTGTCCGTTCTTGGTGCTGGCTTTGCGTTCGGCGTGGGCGCTATCGGCCCCGCGATCGGTATCGGCATGATCGGTGCCAAGACCATCGAGTCAATGGCCCGTCAGCCTGAGATGGCTGGTCGCCTTCAGACCACGATGTTCATCGCCCTGGCTCTTGCCGAGGCTATCGCGCTCTTCGGTTTCGTTCTGGCGTTCGTCCTGATGGGGCAGTAGGCCACACGATACCGATGTTCGGAGGTAGGTAGGCATGGAAGCATTGATCCCCAAGGTTCCAGAGGTCATCGTCGCGTTGATCTCGTTCCTGGTTCTCCTGGTGGTCCTCGGCAAGTTCGCGTTCCCGCCGGTCGTCAAGATCTTGGACGAGCGCGCTGAGAAGATCCGCGAATCGCTGGAGAAGGCCGAGGAGACGAAGGTAGAGGCGGAGCGGCTGCTCGAGGAGTACAAGGTCCAGATGGCCGAGGCCCGCGGTGAAGCCGCGAAAGTCATCGAGCAGGGCCGTGCTGTTGCCGAGAGCATGAAGGTCGAGATCATCGCCAAGGCGAAGCAGGAGGCCGAGGCCGAGAAGGTCAAGGCACTCGAGGCCATCAAGTCCGAGAAGGCTGCGGCAATGGCCGAACTGCAGAAGCAGGTCGCCGACCTCTCGGTCGACGTTGCCGGCAAGATCATCGGCTCCTCCCTGAAGAAGGAGGACCACGTGGCGCTCATCGAGCGGTATGTGGCCGAGGTGGGGAGCTTGAATGAGAACTAGCGAGACGGTGGAGACCCTGGCTCGGGTCCTCTTCGACCTCGCGTCGCTCGCCGGCGCCGTTGAGGCCGTCGACGAGGACCTGACAAGTGTCGTGAAGGCAGTGCGCGGTCACATGGACCTGCGTCATACGCTCACGGACACCGGTATCCCTGCAGAGAAGAAGCGCGACATCTTGCGCGACATCTTCGGTGGGACCGTGTCACCCGAAACGCTGTCCATCGTGACATTGATGGTGGAGCGTGGCATGACTGACGAACTCGGCGAGCTGAAGCGTGTGTTCGCCGGGATAGCAGAGCGTGAGAGCGGAGTGGTCGTGGTCGAAGTGACCACCGCTATCCCGCTTGATGACGCGCTGCGCACCAAGCTTGTCGAGAAGATCACCGCTTCACTCGGCCGGCCTATCTCGCTTCGCGAGCGCGTCGACGAGTCGATCATCGGTGGAATCCGCATCAACGTGGCCGGCAAGGTGCTCGACGGCAGTGTCTCGACACAGCTGCGCAGTATCCGCACGGCCCTAACGACTGCACGTCAGGGAGGTGAGGCGTAAGTGGCTGAGATCACCGCCAGCTCTATCAGTGATGTCCTTCGCTCGCAGCTGGAGTCCTTCAAGACCTCCGTGGACGTGCGTGAGGTCGGTAGCGTCGTCGAGGTTGGCGACGGTATCGCTCGCGTGGACGGTCTGCGTGGCGCGATGGCAGGCGAACTCCTTGAGTTCGTCGGTTCCAGCGGCGAGAGCGTATACGGCATGGCACTGAACCTCGACGAGAACGAGATCGGCGCCGTGCTTATGGCCGAGACCTCGCTCATCGGCGAGAACGACATCGTTCGCACCACCGGCCGCACCGTCGAGGTGCCGTCCGGCAAGGGCTTCCTCGGCCGTATCGTCAACCCGCTCGGCGAGCCGATCGACGGCAAGGGTCCGATACAGGCCGAGGGCACTCGCCCCGTCGAGTTCAAGGCACCTGGCGTCATCGAGCGTCAGGGTGTGCATGAGCCGATGCAGACCGGCATCATGGCCATCGACTCGATGATCCCGATCGGTCGCGGCCAGCGTGAGCTCATCATCGGTGACCGCCAGACGGGAAAGACCGCTGTCGCGGTGGATACGATCATCAACCAGCGGGGCAAAGACGTCGTCTGCATCTACGTCGCGATCGGCCAGAAGGCCTCCACCGTCGCCGGTGTCGTCGAGACCCTGCAGCAGAATGGCGCGATGGACTACACCATCGTCGTCGCTGCCAATGCATCGGATCCGGCACCGCTCCAGTACCTCGCCCCGTTCTCAGGCGTGGCGATGGGCGAGTTCTTCATGTACAACGGCGACGACGGCAAGCCGGCGTCCAAAGACAACCCGGGTCGTGCGGTACTGGTCGTCTACGATGACCTCTCCAAGCAGGCTGTCGCGTATCGGCAGATGTCGCTGACGCTGCGTCGTCCTCCCGGACGCGAGGCGTACCCCGGTGACGTCTTCTACCTGCACAGTCGTTTGCTGGAGCGCGCCGTCAAGATGAACGACGAGGCGGGTGCGGGCTCACTGACCGCTCTGCCGATCATCGAGACCCAGGCCGGTGACGTGTCGGCGTATATCCCGACCAACGTCATCTCCATCACCGACGGGCAGATCTTCTTGCAAAGCGACCTGTTCTTCCAGGGCATCCGCCCGGCCATCAACGTGGGTATCTCCGTGTCGCGAGTCGGCGGCAATGCGCAGATCAAGGCCATGAAGCAGGTCGCAGGTTCGATGCGCCTCGATCTCGCGCAGTATCGCGAGATGGCGGCGTTCGCTCAGTTCGGTTCTGACCTGGACAAGGCGACGCAGCAGACGCTCAGCCGTGGCGCTCGACTCGTCGAGCTGCTCAAGCAGGGTCGGTACGTACCGTTCCCGGTTGAAGAGCAGGTCATCGCTATCTACGCCGGTACCCGAGGCTTCCTCGACGATCTGTCCGAGGCAAGCGTGGTGCGGTTCCGGGACGGTCTGTTGGAGTTCACCCGCAGCGCCTATCCCGAGATCGGCAAGGCGATAGTGGCCGACGGCAAGATCACCGACGAGACAGATGAGGCCCTCAAGAAGGCCGTCGAGGAGTTCGCATCCTCGTTCGTGGAGGGCTAGACGCATGGCGAACCTGCGCGACATCAAGAAGCGGATCACCTCGGTGCAGAGCACCAAGCAGATCACGCGGACCATGGAGATGGTCGCGACCGCCAAGATCAAGAAGGCGCAGGAGAAGATCGAAGCGGCACGTCCGTATGCGCTTGCCATGGTCGAGGTGCTCGGCAATGTGGCTCGCTTCGTCCAGGGTGCCTCGCATCCGTTGCTCGAGGAGCATGAGAACCGCGAGCACGTGGTCGTTGTGTCGATAACCTCGGATCGCGGTCTATGCGGCGCGTTCAACAGCAACATCCTGCGTCTGACCGAGCAGATCATCTCGCGTGAACGGGGAAACGACGCTGAGACATCGGTGATCGCTGTCGGCAAGAAGGCCGTCAGCTACCTGCGCTATCGCGGTCTGGAACCGAAGGTCGCCTATCGCGACATCTCGGACAAGCCTACCTTCGGCGATGCGCGGTCGATTGCGGCCCATATCATCCCGGCGTACGAGTCGGGCGAGATCGACGCTGCCTATATCGTGTTCAACAGATTCAAGAACGTGGCCGAGCAGAAGGCGGAGATCTACCAGCTCCTTCCCATCGAGCGTCGTGTCATGGAGACGACCGATGAGGAGATGGATCACCTCATGCCGGAGTACGTGTTCGAACCCGATGCGGGTACCGTGCTCCAGCGACTGCTCCCGACATACGTCGAGACGCTGATCTACCGTGCGCTCATGGAGTCCGCGGCGTCGGAACACGGCGCACGTCGGACGGCCATGAAGTCGGCAACCGACAATGCTACCGAGATGGTCAACACACTCACTCGGAGTTACAACCGTGCGCGCCAGGCCGCGATCACCAACGAGATCGCTGAGATCGTGGGCGGCGCCGCTGCGCTGGAGGATTCATAGAATGGCAGACAACAACGTAAAGGAAGCGCCTATGAACGCCGGACGGATCGTTCGCGTCATCGGCCCGGTCATCGACGTGGAGTTCGCACCGGAGTCGATCCCTGCGATCTATAACGCGCTCACTGTCGATGCCGAGAGCCCCGCCGGCCGGGTCCAGCTCGTTGCCGAGGTGCAGCAGCATCTCGTCGGCAACCAGGTGCGCGCGGTCGCGATGTCGACCACCGATGGCATCCAGCGTGGCATGGAGGCTGTCGACACCGGCAAGCCCATGATGATGCCGGTCGGGCCCTCGACGCTGGGTCGTATCTGGAACGTCGTCGGCGAGCCCGTCGACGGACTTCCGATGCCCGAGGTCGAGGCATACTACCCGATCCATCGTGAAGCTCCTGAATTCGACCAACTCGAGCCGAAGACCGAGATCTTCGAGACCGGGATCAAGGTCGTCGATCTACTCGAGCCGTATATCAAGGGCGGCAAGACGGGTCTGTTCGGCGGTGCCGGCGTTGGCAAGACCGTTATCATCATGGAGCTCATCAACAACCTCGCCCAGGCACACGGTGGCACCTCGGTGTTCACCGGCGTCGGCGAGCGTACCCGTGAGGGCACCGACCTCTTCAATGAGATGTCCGAGTCGGGCGTCATCAAGAAGACGGCGCTCATCTACGGTCAGATGAACGAGCCTCCCGGAGCCCGTCTCCGCGTCGGCCTCGCCGGCCTCACCTGCGCGGAGTACTTCCGCGACCAGGGGCAGGACGTGCTGCTGTTCATCGACAACATCTTCCGCTTCACCCAGGCAGGCTCCGAGGTCTCCGCACTTCTCGGTCGTATGCCTTCCGCCGTTGGCTATCAGCCCACGCTGGCCACCGAGATGGGCGAGCTGCAGGAGCGCATCACTTCCACCAAGACGGGCTCCATCACGTCGGTGCAGGCGATCTACGTTCCCGCAGACGACCTGACCGACCCGGCGCCGGCAACCGCCTTCACGCACCTCGACGCCACCACCGTTCTTTCGCGTGGTATCGCCGAGAAGGGCATCTACCCGGCTGTCGATCCGCTTGCATCGTCGTCGCGAGCGCTCGATCCGTCGGTCGTCGGCGAGGAGCACTACCGCGTGGCACGTGCTGTTCAAGGTGTGCTGCAGCGCTACAAGGACCTGCAGGACATCATCGCCATCCTCGGCATGGACGAGCTTTCCGAGGACGACAAGCTCGCCGTGTCGCGTGCCCGCAAGATCGAGCAGTTCCTGTCTCAGCCGTTCTTCGTGGCCGAGCAGTTCACGGGCATGACGGGCAAGTACGTCAAGCTTGAGGACACGATCCGCGGGTTCGCCGAGATCGTCGAAGGCAAGCACGATGATGTACCCGAGCAGGCGTTCCGCTACGTCGGCACCATCGAGGAGGTCCTTGAGAAGGCCGCCCAGATGGCAGCGACGGCGTAGGAAAGGAAGCGGTTTTCTATGGCACGCACCCTGTTGTGCGAGATAGTGACGCCCGAGAAGGTCCTCTACACCAACGAGGTGGAGATGGTCGTAGCGCCTACGCTCGAAGGTGAGATAGGGATTCTCCCGCTGCACGTACCGCTTGTGACCGTACTCAAGCCCGGCGAGCTTCGTGTCCGGTACAACGACAACAGAGACGTCGATTGGTTCGCGATATCCGGTGGCTACCTGCAGGTGCATGAGGACAAAGTCATCGTGCTGGCGGACAACGCCGTTCAGTCGTCGCAGATCGATGTCGACCGCGCCCGCGAGGGCATGACCAGGCTCGAGGAACGTATGAGCCAGCTGAAGAACGATGCTGCCGGGGAAGGCATCCTTGAGGATTGCGAGCGCGACCTCAAGTGGTGCAAGGCGCAGCTGGAGGTCGCCGCGAAGCAGCGGTAGATCTCGTTGGGGACAGTGAGTCACCGGGGTGGTCTGCCGCTAGCGGCAGACCACCCCGACGCATTGTGACGTCCCAGCATCGAATCGCCACCATCGTTCGTTGTGACGGCGATAATGCGATGACACGGTTGCCCCTTGTCGGTCGCTGGGCTACCGTGGGCGCTGGTATGTGGTCTGAGGATGGGGATCGATGACAGGTTGCAGCGAAATAGTCGTGCGTGGCGGCAAGAAGCTTGCGGGTGAGGTCCGGGTCGAGGGTGCGAAGAACTCGGCACTCAAGCTGATGGCCGCCTCCCTTCTCGCGCCCGGCGTCTCTCGAATCACCAATGTGCCGGACATCTCCGATATCGGGGTGATGGCAGACGTGCTGGGCGGGCTTGGAGCCCGAGTGGCGCGAAGCGACCACTCGCTCACGGTCGATGCTACCGAACTCACCAGCCATGAGGCCCCTTATGAGATGGTCGCCCGCATGCGCGCATCGATCGCGGTGCTGGGCCCCCTCGTCGCCCGCATGGGGCAGGCCAACGTGGCCATGCCCGGCGGATGCAACATAGGATCGCGCAAGATCGATATGCACATCCGGGGACTTGAGGAGCTTGGCGTCGAAGTCACCTTCGGACATGGGTTCATTCATGCGCGTGCGCCCAAAGACGGACTGCACGGGGCACATGTGTTCCTGGACTTCCCGAGTGTCGGCGCCACAGAGAACCTTCTGATGGCGGCGGTGCGCGCCAAAGGCACGACGGTGATAGAGAACGCCGCCCGTGAACCCGAGATCGTGGATCTGGCCCTGTTCCTGAAGGGCATGGGGGCAGAGATCGAGGGAATGGGAACGCAGACGATGATCGTCAACGGTGTTGACGAGCTCCATCCCGTGGAGCACGCAGTGGTGGGCGATCGCATCGAAGCGGGCACGTTCCTGGTCGCCGGAGCACTCTCCGGCGGACCGGTGTCTGTCACGGGGTTCGACCCCGAGCATCTTGCGCTTGTGTTGGCCAAGCTCCGGGCAGCAGGCTGTCGTCTTGAGGTTGGCGCTGACGGCGTGGTCATCGAGCGTACCTCCAAGACCTGCGCGGTCGACGTGCAGACGCTGCCGTATCCGGGATTCCCGACGGATCTGCAGGCGCAGTTCATGGCGCTCATGGCCGTGTCGGACGGGGAGTGCGTCATCACTGAGAACGTGTTCGAGAACCGGTTCATGTTTGCTGACGAGCTGATTCGGATGGGTGGTGACGTTCGTATCGAAGCTCACCACGCCCGCGTGAAAGGCGTTTCCCACCTTTCCGGAGCGCCGGTGAAGAGTCCGGATCTTCGTGGCGGTGCGGCGTTGGTGCTCGCAGGTCTTGTGGCCGAGGGCGTCACGAGGGTTGGCGATGTCTATCATATCGACCGGGGCTATGAGCGATTCGTGGAAAAACTCGTGGCGCTTGGCGCGGATATCCGCCTGGAGAACCAAACTGACTGATCTTGTCGGCGGATAACGCCGTGGAACCGAGAAAGGACATTGCATGCTCGACAGAGAGGCAATAGAAGACATCATTCCGCATCGAGCCCCGTTCCTCCTGGTGGATCGAGCCGAGGACGTCGTTCCGGGCGTACGCGCCACAGGCTATCTCGATGTGCGTGAAGACATGTTCTGGGTCCCCGGTCACTTTCCAGAGTATCCTGTGATGCCGGGAGTCTTGATCGTGGAGGCTCTCGCACAAGTAGGCGCGATATCACTGCTTTCGCTTGACGCCAACAAGGGGAAGATCGCGTTGTTTGCCGGGATCGACAAGGTGCGATTCAAGCGTCAGGTGACCCCGGGGGACACGCTTCGACTGGCCGTTGAGATCACGAAGTCGCGCGGGCCGATCGGCTTCGGCACGGCGAGTGCTACGGTCGACGGGGAGCTTGCCTGCACGGGCGAGTTGATGTTCGCGATAAGATAGCGCGGGATGTGCCCTCTCACGGTTGCATGATCCTTGCCGGATCGTGGCAACGAGGTGTGACGTCTTGGCAAGCAGCACGTTCAGTCCGGATGAGCCTACGTGAGCCATCCTTCTACTAGAGGACCGATGACGGAGTAAATGGGAACACACAGTCGAGACTCACGCTCTTCAAGAGCATCCAGGCCCGCCAACAGGGCCCCTCGTCGCCACAGCAGTATCGTGGAGTCGGCGCCGAAGCTACGGGTGCACCGCGAGCGTCGCAAGCGGCGCACCAAGGTGACGCTCTACGCCGTCCTGGGAATCGTCGCACTCCTCATGGTGTCTGGCGCGACCTGGGCGTTTTTCACGTATCGCGGCATCGAGAAGGCGCTGCAGTCCGGCGCCGGAAACAACGAGCAGACCCAGAAGGCGCTGACTCAGCCCAAGCCCAAAGAGCCGTTCACCATCCTGTTGATGGGCAGCGACATCCGTCCCGGCGAGGAAGCCGCTCGCGCCGATACGATCATCGTCGCCAAGGTCGATCCCGAGCAGAAGAGAGTCTGGATGCTCTCGATTCCTCGCGACACGCGTGTCGATATCCCGGGACACGGCATTGCGAAGATCAACGCCGCCAACTTCTACGGGGGCGCTGAGGGCGGGCCCGCATTGATGATCCAGACCGTCGAGGACTTTCTCGACATCAAGATCAACCACTACATGGAAATCGATTTTGCCGGCTTCCAGGCGGCGGTCGATGCTCTCGGCGGCGTATGGATCGACGTGGATGTTGAGATCGATGACTGGAAAGCAGCGAGCCACAGTCCCGGCCACGCAGCATCACACATCGACCCTGGGTATCAGCTGCTCGACGGGGAGTACGCGCTCACCTACGTGCGCAGCCGAGATTTTCCGGACGCGGACTTCACGCGGATGCGTCATCAGCAGACCTTCTTCAAAGCGCTTGCCGAGCAGTCGTCAAGTATCGAGAACCTGCCAAAACTGCCTGCGATAGCACGCTCCATCGCGGGGTATACCTCGACGAGTATGAGCGTCGGCGAGATGCTCGAAGTCATACAGGCGATGAAGGGCATCGGTGGCGCCGACGTCCAGACGGCCACCATCATCGGCGAGTGGAAGTCTCCCTACGTGTGGACCGATGAGGTCGAGAAGGCGCGTTTGATCGCGGCGTTCACGGACGGTCGGGCGTTCGACGACACATCGACCGCATCCGTGGTCCTTGAGCCGGCTGACATCACCGTCACCGTGCGCAACGGAGCGGGTCTTTCGGGAGTCGCAGCCGAATGCTCCGGGATTCTCAGATCCCGCGGGTACGTCGTCTCAGACGTCGGCAACGCCAACCAGTTCGTCTACGACAAGACGCTGGTCGTCTACAGCGGGAACGACAAGGCTGCAGCCGAACGCGTCGCAGTGGACCTGCCACGGGCCGAGATAGTCGACAGCCGGGGGATGTACTCGTTCTCGACGCGGATCTTGGTAGTGGTCGGCAAGGACTGGGCCGAGAAGACCGACGTGACTACGGTGCCGTCTCAGTAGTCCCGGTTTCGCCTTCGTTTCCACAAGATGCCGCGTCTTCCAACACGCTGAGTAGCTGTTCGGCGAGCTGTTCTCTGCCGAAGCGTTCCTCGGCGAGAGCACGCGCATTGCGGCCCATGCTCAGGCGCAGCTCCACGTCGTCCGCTAGTCGTTGGATCGCGCCGGCCAGCGCTGGACCATCCCCTGCGCGCACGTAGACCCCGCAGTCGGCCTGCTCCACTAGTTCACGCGTCCAGCCGGGTGAATTCACGATCATCGGCCGGCCGGAGGCCAGGCCGTCGAAGAATTTGTTCGGGGAGTTCGTCGCCAGGATCGGTATGTCTGCGAACAGCGTCATCAAGACATCCGCGGATCGCGTCAGCACGGGGACGTCCCGTTTCGGTAGTGACCCGACAAGGTGAACGTTCGGCAGATCCGCGACCGCAGCCTCGAGTGCAGGCATGGATCGACCGTCTCCTGCGATGATGAAGACGATGTCGTTTCGATCGCGCTCGAGCAGTGTCCGAGCTGCTGAGGGGACCTGTTCCTCCACTGCGTTCGAGGGTCCGATCGCCCCCGCATAGCCTACTACGAACGCGTCAGGGGCCACCCCGTGCGAGGCCAGAAACGTCGTGTCCCGCTCGCCGGGAGTGAACAGATCGAGGTCGGCCGAGTTAGGCACGATATGCACGTGCTCGGCAGGAGTGCCCTCCGCCACCACGCCCGCCTTCATACCGGGGGAGAGTGCGATCATCCGGGCGGCATGCCGGTATATGAACCGCTCGAGGGACTTGGCAACGCGAGCGATGGGGCCCTTGCGGGGCAAGGCCCCCATCTGGATCGCGGCTTCAGGCCACAGGTCGCGAACCTCGAATACGAACGGCGTTTCCCTGAGTGCTGCGGCTACCCATCCCGGGATCCCCACCGTCAGTGGTGTCGATGTCGCGAACACCACATCGTGTTTCCCGGATGTGACAGCCAGCCATGTCGCGCCGACGGTGAACAGCGCGAAGGACCACATACGACGCACATACCCCATGTAGTTCGAGTAGGGTACCCGCACGGAACGGACATGGATGCCGTCGATCTCCCCGTCGACGAAATGGGCGCGCCCGTACTCCTCCGGGAGCCGGGAGGAGCTCGTTATCATCGTCACTTGATGACCGTCGGCCACCCACCTTCGAGCGAACTCGTAGGACCTGATCAGGCCGAGCGACGAGTCACGAGTGGCGAAGAACTGGTGTACGTAGAGTATGCGCACGACCGCCTACGCCTCGCGATGGGCGCCATCACGGCCGACGGCCATGTAGCCCATTCCCGCAGTGCGCACAGCAGCGGGATCCAAGCAGTTGCGTCCGTCGAACACGATCGCCGGGTCGACCATGACCTGCCTCGCGCGCAGCCAGTCGAGATCGATGAACTCACGCCACTCGGTGACGATGATCGCGGCGGAGGCCCCGTCCAGCGCGGCCCAAACCGAGTCGACCCGCGTTGCGCCCGGGACGTCGACCTCGGCCGCGAACGGGTCATACACTCGGATGCGGGCACCTTCCTCGGCCAGAAGCGGGATGATGTCGAGCGCAGGGGACTCGCGCACATCGTCGGTGTTCGGCTTGAACGCAAGGCCGAGGATCGCGATCGTGCGGTCATGCAGATCGGGTAGTGCACGAATGAGTCGCACGACCGGCTGCAGCCGCTGGCGGTTGTTCACCTCTATGACCGACTTGAGCAACGTGAACTGGTAACCGTTCATCGTTGCGATGAAATCAAGTGCCCGCGTGTCCTTGGGGAAGCAAGATCCGCCGTAGCCGATACCGGCGTGGAGGAACTGGCTCCCGATGCGTGTGTCGAGCCCGATGCCGTTCGAGACAGCGTCGATGTCGGCGCCCACGTAGTCGCATAGGTTCGCGATCTCGTTGATGAAGGAGATCTTCGTGGAGAGGAAGGCATTCGATGCGTACTTGATCGTTTCGGCGCTCGCGACATCCGTGGCGACCACCGGCGCGTCGATCCCGGCGTACAGCTCCCTCATGATTTCGAGGGCGGCCGCGCTCTCCGCTCCGAGAACGATGCGGTCGGTGTTGTACCAGTCGTCGATCGCGTGCCCCTCGCGCAGGAACTCCGGGTTTGATACGTAGTCGATGCAAGCCTTCGATGATGCCAGGAATCGCCCTGAGAGCGTTCCGCCGGTACCCGGAGGCACGGTGGACTTCATGACAAGGGTGAAGGGCCGGTCGGCGGCCTCGGCGAGTGCCGAGATGACCGTGCGGACTGCGGTGAGGTCCGCGGCGCCGTTCGATGCCATGGGAGTCCCCACTGCCACGAACGTGATATCACTGATGAGCTCGGTCCAGCCGACCTCCGGCGTTGCGAAGTGCAGCCTGCCGTTGGCGATCCCCTCACCGAGGAGATCCTCGAGTCCGGGCTCGTAGATGGTGCTCGTCCCGGAAGAGAGCGTGGCGATCTTCGCGTGGTCGACATCAACGCAGGTCACGTCGTGTCCGGAGTGGGCGAGACACACCCCTGTCACGAGGCCGACGTAGCCGGTTCCGATGACGGTGACTTTCACGGTATCTGTGACCTCCGAGTGTCGTGTGGGTGCCCTGATGGCAGTCTATCAGTCTACCAGCGGCTGGTTGCTGTGTCTCGACGGAGCGTGGGTACGATGGGGAAGGACTCCCTCCGCTCCAGAGCTTTGTCGGCCCCTCCCTCTGCTCGACCGCGCGTGTGATTGCGCTAGAATAGTCCGACTGAGCTGTGACCGGCCGCGGATGCGGTCCTGTTTGAAGGGCGACCAGACTGACATGGGACTCAAGGAGCGCATAACCGATGGCGGTGCCGTGCTAGGCGTCGTGGGGCTCGGATACGTCGGGCTGCCTTTGGTCGTAGAGATGGCCAGGGCCGGATACCGGGTCATCGGTCTGGATATCTCGGCCGAGAAGGTCGGGCTCGTCAACACCGGCACCAGCTACATACCGGATGTCCCCACCGAGGATCTCGCTTCGCTTGTGGGCAGCGGCCTTGTGAGCGCGACCACGGACTTCGCGCGCTCGGCTGAGTGCGATGCGATCGTGATCTGCGTGCCCACGCCGCTCAATGAGATGAAAGAGCCCGATACGAGCTACATGGAGAGCGCAGCTCGCTCGGTGGCGCCCTACCTGCATGAGGACATGCTCGTCACCCTGGAGTCCACCACCTATCCCGGTACCACCGAGGAGGTCATCCAGCCCATTCTGGAGGCGGGCGGGCTCAAGGTCGGCACCGACCTGTATCTCGCCTTCTCGCCAGAGCGCGTCGATCCCGGCAATCCGGTGTTCCAGACGAAGAACACACCCAAGGTCGTCGGGGGCGTGACGCAGCAGTGTACAACGCATGCGGTCGCCCTCTACGAGAGCTTCATCGACACGGTCGTCCCGGTCTCCTCGACTCGCGCCGCGGAAATGACCAAACTGCTTGAGAATATCTTCCGCAGCGTCAACATCGCCCTGATGAACGAGCTTCTGCAGTTGTGCGAGCGCATGCACATCAACCTTTGGGAAGTCGTCGACGCCGCTAAGACCAAGCCGTTCGGCTTCATGCCCTTCTACCCCGGGCCGGGCCTTGGCGGCCACTGTATTCCGATCGACCCGTTCTATCTGTCCTGGAAGGCACGGCAGTATGACTTCCATACGGAGTTCATCGAGCTTTCGGGCAAGGTCAACGAGTCCATGCCGTACTACGTGGTGCAGCGCCTCATGGACGCTCTCAACACGCAGCGCAGGCCTCTGGCCGGATCGCGCATTCTGGTCCTGGGTGTGGCGTACAAGGCCGACATCGATGACCTTCGGGAGTCGCCGGCTATCCGCGTGATCGAGCTGCTGCTCGATAAGTCCGCGGAGGTCGTCTATCACGACCCGTGGGTTGAGGCGTTCTCCGTGCGTGGTACAGAGGTGCCCTCGGTGGAGCTGACCGTTGAGGAGCTCGCAGCGAGTGACGCGGTGCTCGTGATCACGAATCACAGCAACATCGACTACCACCTCGTGGTGCGCAACGCCAGGCTCATCCTCGACACGCGCAATGCGCTCAAGTCGTTCGACGACAACAAGGTGGTGCGCCTGTGATCGAGAAGCCGGTGCGAGTCGGCGGCGCGGGTTGATAAACCGTCATCAGAGTATGCTGGTCATCGTCGATCGGTGCGATGGGAGATTGATTTCAGTGCGCAGGCTGCTGCTATTGGCTCTGATGATCGCAGCGTTCGTCCTTGCCCTCGGAGTGATCGCGAACGGCTGGTATGCGGACTTCTTCTCGGCTCATGCATCGTCCAACGGCACGTACGAGGCCATGGTCATCAATCCCGAGGCTATCCACGATCCCGCGAACAACCTGACATACGTGGTCTTCCAGGGGCCGGGCCTCGACCCGTACATCACTGCCTATGACCATACAGCCGGTGCATGGTCGGCAACCTATCGGGTGGGCAACAACCCTCTCTCAGGCGATACGCATGGCGGTCCGTCGCTGGTGATCGACGCCTCGGGGTATCTGTACGTGTTCTTTGGCGGGCACAACTCAAGTCTCAGATACGCGCGCTCAACGGCTCCACACCGCATCGACGGCTGGACGAGCGAGAGGACTATCCGCCTCGAGGGCGATGCCACTGACCTCAGAGCTACCTACCCGCAGCCGTGGGCTCTGCCTGAAGGCGGTATCGAGCTCTTCTACCGAAATCACGGTGTCAGCGACGTCGATCCCAGAGCCGGTGACTGGGAGCTTGCCACAATGTCGGAGGAAGCCACCTGGTCGGCAGGAGAGTGTGTGCTGGATGCGACCCAGGGCGTGGCGGGCTGGTACGCCAGCAGCAGCCACGGCCCATCGGGTGCGCTGCACGTCGGGTTCGTCCTCCGTGACATCGAGGAGAGCGCCAGCAACCAGTTCGCTCGTCGTGATGTCTTCTATCTGCAGCGGACTCCCTCTGGAGAATGGACGAACGTTCTCTTAGAGTCGATAGGCGCGACTCGAACGATTGACGTTATGGAGACGCAAACACTTGTCGCCGAGACGACGGATGAGTACTCGAATCAAGTGATCGTGCGTGAGGCGCTGGATGCAAATCCAGCGCTGCTGTACCTGTCGGGCACCGCCGAGACGGGCGGGGAGTGCACGTGGGTCTACAAGCGCTGGACGGGGAGTGCATGGTCGACCTCAGAGATCACGCGCACTGACAACCTCTTCGATGCGGCGGATCTGACGTTCGACTCTTCGGGTGCCGCGCACGCCTACATCGTGACCGGCGGTGCGCCGGACGACCAGGCGCTCCCCGGTGAGGAGAGCCTGGCGGCACGCGGGGGCGATATCGAACACTGGGTCTCAGACAACGGAGTCGACGGCTGGAGACTCGAACAGGCCGTGCGTCGCTCTCCGGGAGCGGCGACCCGCTACAACAACCCTCAGGTAATCGTTGGAGACGGGACCGAGGAGGACGGGTTGGTGTTCTGTGAGTGGAACAACGACGCCTCCAGCTTCATCCACAAACTCTTCTTGTACGTGGACGGTCGGTTCATCCAGAAGCAGTTCACGCCGGTCATCACGCGTCTGGCCGGCGATGACCGGATTCAGACCGCCGCCAAGATATCGCGCGAAGCATTTCCCACAGGATGTGACACAGTTCTCATCGCATCGTCGCGCGACTACGCGGACGCGCTGTGCGGCGTCCCGCTTGCCCAGTCGTATCGTGCGCCGGTCCTGCTGTGCGAGCCGACCCGGGTACCACCCGCGCTTGAGAGTGAGTTGCGCAGGCTCAGGCCGGACAGCGTAATCATCCTTGGCGGCGAAGTGAGCTTGACTCCGGCGGTGCGCACCCACTTGTCCCAAATCCTTCCAGCCGCGACGATCGAGCGGATATCCGGGGTCGATCGGTACGAGACCTCAGCCAAAATCGCCACCAGGCTCGCCGAGCGCAGAGGCGTCCCCGAGCAGGTGGTGGTGGCCTCTGGTGCCGGTTTCGCCGACGCGCTGTCATCGTCGTCGTATGCGGCGAGGAAGGGCTATCCGGTGCTGCTCAGCCGTCCCGATGCTCTGCCGGCCGTCATCGAGCGCGTGATCGCATCGTTTGCGCCCTCGAGGGTGATCATCGTCGGCGGGCCGGTTGCACTGAGCGCCGATGTCGCGGACTCCTGTGCGCGTCTCGTGCCAGTCGTCGATCGCTGGTGGGGTGCGAACCGGTTCGAGACGGCCGAGCGGGTGGCTGAAGAGTCGCTCGCCGCGGGGCATACCCTTGAGCGCCCGGTTATCGCGTCTGGAGAGGTGTTCGCCGATGCTGTCCCGGGCGGCCTGCTGGCGGCTCGCTTCAACACGGTGATCGTGCTGACACGGCATGACGGAGTGCCGGATGCCTCCGTCCGTGTCCTCGCGAGAGCCACGCGAGTCGTCAAGGCGTACATACTCGGCGGGCCGGTGGCGATCGATCCTGATGTAGAGAACTCGATTGCTTCCATTCTGCACAGCGTGGAGGCCGAGTAGCTCCTGGGCAACATCCTGGCACCCATGTTGTTGAGGTGGTTTCGCATCGGCTACGATACACTGGTTCATGACCAGGCCCGGCAGGGCATCCGCGCGTAAGGAATCCCTTTGAGTCGTTTCACGCCAGGCGGCATTGCGACCGAGATACGTCACATGCTGTCGATGTTGTCGCTACGGCGCAGGGAGGTCGTGCTGCTCGTAGTGCTGGCAGTACTCTACGCACTCTTCGAGGGCGTAGGTGTGGGAATGCTCGCCCCGGTTCTGCAGTTCATCGAGTCCGGCGCCGAGGCGGCGGGCGAGGGCAACGCTGTCTGGCAGGTGCTCTACACCATCACCGATGCGCTGGGCATACCGATCACGCTGTTCACACTGCTGCTCATGGCATTCATACCCGTTCTCGTTCGGCAGGTAGTGTACTTCGGATATGCGTATTACGGTGCGAGGATTCAGCAAAGAGCGTCCACTCGGCTTCGTGTAGAGGGGTTCTCAGCACTGGTGCACGGCGATCTCGCGCATGTGGTGCGCCAGGGTCACGGCAATCTGGTGAGTTGCCTCACCACTCAGGTGCAGCGCGGTGGCCAGGCCATCTATCAGTTCGTACAACTGATCTCCCTAGTCGTCCTCATCGGCATGTACATCCTCGTCTTGTTATTGCTGCAGCCTGCTCTGACTGCGATCGCGCTCGGGGCGACGTTCGTGATCTCGTTCATGGTCAAGGGCAGCATCAAGCGATCACGGCGTCTCGGTCTTGAGACTGCCGAGCGCAACAACGAAGCCTACACGGTCATCAGCGAGCGCATCGACGCCGTGAGGCTCATCAAGATGCTTGCGCAGGAAGATGCCGAGACGGAACGGGTCGGCGGCGTCATGAGACGCCTCGAGGAGGTTCAGGTCAGAATCGCCATCTCCCGGGGCATTATCGAAGTCACGGTCGATCCCGCACAGATGCTGGCGATCTTTGCCATCGTCTACCTTGGCGTCCAGGTCTTTGATATCAGTCTGGCAAGCCTTGGTGTCTTCCTGTTCATCCTCCTGAGGCTCAATCAGAAGTCCAAGGAACTGAGCATGGGACGGCAGGTCCTGTCATCCAACCTCGACAGTCTGGAGATGGTGCATGACACCACCCAGCGGGCGGCTGCTTCACGAGTCGTCAGAAGCGGTTCCAAGCGGTTTGAGGGACTTGCGAGCGGCATCGAATTCAAAGGCGTCAGCTTCTCCTACAACGATGAGGGCGTTGAGGAGCAGGTTCTGGGTGGAATTGATTTGTTGATTCCGCGAGGACAGCAGATTGCGCTGGTCGGCAAGTCGGGCGCTGGGAAGTCCACACTCGTCGACCTCGTCCCCCGTCTGCGCGAGGCGAGCGACGGAGAGGTCCTTTTCGATGGGGTTCCGGTTTCTGAGTTCGATCTAGTCAGCTTGCGTCGATCAATCGGCTTCATGACTCAGGACGCCATGTTGTTCAACGACACCGTTCGATACAACCTGTCCTATGGTCTTGAACGTGTCCCGGATGATGCCGAAATACAGGTGGCGCTCGAGAAGTCTTGGTCGGCGGATTTCGTCAGCAAGCTCACCAACGGTCTGGAGACCAAGGTCGGCGACCGCGGTGTTCGCCTTTCTGGTGGACAGCGACAACGACTTGCGCTCGCTCGCGTTTTCCTGCAAGACCCTGACATTCTCATTCTCGATGAGCCGACGAGCGCGCTTGACTCGGAGTCAGAGGAGTACATCCAGCGAGCGCTGGTGCAGTGGCACGGAGACAAGACCATCATCGTGATCGCCCACCGCCTGTCGACAGTCCAGCGCTCGGACGAGATTGTGGTACTGGACAAGGGCGCCATCGTCGAGCGAGGAACGCACGATTCCTTGATCGGTTCAGGAGGCATCTACCGGCAACTGTTCGACCTGCAGGTCTACGCGCGGGAGGACTAGCGTATGGCCGACGAAAGGCACTCCGTCCTGCTCGTCACCTACGAGTTTCCTCCTACGGGGGGCGCCGGGGTGCAGCGCCTCGCGAAGTTTGCTCGGTATCTTCCGACGTACGGGTGGGTTCCCGTTGTTCTTGCCGCGGAGCACGTCCCCGGCCGTGCTGTGGATCCGAGTCTTGCTGATGAGGTCGTCGGCGTCAGGGTCGTGCGGACGCCTGCGCGGCCGGTGAACGCCTGGATCTCCTCGGCGCTGGGCTTCGCGCGGCGGATGCGGGCAGCGCTCCGTGGCAAGGGGAGAGGGTCCGGCGGAGGCGATTCGACGACACTACGACAGGCGAAGGCCATCTCGGCTACGGGACGTGCGGGCAGGACCGAGCGTCTCACGCGGTTCCTCACGATGCCCGATTTTGCCTTCCTGTGGATAGGACCGGCGGTGAGGGCCGGTGTTCGACTGGGGCGTGAGGCCGGGGTCGATGCCGTACTCGCCTCGGGCCCACCGTTCTCCGTGCTCATTGCCGGGAAGCGCATCGCACGTTCGCTCGGAGTGCCATTCGTGGCCGACTTCCGCGACGCGTGGCGGGACAACCCCAGCAACTCCTGGTACCCCACCGGCTGGCATCGTCGTCGCTCCCACGCGTTGGAGCGCCAAGTCTTGGCGTCCGCCGCCGGAGTCACGTCCGCGCATCCACTGGACGCGGAGATCATCGAAATGGGTGGACCTTCTCCACGACTGATACCCAACGGATTCGACCGAACGGATCTGCCGGAGTGGTCACCTGTGGTCGTCGGTCCCCTACAGGTCACGTTCATGGGAACCTTCTATAGCGTGAACGGCCCGCTGCCAGTCTTCGAGGCCATCAAAGCGATCAAGGATGGCAAGCATGGTGCGCCGCGCGACATCCGTTTGCGTATCGTCGGGAATTGGCCGACCTATGTCGATGACCTTGTCGCCGAACTCGGACTCGAAGAGTCGATAGATCTCGTCCCGTATGTCCCACACAGGGAGGCGCTTGCCTTCTTGGCCGGATCCGATGTTGGGCTGGTCGTATACGCAGACCTCCCGGAGCTGCGGGCATCGACCCCGGCGAAGCTCTATGAGTATCTCGGCATCGGTCTGCCGATTCTGTTCGTGGGCCCGCTGGACGGCCAGGCGCCTGATCTCGTACGCAGAGCGCAAGCCGGCCTGGTGGCTGCGTACTCTGATGTGGATGCCATTGCAGCCGCACTTGTGGATCTCGCCGACCGGAAGGCGTCCGGTACGCTCGGTAGCGCAACGCGGCGGGAGATCGTCGACGCGTATGACCGCAGGACACAGGCAGGCGCGCTCGGTGCAGTGCTTGACTCTCTGGTCGCTCAGCCAGCTGAGGGAGACGCAGATGCCTAGGTCGTCCAATATGGTCGACAGAGGTGCCGCGAGCGGCGCCGGTCTCCGCGTGGCAGTTGTCGGCATTACGCCGGACAACGTGCACTTCCTGACCTATGTTCGTTATCTGGCTCGCCGCGGTCATGACGTCACAGTGATCACCAACTCGTCCACGGTGGACGCACCAGTAGAGGTGTGCAGCTTCGCACGTGGTGGCGCGATGCTGCGAATCCTACCGCGCGGCCTGCGGGTTCTCCCCAGATTAGCGCGGATGCGCCGCTGCATTCGGCGTGACTTTGACGTGTTGAACATCCAGCAGATGACGCCCGATGGCGTGTATGCCGCTTTCATGTGGCGCGGACCGCTCGTGCTTGACTTCTGGGGTTCTGATCTTTATCGGCTCGACCGCAGACCCTGGCTCATACGCAAGCTCATGCCGATGGCCATCCGCCGTGCGACGCTGATCCATTCGGTCTCCGAGTCCATGACCCGCGTGCTCCTCGGCCACGGTGCCTCGGCAGATCGCATCGAGACGTTCCAGTACGGCATCGACCTGGATGTGTTCGGGCCGGGACCGGTTGAGCGACGTCGGCCGCTCATAGTGTCCTCGCGAGGACTGCAGCCTTTCTATCGTGTCGAGATACTGGTTCGCGCCATGCCGACGATCCTTGCCCGTCGGCCCGACGCTCGTTTGGAGATTGCAGGTACGGGTGACGCGACTCCGCTTCGCACGGTGGTTGTGGAACTCGGTCTTGAGGGCTCCGTGATGCTCTGCGGTACTCTAAGCCAGGAAGCGCTCGCGCAACGCCTGCGCGAGGCGCAGGTGTGGGTTTCGCTGCCGCCCTCGGACGGAGCACCCCTCTCGCTTCTTGAGGCGATGGCATCGGGGGCTGTGCCGGTGGTGGCGGATATTCCTGCAATGCGTGAGTGGCTCTCCGATGCGTCCGGGATTCTCATCGCTGAAGTGACACCCGAAGATGTCGCCCAGGGAGTGCTTGCGGGGCTTGTGCGGTTTGGCGAGGCTGACCACATGTCGGTCAACCTCGACGCGGTCAGAACTCAAGGCGATCAGGCGCAGAACCTGCCACGATGGGAGCGCATGCTCTATCGGGCGGCCGAGACAGGCGGTGTCCGATGAGCGAGTCCCTGGCGCCGTTGCGCGTGGCGGTGGTAGGCATACAGCCGAACAACGCCCACTTTCGTGCATACGTCGGACACCTCCGGTCGAGCGGTCACGACGTCACAGTGATCACGAACACGTCCGCGGCAGACACCTCGGTTCATGTGCGCAATTTCGCCCGGCACAGCCGACTGATTCGATTCGTGCCACGATTCGCCCGCGACATAGTTCGGGCATGGCGGCTGCGCGGCGAACTTGGAGCGGGGCTGTTCGATGTCGTCAGCGTTCAACAGATGACCCCCGATGGCGTCTATGCCACGTTGCTCGCCGGGGCACCCGTCGTCCCGACCTTTTGGGGGTCCGACCTCCTGCGACTTGAGATTCGCCCCTGGTTCGTACGCAGACTCATGCCGAAAGCCATTCGGCGTGCCGTGCTCGTGCATGCGACGTGTGAGGAGATCGCCGATATCGCGGTGTCGATGGGTGCTCGTTCCGAGGACGTCGAGACATTCAACTACGGTATCGATCTATCCGTATTCACTCCCGACGGCCCGGAGATCCGAGATGCGTATCGGATCATCTGCACCCGAGGCCTGCGTCCCTTCTACCGGCTCGGGGTGATCGTCGAGGCGCTCGCCCGTGTCATCACCCGCTTCCCCGATGCGAGACTGGTGCTCGCGGGTGACGGCCAACCGGGTGACCTTGAGGCGCTGGAGGCGCTGGCGCTTCGCGAGGGAGTGAGGGATCATGTCGAGTTCGCCGGACGACTGACCCCCGGTGACATCGCGGCTGAGCTGAGGCGCGCCTCTGTCTGGGTCTCAATCCCGCCGACTGATTCGTTCGCGCTCTCGTTGCAGGAGGCGATGGCATGCGGAGCGTTCCCCGTTGCCACGGATCTGAGAGCGATGCGGGAGGGGATCGACGAGAGTCGGGGCGTCCTCCTAGAGCAGGTGGACCCCGACGCGCTGGCCGATGCCGTGTGCGAGGGGTTCGCCCAGTCGGCTGTCGGTACGCACAGGGCCGCGAACCGCGCAGTCGTGGAGTCGAAATGCGACCGCACCGTGAACCTCGCGAGGTGGGAATCAATGCTGGTTCGGGCCGCCGAAGCAGGTGGACGCGATGGCCGAAGGTAGGCCACGCGGCCTCTTGCCGGGCCCCGGGCATGCCGGGATGTCCGGTCCTCTCGGCGTACTGCTCTCACCGCAGACGGGTCTGCTGCTCATGCTTGCAGTCTTGCCGCTCGATGCGGCGGGACGCATCATCACAGAGCCCGTCACTGTGACCTGGTTCCATGTCGCGCTGCTATTCACACTGGTGACCTGGGCCTTCGCGCAACTGACCGGTCGATTCCGGCTGCGGCATCGACTCTCGCCGGTCACCGTTGGCGTAGCGCTGTTGATCGTCTCCGCCCTGTGGTCGCTGCCGGGGTCCCTTGCTTCCGGAGTCACGGCGATCTCAGCGGTTCGCCTCGCATTCCTCGGACTCTTCTATGCGGCGTTCGTCGCGTTGACACCCGATGGCCGCACGGCCCGGCGTCTGGTGACCGTTCTGGTCGTCACCGCCGTTCTCTCGGCACTTCTCGCAATCGTGCAGTACGCGGTCCCGGGGTTGGGTATCGGGACCGTGCACGACCAGGTTCAGATCGGCGCACGCATCTTCAACCGACCCGGAGCCTTCTTCGACGACCCCAACTACCTCGGCACGTTCCTGTCGGTCGCGATCGTCGCAGCGCTGGGCATGGCTGTGTACGCCAGGCGTCTGCGCGCAGCAGCGCCTTGGCTGGCAACTGCGGCAGTATGCGCCGCCGGACTTCAGTTGACGTTCTCCCGGTCCGGCTGGGTGGGTGCGATCCTCGGTGTCGTCGTTTTACTTCTGACTGTGGCCTTCCGCAGCCGGCGCGCCACGCTGGTCGCACTGGTCGCACTGGTCGCGCTCACCGCCGTGCTCGTCATGAGCGGCACGCTGTTGCGATTTCAGTCGATGACCGATACCGGCAACGATCCCTCGGCAAGCACCCGCTATCTTCAGATCGGCTCGACGCTCGACATGATCCGCGACAACTGGCTATTCGGCACCGGTCTTGGAGCTTTTGACCGGGCCTACCCCATGTATCGCAGGTCTGGCTCCGTTGACACGATCACCAAGCCGCACGAGTTGCCATTGGCGTTGTGGGCCGAGATGGGTTTGCCTGCGCTCATTGCGGAGCTGACTATCGTCAGCGGTCTGGCCTGGACTCTGTGGCGCCGACGCAAGCAGCGCTGGAACCAGTACCTCGCGATCGGCGTTGCGGCGTTTCTCGCCGTGCTCGCGCAATCGTTCTTCCAGTACTACCTGTACTTCGAGTACCTGTGGTTCGGCCTCGCGCTGGCTGTCGCGGCCGCCCGCTTCGAGGAGCCCTCGGCGGAGGATGCGACATGACGTCCGAGAATACACTGGCCGGCATCACTTTCTCGAAGCAGTTCCCGAGTGCCGTCGAGCCACTGAGGGGCACGTTCGTCGCCGAGCAGGTTCTGGCGACCCGTTCTCGCGTCGAGTGGGCCGTGATCGCGCCGGTGCCCTGGGTACCGCGCGTTCTGGCGCCGCTGCTGAAGCGCCCCTTCGTGAAGGGCGCCGACACGCTGAAGGGCATTCGCGTGGAGCGCCCCCGGTACCCGGTGCTTCCGCGAAGGCTTCTCTACACCCGCGTGGCGCCGGCGATGGCGCAGTTCGCGACTCCGGCGTTCCGTCGGGTATCACACGATCTGTCCCCGGCGTTCGTGCACGCGCACGGCATCTACCCCAGCGGCTCGGCTGCGCGTCGCCTGTGTGCGACTACCGGCATCCCTCTCGTCATCTCGGTCCACGGATCGGATCTGTATACCAACTTAAGCGGGACATCGTGGGCAAGTGAGGTGCGCAGGACCCTCTCGGCTGCCGCAGAGATCGTCTGCGTGAGCAACGCACTGGCCCGGGATGTCGTGGCCCTGGCCGACGCCGATCCTCGGCGCGTCACGGTCGTGCCCAACACGTTCGACACCACGCGATTCCAGCTGCTCGACCGCAAGCGTGGCGAGCGTTTGCGTCTGGTGAGTGTGGGTCGTCTGGTTCCCGAGAAAGGTTTCGACCTCCTGATCGAAGGCGTCGCCCGTCTCAGGGAAGCCGGCGAGGGTGTGTCGCTCTCCCTCATCGGCTCCGGCCCGCAGCATTCGGCACTCCAGCAGCTTGCAGACCGCCTTGGAGTCGCAGCGGATGTCGAGCTGAAGGGTTCACAGAGCGGCGAAGAGCTGCTGGCGAGTTTCGCAGATGCAGACATCTTCGTATCGTCCTCCAAGCGCGAGGGCTTCGGCGTCGCCATCCTCGAAGCACTGGCGACCGGTCTGCCCGTCGTCGCCACTCGCGTAGGGGGTCCGGAGGACTTCGTGGGACCCGATGACGGGGTGCTTGTCGCCGGCGATGACGTCGAGGCTCTTGCCGAGGGGATCTTCGCGCTTGCGAATCGCCTCGACTCGATGGACCCGGCCGCGATCTCGGCGCGCGCTCACCTCGCGTTCAATCCCGAAGCGATCGCTGTACGACTGTGCGAGGTATACGATCGCGCGGTCGAACGTGCCTCGATCGGAGGCGGGGAGTGATGGCTTCCGTTGTCATGCTGGTCACCAACGATGCGGCATCCGACCCGCGCGTGAACAAGGAGGCCCGGGCTCTCTCAGAGGCCGGCTACAGCGTCACCGTTCTTGCCTGGGACCGTTCCGGTGAAGCATCACGCACGGAACAACGCGAAGGTGTCACATACGAGCGACTCGGCCCGCGAGCTCCCTACGGGGGAGGCCTGCGCAGCTTCGGTTTCTTCAGGAGGTACTGGCGCACTGCATCCGACAGGATCGCTGAACTCCAGCCCGATGTCGTGCACTGCCATGATCTTGATACCGCACCGGCGGGTCTGCGCGTCTTGCGCTTGCGCAACACGTGCCGACCCCGGCTCGTGCTCGACATGCATGAGCTGTACCGGGACAGCGGTATGGTCCCTCAGCGCGGCGTCATCGGAAAAGTGGCCAGAGCGATCGTTCGCTTTGTGGAACGCAGGGCGTTCGGAGCAGCCAGCTGCATACTCGTAGCGAATCCTGGAACGATCGACTACTACGCCTCTCTCGGTTTCGCCGACAAGGTCGTTCTGGTCGAGAACGCGCCCGATGCGAACCTCTTCAGTCCCCACGAGCGTGCCGAGGACGAACCGTTCACGGTTGGCTACTTCGGCCAGAAACGGTATCCGGAAGCGTTGAACATGCTCATGGATGTGGTGCAGACCGATACGGGATTGAATGCGATCCTGGCGGGCGGCGGTACGGCCGCAGAGGCGATCGCCCGGCGTGCCGCCACGATGGAACGAGTAGTCGCCACTGGCCGCTTCGCGTATGAGGAGTTGCCCGGTCTCTACCGTCGCTGTGATGTCGTGTATGCGGTCTACGACGTCTTGCTTGGCAACGTCCGAACACTCTTCCCGGTCAAGGTGATGGAGGCCATGGCGTGCGGCCTCCCCGTGATCGTTGCTGCCGGGACCTGGATAGCGGAATACGTCACGGCCAACCGGCTCGGATTCGCCGTTCCTGCCAATGACCCGACCGCTTTGGCCGGAGCACTCCACCAGCTGTCTCAAGATCGGGCACTTCGCAGGGCGATGGGGGAGCACGGGCGGCGCATCGTTGAGGGTGGATTGAACTGGCAGGGTTCGGTGTCGAAACTTATCGGCGCCTACGCCGTTGTCCTTCACGAAGCCTAGGATCCCTGCCGGCATACCTTAGCCGACCGGTCCGACCTGCTTGGTGACGTGATGGTGCCGGTATGGGGCGGGTGGTACACTAATCGCTTAGGATGGTACGTCGTAGCCCAGACGGAGAGATGCCGTGAATCGTAGCCTGTACATCCGAATCCTTGGCGTTGTCGTTGCCACGCTCATGCTCCTTCAAGGAGCGATGATCCCTGTTGCTGCAGCGGACGTGTCTGTTGCTGCCATTCCTTCTTTTGACATCACGGGAGGCGGCCACGGTCACGGCATCGGTATGAGCCAGTATGGCGCCAGGGGTGCCGCGCTTGCCGGCAAGGACTACCGGTGGATCATGGGGCATTTCTACACGGGCGTCGCCATCGGCCCGAAGGCCACGAGCAACATTACGGTCAATCTCGATCCGAACGCTAGTTCCGCGACCTCATACACACGAACGAAATGGACCATTTCGAACGGGCAAGTTGGTGCTTCTTTAAGCATCAACGGGGTGGAACACCCTGCAGGCACCTATGTGTTCATTGCCTCCGGTACATCCATCTCCGTCACCGGCGGTGACATCACCGTGCCTTTGGTGCTCACGGGTACGGTCGTCGTCGCACCTCTCTCGGGAGATCCCGCACTTCTCACGGTGGCCGAGGGGACGGGCCTGTACAATCGGCCGAACGCCAAGTACCGGGGGGTCCTCAAGCTCTATTCCAGCGGAAGCCTTCTCCGCCTCTACAACATGCTGGATATGGATGACTATCTGAAGGGCGTAGTGCCACGTGAGATGCCGTCCTCCTGGCCTGCCGAGGCATTGAAAGCTCAGGCGATCGCGGCTCGGTCCTATGCTTACGCAGATTCCGACGGTGTGGTCTACTGCACCACGATGAGCCAGGCCTATCAGGGATACGAGGCGTACAATTCGAAGGGCGAAAGGATAGGCGAGGAGCCTTCGACGAACAGTGCGGTCTCTGCGACCTCCGGTCTCGTCATCTATTCGGGGTCGAAAGTCGCTCAGGCCTTCTTCTTCTCCAGTTCGGGGGGTCATACTGCCAACAACGAGGATGTCTGGGTGGGCGGATCGCCGCTCAGCTACACACGGGGCGTGCTGGATACATATGAGTATCTTGCGAGCTCTCCGTATGCAGAATGGACTCCACGTCGCATCACCGGTCTTCAGATCGCCGATGCGCTCCGCGGTCTCTCCGGTGTCCCTGCGAGTCCAACGCATGTCACGGGCATCGTGGTTGAACGCGCGGAGAGCGGTCACGCACGATACGTCACGTTTCACTTCTCCAACGGCGTGGCGGCGAAGATAACCGGGAATCTCGTGCGCAGTCGACTTGGTCTACTGTCCACCCGCTTCTACTTCTCCGGTTTTCCTATCGCGCGGATTTACGGTCCCACGCGATATGACACTGCGGTACAGGCGGCGGTCCGCGCATTCCCGACAACTGCGACGGCCGTGGTCTTGGCCAGTGGCGAGAACTTCCCTGACGCGCTGGCAGGCTCGGGACTCGCCGGTGC
>DDWT01000023.1:42353-44629 GCA_002347365.1 Actinobacteria bacterium UBA2279
TCCCTCAAGCCACAGACGGTCTACATCATGGGCGGTACATCGGCGATATCGACCGCTGTAGAAAGCGCTGTGAAGTCCATCGTGCCGGGGGCAACGATCAGACGGTTTGCAGGCGCCGATCGCTATGACACCGCGCGACAGGCTGCGGAGACGGCTCGAACCCTCGCTCCCGCTCAGAAGGTATTTGTCGTCAGCGCGACCTCCTGGGCGGATGCCGCGTCTGCCTCGGCACTGGCGTACCAGAAGGGCTATCCGATCCTTCTCGTCCCCAAGAGCGGCGCCAACGCACACACGGACGCATTCCTTCGTGCTACCCGGCCCACGACGGTTCTCATCGCCGGAGGCACCTCCGTGATCGCCTCGAGCGCGGATGCGTATCTGGCGGCCGTGAGCGGTGGAACTGTCACCCGCTTGGCTGGCGCTGATCGGTATCAGACTTCTGCCGCGATCGCGCGCTATGCGGGACTCGTGACCAATGGTGAGACCATGACGTACAACGCGATCTACGTTGCGACCGGCCTCGGCTACGCCGATGCACTGACCGGCGGCATGCTCGCGGGCGTGATGGGCAACCCGCTCATCCTGACTGCTACCGACACGTGTCCGTTTGGCACTGCGGCCTTCCTGCAGGAGAAGAAGCTGGCTATCGGGAAGCTATGGCTTCTCGGCGGAGAGTCAGCTGTTTCCGACAAGGGGCTGAAGGCGCTCGACGCGGTGATGATGCAGTAGAGTTGCGAGTGTAGCGCTCGCTGTCCCGCTGCGCCGGGGGTATGAATCCCTGAGGGAAGCGTGGTCACCGATGCTCCTGCCGAGGAGGTAGCATGTCACTGGTCTCTTTGGGTGTGCCCGCCGGCGATGCCGATCGAGTGCTTCGTTCCGCCGTCGAGGCGCCACGCGTGGCGTTCGTACTGGGGTCCGGACTATCGGGTCTCGCAGCCAAGGCTACCGATGCGGTGGTGGTCCCGTATGCCGAGCTTGGGGGATTCCCTCATGTTGGAGCTGTGGCGGGGCATGCTGGCACCCTGACCCTTGGGCGATTGGCCGATGTCCCCGTGATGCTCTTCGCGGGTCGCGCGCACCAGTACCAGGGTGTGAGCGCTCACGGTGCGGCCTATCCGGCGCGGCTTGCAGCAGCAGTCGGCTGCAAGACCATCGTCGTGACGAACGCTGCGGGCGGCGTGAGTGCAGGTCTGCGAACCGGAGACGTCGTCTTGATCTCCGACCACATGAACCTCATGGGCACCAACCCGCTGACCGGTTGGCCCGGGCCGGAAGGCGGCACTCCCTTCGTGCCGATGCGCGATGCCTATGACCCCGGGCTGCGAGAGGTCGCGCATGCTGCCGCGCAGGAGCTCGACTTCGCCCTCAAAGACGGCGTCTACGCCGGGCTTCTAGGCCCGTCGTATGAGACGGCCGCCGAGGTAGGCATGCTGCGCACTCTGGGCGCCGACGTCGTAGGCATGTCGACCGTGCCTGAAGTCATCGCGGCCCGCGCACTGGGACTACGCGTGCTGGGCCTCTCGCTCGTCACCAACGTCGCTGCAGGTGACGGTCTTTCGCATGCCGAAGTGCTTGAGGCGGGAAGACTTGCCGAGAAGCAGCTTACTTCGCTTGTGCTTGCTATACTACGAAGGTTGTGAATCCCCGACCGCGCGTGCGGTCGTCGGCATCGTGAAGAAAGGACCCCCCATGGATCATCACGTCAAGGACCTGTCACTGGCTGCGGCCGGCAAGGCTCGCATCGAATGGGCCGACCAGGACATGCCCGTACTCGCCAGCATCCGCGAGCGCTTTGAGACAGAGAAGCCTCTTGAGGGATTGCGCGTCTCGGCATGCCTGCATGTCACCACAGAAACCGCTAACCTGATGCGCACGCTCAAGGCCGGTGGCGCTGACATCGTGCTGTGCGCGAGCAACCCGCTTTCGACACAGGATGACGTCGCCGCGGCGCTCGTGGCGGAGTACGGTATCCGCACCTACGCCATCAAGGGCGAGGACACTGAGACCTACTACGCGCACATCGACGCTGCGATCGACCACAAGCCGCAGATCACCATGGACGACGGCGCGGATGTCGTGGGCCGCATCCATGCGGAACGCCCGGAGGCGCTCGCCGACGTGATCGGCGGCACCGAGGAGACCACTACAGGCGTTATCCGGCTGCGCGCGATGGCGGCCGACGGCGCACTGAAGTTCCCGATCGTCTCGGTCAACGACGCCAACACCAAGCACCTCTTCGACAACCGCTACGGCACCGGACAGTCGACGATCGACGG
>DDWT01000023.1:44688-84160 GCA_002347365.1 Actinobacteria bacterium UBA2279
GAAACGTCATCATCTGCGAAGTCGACCCGCTGCGTGCCCTGGAGGCTGTCATGGACGGCTACCGAGTCATGCCGGCAGTTGAAGCTGCGAAGCACGCCGACATATGGGTCACCGTGACCGGTGATATCAACGTCATCGACACCGACATGTTCGCGGCGATGAAGGACGGCGCGATCATCGCCAACTCCGGTCATTTCAACTGCGAGATCAACATTCCGCACCTGCGTGAGAAGGCCGTCTCGGTCCGTGAGGTTCGTCCGCTGGTCGAGGAGTTCACGCTGGAGGACGGTCGTCACATCTATCTACTGGCTGACGGCCGCCTCGTGAACCTCTCATGCGCAGAAGGCCACCCCGCCTCCGTCATGGATATGTCCTTCGCCAACCAGGCGCTGTCTGCCGAGTACATGGTCAAGAACGCCGCCGATCTTGCGCCGGGTGTCCATCCCGTGCCAACCGATATCGACGAGGCGATCGCGGCTCTCAAGCTCGCGACGATGGGCGTCAAGATCGACACGCTCACCGACGAGCAGAGCGAGTACCTCGCGTCCTGGCAGGAAGGCACCGTCTAGACCCGGATAGGGGCGCACATGGCATTCTCTGATATCCCCCGCACGATATGGTGGGAGGACGGCAAGGTCGTACTCATCGACCAGTCCCGACTCCCGCTTGTCGGCGATCTGCTCGCCTGCAACACCTATGACGGCGTCTGCACAGCCATTACCGGGATGGCTGTGCGCGGAGCGCCTGCACTCGGCGTCGCAGCTGCTCTCGCGATCGCATTGTGGGCAGTGACCGAGGGCGTCGCGCTTGATGGACACGAAGCGTTCCTGTCTCGGCTCGATGAGGTCGCTGCAGAGATCACGGCTACGCGTCCTACGGCAGTGAACCTTTTCTGGGGCGCGGAACGGATGAAGCGCTTCGCACGCGAGAATGCCGATGTGTCTCTCGGCGAGTTGAGCGACCTGATGGTACAAGAGGCGCTTGCGGTACAGGCCGAGGACGAGGAGCGCAACCGCGCGATCGGTGCGTACGGGGCCGAGCTCCTCGAAGAGGGCAGCCTCGTGCTGACGCACTGCAACGCCGGTTCGCTCGCCACCGCGTATTTCGGAACGGCGCTCGGCGTGATCTTCACGGCTGCCGAGCAGGGCAAGATCGCAGGCGTGTGGGTTGATGAGACCCGTCCGGTCTTGCAGGGTGCGCGTCTCACGGCATGGGAGCTCAGGACTGCGGGAATCACGCACCGCCTGATCACAGACAACATGGCCGCCAGCGTGATGCGGCAGGGCCGGGTGCACGCGGTGATCGTCGGGGCCGATCGTATAGCCGCCAACGGTGACGTGGCGAACAAGATCGGCACGTACGGACTGGCGGTACTCGCCAAAGAGCACGGCATCCCGTTCTACGTTGCCGCTCCTACATCCACGGTGGACCTGACCCTCGCGTCGGGCGATGACATCGTGATCGAAGAGCGTGACCCGCGAGAAGTGACCGGTTTCACGGTCTCAGGCATCATCGAGCCCCGGAGTCCCATCGAGTCTAGTGCGTTGGACTCGCTTACTCGTGAAGGATCCTACGCGCTCGGTATGAAGAAGGGCCACCAGATGGAGATCTCTCGCAAGGGCGGGAGCTTCCAGTTCGACGGGTGGTTCAGGATCGCGCCTCCGAATGTCGACGTGTACAACCCTGCATTCGACGTCACGCCCGCCAAGTACGTGACGGCGATCATCACTGAGCGAGGGGTCGTGCGCGCGCCATATGGCGAGACGTTGGCCGATCGGTGCTCGGGATCGGGCGCTATCCACGAGCTGGGGTAGGCGGGTCCTGTGTCGATCGGCGAACTCCTGCGGGTCATCGTCGGGATGTTGTCGCTCGTCGCGTTGGGCACTCTGCTGCGCGCGGCGGGCTTGCTTAAAGCCGAGGATGCGCGACCGATCAACAACGTGCTCATCTACGTGGGTATGCCGGCACTGATCTTCACGACGGTCCACCCGGCACCGGTGAGTGCCGATCTGGTCGAGATCCCGTTCATCGCATGGGGGATCACGCTTGCCGGTGTCACAGTAGCGTGGCTACTGGCCAGGGCGATGCGGCTCCCGGGTCCTACGGCTGGTGCATTCATACTGTGCGCGGCATTCGGAAACACGGGCTATCTGGGCTATCCTCTTGCCGCCGCCCTCCTTGGAGAAACGGGGCTGGTGCGTGGCATCTTCTATGACGTATTCGGCACGGTGGCTGCCGTACTGACCGTCGGTGTGGTCGTGGCCGGCGAGCTGGGTGAACATGAGGGCCGCGTCAACCCGCTGAAGGAGCTGCTCACGTTCCCGCCGTTCCTTGCGCTCCTCCTTGCGCTCGCACTTCGTTCCGTGACTGTTCCGGGTCCGGTAAGTGATTGGTTGGTCGCGCTGTCTAAGATCGTCGTGCCGCTGATCATGATGTCGGTGGGCCTGTCGCTGAAGCCCCGGAGTATCAAGCAGCGGTTGGGGGCCGTCGGAGCGGTGGGGGCCGTGAAGTTGTTGGCGCTGCCGCTGTTCGCGTTGCTGCTCGGTCGCCTGTTGATGTCTGACGCCGAGGCGACGCGGTTGCTCGTGCTTCAGGCTGGTATGCCTTCGATGATGTTGACCCTTGTGATCGGACTGCGCTTCAAGCTGGATGTCGACTTCATCGCGTCGGCAATCCTGGTAACGACAGTGGCAGCGGTATTCGCCGTGCCTTTGATGCAGCTGCTTACGTGACCAGCCTCTGTCGTTGGAGGACTCATGTGGCTGGATGCACTCACCGACCTGTTCTTCCCACCGCGTTGTGCCGAGTGCGACGCGCCCGGCTCGGTCGTATGCGATGCCTGTCTGCGCCAGCTGCCCCTGATCGACCGCGAATCAGCGTGTCCGCGATGCGGCGCACCTGTGATTCATGATAGCTGCGGTTGCAGCGAATGCGCCGGGCGTTCGTTCTCGTTCTCCGGATGCCGGTGTGTCGGACTCCTTCGCCCCGGGTTGTCGGATATGGTGACCGTCTACAAAGACGGTGGTGAACATCGCCTGGCGCCGGTCATCAGCGCACTGATGGTGGAGTGTCTCGGCCAGTGGCTGCAGTGGGCGGAATCGATAGTGCCGGTCCCGCCTCGCCCGGGTGCGATGTCGACGAGAGGGTTCGACCACATGCGAGCGATCGCACGCCACGTCGCCCGGGAAACGGGACTCCCGATCCAGACCGTGCTCGTCGCGCGCACGGTTGCCGATCAGCGCACTCTTGGCCGAGAAGACCGCCTCGCAAACACGGTCGGCCGCTACGAGATGCGACGCGATGCGAAGGTGTCGGGCAGGCTTCTGGTACTCGATGACGTGTTCACGACCGGGGCGACTCTCGAGGCATGTTCGCTAGCGCTGTTAGCAGCGGGCGCCAGCGAGGTGCGGGGGTGCACCGTCGCGCGAGCCACCGATGTGGCGGTATCGTGACAGATGTGCTGCGACGACAGCAACCTGCTACACTCACTCTTGCTTCCATCCGGGTCTGTGGTTGCGGGCGCCTCGGCGCCTCAGTCCAAGGTAGACGCGGCCTAAAGGACCCACGTAAGCCGGCGGTTCGCCGTCGCGCGAGCATGGCGCGTCTTAGGGGTAAGTCGTACCGTCCGGTCCAACCATCCCGGTTGGCGGGCGAGAGGACCGGTAGTGAGATGACATCAAGCGGAAGTCCCGGTACGCGAGTGTGGGGCCAAAGACCAGGTCAGCCGGATGGAAGCTTGACCGTACTCCAGCGGGAGGAGAGGGCAGTGCGCCTGAGACGACTGTTGATCCTGAGCGTGGTGGTGTTGGCCATCGCGCTCGCCGGATGTGCGAAGAAGGCCGAAGAGCCCGTCATGGAACCCAAGGTCACGCCGCCTGCCATCGGTGAGGCCGGCGTCCTTCGTGCGGGAGTCGACTTGAGCTACCCGCCTTTCGCCGGCGTGGACGGCGGTGTCGAGGCGGGCATCGACGTGGATATCGCCGCAGCGATAGCAGAGCGTCTGGGTCTGCAACTCGAGCTGGTCGACATCGGCGCAGACGGCGCCACAGCCGCGTTCGATGCAGCGGAGATCGATATAGCGCTCGGTGCCTTGCCGATCACCGACGCCGTGCTGGCCAACGTATCCTTTGCCGGCTCGTATCTCGTCGACGGCCCGGCATTCTTCTCGTTCGACGCTTCTGCGAGTGCTGATGCATCTGCTGTCGCTCCGACCACTGACGCAGCCGCACTCATGGGGAAGCGCGTGGGCGCACAGCAGAGCAGTGCGGCGTTCTGGAAACTGGACAGCGAGTATGGCGAGGGCTTCACGATGGCATTCCCGAGTCTTGCCGATGCGTTTGATGCTCTGGTGGCCGGGGAGGTCGATCTCGTTGCCGGTGACGCAGCGGTTGGCGCCTATCTGGCTCGCGATTATCCCGGGATCGTCTACTCGGGACAGTACGGCGCAGGTTCGCCCGTTGGGGTGGCGATAGCCAAGGATGCGGCCGAGCTGGAGGGCGTCGTCAGACAGACTCTGGATGCACTGTCGGCGGAGGGCGTTCTGGACACCATCGTTGCCAAGTGGCTGGGTTCTCTTCCCGAGTTAAGTGCGACTCCCGCGGAGTGACGGGTCGGTTCAGATGCGTTCGAAGTGAATACGCTCAAAGAGGACCCGCGCGAAGGCGTGGGTCCTCTTGTATACGAAGTGATTCATGTTGCATAAGCGAACCCGATCCTGACATTCTATGCGTCAGTGCGCTATAGTTATGCACCGTGATATAGCACGGGCACAATCGGTGCCCAGGAGGCAGGTAGTGGAGGAGGATCCATGTCCAGGAACAGCAAGTGGATCGCGCTTATGCTGGCGTTCGCACTCGTGTTCACCGCGTTCGCACTCGTAGGTTGCGGTGGGGATGAAGGCACGGACGAGGGCACGACCGATGAAGGCACCACCGAGGTAACGAGCATCAAGAGCACCGCAGATCTCAAAGAGGGCGATAAGGTCGGCGTGCAGTCTGGCACGACTGGTGAGGGTTGGGCGAAAGAGAACCTTGAGCCCGACGGCATCATAGTTGTCCCCTACGACGACATCTTGCTCGCCTTCTCCGCCCTGCAGGCTGGCGACGTTGTTGGCGTCATCAACGACCTCCCTATCTCTCAGGACGTCGTGAAGGATGCATCTCGTGGACTCGAGATCGTCCAGGAGATTCAGACCGACGAGACTTACGGTTTCGCATTCAGCAAGGAGAACACGGTACTGCGTGACGCCGTCGACTGGGCGCTCGCAGAGGTCATCAAGGACGGCACGTACGACACCGTCTACACCAAGTGGTTCGGTGCGCCGCCGATGTCTATGCCTGAGGCCGTGAGCGGTGTCACCGCCAAGCCTGCGGGCTCGATCGTGACCCTTACTCCTGGCAAGATCATCGTCGGCTCCGACACCGCCTATCCTCCCTTTGAGAACGTCGAGGGTGGAGAGACAGTCGGCTTCGACGTCGATCTGATGAAAGCGATCGGCGAGAAGCTCGGATTGACCGTCGAGTTCAAGAGCTACAAGTTCGACGCTCTGATCACCGGCCTCCAGGCCGGAAGCGAGTTCGACATGGTTGGCTCGGCCATGACGATCACCGACGAGCGCAAGCAGTCGATCGACTTCTCGGATCCCTACATCAACTCGAACCAGTCGCTGGCCGTCAAGAAGGCCCAGTAGTCTGACGCAGTGACGTAGTATGCTAAGAGCCGGCGGATACTCGTCGGCTCTTGGCATACACACGATCGAGGAGGCGGAGTGAATCAGAAGCTAAGGAATGTTGCGTGGTACGGAGTCCTCGCTATCACGTGTATCACGCTCGCTACGCTTCTGCTCACAATGGTCGGACCAGCGCGCCTTCTCTACGAGGATCCGCCGCGTCGTGGCACGAATGAACCCCTGGATGCAATCTATCTGATCTCCCCTACGAAGGATGTCATCACGATCGGCAAACGGCAGGTCGATCTTGTTCCGCAGAACGCGGTGCTCGAGGACAACCTGGCAGTCACGCTCACCCGCACGCCCTCGGGGTCTGGTCTTGGCAAGGGCGATTGGATCGTTGCTGCCGAGGAGACAAGCCCGACGCCGGTGCTCCTGAACGGTGCACGGCCAACGGGTGGCGAGTCGCTTCACAACGACGACATCCTTACCGTCGGCGGTGTGGAGATAACGTACACGGCAGGCCGCAAAGGCATCGTCGGTGCGCTTGATTGGTGGGAATCGGGCAAGGTGTCGCACTTGTTCGCGTCACCTCAGGTGATCTCGGAGGCTTTCCCGGTTCTTCTCGCGGCGTATCCAATATCGCTCGTCGCGGTGTTCGTATCATTTCTGCTGGCCATTCCGGGCGGCCTGGCGCTGGCATTCATGAAGATGGCAAAGACCCGCTGGCTCCGGTTCCCTGCGACTGCCTATGTGGACTTCGTGCGAGGAACGCCGATCTTCCTGCAGATCCTCCTCGTCTTCTTCGGTCTGCCGCTCATGCCGCCATGGCAGTTGCTGGTCTCGACATTCCCGGCGATCAACAACGCCGGTCTGTTCGGCGTGTCGAACTCTATGTGGCTGCGCGCGTTCGTTGTCCTGAGCTTCAACTCCGCAGCCTATATGGCGGAGATCTTCCGCGCTGGCATCCAGTCGATCAACAAAGGGCAGATGGAAGCCGCGCGCTCGCTTGGCATGACGACGGCTGCTGCGATGGCGTTCGTCATCATCCCGCAGACGGTTCGCCGCATCCTGCCAACGATGATGTCCGAGTTCATCCTGCTATTCAAAGACACATCGCTCTTCGCAGCTGTGGGCTTGATGGAGATCGTCATGCGCGCCCGAGAGGTCGCGTCCACCACGCTCAACGTATCAGCGTATCTGCTGGCCGCTGCGTTCTACCTCGTGATCACCATTCCGCTTGGCCGAATCGTCCAGCAGATGGAGAACCGGCTTGCGGCGTCTGAGGGTGGAGGTACTGCCACGTTCGACAAGAGTACCGAGGACAACATCGAGAAGGTGGCCAAGATCAAACAGGGATTGGTCGAGCCGACGATGGATGGGATGTGATGACGATGACTTCCAACGGGAGCGATCCTATCGTCCGCATCCGGGATCTTCGCAAGAACTTCGGTGAGCTGGAAGTGCTCAAGGGCGTCGACATGGACATTCAGAAAGGCGAGGTCGTCGTCATTCTTGGTCCGTCGGGATCGGGCAAGTCGACGTTGCTGCGTTGTGTGAACCGGCTCGAAATGCCGACCGGTGGCGAGATCTGGTTCGAAGACGTCCAGGTCAACGACCCGAAGACCGACATCAACGAGGTGCGCGAGCGCATCGGCATGGTGTTCCAGTCGTTCAACTTGTTCCCACACCTGACCGCGAAGGGCAACGTCATGTTGGCGCAGCGCAAGGTGCTCAAGCGATCCAAGGAGGAAGCTGAGCAGACAGCCCTCGAGCAACTCGAAGCCGTGGGCCTTGGCGATCGCGTCGACTATTTCCCAGCGCAGCTTTCGGGTGGCCAGCAGCAGCGGGTCGCTATTGCCCGAGCACTCGCCATGGATCCGCACGTCATGTTGTTCGATGAGGTGACTTCGGCACTCGACCCCGAGCTAGTGCGAGGCGTTCTGGACGTTATGAAGGAACTCGCGCGCAAGGGTATGACGATGCTTGTCGTCACGCACGAGATGGGGTTCGCGCGCGATGTCGCCAGTCGAGCGGTCTTCATGGACGAAGGCGTCATCTGTGAAGAAGGCACACCATCCGAGGTCTTCGACAATCCGCAGAATGAGCGGACCAAGGACTTCCTCGGTCACATAAAGTAGAGCGAAAGCACAATGCATGCCCGCGGGCGCTCCCTGCAGCGCGCCGCGGGTATGTTCTTACTGTCAGGACACTAGAAGGAGGTACGCACCATGAAGATGATCGTGAAGGGTCGTCACATGGACGTCACACCGGCGATTCGCGAGTATGCCGAGGAGAAGATAGGCAAGACTGCGAAGATCCTCGACCACATGATCATGAGTGCGGAAGTTGAGCTTCAGGTAGAGAAGAACCCCTCGATTCAGAACGGACACGTTGCCGAGGTGACCGTATACACCAAAGGTCACGTGATTCGTGCACGTGAGGCTGCCGCAGATATGTATGCGGCTATCGATCTCGTGTCCGAGAAGCTCGAGCGCCAGGTGCGCAAGTTCAAGACGAAGATCGTCGATCGTCACACCAAGGCGACGCCCATTACCGAGGTGGCTGTGGCGTTGGACGAGATCGAGGGCGAGCGCGAGCCCGAGATCGTCAAGACCAAGGTTGTTGCTGTCAAGCCCATGAGCCCGGATGAGGCTATTCTGCAGATGGAGCTGCTCGGCCATGACTTCTTCGTGTTCTCCTCAGCGGAGACAGAGGAGATCAACGTGCTGTATCGCCGGACCGACGGAGACTACGGTCTCATAGAGCCGCGGTAGGTCTGGAACAACAGGTATCGCCGAGAAGTGCGCTGAAAGGCGCACTTCTCGCATGTAGACCGGGCCCGTATTCAGCTTGTTCGAGGTAGCTGGGGTTCGGGTTCGGTTGACACTCCGCTCCTGCGAAGCTTAGATTTGTGTTCGGAGCCGCAACACCGCACGCGCTCAAAGGCAGTAGACCCACTGGCCGTAGCACTAGTCGAAGCAAGGGGCCCTGGATGGACATCGGGATATCCGCAGCAACCATCACGGATATCGAGGCAGCGCTCGCTCAGGTTTCTGAGATCAAGGCTGCGCGCGTGGTTGCGTCAGAGGATGGTTTCATTCAGGAGATTCACGTCCTTGCGCTCCCCAACAAGACACCCAAGCAAATCGTCCGCGATATCGAGTCCACAATCATGGCCTCCTTTGGCATCGCCATCGATCACAAGAAGATCTCCATCGCTCAACTCGGGCCGGACGTGATGCCGCAGTCGGGACCCAAGCAGAGCGCACGAGCGCAGATCAAGTCCATCAACGCCGAGATCAGCGGCGTGCAAGCCGTGATCACTGTTGCGCTGGAGCTTGAGGGCGATACCTATGTTGGCCAGTCGCTTGGCCCCAACAGCCAGACCGGTCGCAAGCGCCTCGTGTCACAGGCGACGCTGAACGCAATCGAGGAGTATCTGCACGGCGCCATGAGCTTCGCGCTTGAAGACGTGGACATCGTCGATCTTGGTAGCGAAAGCGTCGCCGTTGCATGCGTCACACTTGTCACGTCTCTCGGTGAGCAAGCATTTGCGGGCTCGGCACTGGTGAGACAGAACGAGAAGGATTCCATCGTTCGTGCGACCCTGGATGCGATCAACAGGCGCATGGGCTTCTTGACAACCTCATAACCCCAAAGTTTGGACCAACGCCGTGGGACTCGGTTTGAACACTGTCAGCAAACAACACAGCGGAGCGGACAGCGTTCTTCCATTACTAGCGGAATGGGGGAAGACCAAATCCTTGAAAAGGGGGTCTTCTCACTATGAAGCGTATCGTTCTCTTGCTCAGCTCTCTCGCCGCGCTTGTTCTCGGCGGCGGCGCCATGTTCCGCATCTAGGTACTCAGCTTTGCACGGCGTTGGTCCAATTTCGATGGGGCAGTGTGAGAGAATGTGCTTCGCGATGAAGACGAGGAACTACCTGGTATCGGGAAGCCTAGTGTCCGTCGCGGCCGTTGCCTATGCATGGAGCAGGTACCCTGTTTCAAGATGGGACATGGCCGTTTTGCTTGGGCTACTCACACTGGTTGCCGTCTCCTTCTCATTTGAGCTGCCCCTTGCTGGAAGTGTCTCGTTGTCGTTTGCGATTGACTACGCTGCTGTCATCTTCGGTGGACCCGTCTTCGGCGCTCTGGTTTCAGCGATGGGGGGTATCTCCCCCCAAGATATTCGTGAGAAGAAGCCCGCGCTGGGGATGATCTTCAACTCGTGTCAGCTCTCTCTGTCTGCTCTTGTGGCCGGTGCCGTCTATTTAGGTCTTGGCGGTATCCCCCTGGCTCAAGTGAGCCTCCAGGCGGGTGATCTATGGGCTCAGTCACTGCCTGCCCTAGCCGCCGCTTTTGCGCTTCACTTCACCAATGCACTGCTCGTAGGTGTCTATTTCTCTCTCAAAACTGGACTCGGGGTTCTTGAAGTCTGGCGGCAGCAGAATTACTGGGGATATTTCGCGAGTTTCATATTTCTCGCTCTGCTCGGTCTCACGCTCGCCTATGTTCTGAGGGTGTCTGGCTTCTTGGGTGTAGTGCTTCTTGCTCTACCCTTCGTCCTCGCGAGACAGACCTTCCTCGTCTATCTGATGCTTGCGGATGCCTATGCCGACACAGTCCGCTCGTTGGTCGCCGCAATCGAAGCCAAGGACATGTACACACGCGGTCATTCCGAGAGAGTCGCAGCGTATGCGAGTCGGATTGCCCGCCGTTTGGGCTTCCCGGAGCCAGCAGTCGAACGTATGGAACTTGCTGCGCTAATGCACGACCTCGGGAAGATAGGTATCCGCGAGAAGGTGCTCAACAAGCCAGGAGCGCTCGCGCGGGACGAGTTTGTAGAGATTCGACGTCATCCTGAGGTAGGGAGTCGACTGCTCGAGAGGGTTGAGTTCCTTGCCGACGTGAGTCCATTCGTGCGAAGCCACCATGAGCGCCTGGATGGCTCTGGCTATCCTGACGGGCTTGAGGGTGTTGCGATTCCGAGAGAAGCTAGGATACTCGCGGTTGCCGACTCGTTTGACGCCATGACTTCAACGAGAGCATATCGAGAGGCGATGACAGTCGAAGCGGCGCTTGAGGAGTTGTACTCGGTTGCGGACACACTACTGGATCGCGCGTGCGTGGATGCATTGAGCCAGGAGATCAGTGGAGAAATCAGAGACCCGGGTACGCCGTCAGGAGGTCGGGATGGATCAGTCTAGGCCCGGCGGCTTTGCGCCTTCCATGGTTCTGATTGCCCGTATTCTCCCGGTCGTTGCGGGGGCAGCCCTCCTCTGTTGGAGTGTTGTGTCTTGGCCGGGACTCGCATTGGGGTTGTCGCTGGCGTTTGCCGTTGCGTTTGCTGCGGTGTGGTCGGTGAGTCTGCGACTCACGCGTGGAGAAGTGGTCAATATCGATGTTTCGATTGGGCTGGCCGCCGCGCTGGTGCTGCCGGTGCAGGCAGCCATCGTCTCATCTGTTATCGGTTCGCTTCTCGGTGCGTTGCTTGACCGCAAGAACCCTCAGGGCACGAGGGGTGCGTGGGCTGCCGCACTGACGCGACCTGTCCCGGTGCTTGCCGCTGCCGGCGTGTATGCCCTGTGTGGTGAGCCGAATGCAACTGGCAGTCAAGCGGCGTTTGCCCTCGCTGCACTGTGTGCAGGCGCTGTGTACCTAATTGTTGACGCAGTCGCGTTGGCTCCCAGGCGTCACGCCAATCATCGGGGCGTAATCTCAGCTCTTAGACCGCTGGGCACACTCTATTTGGGGCATGTCTCCATCGGGATTGTCCTGGGGTTGCTGTTTCCCTGGATGGGACTTGTCGGGCTCCTCGTGCTCACGCTGTTGGTCTTGGTGATGCAGAATAGCTATAGCATGTACCTTCGGACGCGGGCTGCATATCAGGAAACGATTGGTGTGCTTGCTCTGGCGAGTGAGATCCAAACGCCGGTCGACTCTGGGCACTCGCAACGTGTAGCAGACACAGCAGCCGCTGTTGGAAAGAGGCTACACATGCCGAGTCGAGTCCTCGAGACACTGAATTATGCGGCCCTGCTGCACGATATCGGCTGTATTGGGGCGAAATACGACAGCGGATCTCACAATGATCGAGACGATCATCCCCGTGTGGGTGCGGAGATGGTCCAAGCGATTCCCTTCCTTGCGTCGGCGAAGACAATCATTGAACACCACCACGGTTTTGAGCAACTGCCGGCGGACACTGGCCGGAATGAGCGACTTGGGACATACGTGGTTGGGCTCTGTTGCGAGTATGACTTCTTGTTGTCGGCAGGGCACTCTCGTCAGGACGCCGTGGGCATCCTCTCGGGTCTTCATTCGGACGAGACTTCCGCGTTGGTTCTGGAGGCGATTCGTCGCGCCCAGTCGTCCGTAACGGTGACCTCGGTCGAATCTACGACCGGCCGTCGGGGGGCTATGGTCAATTGACGCTTCTACTGGATGCTTTGTTGGTCGGGGTTGTGCTGGGACTATTGGGTGGCGGGAGCCTTCGTCGACTTGGTGAGACGCACTTGCGTCTCGAAGCGATATTGATGGGCTCGCTCGTGTTGCAGCTCGCGATGCCTGGGATAGCGAGTGCCGCCAATATGCCCAGGGCTCTCGCGCTCTACGTCTGGCTTATGATCATGCTGGTGCTGGTGCTGGTCGCACTCCTCAATCATCGTGAAGCTGGTCTGCTGTTGGTCAGTCTTGGTATCGGTCTGAATGCGCTCGTGATTGCGATCAATGGGGGGATGCCCGTGTCTGAACAGGCTGTGACATCCTTGGTTGGACACACATACGTGATGTCTTCGGACAGTGCAGACATTCTCCACGTGCCGATACGTCCAAGCACCGTTGCAGCGTCTCTGTCGGACACGATTCCACTACCGGGGCCGAAGTGGCACAGGGGCGTGGTGAGCGTGGGAGATGTGTTCATCGCGTCGGGAGTTGCAGCGTTCGTGTTCATTTCAATGACACGTGGAGCCTCTCGGTCAGATGGTGACTAGCGGCTAATGCAAGATGCGTTCTTGCGCCCCTTCCCTGATGACTGCGGCCAACAGACTGCAACTTCCATTCACCGTGATTCATTAGTAACATCACAGTCACCTCGGGGGTCTCCTTATGAGGGGGAGGCAGGTGGCAGGCGTGGAAGAGTGGGGGACGCCAGACTTCGGGAACACGCTCGTGCGAGAGCATCTTCTTAGCGTATTCCGAGGCTGTGAGCCGAGTCTGGTGCTTATTGTTGCGCCAAGTGGATACGGGAAGTCGGTGCTTGCAGCTCAGCTGGCTGGCAGCGAGCGATTCCAGGCAGCCGAATGGCATGACATGTCAGGGCTGCGCGTTGATTCTCGTGGCGTCGTCGAGAGCGTGTTTGCAAGTGTGGAGAGAAGTGCGGATGCTAACCACCGGATAGCGCTTAGTCTGGTGTCGCAGCCGGCTGAGGCAGACATGCTCAGCTCAATCGAGACGCACTATGGCGAGTTGGGTGACGGCCCGATGTGTGTCGTCCTCGACGGACTCGCAGAGCTACTGGATGCTTCCGTGTGTGTCAGGATTCTCTCATCCCTTCGACGCGTCCGAGGGAACAAGAGCTGTGTAATTGCAACCACGCGAGCGCTTTCGACCGATGTGCGGTCTTTGGGCGTTGTGCCGTGGGTACTCGAGACCGCTGATCTTGCACTGACAGCCGTTGAAGCTCAGGCTGTGCTGGCGCTGCGTGGGCGATCGGACGTGGACCTAGCGAATGCCCAGGAGGCGTGTACCTCGTGCGGTGGGCAGGTTGCGCTGTTGTCCGTGATGGCAATGCACCGGGACAGTGTTGGGTTGGGCTCAGGGTCACGTGTCTCCATGGACTTGAGGGTACACCTGATGGAGTCCGCGTTGGGACAGCTGACACCCGAGGGTAGGGAGCTCCTCTTTGCGGCTGCATTGCTGCGGACGGGTAGTTGCTCTGATCTCGATGTGCTTATGGGGTGGCCGACCTCACGCATGTTGCGACGAGTTTCTGAGGCGGTTCCACTGCTGCACGTGAGCTCCAGTGCAGTCTCCTCCGGCACGTTTCTCCTGCATGACCATGCGGCGGATGTCTTCTCGACGAATCCTCTCGGCATCTCTGGTATTCGTGTCCAGGAGATTGAACATCGTGCCCTGGAATGCCTGAGTGTCCGGGGTGATTTTGAGCGGTACTTCCTGATTGTCGAGAGAGGGTCCACCCCTGAGCTAGTAGCAGCACTAGAACATCGCGGGATGGAGTTGCTTGCTCGCGGTCAGGCAAGCTTGCTCCGCCGCTTGATGGATGACCTACCGGTCACTGTTGTGGCGAGCAGGCCCGTGCTCCTGCTTCTTAACGCGCGTCTTCAACGCATGGCGGGGCGACCCCATCTTGCACTGAGTAGCATCGAGGCGGCGCTGACGCTGGCGGTTGAGTACGGACAAGAGAAGATCGTCGCTGAGTCGAGAGTGCTGATGGCGCGCATACTATTGGACCTGTCGGACACGGCTTCGGTTGGCACGTGCCTGGCACCTCTCTTCACGATGTCGAGCCGAGTCATCGGGCCGGAGCTTTTGGCGCTTGGTCACGCTTACATGGGGATTAGTCTCGCCCACGGCGGTGCGCTGGAGAGCGCTCAGACAAATATGTCGACTGCGATTGCCCTGTTGGACCGATACGGCTTGTCTGGGGAGACCAGGGGTCACGTGCTGATAAGCTGTCTCTGGCTTGCGGGTCCCGTAGACGGCGATTGGGCTCACGTGGCCCGTCGCCTTGAAGCCGTCGTTGCCGCTCCAGGCACCTCGGTTAGCATGAGCCTCCACGTGCAGAGCAACCTTGCTTGGGCGCTCATTCAGATGGGGCACCTTCACAGAGCGGCGAGTCTCAATGCAAATCTAAGATCAAAGGCAGCTCTGTGTGATGTTCTGTGGATTGGGAACTACGCCGATAGTAATGAGTCTGCCTTGTTCGCTGGCATGGGGCGAATGGACGATGCTCTCGATCTCCAGGGAACGATGATTGATGCATGTCGGGCGAGCAGTGATGCCTTCTCTGCCGCCTGGGGGCAGCTTGCCAGGGCCAAGTACATGCGTGCTCTGGGTAGACTCGACGAATCACTGCACCATGCCGAGGAAGCCCTAGCGTACTTCGACAGCGACGATTCTGGCGCACCAACGTGGGCGACACGGGCAATGCTCGAAGTAGCGGCATCTCGTCTGGGGCTTGGGGAGGTCGTGGTCGCAGCGGATACAGTAGACCGCGTAATGGAGTCGCTGGGATCCACGCGAATAACGGTTGACACGCTGGTCGCGGCCCTACTACAGGCGGAAATTGCCCGACGCACTCTCACAGGTGAACCGGCCTGTACTCAATTGGGTGCATGCGGCGACTACATTCTCAGCGAAAGCGCCAACTGGGAGCTAGCCATGTACATCCGAGCATTCCCGGGGCTGCTCGGCCTTGTCGCTGCGGCTGTCGGTGTGGATAGGCTGCCGGCTCACATGCTTCGCATGATCATGCCCGAACATGCGCGCGCTGCGCTTCCGTTGGCTCGCGATGTCCTTGATGAGGACGCTTGGAGACGTCTTGCCGTAAGGCTTCTCGGCGAGGACGAGGCGAGAGAGTTCGAATCTTCGTTCAGCGGTGAGCCGCTCGTGCACGTGCGACTGTTCGGCGGACTCGAGGTCATCACTCCGGATGGGGTGGTGCCGGATCGGTCATGGCGCAAGCGCAAGGCACGGCTTCTCTTCATGATGCTGGTCGCGCGTCAGGGTAGAGATGTGCCGCGCGACATGCTCCTCGAACATCTGTGGCCGGACATGGACGACGAGCGTGCGAAGAACAACTTCTATGTGATCTGGTCTGCAATGAAGCGGGCACTTCTGTCAGCCGGCAAGGCGGCCCCGTGTCCCTATGTCGAGCATGTCGGTGGAATCTGCCGCATCGTTCGCCCGTTGGTGCGCTCGGATCTTGATGGTTTCGACGAGGCTGTTGCGATGCTCGACAGCGCCGAGGCAGCAGGGGACATGGCTTCTGCACTTATGGCTGCACGTCAGCTGAAGGACATCTATCGGTCCGACCTGTTGCCGTCAGAGATCTACGACGATTGGTTCCGACCGCTTCGGGAGCGCTGTCGCGTGCAATTCGGAGACTCGATGCTGCGGGTGAGTCGCATGTGTCGAGACTCTGGCGACGTTGAGCAAGCAGTGCATTTCGTCCGTGCCGGACTTGAACACGATCCATGGCGCGAGGATCTATACCAGGCTGCGATGCGCTGTCAGATCGACATCGGTCAGAGAAGTGGCGCCGTCGACCTGTTCATGGCATGTCGTTCGAAGCTGTCCGAGGACCTGGGGCTGGATCCAAGCCTCGAGACTCGGCGTCTCTACGAAGAGGTGCTAGCGATGGAAGAGCTTGCCCGCGAGTAGTCTGAATCGGGTTATGGTTGGTTAAGTGTCTAGTCAGGTCGGCCGACTAGAATCACAACAGCTGAGCCGCAGAGCTCAGACGGATCGGTCGGCGGATTTGGCGGGCTCTCCTTCGTGAGCATAGCGACAGTGACGGCGCTTGAATGGTGAGGAGAGGGAGACTCCTGAGGGGCACCGAGAGGGCGGTGTCGCTGGTCGGGCCCATTAGGTTCTAGCCGCACCGAGACCGGCCCTCGGACGCCCGTGGTCCGAGGGCCGGTTGCTGCCTTCTTGGCACGGGGATTGCCCAGGTGACGGTAGCGCCACAGACCGCCTGAGTGCACGGGACGTGGGTGCTCCTGTGCTATCATCGGGCTTGCTTTGAACACTCTCCGAACCACTTCCAGAGGACTGACTATCCATGGCTAACATCCTGGCGAAGCTCCTCACCATGGGTGAGGGAAAGCAACTTCGCGAATTCGAGACGGTCGTCAACAGTATCAACGCACTTGAGCCCGCGATGCAGGCTCTTGATGATGCCGCGCTACGCGGCAAGACCGACGAGTTCCGCGATCGCATCAAGAGCGGTGAGACCGTAGATGATCTGCTGCCGGAGGCGTTCGCGGTATGCCGGGAGGCAGCATGGCGCGCCCTCGGGATGCGGCACTTCGATGTGCAGCTCATCGGTGGCATGGTCTTGCATCGCGGCATGATCGCCGAGATGAAGACGGGCGAGGGCAAGACACTCGTCGCGACGCTGGCTGTCTATCTCAATGCACTGGCCGGCAATGGCGTGCATGTTGTCACCGTGAACGACTACCTGGCCAGACGCGACTCGGAATGGATGGGTCGCGTCTACCGGTTCCTCGGGCTTGAGGTCGGTCTCGTGCAGTCACAGATGCCCGCTGAGAAGCGCAAGCCGGCATACCAGGCTGACGTGACCTACGGCACCAACAGTGAGTTCGGCTTCGACTACCTGCGCGACAACATGGTCGTCCGCCCCGACCGTCGCGTACAACGCGGCCACCATTTCGCGATCGTGGATGAGGTCGACTCCATCCTCATAGACGAGGCACGGACTCCGCTTATCATCTCGGGCGCAGGCACGAAGTCGGCAGACACGTACAAGTCCTTCGCAAAGGTGATTCCTCGGCTCAAGATCGAAGAAGACTTCGAACTCGACGAGGCGAAGCGTACGGTCGCGCCGACTGAGGAGGGTATCCGCAGAGTCGAACAGTGGCTCGGCATAGATGACCTCTACTCAGATCCGTCCGGACAGATGGTCAACCACCTGCAGCAGGCGCTCAAAGCACAATTCCTGTTCAAGCGGGACGTCGATTACGTCGTGAAAGATGGCGAAGTCCTCATCGTCGACGAGTTCACCGGTCGTCTCATGGTGGGACGTCGCTACTCTGAGGGTCTACACCAGGCTATCGAGGCGAAAGAGAAGCAGCATGTTCGCGAGGAGAACCAGACACTCGCGACCATCACGCTGCAGAACTACTTCCGCATGTATGAGAAACTCGCGGGCATGACCGGTACTGCTGTGACCGAGGACCAGGAATTCCGCGAGATCTACAAGCTCCCGGTGATGGTCATTCCGACGAACCAGCCGATGGTGCGCGATGATCGGAACGATCTTATCTACCGAAACATCGATGCGAAGTTCAATGCCGTGGCTGATGACATCGTCGAGCGGCATGGGGCCGGACAACCGTGTCTGGTGGGCACGATATCGATCGAGAACTCGGAGCGTCTTTCTCGGCTTCTGCAGAAGCGCGGCATCACACACAACGTGCTCAACGCGAAGTTCCACGAGCAAGAGGCGCATATCGTTGCGCAAGCCGGTCGCCTGAGCGCGGTCACCATCGCGACGAACATGGCTGGCCGAGGCACCGACATCATCTTGGGTGGTAATCCCGAGGCGCTAGTGGACGACATCTTGATCGCCCGTGGTACGAAGCCGGAAGAGGCGAGCGAGAGTCAGCGTGACGAAGCGCTGGATACTGCGAAGCAGACGTGCGCCGTGGAGCACGAGCGTGTCGTCTCGGCAGGTGGTCTGGCCGTCATCGGCACGGAGCGCCACGACTCTCGCCGTATCGACAACCAGTTGCGAGGTCGTTCCGGTCGTCAGGGCGACCCCGGTCTTTCACAGTTCTATCTCTCGCTCGAAGACGACCTGATGCGCCTGTTCGGCGGGGGCCGGATGGACCGTATCAGCGCGATGATGGAGAAGACCCAGATCCCGGACGACATGCCCATCCAGGCAGGGATGGTGTCCAAGGCCATCGAGGGCGCGCAACGTCAGGTCGAGGCCATGAACTTCGCTTCACGCAAGCACGTTCTTGAGTACGACGACGTGATGAACAAGCAGCGCGAGGTCATCTACGCTGAGCGCAATCGCATCCTTGACGGCAAAGACATCCACGATCGTGTAGAGGAAATGGTTCGCGAGACCATGGGTGATCTCGTCGCGATGTACTGTCCCGAGAAGACATACTCAGAGGATTGGGATTGGGACGGGCTTCGCGAGGAACTGCGTCAGCTGACCGGATTCGATTTGATCCAGGCCGAGTTGCAGTCCACTGTCGAGAACCCGTTCGAGCTGGCGGACGCACTTGCAGAGCGGCTGTTCACCGAATACGAGCGCAAGGGTGAGCAGATCGGCGTCGAAGCTCTTCGCGAACTCGAACGGCAAGTCATGCTCCGTGTGATCGACACGCGGTGGATGAACCACCTCCTCGAGATGGACTACCTGAAAGACGGCATCGGCCTTCGTGCGATGGGCCAGCGCGATCCGCTGGTCGAGTACAAGACCGAGGCGTATGAGATGTTCAAGGCGTTGGTCGCTGAGATCAACATCGACTTCCTTCGGACGATCATGCACATACAGGTCGTTCGCGAGCCCGTGCAGGAGACTCCGCTCGCCGGCAGTGTGTCCTACTCGGCACCTTCCGAGCAGACCATCTTCGCGGGCGCCATGCAGCAGGCCGCTGCCCAGGTAGAGGGTCCGGCCCAGGAGGCGATCGCGCGTGCCTCGGCAGCTGCCGGGGGCAGCGCTGCTTCACGCACGGTCGTGAAGGACAAAGAGGACCCCTTCGCCAACGCCGGACGTAACGATCCATGCCCCTGTGGGAGCGGCAAGAAGTACAAGCACTGCCACGGCGCGAACGCATGAACCGGGCGGCGCACAGCCGCACCCCGGTCCTATCCGTCCGTCACGTGAAGTGGTTGTCATCATGATTGAAGACCGCACCGAGCAGATCCACACGATGCGCGAACGCGTTCAGCGCATCGGCGAGTACCTCCATCTGGACGCAAAGCGCGATGATGTTGCAGCGCTGGAAGCACAGGCGACCGAACCGGGGTTCTGGGACGACCAGAACCGCGCACAGTCCATCATGGCAGAGGCCTCCGGGCTCCGTGATGAGATCGGATCGTACGAGTCGATCGTCACTGATCTCGATGATCTTGAGGTCGCCAACGAGTTGGCGGTCGCCGATGAGGACGCCGACCTGGCGGATGAGACGTCCTCGGGTCTGAAAGCACTCGGTAAGCGCATCAACAGCCTTGAAGTCGCCACGTGGTTCACGGGCGAGTTCGACCATGGCGACGCGATCGTCACCATCAATCCGGGCCAGGGCGGCCTTGAGGCACAAGACTGGGCCGAGATGCTGCTCAAGATGCTCACCAAGTACGCCGCGTCGAACAAGTGGCGGATCGACCTGCACGACGCACCGGCCGGTGTGGAGCTGGGTATCGATCGCGCCGTGTTCACTGTCCACGGCAAGAACGCGTACGGCATGCTGCAGTCCGAGGATGGCGTGCACCGCCTGGTACGCATCAGCCCCACGGACGAGAAGAAGCGTCGCCAGACGACGTTCGCGCGCGTCGAGGTCCTCCCGTTGCTGCCCGATGAGATCGAGGTCGAGATCCGCGACGAGGACCTGCGCATCGACGTGTATCGCTCCTCCGGCCCCGGCGGCCAGTCCGTGAACACCACCGACTCGGCGGTACGCATCACTCACATGCCCTCGGGACTGGTCGTCACCTGCCAGAACGAGAAGAGCCAGCTCAAGAACCGCGAAACGGCGATGAAGATCCTGCGCTCACGTCTCTACGAACTCGAAGAGGAGCGGCGCCAGGCCGAGATGGACATACTGCGCGGCGAGAAGAAGGACATCTCCTTCGGCAGCCAGATACGCAGCTACGTGCTGTACCCGTACCAGATGGTCAAAGACCACCGCACGGGCGTCGAGACCGGCAATGTCGACGCCGTGCTCGGCGGAGACATCGAAGAATTCGTGCTGGGCTTCCATCGCTGGCGCGTCGGCAGTGAAACGGCGGCGACGGTGGGGGGCGGCACCAGCTGATGCGGCTCCTGGCCGATCTGCATACGCACACCACCGCGTCGGGGCACGCATACTCGACTGTGAGCGAACTCGCTGCAACCGCCGCAGTGCGAGGTCTTGAGCTGATCGCGCTCACCGATCACGGTCCGGCCGTTCCGGACGGTCCTCATCCGTGGCACTTCTGGAATCTCAAGGTGCTCCCGTCGGTGCTAGGCGGGGTGCGCATCCTCAAAGGCGTGGAGGCGAACCCTTCGCTTGAGACGGAGAACGGGATCGATCTCCCCGATGAGCTGCTGCGTGTCCTCGACTTCGTAGCCGTCGGTCTGCATCCGCTCAGTGGTTTCGACGGGCGGGATGTCACGAAGAACACGGAAGCCATGCTCGCCGTGATCGCCAACCCCTTCGTCGACATGGTCACGCATCCGGGTACTAGCGATTACCCCACAGACATGGAGACGATCGTCTCGGCAGCGGTGCAACATAACGTGATCTTGGAGTTGAACGCGCATTCGTTCGATCCCACGAGCACGCGCCACGCCAGCAACGGACAGGAGCGGGAGTTCGCGCGCGCGGCGCTTGAAGCGGGTGCGCCAATCGCGATAGGCTCAGACGCACACTTCCATCTGCATGTGGGTCGTTTCGACGGTGCGTTGACGGTGGCCGAGGAGATCGGTGTGCGGGAGGAGCGGGTCGTGAACCGCAACGCCGCTTCGGTGCTGGAGTTTCTTCTCGGCAGGCGTGACCGTCCGCGTCTGGACGCAGGAGGGGAGTGGTAGTCGTGGTCAAGCGTGTGCTCTCCAGAGTCGATCCACGGACGGTGCTGAAGCATCGGCGTACCCGGGACTACCTGCTGATGACCGTCGGTATCGTGATCACGGCATGGGGTCTGAACGCGTTTCTCATCCCGAACAAGCTTGCAGCCGGTGGCGTCTCCGGTCTGGCGACCGTGCTCTACTACGTCATTCGCGATGCGACCAACGGGGCCGTGCAGCTTCCCATCGGTATCCAGATGCTGGCGATGAACTCGGTCCTCCTGGCGATCGCCATAAAGGCGCGCGGTTGGCGGTATGGTGCCAAGACGGTATACGGGATGGTCGCGCTGTCGGTCGCCATCGACGTGCTCGCGCCGTTCACCCCGCATCTGGCCGGCAACGACCTTCTGCTTGCTGTGCTGTATGGTGGCGCGGTGACCGGCATCGGGATGGGTCTCGTGTTCAAGGCTCGCGGCAACACCGGTGGTACCGACATCGTCGCCCAACTTCTGACCGATCACGTCAATCTCAGTGTCGGGCAGCTCATGTTGTTGTCCGACGCAGTGGTCACGGTGTGCGCGGCGTTGGCCTTCGGCCCTGACCTGGCTCTCTATGGCGCTGTGGCGATATTCGTCAACGCCTCGGTCATCGATGTCGTGCAACAGGGCCTCACGGTGGACAAGGCGGCGTATGTGATCTCCGCAGAGTCCCAGCGGATCGCGGATGCCATACTGAACGGGCTTGGACGGGGTGCGACAGGGCTGGCAGGACGAGGCCTGTACTCCGGTGAGGAGCGGGAGGTCGTATTCACGGTCGTCTCGCGCAAGGAGTTGGACGCGCTCAAAGCGATCGTGCATGCGGTCGACCCGTCCGCGTTCCTGATAATCTCCGATGTACACGAAGCATTGGGCGAGGGATTCAAAGAGATCGGAGTCTAGTATGGCGAGCACACCTGACCTGGGGCTCATCCGCGCGAAGGCCGCCCGCATGCGTCTCGACATCGTTGAGATGATCGCGGAGGCCGGCTCAGGACACCCGGGCGGTTCACTTTCGGCTGCCGACATCGTGGCAGCGCTGTACTTCGGCGTGCTGCGACACGACCCGACCCGGCCTGACTGGTCCGAGCGCGACCGTTTCGTGCTCAGCAAGGGCCACGCAGCACCGGTGCTCTATGCGGCACTGGCCGAGGCGGGCTACTTCGACCGGCAACATCTCTCCACCCTGCGGAAGCTTGGGTCCATACTCCAGGGTCACCCGGACAGCAAGAAGGTGCCGGGCGTCGAGGTGTCCACCGGGTCGCTCGGCCAGGGACTCTCCATCGCAAGCGGTATCGCACTGGGGCTGAAGCTGGACGGCAGCCAGTCCCGCGTGTTCTGCCTTCTCGGTGATGGCGAACTTCAAGAAGGTCAGGTCTGGGAGGCGGCGATGTTCGCGGCGCATCATCGAGTGGATCGCCTTGTCGCGATCGTCGACCACAACGGACTGCAGATCGATGGCGCGTGTAGCGAAGTCATGTGCCTGGGTGATGTCGAAGCCAAGTTCAGCGCCTTCGGCTGGAAGACCATCGCGACCGACGGTCACGATACCGAGTCCCTCATGCGGGCATTCGCGGCGGCCGACGCCGCGCTGGGCGACGGTTCACCAGTGGTGATAGTGTGCAGGACCACGAAGGGCAAAGGTGTGTCGTTCATGGAGAACAACGCCGGGTGGCACGGCAAAGCGCCGAACGCCGATGAGACCGAGCGTGCAGTGGCCGAATTGAGTGCAGTGATCGAGAAGGAGGCCGCACGTGGGTGACAAAGCGACCCGGGCCGCTCTTGGCGAGACCCTCAACGAACTCCTTGCAGACGGCTTTGATGTCGTCGCCGTCGAGGCCGACCTGTCCAAGTCGACGACGACCGCGACCTTCCAGGACGCGCACCCGGATCGGTTCTTCAATGCAGGGATAGCCGAGGCGAACATGATCGATGTTGCCGCCGGGCTTGCCGTGACGGGCAAGATCGCGTTCACGGGATCGTTCGCGGTGTTCGCGACGGGGCGCGCCTACGACCAGGTGCGCAACACGGTCTGCTACTCAGACCTTGGCGTGAAGCTTGCGCCGACTCATTCGGGTATCACAGTGGGGCCGGATGGCGGAAGCCATCAGATGGTCGAGGACCTAGCGCTTATGCGGGTACTCCCGGGCATGCGCGTTGTTGTGCCTGCCGACTACAACTCAGCGAAGAGTGCGCTTCGGCTGGCGGCCCAGACGCCCGGCCCCTTCTACGTGCGTCTCGGACGCGTCGGCGTTCCGCCGGTCTACGACGCAGACTTCAGAATGGAGCTCGGCAAGGCCTACGTGTTGCGCGAAGGCGCCGATGTGACGCTCGCCGCATGCGGCGTGATGGTCGGGGAGGCCCTCCAGGCCGCGCTCGAGCTGGCCGCGGAGGGTGTCTCGGCGGAAGTCATAGACGTCGCGAGCATCAAACCGATCGATGCCGACACGCTTGTCGCGTCGGCGACGAAGACCGGCGCTGTGGTCACATGCGAGGAGCACTCGATCATCGGTGGGCTGGGCTCGGCTGTTGCCGAGCTGCTTGGCGAGAGATGCCCGGTTCCCATGCGCCGGGTAGGCGTGCGGGACGTGTTCGGGACCTCGGGCGAGCCTGAGGAACTGATGGCCTACTTCGGCCTGACCGCTTCAGACATCGTTGCGGCGGCACGGCAGCTGCTTGAGTAGGCTTGGTCTATTTCAGGCCTGTAGCGTGTCCGAGTTCTGGAGTTCGTGTGGAGAAGTGCCCGCGCGGCTCCGCAATGCACCTGATTCACGTCGCGTTCTGGTAGAATGTCGCGGGAATCGCAGAATGAGATGGAGCACCCCATGATATCGATGCGGAACGTTAGTAAGAAGTACGTTCCAGATAAGCCTCCTGCCCTTGCCGACGTCAGCGTCGAGATCGAGCAGGGGGAGTTCGTCTTCCTCGTTGGACACTCCGGGTCCGGCAAATCCACCTTCATCAAGCTGATGTTGCGAGAGATTCTGCCCACCTCCGGCGTCATCACCGTCGCCGGTCAGGATCTGGTCAAGATGCGCAACTGGAAGGTGCCGTTCCTGCGCCGCAACATCGGTTGCGTCTTCCAGGACTTCAAACTCCTGCCGAACAAGACCACGTACGAGAACGTGGCGTTCGCGTTGGAGGTCATCGGCCGGAGCAAGCATGTCATCCGCACTCAGGTGCCGGAGGTGCTGCGACTCGTCGGCCTTGAGGACAAGATCGAGAGCTATCCCGACGAGCTGTCAGGCGGAGAGCAGCAGCGCGTCTCTATCGCGCGTGCTTTCGTCAATCGCCCGCCGCTGCTGCTTGCCGACGAGCCCACAGGCAACTTGGATCCTGCGACATCGCTCGGCATCATGAGCTTGCTCTCGCGGATAAACAAGACCGGCACTACGGTGCTCATTGCAACGCATGATCGCGAGATGGTCGACTCCATGCGCAAGCGCGTCATCGCCCTCGAGGGCGGCCGCATTATCCGCGACCAGTCACGAGGAGTCTATGGCTATGGCGATTAACGTCAGCTACTTCATGCGGGAGTCGTTCATCAGCTTCCGTCGCAACTGGGTGATGAGCCTTGGTGCAGTCATCACTATCTATCTCTCGTTGCTGCTGGTCGGCGCATCGGTGGGTTCGAGCGTTGTCGTCAACAACATCGTGAAGTCCGTTGAAGACAAGGTGAGCATCAGGATCTTCTTGAAGGACGGTGCTGCTCCCGCGGATGTCGAGGCCTTGCAGGGTGCGTTGCTCAAAGACGAGCGCGTCAAAGCGGTGAAGTACACATCCAAAGAGCAAGCGCTCGAGGAGTTCAAGCAGACCATGGAGGACAGCCCCGAGATCGTCGATCAGCTCGAGGTGAACCCTCTGCCGGCTTCGCTGGACGTAGATCTCAACGATCCGCGCGATGTCAACGATGTCGTCACGGCGATCAAGGCGAACACGGCGTTCCCCAATGTGGCCGATAAGCCCGAGGACCCCGAGAAGTCCCTCAAGTACGGCCAGCAGATCGTGAATCAGCTGTTCGCCTTCACACGGATACTACGGACCATCGGAGTCGTCTTCATCGCGATGCTCGCGGTCATCAGTCTGATATTCATCAACAACTCGATCAGGCTTGCGATCTATGCCAGGCGCAAGGAGATCGGGATCATGCGGCTGGTCGGTGCATCTAACTGGTTCATTCGCACGCCGTTCCTCATGGAGGGCGTCATCCAGAGTCTGATTGGCGCGGCCCTCGCTCTTGGAACACTGGGCATCGTGCAGTTCTATCTTGTACCTGTCATACGTGAGCAGTTGCCGTTCCTGCCGTTCTCGATCTCTAGCACTGCATCTGTACAGATCTCACTGATACTCGTCTTCAGCGGCATCATCATCGGCGTTGCGGGTTCCGGGCTCGCGTTGCGCCGCTACCTCAAGGTCTAAGACATGAACAGAACACTCAAGTGGGCTGTCGCCGCCACAGTGGCGGCGACACTCCTGGTGGTCTCATTTGGCGGGGGAGTCATCTACGGACGACTCGACACGTCTCACGTCACAGAGAGCGCACCGTCGCTGGAGAGCGCGGTGCGCGAACTGCGCGGCATCATCCAGCAGCGGGCCTATGAGCCCAGCAGCGACACCTCGATCACCGCGGGCGCGCTCACCGGCATGCTCGATTCACTGGACGATCCCTACGCGATGTACTTCGATGCAAAGCAGTTCGAGATGCTCGATGAGATGAACCGCGGCGAGTTCTACGGCATCGGCATCGTCGTGACCACCAAAGAGGGCATCCCCACGGTCGTCTCGGTGATCCCCGGTACTCCCGCCGACAAGGCGGACTTGAAGGCCGAGGATCAGATCGTCAGCGTAGACGGCCTTGAGCGAGATACGTGGGATCTTGACGAGGTAGTCCGGCTCATTCGTGGGCCGGAGGGAACCGTCGTCGAACTGGGTATCAGCCGCGGCGAGTCTAAGCCGTTCACGACGAAAGTGACGCGCGCGAAGATCGAGACGCCCAACACTGAGTCCGAGATGCTGGACGGCTCGGTGGGCTACGTTCGGCTGTACACCTTCAACGAGCGGTCCGCCGACTCTCTGCGCGAGGAGATAGCCAAGCTTGAGAACGACGGAGCCATGGGTCTCGTGCTCGATCTGCGCGACAACCCTGGCGGGTTGCTCGCGTCGTCAGTAGACGTAGTCTCGTTGTTCGTCAAAGACGGCGTCGTTGTGACGGTCAAGGACCGTGACGGCAATGAGGAGACGCACAGAGCCAGCGGCGACGTTGCGACCGATCTGCCGCTAGTGGTGCTCATCAACGAGAACAGCGCTTCAGCATCCGAGATCGTGGCAGGCGCCCTCCAGGACTACGGTCGTGCCGAGCTTGTGGGCATGAAGAGCTACGGCAAGGGAAGCGTCCAGCAGATCGATCCGCTCTCGTTTGGAGGGGCCGTCAAGCTGACCATCGCGAGATACTTCACCCCGCTGGGGCGCTCGATCGACAAGGTCGGACTCGAGCCGGATGTCACGGTTGAGATGGAGCTTGCGGATCAGGCCGACAAGGCGACCGACGTCCAGCTGAAGAAGGCTATCGAGCTGGTGCGCTACGTCGACTAGACAGAGGGGGACTACTCTTCGTCCTCGTCGTCATCGAGCGTGACGAAAGACTGCGCGTCGAAAGTACCGTCTTCCATCAGTCGTATGATGGGCCTTGCCGAGGCGCGCATCTCGGGTTCCTCGATCGGGGTCATACTGAGTACGGTCCCGTCGGCGTGAAGCTCGAACCGGGTCACGCCCTCATCATCGGTGGCGAAGTTCAAGTACGTGAAACTCATCACGTTGAGGAACAGACAACCATTGACCAGGATCGTGGATGACTCGGGGTCAGCCATGATCTTGACGAGCGTGACGCGGCCCTCGGAGATCAGCTCCGAGTCCACGATGTAGGTGTAGTTGAGCGCCTCGACGGTTTCCATCGCACGGACCATATCGCGCGGGTGCGAGAGGGTCCCGATTCCGACGAGACACGGCGCCAGATTATGGTGGGAATCCATGGGTTCTCCCCTGGGTCGGGTGTAAGGTAGCACCATACCGTCATTCTAGCACCGGCGCAAGCGGCCCTCAGAGTCTGACTCGGTGGAGCACGAGTCGCCGGGTGGTCTTGTCGAGGGGGACGAGTGAGACCCGACAAATCAGTGATGAAGGCGCTCCGCAGCGCCGCAGGCAAGGGAATGACTGCCGAGGAGATCGCCGCCGTCCTGGAGCGTGAAGACCAGGGCACTTCGGATGCGAGGGTTGAGTCCGTTCTTCAGCAACTACTGCGCTCCGGAAGCATCGTCGAGACGCGTGCGGGTCGTTATGTCTCACTCAGAGAGCGCAATCTGACCGTCGGACGATTGTCGATGAATCGCAAGGGCTTCGCCTTCGTCTCCACACCCGCAGGCGATATCTATGTCGGTAGACGGAATACTGGCGGAGCGATGCATGGAGACACCGTCGCGGTCCGGCTCGAGCAGAAGCGTCATCGCATGGGTCGCTCCGGAGAAGTGGTCCAGGTTCTCGAACGCGCGCTTAGCCACGTGGTGGGTCGCTTCGAGCGTCACGGTGCGCTCGGCATCGTTGTGCCCAGCGATTCTCGCGTCCTCGGCGACCTGTTCGTGGACTTGAATACGGGCGCCGGGCCCAAACCGCAGCCGAACGACATGGTGGTTGCGCGCATCACACGGTACGCTACGCCGCGCGATTCGATGCAAGGCGTGATCGAGGAAGTGCTCGGCCCGGCCGATGCACCCGGCGTCGATATCGAGATCGTGATCCGCGAGCACGGACTGCACACCGAGTTCCCCGCCGAGGTGGAGATGGAGGCCGACGGGCTCGACCAGGGCGTCGAAGCCGAGCTCGAGGCGGGTCGCGAGGACATCCGGGAGCTTTTCACGGTAACCATCGATCCCGCCGACGCCAAAGACTTCGACGACGCCATTTCCCTGGACCGGGTCGATGGCCGCTGGAAGTTGTGGGTGCATATCGCCGATGTCAGTCACTACGTGCCGTGGGGCAGCGCGATCGACGATGAGGCCGTGCAGCGCGCCACGTCGGTCTACCTCGTCGACCGGGTGCTGCCCATGCTCCCCGAGCGGCTTTCCAATGTGATCTGTTCCCTGAACCCGGACGTGGAGCGTCTCTGCTTCACCGTTGAGATGGACCTGGATCGAAACGCTCATGTCGAGTCATACCGCCTCTACCCGTCCGTGATCCGTAGTGATCGCCGCTTTGACTACGAACAGGTGCAGAGTTGGCTTGATAGCGGTGGGTTCCCCGATGCGGAGAGCGAGCGTCTGCTCACCGAGTTCCGCAAGGTGGCCGAGGCGCTGAGCAAACAGCGTGTCGGTCGGGGAGGACTGGACTTCGACACAGTCGAGGCGAAGGTTCGCCTGGACGAGGACGGCAAGCCGATCGAGGTCGTGCTACGCCGACGTACCGTGGCGACCAACATGATCGAGGAGGCGATGATCCTCGCCAACGAGGTCGTCGCGCGTCACATGGTCACCGCGAAGGCTCCGATGGTGTTCCGCATCCATGAGGATCCCGATCCGGACGCGCTTGCCCAGGTGGCCGTGATTCTCAAGGAGTTCGACTATCCGATCAAAGACGTGCATGGCGCAAGCCCGCAGACCTTTCAGCGGATCATCGCTTTTGCGAAAGGACGGCCGGAGGAGTTGCTCATCAACTCGCTGATGCTCCGTGCGCTGGAGAGAGCCCGCTACGTAGACTATCTCGGCCCGCACTTCGGGCTGGCATCAGAGGCATACACGCACTTCACGAGTCCGATCCGCCGCTACCCCGATCTCATCGTGCATCGCCTGCTCAAGGCACAGCTGCGGGGCGCCCTGGAAAAAGAGCCGACCGCGTCGATGGCGGGCGAACTCGAGTGGCTGACCGAGCACTGCTCGATCATGGAGCGCGAGGCTGAATCGGCCGAAGACCAATCCACGAAGGTGAAGCTCGTGCAGCTGATGGCCGATCACATCGGAGAGGTGTTCGAGGGAATCATCACCGGAGTTGCGAGTTTCGGGATGTTCGTTCAACTCGACAACACGGCAGAGGGCCTCGTACACGTTCAGGTCATGAAGGACGACTACTACCAGTACGACGCAGAGCGCTTCATGTTGTGGGGCGAGAACAAGGGAACCACGTTCCGGCTCGGCCAAAGACTCAAGGTGCGTCTGATCGATGTGAGCATCAGCGATCGCAGGATCGACTTCGAAGTGGCCTGATACTGGCAGGATACCGTTGGGCGGCGCTACACTAGGAACTCACGTCACGATATGCAACGAGGAGGCATTTCCATGCGTTCCGAATCTCTCGATTTCCTGAGCACTCTCGTCGAGGCGCCGTCGCCGTCCGGCTACGAGCAGCCCGCTGCCAAAGTGTTCCGCGAGTACATCGCGCCGTTCGCCGACACCGTCGAGACCAATGTCATGGGATCGGTCCATGCAACCCTCAAGGGTCTCTCGGATGGTCCCAGCGTCATGCTTGCGGGTCACATAGACGAGGTCGGGTTGATGGTCACCTACATCACCGACGACGGCTTCATCGCCTTCAAGCCCGTGGGCGGGGTGGATGCGCACCTTCTGCCCGGGAAGCGCGTGCGTGTGCACACCAAGGACGGCTCGCTGCTCGGTGTCTTGGGGCGCATGCCGATTCATCTGCTTGAGGAGGACGAGCGCAAGCAGGTCAGCAAGATGCACAAGTTGTTCATCGACCTCGGAATGGGTGTCGAAGACGTACGCGCCAAGGTGCGCATCGGCGACCCGGTCACCTTCGATGTCGGGCTCGAGTTGTTCGGCAATGGAATGGCTGTGTCTCGTGCATTCGATGACAAGATGGGCGCTTGGGCCGCTGCGGAGGTCCTGCGTCTTGTGAAAGACGCGGGGGGCGCGAAAGGCGACATCATTGCGGCGGCGACGGTTCAGGAGGAGATCGGTCTGCGTGGAGGAACGACCTCTGCCTACGGCATCGATCCCGACGTCGGTATCGCGATAGAGGTCGGACACGCCACGGACTATCCGGACGTAGACAAGCGCAAGCACGGGGATGCGAAGTGCGGCTCAGGCCCCATCATCACGCGTGGCGCCAACATCAACCCCATGGTGTTCGATCTGCTGATCGCCGCTGCTGATGCCGAGAAGATCCCATACCAGATCGACGGAGAACCGCGCGGTACCGGCACGGACGCGAATGCGATCCAGTTGTCGCGCGGGGGCAAGGCGGCCGCGCTGGTCAGCGTTCCGTTGCGCTACATGCACACGCCCGCAGAGGTGCTGTCTCTTGATGACCTCGAGAACACAGCGAAGCTGCTCGCCGCGTTCGTCTTGCGTCTTCAGCCTGGTACAGACTTCACTCCATAACATGGCAGCATGCTAAGCTGACGTGGGGAGTCCTGACGGTTGAGGGGGGACGAACCGCAGAGGTGGTGTCATGTCGGTCACGGCCATTCTGACCGCGTCCATTGCGTTGCAGCTCCTGGCTGCAGTATTCGCGCTCCTGCTTATCCGCACCACCGGTCTGCGCTCGCCGTGGGTCTTGCTCTCTGGCGCCATGGTGCTCCAAGCGGTACGGCGCTACATGACGCTGCAGCTGTGGCTGGATGCTGGTCAGGTGGGCGACGGATTCCTCGCTCAAGGTCTGGTCTCGCTGTTGATCGCGGTCCTGATGCTGATCGCCGTTGTTCTGGTGCGCCCACTCTTCGAAGAGGTCACCAACCGTCGTCGTGAGGCAGAACGTGTTGCAGCCCGCTTCAGGGCGATGTTCTCGGACCACGGTGCCGTCATGTTGCTCCTGGATGCCCGAACCGGCGCAATAGTCGAGGCCAATCGCGGAGCGTCACACTTCTATGGTCTTCCCGAGAAGGATCTGGTAGGCCGGCGGATGTGCGACTTCGCAGCCCCAGGAGACGAGACACCCAAAGGGTCGCCGGTGCCGGGTATGCAACTCACTGCCTCCGGTGAGAGCGTGGTCGAGTCCCAGTGCACGGATCTTGTTCTGGACGGTCGTCACTATGTGTATGCCGTGCTTACGGACGTCACGGCGCGCGTCATCGCTGAGCACCGCTTCGTGGAGCCCGCAGAGGAACTCGAAGCATTGGTCGAGGAGCTCCAGGAATCCAACTCGCTGCTCGAGGAGTTGAACAACGAGCTGCACGACAGGGACGCCATGCGCGTGAGGTTCCTTGCTGCGATGAGCCACGAACTCCGAACACCTCTCGGGGCGATCGTGGGCTTCGCCGACCTGCTGCATGACGGAGCCGCAGGAGACCTCAACGACGAGCAGCGCAAGCAGATCGGTCTGATCGGCGAGTCTGGACGCCATGTGCTTCACATTGTCGAGGAGATGCTCGACGTCGCTCGTATCGATTCAGGGCACATGGAACTTGAACAGCAGCATTTCGAGATCGGCAGACTGATCGAGCGCGTTGCCGAGACGCTGCAACCGGCTGCCAACGTCAAATCCATAGATCTGCGCCTGCGCGGCGTTGATGACGTCGGCGGCATCTTTGGCGACCGCTATCGATCAGGGCAGGTTCTGCTCAACGTCATCGGGAATGCGCTCAAGTACACGGACAGCGGGCATGTCGAGATACGAGCGCGCCGCGATGGGTCGCGTGTGGTGGTAGAGGTCGAGGACACCGGATGCGGGATCGCGCCTTGCGACATCGATCGAGTCTTCGATGACTACTTCCGTGTGACCGATGGTGAGTGTCGTTCGGATGTCGGTGGGGCTGGACTCGGGCTGGCCGTGTCGCGTAGGCTTGCAAGGCTCATGGGTGGTGACATCACCGCAGAGAGCGTGCCGGGATCCGGATCCACGTTCACGCTGGTGCTGCCCGTGCGCTAGGAGCCGTCGTAGCCTGAGGATCATACCGTGACGCGTGAAGAGAAACTCATCGCCAGAAACAAGAAGGTCTTTCACGAGTACTTCGTGGATGAGACCTTCGAGGCCGGCATCGCGCTTTCGGGCACAGAGGTCAAATCCCTCAGAGAGAATCGCACCACGCTGAGAGATGCATTTGCCACCGTCCGCAAGGGTGAGGTATGGCTTCACAACATGCATATCGCGGCGTACAGCCATGGGAACAGATCCAACGTCCAGCCGGACCGCATGCGCAAACTCCTGCTGCACAAGCGGGAGATCCGCTATCTCATCGGAAAGACCAAAGAGAAGGGGTACACGCTGGTCCCCCTCAAGGTGTACTTCTCGTCGAACAATCTGGTGAAGGTCGAACTCGGCCTGGCCCGAGGCAAGAAGCTGTATGACAAGCGAGATGCCCTTGCGGATCGCGATCAGAAGCGCGACGTCGAGCGCGCTCTGAAGGAGCGCACGCGCGGCGCGTAAGTGTCGATGCGGATGCACGCCGAGACCTGCGTGAGATCGAGTCACGCGCTACAGCACGGCAAGTGGGCTCGCCATGGCCATGATCTCCCGTGGCACGCGTCGCATTGAGTGCGCAGTGAGTAGATACGAGACCGCTGCCGCGATCGACGGCCTTGCGGGAGTACTTGGCATGTCGTTTGCGCACCCAGGAATTGCGAGTGCGCTTGCCAACGGCCACGCGCAGCACCATCGTGTTGCATCGAGCGGAGGTGAGCGCATTGACCGCACTGGGTAGTGAAACTGCTCCATCGCGACTCGCCGCACCGGGTGTGCAGACCGCCGCGGATCCTGATCCGATACCGGAGGTGCAGCAGCCTGTGCGGCAGCCGTGTTCGTTCGACGAGACCGCCGCGTACGATCACGCAGCGGCGCTTGCGGGGTTGGGCACTCGCGTGGCGGGTACCACAGCGGAACACCGCGCGTTCGACTACATCACGACACAGCTGCGCTGCTTCGGCTACAGCGTCACGATGCAGTCCTTCGTACTCCCGAACGGACGCACCTCACACAACGTGATCGCCGAGAAGACCGGCGCAGAGCCGCGATTCATCGTTCTTGGAGCGCACGTGGACACGAAGTATCCCTCGCCTGGCGCCAACGACAATGGTTCCGGTGTCGGGACGGTTCTGGAACTCGCGAGAGCGTTGAGCATGACCGAAACGATACCATCGTTGCGGTTCGTCTTCTTCGGTGCCGAAGAGATGATAGACAGCAACCCTGCGCACCACCACTACGGTTCAACTCACTACGTGGCTACGCTCAGCGAGGCCCAAAAGGCCGCGATCTCGGGCATGGTGTCGGTCGACATGGTGGGATACGGTACGGACTACCACGCACGCACCATGCTTCTGGGACCGCAGAGCATGTCGACGCTCGCCATGACCGCGGCCGCCCGGGAGGGGATCGAGATCACCTTCCTGAAAGACACCGGCGTCTACGGGTGGAGCGATCATGAGCCGTTCGAGCGCAGCGGCATTCCCGCAGTGTGGCTTGAGTGGCGCGAAGACCCGCTCTATCACACGAGGGGAGACAAGGCCGTGCATCTGAACAAAGGTAGCATCAAGACCACGGGCGACCATCTGGCGGGCCTCATTGTTGGTATGACACCGGCGGAGATGCCATAGCGCCAGCACGCCATGCGCTTCTTTACCCACTGGGAACCACGAGGGTATATACTGATGCACCCGCATGGATGCGGGGACGGACGTTGACAACGTCGATTCCGGGGGCGACTGGATTCGACACGATAGGTCTGAGGGAAGAAGCAGGCCGAGGTCTCCTCACCTCGTTAAACAGGGGTACCGACGCTTAAACGTCGACAATAATTACGCCCTCGCTGCTTAATAAGTAGCGACGTCGCCTGGTGAGAGTCCCCGTCACCAGTCCCGACGTCACTCAGGGGACTACCGGGATCGCTGATGATGGTGTGCGATCAGGGAATGTGACCCATCTAGGGACGGGTACGCCGGTCACGGCGCGTCACCCCGACCGAAACCCAAGCGGTGACTGAGCCTGGAGATGCTTCCTAGGGGTCTATTGTGGACCGGAGTTCGATTCTCCGCGCCTCCACCAACAGTGATGAGGTCCGTCGGCGATTCGCCGGCGGACCTTCTTGTGTCATTCCTCGTCTGTCGATACTCGCTTGCGAAGACTCTTCTTTCGTGCCGCAACGCGTTTGGAGTCCACCATCGCACGCTTCACCGCCCGCGACTTGCGTGTCGGGATGCGCTGCGGGTCGACGTGCTGCGCATCGGCTATGCGTTCGCGCAGGCGAGCGAGACATGTCTTCTTGTTGAGGTACTGGCTGCGTTCGCGTCGGCACGTGACGACGATGCCGGTGGGGCGATGTCGGAGGCGCACAGCGCTGTCTGTCGTGTTGACCCCTTGTCCGCCCGGACCCGTGCCACGGAAGACCTGCACATCGCATTCGGCGAGCAGTGCTCTATCACTCTCAGGTATGACGTAGTCACCATCCATGCCCTTATGATACGCCGTAACCCTCCCGTCATCGCATGCTGTGCGATACTGTCCGCATGACTGACAAGAACACCCGCTGGGGTTTCGACCGCGAGGACTGGAGCGCGGCGAAACGCCAGGTGAAAGACATCCTGATCGAGCACGCTCGTCGCCGTGAGACGACGACGTATTCCGATCTGTGCGCCGATATCACCGTGATCCACCTGCGGCCGTACTCGTGGGCGCTCATGGCGATGCTCGGAGAGGTGTGCAGCGAAGAGGACGCCGAGCGTGGGACTATGCTGGCATCGCTGGTCACGAAGAAGGGCGGCGACGGGTTGCCGGGTGCCGGGTACTTCCGGCATGCGGAGCGTCTTGGCCGAGACATCAGCGACCCCAGGGCGTTTTGGGAGTCTGAGATCGAGAAGATATTCACCGTTTGGTCGTAGGGAGGCCGAGTGAAGGAACTGCTTCTGCAGCTTCCACCGTATCTGAAGTATGTCGCGCTCACCTGGGTCCCGTGGATCGAGTTACGCGCGGCTGTTCCGCTTGCAGTACAGCAGGGGGAGCAGCTCTACTTACCACTCATCCTGGTTGCGAATCTCGCGATCTTCTGGCCCGGATCGCTCTTCCTCGACCTGGTGTATCACCGGATACCGGAGGGTTCGTGGCTCCACCGGAAGCTCGAGGGCATCCGGGCCAAGGCGCATCCGTTGGTGGAGAAGTACGGCTTCTTGGGACTCGCGCTGTTCGTAGCAGTGCCGCTGCCGGGTACCGGAGCCTATTCCGGTACGGCGGCCGCGTGGCTACTCGGCATGGATCGTAAGAAGGCGTTCTTTGCTGTCTCACTGGGCGTTTGTCTGGCGTTCGTCGTTGTGTGGGCGCTCGCCGAGGGTATCCTCGCGGGAGTCAATCTGCTCTAGCCTGTCGACGGCTGCTACACTTGCCGCATGACCCACGACGCACTCGAGTTCACGCGAACATCCCCTGCCTTCGGGCTGACGTTTGTCCCTGCGGAGGCTCTCGATCCGCTATCGCGTCATGACGTGCAGCCTGCTGAGGCCATCGCAGAGGCGAGCCGGGAACTGGAGGCGGATTTCGCTTTCGTGTCGTGCTGTCAGCCGTGGTCGGCCGACGCGGTCGAGTCGCTTCTCAACCTCGGAGTCGCGCCGTTCTGGGCGGTGGATGGCCCGTTGTGGCCAGTCATCGAGGAGTATGGCATCACTGCGGGACTTCGGGCGACGCTGACCCACTCAGATGACGTTGCGCGTCGCATCGACGAGCGTATGGACGCCATTGCCGAGCAGATCCGAAAGGGCATAGGCCTGGGCGCGCGTGCCATCGTGATCGCGGAGGACCTGGCCGGGTTCCAGGGTCCGCTCGTTGCGCCGGACTTCGCTATCGACGTGCTGTTGCCAAAACTCAAACGTCTCGTGGAGATCGCGACGACATCGGATGTTCCGTGTGTGCTGCATTCGGATGGAGACATTCGCTTGCTGCTGGCTGCGATATCGCGGGCAGGATTCAGCGGCGTCCACGCGGGCGGGGGATTGGACTTCGACGGGTTCGAGCGGCTGTTCGTCGCCGCTCGCAAGGTCGGGCTGGTAGTCATTGGTGGTCTGCAGACGACGGAGCTCGGTCAGGGGTTTCCACGAGCAGCAACGCTTGGCAGTCGAGCGGGAGCTCTTGCGAAGCTCGGTGGGCTGCTTCTGGCGGATGACGGCGGAGTGACCGAACCGCTTCAGATCACGACGATGGTCGCCGCCCTGATGGCAGCACGGGACGCCTAGGCACTCCTTTGTGCGAGGCTCCGTAACATGCATAATGTGAACAAGCCTGTGGCAAGGTGACACTGGCTGTAGCAAGACCGCAGGACGACCAGCCACAAGGGAGCGGATATGCGTCCATCGCTTCGGTTCTTCCTCTTTGCCGTGACTGTGCTGTGTGTCGGTCTGTCACTGCCGGAGTTCGCGCTAGGGTTTGCCGAGACTCCCTATACCGGACGTTCCGAGTACGGCGACACCTGCTGGAACACGAACTGCCATGCCGTGCCGAACAACGATGGCACCGGGCCTCACGGCAACTACTCAGCTACGTCCCAGGTGTGCGGTCTGTGCCACTCGGTACACGAGGCGTCGGCCGATGGGATCGTGCTTCTTCCGCGTCAGACGATCACCTCGATGTGTTTCATGTGCCATGACGGCACCGGGTCGCCTGGCGTGGGCGTCTACGGCTCCATCATCGGGCGCGGCGGCGTCGTCATGGCGGAGCACTCGGTGAACACGACCAACGTCGTTCCGGGCGGCGATCCCGGAGGCGGGGATGGCACCATGGCGTTCTCCGAAGGTGGCGTGCTTGGGTGCGGGGACTGCCACAGCGTGCACGGCAGTGATACCGTCGCTCGATTCGCGGGTGAGCGTGCCCGAAACTCTGTCAAGGACACGTTCCGCAACCTGGAGTTGCGAAGCACACGCCTACTCAAGAGGAGACCGGGCGACACGGCGGCGCCCGTTGATGAGTACGGCTCGGACTGGTGTCTGGCATGTCATCAGGGTCGCGCTTCCGGGACGGCCGCGGTTCACAATCACCCGGTGGAGTCTTCGTTCACGGAGTCCGCTCCCTACGTGTATGACCGGGTGCCCCGAATGTACTCGGAGACGGCGACGTCCCAGCAGGTGGTGGGTTCGATGGGCCGTATAGCCATGGATCCGGCGACGGGTCTCACTCGTGTTCGGCACAACCGTGCGTTCGTCATGCCCTGGCCGCGCACGCCTCTGCAGGACGGGCGCTACCCTATCTGCATGCAGTGCCATGAGGATGCCCGGAGTGTTGGCGAGGTGGGGGCTATCGCAACGGCCACTGTCACGATGGTTGACGGCCGTGCGGCGACAGACAACCCGCAATTCCAGAACTTCCCCCACGAGTCGACCAACATCCGCTTCCTGGTCGAGACCGACGATGACCTGTGTCTGAACTGCCATCCTGTTCCGCAGTTGCCGTGACGACCCACCGCATGCGTCGCCAAGACCGTCAGGTCTCCGATCCTGTCCAGGTCGACTCCATCATCGTCAGAGGTCGCTTCTGCACGTTCGCCCTCGTCGACGGGGAGGCACCGTACGTGTGCACCCTCAGCTACGGCTACGACGCTTGCGGTCGGCGCCTCTACTCCCACGTGGCACACGAGGGTCGCAAGCTCGACGTCATACGGCGTCAGCCAGTCGCATGCGGGACGATCATCATCGACCATGGCTACACACAGGGGGAGTGCGAACACCCCTACGAGTCGGTCGTGATGGAAGGCGTCTTCCGTATCGTTGAAGAGATCGACGAGAAGCAGCATGCGCTCCAGGTGCTCATTGCGCAGTTGGAAGACGACCCCGGAGCCTACTGGGAGAGTCGCGGTCTGGATGAGAGCCGTCATGTCGAGCGTTTCACGGCGCTGTGCTTTGAGATCTCCTCGGTGAGCGCGAAGCAAGGCAAGTAGAACGCAAGAGAGGCGCCGGTTGCCCGACGCCTCCCTGTCATTCGCGAGTAAGCCGCGTCGGCTACTCGGAAGCACTCTCGTTTCCGGGTAGTGGCATGGCGGCGACCACCAGGTCGATGACCTGCCATATCTCGAGTCCGAGCTCGTGGATCTCGTTGAGCTCCTCGATCTGCAGCCGACAGTTCTCGCACGGGCATGCCAGCACGCTGGCGCCGCTTGCTTTGAGCTGCTCGACCTTCTTGATGCCCGAAGCCAGACGGGTCTTCTTGAACTCCTCCATAGCGACGATTCCGCCGCCACCACCGCAGCACCACTGTTTCTCACGGTTGGGAGCGAGGTCGACGAAGTCGTCGGTCACCGCTTTCACGATGTCGCGGGGCTGCTCGAAGAGGCCGCCGTTGCGACCGATCTGACATGGGTCGTGGTAGGTCACTTTGCCCTCGATACGGCCCTTGTCCACCGTGATGCGGCCAGCCTTGATGTACTCGTCCACCTTCTCGAGGATGTGGCTCACTTTGAAGGGCATGGGTTCTTTGGACCACGCCTCGTAGAAGTACTCGGCAACGCGGTACGCATGACCGCACTCCGGTACGACGATCTCCTTGACGCCAAGCCGTACGGCTTCATCGATATAGCGCTTCGTGATCAGACGGGCCTTCTCGGCATCGCCATAGAAGAAGCCGTAGTTGGCGGCTTCGAACATGGAGATGGTCCAGCTTTCGCCGGCCTCCTCGAAGATGACCGCGGCGGGCCGGATCGAATGTGCGCCTGCAAGCGCCACATAGAGGATGTCGGCGCCCTGTTTGTTGACCGGTACCTCGGCTTGGGGGTTCCCGGTGATCTGACGCACCTCTTCCTGGATGTCCTCGAAGCCGCTGATCATGACATCGTGGAACATCTCAGCATTGTCGCCCTTGAAGATGGCGGCGTCGGCGAGCTGGCCAAGCATCTCGTTGCCCATGCCCGCAGCGATCAGTATGGCCTTGGCCACCGACAGGATCCACGCGGTGTCGATCGAGAACGGGCAGTAGTACATGCAGCGGCGGCAACCGGTGCACGCGTACGCCGAGTCGTAGAGCTCCTCGAGCAGGTTCTCGTCGGGGTCGCGGGCCTCATACAGCGCCGGCACGAACTCCCCGGCCTTGGTGAAGTACTTCTTGTAGATCTGACGGATGAGCTCCGCGCGGCGAGCGGGGAGGTACTTGAAGTCACCCGTGCCCACGTACTGGTGACACGCGTCTTTACAGATCGCGCAGCGTGCGCAGATATCCATGTACTGCTTGAGCTGGCGGTTCATCTTCTTGTCTATGACCCCGGTGAGGGTCGTGAGCTGCTGAGAGTCCATGGCTACTCACTCCTCACAAGGTTGGCCGAGAAGGAACCGATCGTGTGCACGAGCTTGCTGAACGGGAAGTAGATGAACAGCAGGTC
>DDWT01000013.1 GCA_002347365.1 Actinobacteria bacterium UBA2279
AGGGGACTCGACTGCATCTACCCGTACTGCTCGCTGTCACGACTGGGATGCGTCGCGGCGAGATCCTGGCGCTTTCGTGGGATGACGTCGACCTAGTGCGTGGCACAATCTCGGTCGTGCGGGCGTGGGATGAGGGGCCCAACGGCTACGAACTCAAGGATCCGAAGAGCGAGAGGTCGCGCCGAACCATTGAGGTACCGGCGATCCTAGTCGACGCTTTCGCGTTCGCGAAGAACGAACACGAAGAACGCCGCGCACGTCGAGAACGCGCCGGCGAGGGCTACCAGCTTAAGTACGGACCACTCGTCTTCACTGAAGCGGACGGCGAGCCGTGGTGGCCGTCACGTTTCGAGTGGGTCTGGCAGGAGTTCAGGAAGTCCTCGCGTCTGGCGCCGCGTTTTCACGACCTGCGCCACACTGCGCTCTCGCTCATGCTCAGACAGGGCAACAGCCCGAAGGTCGTCCAGGAGATCGCCGGTCACCACTCATCGGCGTACACGATGGACACCTATTGCTGGTCCGATCGGGTCACTCAAAGAGCCGCAGCCGACAGTATCGGCGACCTATTCAGCGGCGCTCTGGGCGCAGTAGAAAAGCAATCGGGCACCAAATCGGGCACCAAATCAGGGGCCGTACCCCCTCTGACCTGCGAACAAATGGTGCCCCCAAGGGAATTCGAATCCCTGTTGCCGCCTTGAAAGGGCGGAGTCCTTGGCCGCTAGACGATGGGGGCATATATGCGATTGGTGGGCCGTGCAGGTTTCGAACCTGCGACCTTGGGATTAAAAGTCCCCTGCTCTACCAACTGAGCTAACGGCCCATAGCTCGAGCACCTCACGTGCCAGACCGCCTGAAGGCGGAAAAGCGCAAGGCGTAGTGTAGCCGCAACGCGTGCGCGGGGTCAATGCAACTGTGAATCGAAGCTCCCGTGGAACGATATGCACCGCGTCCTGCAGACTCCGAGCGAGCTTCGGGTATGGTTATAGGAGGACGTCCGGCGACCCGAAGGGAATCATGGGTCGACTTCTGATTGTATCGAACCGCCTCCCGGTGACTCCTGAGATCAGCTCCTCCGGCGATGTCGTCTTCAAAGACAGCGTGGGAGGACTGGCAACCGGACTCGGCTCGTTCTACAAGCGCTTCGAAAGCCTCTGGGTCGGCTGGTGCGACACCGCCGATTGTGATCGCTACGAGCTACGAAAGAAGCTGCTGGACGAACATTCCTGCGCTCCCGTCTACCTCGACCCGCTCGATGCTCACCTGTACTACGAGGGGTTCAGCAACGGGACTCTCTGGCCCGTGTTCCATCATTTCGCGCAGTACGCACAGTTCGATCAAGCGACATGGGAGGCGTACGAACGCGTCAACCGGCGCTTTGCGGACGCCGTGCTCGAACATCTACGACCCGATGACGTGGTGTGGGTTAACGACTATCACCTCATGCTGCTGCCCGGAATGTTGCGTGAGCGCGCACCTGAGGTAACGGTGGGCTTCTTCTTGCACATCCCCTTCCCGAGCTTCGAGATCTTCCGCATGCTGCCGTGGCGCGAGCGCATCTTGAACGGTGTTCTCGGCGCCGACGTCGTAGGCTTCCACACATACGACTACGTGCGCCACTTCCTCTCCTCGGCACTTCGGCTCACCGGACACGACCACACGCTGGGACAGATCGCCATCGGCACGCGGTCGGTCAAGGTGGACGCCTTCCCTATGGGCATCGATTATGATCACTTCGCCTCCGCGGCCTCGTCACCCGAAGTGGCCGAGAAGGCCGTGTCCCTTCGCGCCGATATCGGCGATCGACGTTTCGTTCTCTCGGTCGACCGGCTCGACTACACCAAGGGCATACCGGCACGGCTGGAGGCATTCGAGCGCTTCTTGGCCGAGCATCCGGAGTGGCATCGCAAGGTGGGCCTTACGATGGTGGCGGTGCCGTCGCGTACAGATGTCGAGTACTACCAGCAGCTGAAGCGTCAGGTCGACGAACTCGTGGGCCGCATCAACGGCCGCTACGGCACGATGGATTGGACGCCGGTGCGCTACCTGTACCGGGCACTGCCGTTCGCCGAACTCGTGGCGATGTATCGCGAAGCTGACGTCATCCTCGTCACGCCTCTTCGCGATGGGATGAACCTCGTGGCAAAGGAGTACGTCGCCACCAAGCACGCAAGCGAGAGGGGCGTACTTGTCCTCTCGGAGCTCGCCGGCGCCGCCAAAGAGCTGGGTGAAGCGCTGATCGTCAACCCGTTCGACCAGGCCGACATCGTGAACGCCATCGATCGGGCGCTGGAGATGCCCGTCGCCGAACAGCATGCCCGACTGACTGCCATGCAGAAGCGCCTCTCCCTGTATACGGTCGTGCACTGGGCCGAGGACTTCATGGGTGCGGTGGAGCAAGCTGGCCAGAATCGCAGGGAACGTGCGGCACAGCGCCTGTCTCCTGAAGTGGAGAGACAGTTGCTGGGCGCGTATCGCCGCGCTCAGCGGCGCTTGCTGCTGCTTGACTACGACGGCACGCTCGTCGGCTTCTCGGCCAAACCGTTGACGACGGTACCTGATGAAGAGCTGAAGGCGACTCTTCGCGCGCTGGCGGCAGACACCCGGAACGAAGTCGTCATCATCAGCGGACGCGGGCGGGCGGTTCTGACCGAGTGGCTTGGCGATCTCGACGTCTCGTTGGTGGCCGAGCACGGATCGATGCAGCGGTGGCGCGGCGGGAATTGGATAGAGGCCTCCGTGCCGCCGGACACGTGGAAGGAGACCGCACGCCAGGTGATGGACCGGTACGTGGACCGGACTCCCGCGACCTTCGTCGAGGAGAAGGAACATGCGTTGGCATGGCACTACCGTGCGGCCGACCCCGGTCTGGGACCCGCGCGTGCTCGTGAGTTGCATGAAGCGCTCGCCGGACTCACCGAGAACTACGGGCTGGCGATCATGGAGGGACACCGCATCTTGGAGGTGAAACCAGCGAATATCAACAAGGGTCGAGCGGCGCTCGACTTCGTTGAGAGTGACGACTGGGACTTCATCCTTGCGGTCGGTGACGACAGGACGGATGAGGATGTGTTCGAAGTGGTGCCCCCTGAAGCGTATTCGATCAAGGTCGGAGGCGGCGGCTCACTCGCGCGCTACCGCACGAATGGGATCGACGAGGTCAGAGCGTTGCTCGGCCAGATGGTGAGGTGAGGTCGAATGCATTGTCTCGAGGACTATCGTGGCATCGTGGGCGATGATGTGATCGCTGGCATCCACTCGAAGGCCCGCAGACTCTTGGGCAGGCGCGTGCTGCACATCAACTCGACCTACCAGGGCGGTGGCGTGGCCGAGATGCTCGCTTCGCTCGTGCCCATCATGAACGACACGGGCGTGGACGCAGATTGGCGCATCCTTCTCGGCAACATGGACTTCTTCCAGGTCACGAAGAAGTTCCACAACGCTATGCAGGGCGGGCCGATCAATCTCACGCGCCGCAAGAAGGACCAGTACGAGCACACGAACCAGGCGTTTGCGAGTTGGGCACAGCTCGATCGCGACGTAGTGGTCGTGCACGACCCACAACCACTGCCGCTGATCCGCTATTTCAAGAAGCGGCAACCATGGATCTGGCGCTGTCACATCGACATCACCGATGCCAACCCGGTGCTGTGGGAGTACTTGAAAGGCTTCCTGTTGCGCTACGACATGGTGCTCGTTTCGCATCCGGACTACCTGCGCCCGGATCTGCCGGTCCCGCAAAGGATCGTGCATCCGGCGATCGATCCTCTCTCGGCAAAGAACATCGAGCTGCGCCCCGCCGAGATAGACCGACTGCTCGCGAAGCAAGGCGTACCGCGCGACAAGCCCTTGGTGACGCAGATCTCCCGGTTCGACCCGTGGAAAGACCCGCTCGGTGTCATCGAAGCGTTCAAGCTCGTGCGCAAGGAGGTCGACTGCCGCCTCGTGCTCTGCGGCAGCATGGCCGCCGACGACCCTGAAGGGCTCGTCGTCTACGAGGAGGTCGCCCGCAAAGCACGCAAGCTCGTGGAGAGCGGCGACATCATCCTCATCGCGCAGGACAGCTCTTCGTCGTTCATCAATGCGCTGCAGCGAGCCTCTACCGTGATCGTGCAGAAGTCGACGCGCGAGGGCTTCGGGCTGACGGTGGCCGAAGGCATGTGGAAGGGTAAGGCCGTCGTGGCATCCCGCGTTGGCGGCATCCCGCTGCAGATCGAAGATGGCGAGACCGGGTATCTCGTCGAACCCCGCGACATCGAAGCCACTGCCGACCGGATCATCACCCTGCTGCGCGACACCGAGCTTCGCGTTACCATCGGTGAGAAGGCGCGCGAGGCCGTTCGGGCCAAGTTCCTCACCACGCGTCTGCTGGATGACTACCTGGACGTGCTCACGACAGTCCTCTAGGAGGCCGCATGACGCTGCTCGGCGCGGACATCAAAGACTTCGGTATCCTGGCCGCCCTCGTAGTGGGCGGCCTGGTCATTGGCTGGCTGCTGGAGAAGATCGTCGTCGGACGGCTGCGAGCCGCCGCCAAACGTCGATCATGGGGCGGATGGAGTGTGATCACGAACGGCCTCGGCCACATGCCCGTCTGGTGGCTCGGCGTCGCCGGCGGCGGTATCGCGCTCGATGTGCTCGTGTGGAGCGGCCAGGTCGAGAGCTACCTCGGCAAGACGCTCATCGTGCTGGCCGGACTCACCATCACGGTTGCCGCCATGCGCATGGCGGCCGGCTTCGTACGGATGTACGCCGAGGCTGCCGAGGGCACGGCCGCATCCTCGACGATCTTCGTGAACCTCACACGCATCGCGGTGGTGATACTGGGAGCGCTTGTCATTCTGAATGCGCTCAGCATCTCGATCACGCCGCTGCTCACCGCGCTCGGCGTTGGCGGTCTGGCAGTCGCTCTCGCACTGCAAGACACGCTCGGCAACCTGTTCGCCGGCATCCAGATCATCGCCGGCAAGCAGATCCGGCCTGGCGATTACATCGAACTCGCCAGCGGGCAGGCCGGATACGTCGAGGACATCGCGTGGCGCTACACCACGGTGCGCAAGCTCTCCAACAACCTCATCGTCGTGCCCAATTCGACGCTGGCGACGACTATCGTCACCAACTACCAGCTGCCTGCCGAGGAGCTCTCAGTGCTCATGGATGTCGGAGTGGCCTATGGCACCGATCTTGAGCTGGCTGAGCGGATTGCAAAGGAAGTGGCTGCCGAGACGGTAGCGGCGCTCTCGCCGAACATGGTCGGCTACGAACCCTTTGCGCGCTTCCATACCTTCGGGGACTCGGCCATCGAGATGACGGTCGGTCTGCGTGCCGGGGAGTTCACCGACCAGTGGGAGCTACGCCACCAGTTCATCAAGGCGCTCAAGAAACGCTTCGACGAAGCGGGCATAATCATCCCATTCCCGCAGCGAGTCATTCACCAGGCCTAGGTCGGGCTACAAGACAAGGAAGGCCGGACAGCGATGTGCTGCCCGGCCTTCTCCTTCGCGGTGCCGTCTAGTGGCGGAAATGACGGTGCCCCGTGAAGACCATCGCGATGCCCATCTCATCTGCGACTTTGATGACTTCGTCGTCACGGATCGAACCGCCAGGCTGGATTATTGCGGTGCATCCACCGGCCGCGACAACCTCGAGCGCGTCCGGGAACGGCATGAACGCATCGGAGGCGCACACGCTGCCGACCGCCTTGTCTCCGGCTTTCTCTACGGCTATCTTGGCCGAGTCAACGCGGCTCATCTGACCAGCACCAACGCCGATGGACGCATAGCCCTTCACGAGCAGGATGCAGTTCGACTTGACGGACTTGGCCGCCTTCCAGGCGAAGAGCAGCTGCTCCATCTCGTCTTTGGTGGGCTGGCGCTTCGTGGGTACCGTGAACGTCGAGCGCTCCTCGGCCACCACGTCGAACTCCTGCACCAGCATCCCGCCTTCGACCTTGCGTAGCTCAAGCCCGCGGTCCTGGGGGCGACGAATGCCACCCGTGCGCAAGACACGGATGTTCTTCTTCTGCTTGAGCAGCTCCAGGGCCGCCTCGTCGTACTCTGGCGCGATGATGACCTCGACGAACTGACCGCGTGCGTTGATCTCGGCGACCACCTCGAGCGATACGGGCTTGTTGAATGCCATCACGCCACCGTATGCGGAGATGGGATCTGAGTCGTGTGCCGCTTTGTAGGCTTCGAAGACGTCGCCGGCGATCGCGGTACCACACGGGTTGGTGTGCTTGACGATGACGCACGCCGGGTCCTGGAACTCGCCGACAGCGCTCCACGCCGCATCCGTGTCGAGGATGTTGTTGTAGCTGAGTTCCTTGCCGTTCAGCTGCTCGGCACGCGCAAGCGTATGCTCTGCCGCATCCATGTCACGGTAGAACGCGGCCTGCTGGTGCGGGTTCTCGCCGTAGCGGAGATCCTGGACCTTGAACAGGCGCGCGCGCAGCTCCTCGGGGAACTTCTGCGGGCCCGAGAGATACTTGAAGATCGCCGCGTCGTAGGCCGACGTCTTGCGGAACACCTCGACCGCAAGCGCCTTGCGGGTGCCGGGGGTCGTACAGCCCTCGTTGGCACGCAGCTCCTCGACGATCGCGCTGTAAGCGCCCGGATCGGTCACGACCGCCACCGCGTCGAAGTTCTTCGCTGCCGAGCGAAGCATGCTCGGTCCGCCGATATCGATGTTCTCGATGGCCTCCTCGAGGGTGACACCGGGCTTGGCGACTGTCTGCTCAAATGCGTAAAGGTTGACGACCACGATGTCGATGAGCTCGATGCCATGCTCGGCGGCTTGAGCCATATGCTCCTCGACGTCACGCCGCGCGAGCAGCGCACCGTGCACCTTGGGGTGCAGCGTCTTGACCCGGCCATCCATCATCTCGGGAAATCCGGTCAGGTCGTCGATAGGTCGCACAGCGATGCCCGCATCCGCGAGCACTTTGGCCGTGCCACCCGTCGAGACGATCTCGACGCCGAATTCCTCGGCAAGTACCCTCACGAAATCCACGACGCCCGTCTTGTCGGTGACCGAGACGAGCGCGCGCTTGACCTGAACGAGATCCACGAGAAATGCCCCTTCCAAGATGTCTGATTCGCGCTCGAAGCGCGCCTTTCCCTACCCGCTATTGTGCCTCAATTCACGGCGATGCGCGGTCGCAAAGCAGCGACGGCCCCGGCATCGCCGCCGGAGCCGTCGAATGTCGCAAGTCTGCGCCTACCGGCTGAGCTGCTCCCACGCGCCACCGACGACCTTGTAGGTCGAGATAGCGGCGTTCTTCGTGTCGCCGGCATCATCGAAGTCCACCGTGCCGGTGACGCCTTCGTAGCTGAGCGAGCGGATCGCCTCGGCAACTGCGACCCGGTCCGTACCCGCTTCAAGCACGGCATTGATGATGATCCACGCACTGTCGTAGGCATACGAGTCGTACGCCTCGGGCTCCTGGCCGAACCTCTCCAGGTAGGCGTTCTTGAAGTCCACGCCGCGCGGCTGCTGCTCGAGCGGAAGCCCCAGGCTGGTGCACAGGTCGCCCTCTGCATTCGTTGCGCCTGCGATGCTTACGTAGTCGGCCGAGAACAGCATGTCTCCACCGACGACCGGCACCGTGAGACCCGCCGCTTTGGCCTGCTTGCTGATCAGCGCGCCCTCGGTGTGCGCTCCACCGTAGTAGATGGCGTCGGGATCGACGGCGCCAAAGCGCGTCATCAATGCCGAGAAGTCCACCTCTTTGGCCTGGATCTTCTCGGTGGCGAGCACCTGTCCGCCTGCCGCCTCGAAGCCCTTGATGAACTCGGTGGCAAGACCCTCGCCGTACGGCGTGGAGTCATCGATGACGACGACCTTCCTGAACCCGAGGGTGCCGTACGCGAGCTCGGCGGCGGCGCCACCCTGGGCATCGTCTTTGGCGACGATGCGGTTCACGGTCACGAATCCCTGTGCCGTCAACTGCGGATTGGACGAGACCGAGACCATCGCCATGTCCGCCCGATCGTAGACGGGCGACGCCGGGATGGAGCACCCGGAATTGAAGTGACCTACGACGGCAACGACGCCGGTGTCCCCGACGAGCAGGTTCGCGACATTCACGGCTTGCTTAGGGTCGGCCTGGTCATCCTGGGCGGCAAGTACGAACTCGTAGCCTGCAGCCTTGGCTTCTGCGCTGTCGTTGGCCTCTGCGATGGCCATCTCGACAGCACGCTTCATACCCTGGCCGTAGATGGCGTTGTCGCCCGTCAGCGGAGCCGCGAACCCGATCCTCACGGTGGTGGTTGCGGCGCCTGTGGCGTCTCCGGTCTCATCGGCCGGCTTCTGCGAACAGCCCGCGAGGGCAGTGGTCACAAGCACGGCGGCCACCACCAGACCTGCCGCAACCCGTGCATATCGTCTCGTCATCGACGGTTCCTTCCGTACGCGCAGCGGATACATGTGTGTCTGCGGAATACTGATGCATTCCTTCGAAGTAATGAATATACCAGTATCGCTCATACGGAAGAAGTGCATCAGCCCGTGAGGGCGCTCTCGACGAGCGCTACCACCTCGCTCGAGGCGGACAGCCCACCCTGTACGGCATCGTGCTGCTTATCATTCAGCACTTCCTCCGTCATCCGCACGTAGCCGAGCTCGGTGATCTTGCGAATCAGGTCCTCGATGGGCGGGCCCAGCTGCTCGCAGCAGAACGAGGCCGAACTCACCGCGTCCGAAAGCCGATCGTCCGGTAGTCCTCGATGGGCGGCCAGCGCCTGCGCTGCCGCAGTCGTGGCCATCCTGACGTGATGCTGCGCACCATTGAGGTCACCGTAGCCGTACGCCTCTCGAGCCGCCGCAACGCGAAGCCAAGCGACACCGAGAAGTGTTCTTGGCTCCGGAGGCCTCTGAGGACGCGGGAACGGGTAGATCGCTCCGTTGGCCCACACTATCGCCACCCCCTGTGCTATCGAGTCTCCGATAGATCGGCCGGGCCCGGCGCCCCCTCACGCCGCACCCAGCCGTCACGAGTGTGACAGGCGGACCTAAACAGAATCTTAACGGCCGACAAACCGGCGCCTGGATTCCCTACACGGGAGGCAGTACGCGGACCTTCCGGCCCTCGATGACCAGCCTTCCTTCGGCGAACAGCTGCACCGCGAGCGGCAGCAACCGGTGCTCCACTTCGTGGATCTTCGCCTCGAGCGTCTCCACCGTGTCTTCCTCGGCCACGATGACCGGCTCCTGGGCGATGATGGGCCCCTCGTCGAACTTCTCATTCGCGAAATGCACGGTAACGCCGGTGACCTTCACTCCGTGGTCGAAGGCATCGTGGATCGCGGATGCGCCCGCGAAGGACGGCAGCAACGCGGGGTGGAGGTTGATGACCCGCCCGGGATACTCCTCGAGCACCTCGTTGCCGAGCAGTCGCATGTAGCCGGCCATAACGACGAGGCCGACCCGATGCGAGCGCATCACGTCGGTGATCGCGTGGTTGTACGCGGCAAACGTCGTGTAGGCGGTCCGGTCGATGCACACCGCATCGATGCCGGCGCGGCGCGCGCGCTCAAGACCGAACGCGTCTTTCTTGTTGGAGATCACAACGACGACCTCGGCGTCCACCGAGCCATTGGCGCAGCTGTCGACGAGCGCCTGCAGGTTGGTGCCACTGCCCGATATGAGCACACCGACACGCAGGACCATCTGGTCTTCGACGGGTTCGAACAACTCGTCGGCGACGACCTCTTTCTCATCCATAGATGACCTCCCCTGTGCCCGGAACGATCTCCCCTATCTCGAAGACCACTTCGCCAGACTCGCGCAGCAGTGCGGCCACCTCGGGCGCATCGGCGGCGCCGACCACGATCGCGAACCCGATGCCCATGTTGAACGTGCGGTACATGTCGTCATCGGAAAGCGCGGCCGCCTTCTGCAGCAGGTCGAACACGGGCGGCTTCGGCCACGCGCCGCGATGCACGCGCGCGTCCACTGTAGGGGGCAGCGCGCGGTTGAGATTCTCCGTGATGCCGCCTCCGGTGATGTGCGCCATTCCCTTGATGCGCGCGCCGGTACGAACCAGCGCCAGAACGCCCTTCGCGTAGATGCGTGTCGGCGTGAGCAAGACCTCACCGAGGGTCTTTCCGTCCAGATCGATCCGCGGCAGCGAAAGTTCTTCTTCTCGGCCATGCACGAGGACCTTGCGGACCAGTGAGTAACCGTTGCTGTGAATGCCCGACGACGCCAGGCCGAGAACGACGTCGCCTTCGGCGATCGTCGAACCATCGATGGCCGCAGCACGGTCCACCACGCCCACGCAGAAGCCGGACACGTCGTAGTCGTCGGGATCCATGACGCCGGGGTGCTCGGCCATCTCTCCGCCCACGAGCGCACAGCCGGCCTGCCTGCACCCTTCGGCGATGCCGCCCACGATGCGCTCCATGCGGTCGGAGTCAAGCCTGCCTACCGCGACGTAGTCCAGGAAGAAGAGCGGCTCTGCGCCGGTGACCAGGATGTCGTTCGCGCACATCGCGACCAGGTCGATGCCCACGGTGTCGTGGCGGTCGAGCAGCTGTGCGAGTTTGAGCTTGGTGCCCACGCCGTCAGTCCCGCTGACAAGCACCGGTTCGGTCATGCCCGAGGTGTTGAGCGCGAACATCCCGCCGAAACCGCCGATATCCCCGAGGACCTCGGGCCGATACGTCGATCGGACCGCATCGCGGATGCGACCGACCGCTCGGGCGCCTTCATCGATATCGACTCCGGCGTCGCGGTAGCTGGTGGGCTTATCGGGCGTGTCCGACATCCGTTTGCTCCTCCCTCGACTGCCCTCATTATGGGGCATTCCCACAAAGACCGCGCGAGCTACGGGACCAACGCCAGCAGCTTGGTGAGCGCGTAAGACGTCATGACCGCCACCGAAGCAGCCGCAAGCCATCCCGTGCCGTGCATGACGCGCCGACCGACCGTCTTGCCGAGAAGAACCGGCGCGAGGTACCCGACAGCGAAGCTGACGAGTGCCCAGAGTGCAAGTGCGGTCCAGTCGGCCCAAACGGGCTGCGAAGTCTCTAGGATGCGGTTCACGCCGTCGTAGAGATCACGCGAGCGTCCGAGCAGCCAAAGACCATCGCCGATGACCCAGCCCACGACGAGCGTCGCCCACGCGTAGCGCTCCCGCTCGCGAGGAGTCTTGGGTGCACCGAGTAGCGCGGCAGCGATGCCGACCGTCACGATGCCGACAAGCGGATTTGGATGCAGACCGCCGCGGATGCCACCGATGAGCGCAGCCGCGAGCGTGGAAAGATCGCTCACCCGACGTGTTCCAAGGAGAGCTTGCCGGCCTTGACCGACTCGGGAATCTCGATGGGGTACTCACCGTTGAAGCACGCGAGGCAGTAGTCGTCATGAGGCGCACCGGTAGCGGCGACCATGTCTGCGACAGACAGATACGCCAGTGAATCGGCTCCGATGAACTCTCGCACCTCTTCGATCGACTTCACTGCGGCGACGAGCTGCTCTTGGGTGTCCGTGTCGATTCCGTAGAAGCACGGCCACTTCACGGGAGGCGAGGTTATGCGCATATGCACCTCGGTCGCCCCCGCTTCGCGAAGGAGTGCGACGAGTTTGCGCGACGTGTTGCCGCGAACGATCGAGTCATCGGTGACGACGAGTCGCTTGCCGGCGATGATATGGCGAAGCGGGTTGAGCTTGAGGCGGATGCCCTGCTGGCGCAGCGACTGCGTCGGCGAGATGAAGGTTCGCCCTACGTAGCGGTTCTTCACCAGACCCTCACCGAACGGGATGCCTGATTCGGCCGCATAGCCGACTGCGGCGGGGATCCCTGAGTCCGGGACTCCCATGACAAGGTCGGCTTCTACCGGAGCTGAGCGCGCTATCGCCGCACCCATCCGGCTGCGTGCCTCATACAGGCTGCAGTCGTACATGACGCTGTCCGGCCGCGCGAAGTAGATGAACTCGAACATGCACAGCGACGCCTTCTTAGCCGGCACCGCCTGCTCGGCCTCCAACCCGTCGGCGCTGATCTTCACCATCTCGCCCGGCGCGATATCTCGCACGAACTGTGCACCGACGATGTCCAGGCCGCACGTCTCGGATGCGACGATCCAGCCCTCTCCGAGGCGGCCGAGCACGAGCGGTCGAACGCCATAGGGATCGCGGAACGCATAGAGCGCCTCTTCGGACATGAGAACGACGGCGTAGGCGCCCCGGATCAGCTTCATCGTCTCGCGGATGCCGGCGCGCATCGAGTTCTCCTGTTGCGTGAAGTGGTCCACGAGGGAGGCTATGACCTCGGAGTCGGTGGTGGAGCGGAAGCGGAAGCCGTTGCCCTTCATGCCATCGCGCAGCTCGACCGTGTTCACAAGGTTGCCGTTGTGGGCCAACGCGATGGTGTTGGACCCGATCGAGGACACCATGGGCTGGGCGTTCTCCCAGGCCGATGAAGAGCCCGTCGTCGAATACCGCGTGTGCCCGATGGCGACGTGACCCATGAGCGTGGTCAGGTCACTCTCCTTGAAGACTTGCGGAACGAGACCGAGGTCTTTGTTCACCATCAGCGTGTGGCCGTCAGCCACTGCGATGCCCGCAGACTCCTGTCCGCGGTGCTGGAGCGCGTGCAGGCCGAAGTAGGTAAGGCGCGCGACATCTTCACCGGGGGCGTAGACGCCGTAGACACCGCATGCCTCTTCCGGGCGATCGGGCTTCTCGGCGAGAATCCAGTCGTTGGAGGATTCGGATTCATTCATGTGAGAAAAGGATGTCCTTGTGTGTTCAGGGGCTGGGACGCGTGTAGGATACCACGCATACCGCCGCTGCGGCAGGCGACTTAGAAACCCCTGGGTATGATGCTCGTCGTGAAGCGAGAAACACCCAGCTGATCGAGTTCACTCAGGCAGCTCGCCGAGCATGGCGGGAGTGCTACATAACCCGAAGCCGCGCCACAAGCTCCATCGCGAGCGCACGCACGTGCACGTCCGTGTCACCGAGCGCCTGCTCGGCAAGCTCAAGCGCGCGCGGGTCGGCGCACGCACCTGCGAGCAGCGCAGCGCTCAACCGCACTTCCGTCGTGCCGCGGCTGTAGGCCTCGGCGAGTGCGTCGAGCGCCCCGGCCTGCGCGAGCGGACGAGCGGCGCCAAGAGCGAGCATGTCGTCATCTGAGGTGATGAGCTTAGCAAGCGTGAGGATCGCCTTGTCGCGCACCTCGGGCGTGCTCGAAAGCAGTGCCTCCGTGAGCAGACGAGTCGTCTGCGTGTCGTAGAGTTCCACGATCTGCGCGACTGCGGCCTCACGGACGGCACGGATGGGCGAGTGCAGCTCGGCGCGCAGGCGCGCAGCATCCTCCTCGGACACGACTCCCCCTCTCAGCCGCGCCCAGCGCGGCGGCGCCAGAAGCGCCACATCAGAATGCCGAACAGAAGCAGCGCCAGGCCGACAAGGTACGGCGCGACTATGGCGACGGCCGACATCGCAACGGCCCCGATGTCCTCGACCGCGCTGACCACAGGCGCCCCCATACCGGCCGTGCTCGCATTCACCGCGGGCCGCGACGTCGCCTTGACCGCATGCACACCGCCCGCCAGAACAACCCCCGCTATCACATACAGCCACGGGCTGACCTGGGTCGCATTCCCCGACGCCGCCACTGCGACCAGCCCACCCGCAGCGGGCCGTATCACGGTCTGGATCGCGTCGTTGGCGCTGTCCACGGCCGGAATCTTGTCAGCCAGTACCTCCACTACCAGCAGCACCGCGATGATGCCTATCACCCACCACGAGCCGAGCAGGTCGAACGGCTCACGCAGTTCCAGCCATTCAAAGCGTTGGGCAAGTGCGACAGCAAGCAGCGGGATATACGCGTTCAATCCCGCCGGCACCGACAGTCCAAGTGCAGTCAGAAGCTCCATGACGCCTCCGGTAGACAGCCCACGGGACTATCGTACCCGTCTACCCGCCGTGAACCAGACGCTCCAGTGCGGGCTCGTGCGCTTCGCGCAGCTCGGACACGGGCAGCTCCAGCATGTCTTTGATCGAAAGGCTGTTGCCGCCCACCTGCCCGATGACCTCGTAGGGGATGCGCAGCCTGTCGGCCATCAGCGTCACCACCGTCGCGTCGTCCACAGTCGTGCTGACGACGATACGGCCCTGCGACTCGGAGAACAGCGAGACGGTCGGACGCATACGGCTCTCCAGCACGATCGTTGCTCCGATACCACCGGCGATACATGATTCCGCCAGTGCGACGCCAAGTCCGCCTTCAGAGCAGTCGTGAGCGGACTTGACGACACCCATCTCGATGCAGCTGATGACCGCCTCGCACACCTGCTGCTCGCGCCACAGGTCGACCGAAGGCGGCATACCGGCCACGCTGCCATCGATGAGCTTGATCAGCTCACTGCCGCCCAGCTCGTTGCGCGTGTCGCCGAGCAGGATGATGGCGTCGCCTTCGTCTTTGAAGCTCGCCGTGGTGTGCCGCGACACGTCCTGCAGCAGACCCACCAGACCGACCGTGGGCGTGGGGTAGATGGGCTGACCGAAGCTCTCGTTGTAAAAGCTCACGTTGCCCGAGATGACCGGCACGTTGAACGCTTTGCAGGCATCCGAGAGACCCTTGACCGACTCGTTGAAGGTCCAGAAGACCTCGGGCTTCTCGGGATTACCGAAGTTCAGGCAATCGGTGATAGCGGCCGGACGGCCGCCGGCGCAGGCGACGTTGCGCGCCGCCTCGACGAACGCGATCTGCGCACCGAGATACGGGTCCAGATAGCAGTAGCGCCCGTTGCAGTCCGTACTCACGGCGATGGCGCGGTCGGTGCCCTTGATGCGCAGGACAGCTGCGTCGCTACCGGGCAGCACCACAGTGTTCAGCATGACCTGGTGGTCGTATTGCTCCCAGATCCAGCGGCGGGAGCAGATATTGGGGCTCGCGAGCAGCTTGAGCAGAACGTCCCCGAGTTCGTCATCGTCAGGCAGCATGATCACGCGCGGGTCGAAGCTCTGCACGTCATCGAGGTAGGCGGGGCGCTCCATCGCGGGATCATAGATGGGCGCGTCGTCCGCCAGCGTCGAGGCCGGTATGTCGGCGACGATCACGTCGCCCTCGCGCACCACGAAGTGCCCCGTATCGGTGACCGTGCCGATCACGGTGGAGCGCAGGCCCCACTTGGTGCAGACCGCCTGCGCGGCTTCGAGTTTCTCGGGCTCGACGACCGCGAGCATGCGCTCCTGGCTCTCGGAGACCATGATCTCGAACGCCTTCATATTCTCTTCACGTTGCGGCACCTTGGTGACGTCGATGTCGAGCCCCACGCCGCCGCGACTCGCCATCTCGCTTGCCGAGGAGGTCAGTCCAGCCGCACCGAGGTCACCCAACGCCACCAGCAGCTTGCCGTCGAGCAGCTCGAGGCAGGCCTCGATCAGCAGCTTCTCCTCGAAGGGGTCGCCCACCTGCACGCTCGGGCGCTTGTCCTCGGCCTTCTCGTCGAACTCCTGGCTTGCGAGCGTGGATGCGCCACCGATGCCATCTCGGCCGGTCGTCGAACCGATGAGCAGGATCAGGTTGCCCACGCCGCTCGCGGTGGCACGGGTAAGGTTCTCCTCGCGCATGAGACCGATGGACATCGCGTTGATAAGGCAGTTGCCCTCATACGCCTCGTCGAAGTAGACCTCTCCACCCACCGTGGGAACACCCAGGCAGTTGCCGTAGCCGCCGATGCCGGCGACCGCACCTTCGAACAGGTAGCGCTGACGCGCCTTGTCCAGGGTGCCGAAGCGCAGCGAATCAAGGGAGGCGATGGGACGAGCGCCCATCGTGAAGATGTCGCGGATGATGCCGCCGACGCCGGTCGCCGCGCCCTGGTAGGGCTCGATGGCCGAGGGGTGGTTGTGCGACTCCATCTTGAAGGCGACAGCCCAGCCGTCGCCCACGCTGATGACGCCTGCGTTCTCGCCAGGTCCCTGCAGCACGTGTTCGCCCGTGGTCGGGAACATCCGGAGTGCCTTGCGCGAGTGCTTGTAGGAGCAGTGCTCGCTCCACATCAGGGAATACATGTAGAGCTCGGTCACGCTCGGTCGCCTGCCGAGGGTCTCGACGATCTTGTCGTACTCGTCGAGCTTCAGGCCGAGTTCGACGGCCAGCCTGGGCGCGAGCTCCGCATCGAGCATCTCGGGCATAAGGGCTACTCCTCTGTGAACGCGTCGGACGTGGACTCACCGGTGCCTGCCGAAGGCCTCTCCGGAGTGATGACGGTGGCGTCCTCGGCTTCGGCGATGACCTCCGTGGGAGGACAGGGCGCCTTGCGACCGGGCGCGGGGAAGACGACGCGTAGCAGATACGCCACCTCGAAGACGAGGGCGATGACGAAGCCGAAGCCATAGACGGTGATCGCGGTCTCGACAACAGCGGTGTCAACGCCATCCATGAGCGAGAGGATGAACGCGGCGGCCAGCACGACAACGTAGCCGATGCCGACGATCACCCACAGCCATCGGGTCCATGGGGTACGCCAGCGTTCGCGCGGCCGTCCCAGCGCGTGCACGATCATGAAGAGCGCGCCCAGCACCAGAAGGAACGCCATCGCCTGCAGGAACAGGGCGAGCGGTCCGTTGAACGCGAGTACGTCCATGCCTACACCTCCGCGAAACGCTTCAGAACGGTTGTGAAGAACGGAACACCGTCGGTACCGCTGCACAGCGGATCGACCATGCGCTCGGGGTGCGGCATGAGACCGAACACGTTGCCGCGCTCGTTGCAGATGCCTGCGATGTTGTCGAGCGCACCGTTGGGTGCCGAGGTCGGGAGAACGCTGCCATCGGACTCGCAGTACCGCAGCACGACCTGTCCGTTGGCCTTGAGGCGCCCCAGGGTGTCGGCATCACAGATATAGTTGCCTTCGTTGTGGTTGACCGGGATGTCGAGGACGGTGCCGCCGGGCAGATCGAGCCACTGACACGCACTGTCCTCAATCCGCACCGGCTGGCTGTGGCAGATGAACTTCAGACCGACATTGCGTAGCAGCGCGCCGGGGAGCAGGTGCGCTTCGGTGAGAATCTGGAAGCCGTTGCAGATGCCCATTACCGGACCGCCCGCCTCGGCGAAGCGGACTACCTCGGTCATCACGGGCGAGAAGCGCGCGACGGCACCGCAACGGATGTAGTCCCCGTAGCTGAAGCCGCCAGGCAATACGATGGCGTCGAATCCGGACAGGTCCGTATCGCCGTGCCAGATGTACTCCGCTTCAAAGCCCAGGTGCCGTGCGGCATGGATGACATCCTGCTCGCAGTTGGAGCCGGGGAATATGACAACGCCAAAGCGCATGCCTTACGCCTCCCCGACCGGCTCGATGCGGTAGTCCTCGATAACGGGGTTGGCCAACAGCTTGCCGCACATCTCGGCGACGCGCTCGACACCCGTCCCGTCAGCGACCTCCAGCTGGATGAACTTGCCGATCTTGACCGAGGAGACCTCGGCGTACCCAAGGTTCTGCAGTGCGCGCTCGGCCGTGGCGCCGGGCGGGTCGAAGATGCCCTTCTTGTACGTCACGTAGATGTCGAAACGCGCCATTGCTGTCTCCTATCAGTCGTCAAGGTCGATGCGGGCTGCTTGTTGCATCTCCTGCTTGCGTTCGCGTACTGCCGTTCGGATGTTGCGACGGCCGATCCATGAAACGACCAGGCCGACCGCCCAGGCGAGGATCGAGATATAGGCGATCCACGGGAAGACCGCCTGACCATCCGAGGCGATCTGCTCGGGGCCGGCGATCGAGCCGAAACTCAATATGAATCCGACGATACCCAAACCCGCGAGCGCCATGCCGACCCAACTGAGGTAGACGTTGTTGCGTACGTGAACCGGCAGCTCCTTCAAGCTCACGACGCGTCCTTTCCGCTGTCCTTGTGGGGTTCGGCGGCCTTCTCGGTCTTATCGGCCTTGTCAGCCTTCGGCTTCTTGCCCTTCTGCTCCGCAAGGATTGCTTCTTTGCGAAGTCGGCGAATGACGAAGATGTCGATGTTGATGGCCACAAGCACGCCGGCAAGCTCTATCGACAGACCGACCGTGCGCAGCGTGTTACTTCCCTGGGACTCGCCGAGATAGGCGACGCCAAACGCCAGCAGTGCAACGATGATCGCCACCCACCAGACCTTGCGCCACTTCTTGATCTCGGGCGTGGTCGGGATCGGGATGTACTTCTTCTTAGAAGGCGCCGCTTTCTTCTTCTTGGGGGCGTCGCTCTTCTTCGGCATGACCGTGTCGAGCGTGCCCTTCGTACGCTTCGGCTTGAGCGAGCCGGCGCTCTTTCGCGTCTGACCCTTCTTCTCCACACGGTAGCGATCATTGCCCGCACTGCGGCGCGCCATATCAATCACCTTCCGGAACAAATGGCTCGCCGGTGATCATCTCGTATGCCTCGACGTACTTCTCGGCAGTGATCGTGATGATGTCTTCGGGGAGCTCTGGGGCGGGGGGTTTCTTGTCCCAACCGCTGCTTTGCAGCCAGTCGCGGACGAATTGCTTGTCGAAGCTGGGCTGGCCTTTGCCGGGCTCATAACTGTCAGCTGGCCAGAACCGCGAGCTATCGGGTGTGAGCACCTCGTCGACCAGCGTCACGACGCCGTCGACGAGCCCGAATTCGAACTTGGTGTCAGCGATGATGATACCGCAGTCGAGCGCATGCTTCGCCGCACGCGAATACAACTTGATCGAAGCATCACGCAGGGCATTCGCGTGCTCCTCGCCGATCAGCTCAACGACACGCTCGAAGCTGATGTTCTCGTCGTGCTCGCCGATCTCGGCCTTCGTCGACGGGGTGAAGATCGGCTCGGGCAGCCTGGAGGACTCAACGAGCCCCTCGGGCAGCTTCTGCCCGCACACGGTGCCGCTCGTGCGGTACTCGTTCCAGCCACTCCCTGCCAGGTATCCCCGCACGATGCACTCGACCGGAAAGACCTCGGCTTTCTTCGCCAACATGAAACGACCGGCGAAGGTCTCGGCATACGGCACGAACTCGCTGGGGAGGTCGGCGACGTCCGCCGAGATGAGATGGTTGGCCACCACATCATCGAGCACATCGAACCAGAACAGCGAGATCTTCGTGAGCACTTCACCTTTGTAAGGGATGGCGTCCGGCAGGATCACGTCGAACGCGGAGAGACGGTCGGTAGCGACAAGTAGCATCCGGTCGCCAAGATCGAACAGGTCGCGTACCTTACCCTGCGACGTGGGCCTAAGCTCTTGCGGCTGCTGCACCCGGACACCTTCCTAGAGGAGTCGTAGCTGACGGCCGCTCAGGTGATGTGCGGGAGAGCTCCAAGTACCCGCGGCCATGCGTGCATTGTAGGCTATAGAGGGCAGCAGGTTAAGGTCGTTGGCGGGCGCGAAGCGGAAGTCTACGCCTAGATGACCTTCAGATACGCCATGGCGAGCAGCCCGTGAACAAACACACCGGCAAGCATCAGCCACGCGACCATCTTATGCACACGCATATGCAGTTTGCCGGGGAAGTGTATCTTTCGCAGCCCCACCAGTATCTGGAACACAACGAGTGTTGCGAGGAACGTCCCCCCGACGATGAGCATGTACGGCTGGACCTGGATGCCGAATATCATCACGCCTCCCTGTGCACGTTTCAGTGACCTGCACTGTTCGTTCGCCATTCGTCATGGCGTTAAACGCGTTGGCACGCTCCCGCCCATCCGCACAGGTGCTCGGAGAACACCGCAGGCAACGCAGCTACGAGGTCGCTGGCTCGCATAGCGGGTGTGGCACCCATCGATACTCCTGCATGCCGGTTCGCCCGGGACGCGCAGAGCGCCGCGTGCACCGTCGGGAAGCCCGCCGCCATGAAGCCGGCCGCAAGCCCGGTGATGGTATCGCCGGTTCCGCCGATCGCCTCCAGAGCCGGCACAGCGGGCCGGTCCACGGCTCCGACGACGTCCCCCCTCAACGAGATGTGGTCCGTCTTGCCCTTCACCAGTAGCACCCGTGCCGAGCCACCCGAGTCGGCGGCCATACGAACGAGGCCGGGCGTGTCGAACGATGCCGTGCCGAAGAGGTAGTGAGAGACATAGGCCGGGTGAGTCGCCTGCGGGTCGGCTAGGAAACCGACCTCGCCGACGTCCGGCGTCATCAGTTCGAAGCGATCCGCCACGCCCGCAGCCTTCGCCGCGTACATGCCGCCTGCGTCGGCGACCAGCAGGACGTCCGGGAGTCTCTCGGCGATATCACAGACTGCCTGGCGGATCAGCGCCATGACGGGCTGCATGTAGTGGAAGGCGATGACGGATGGCCGGACCTCTTCGGTCACCTCCATCAGGCGGGCGTAGACCGCTCGGGTACCGTCGCCTCGGCCGATGTCGCCCGCTATGAGCGCGTGAGGCGCCGGCGTCTCAAGGTAGCCGGAGACCGCAAGAGCGGCGCCCAGCATCGCCGACGTCCCCTGTGACGCGGGCACCGGAGATCCCGCCACGTGCAGAACGCCTGCCTCACTGTGGACCCGACCGCTCAGTACCGGCCCGCCGCTTATGGGATATGTCGCGACCACGAGCAGGCTCATGCGCGCTCGCCATCCAGCATGCGGCGAACCTCACAAAACGCGCGATCGAGCATCAGCCCGCAGAGTGTGTAGCCCAGTTCCTTGGGCCGCTGAGCGTCCCAGATCGTCTTCCCCACGAGCTCGATGTTCAGATAGGGGATGTCGGGGCATCCGCCACCAGAGGTGTTGACGATCACCCCGCTCGCCCGCTCTACGGTGATCTTCATGTTGCCCGAGCGCACCATCAGCCACTCGCCGAAGTCCTCGGCCGTCACAAGGTCGCAGATCTCCGCGGTGCCTTCGGTGTCATCGATCCATTCGCGCACGAACACTCCGGCGTCCGCAAGCGCGCGAGCGGCACCCACCTGTTCCACCCGCGGAACGGATACCGCGAGATCGCAACCGGCCCTCAGGTGGTGGGGTGGTGCCACGAGCGCGACCTCGTACTCGGCGGCCATCAGGACCTTCTCGGCGCGTATCGCCGAGGAGACCTCGTCGAACAGGAAGATGCCGAGCGCGTCGCCCGGCACCTCCCGTCGCTTGTTCCGCTTGAAAAGCACGCTACTTCGTACCCTCGATCCGATAGTCGTCCCCGTCATCGGTGACAACGACGGTGTAGCCCTCGTCCTGCAACAGATACGTCACGTTCGTCTTGGCGGTACCGTCACTTGCGAGCACTACGATCTTGGCGGGTCCCGACTCAAGCGCCTTCTTGGTCCGCATCAGCGGGACGGGGCAGACGAACCCACGCACATCTGCTTCGACCATTTCGACTCCCCCTCCTCTATGCCTTCTGCGTCCGCAGGAATCCGATACCGAGCGTCACGACAGCCATGACCCCCATCGCGACCCAGGCGCCCGATGCGGGGCCGGCGCCGGTGGATGCGAGCGTCAGGGCGTGCGACGCGACCGCGCCCGCCATCATGCCGAGAACAGCCGCCACAGCGTCAAGATCGCCCTCGGAAGCCATGATGACCTGGCGCAGCGGACATCCACCCATGAACACCGCGGTAAGGCCGACGAGGATCATCGGCAAGAAGTTGCCGAGGAAGTTGGTGTGAGCCGCAGGCTGCCCCTCAAAGCCGAGGTGGAACTGGCCGAACACCATGTTCATGACCGCCACGCCGATGACGAGACCTGCGACACCGATCAGCAGGTCGTAGCGCTTGATCAGGATGGAGTCGCGGATACCGCCCACGCTGCAGAAACGGCTGCGCTGTGCCGCGATACCGATGGCCAGACCCGCCACGAGCGACAGGTAGAGCGGAGCACGCGAGCCGCCGGGGATACCGGCGGCCGCCGAGACAGACTCGGCGGAGGAGACGACCGCGCCGTCCTCACCCACGATCTCGCCATCCACCATCGACGCACCCGGAGGTGCGATGACCTTCTCGGCGTTGAACACCGCGCCCTCGGCGGTCTTCTTCGCACCCTTGGCGACGGTCGAAAAGCCGTTGGGGGCTGCACCGTTGTAGAAGGTGACAAGTGCGAGTACGAGCAAGATGACCGCGATGACCGGCATGACCAGGCCGACCGGCTTGGCGAGCTTCTTCGCCCGACCGACGATGTAGCCGCGCTTGAGGAACACGGTTCCAACGATGATCCCGACTATGAGGCCGGCAATACCGACTGCGGCGTTCAGGTCGCCACCTCCGAGGCGCAGCCATGCACGGACCGGGCAGCCGAGGAATATCAGCGCCGAGACCATGAAGATGAAGCCGAGCACGAACCGGTACAGCGCACCGGCGCTCCCGCGAGCCTTGAACTCACGGAAGCCGAAGGCGGCAACGGTCGCGCCCAGCATCAGACCGACGATCTCCGGCCGGATATAGGCGAAGCCGTTCATCTTCATCGCCTCACCGCCGAAGAAGCTCGTGATATCGCGCAGGAAACACGCGATGCACAAGCCCATGTTCCCAGGGTTGCCCTGCTTGACCAGGAACGCCGCCGCGACACCGATGACCAGACCGGTGCCGCCAAGCATCCAGGCCGAAGGGCCCAGGACGCGCTTCTTCCCCATGTGTCCCCCTTGTGATTCGAATGCCATACATAAGCTCGCGTTATACTTTGCATCAGCAGAAGCTGATGTCAAGCATCACGGTGAAAGCTTACTGAGCCTGAGGGAAAGAGAGCGACGCGATGAAGCGTCTCTGGAAGTCCGGATCGGCGGCAAGGTCGATGGTCTCAACGCCACGCGCGATCGTCTCGGCATCCTGGCGGGCCTGCGTGCCTACAAGCAGCGCAACAGCGCCTGCAAGTGCAGCGTTGCCCACGTAGCGTAGACAGCTCTCCCACTCCGGAGGCACCATCCCGATTCGCGCAATGGCGGAGCCGCGAACGTGCAGGCCAAAGCCGCCCGCGATGACCACATCCAGCAGGTCACCCGCGCTTAACCCCGCGCGCTCCAGCACCATGTCGAGCGCGGTGCGGATCGCGCCCTTCGCGAGCTGCAATTCACGCACGTCATGTTGCGTCAAGACGATTCCGTGCTTCTCGTCCACGATGAACACGTGCTGGTCTCCCCGGTCCTCCACGGACGATGCGAGACCTCCGCGGGTCTTCTCGGCCAGCCGCCCACCCTCGTCGATCACATCCGCATCCAGCAGAGCTGCAACGAGGTCCAGCAGACCGCTCCCGCAGATACCGCGCGGTGGTGCGTGCTCGATCGTCTCCGCGACAAGCGTCTCACCCTTCAGATGCACGTGCTCGATCGCTCCCGGCTGAGCACGCATCCCCATCTCGATGCTGGCACCCTCAAGCGCGGGACCAGCGGCAGCCGAGGCAGCGATGACGCGACCGTCCGAGACAAGCACGATCTCGCCATTGGTGCCGAGGTCCATGTATAGCGTTGGCTCGGACCGCCCGGCTACGCGCGTCACGAGCATGCCCGCCACGACGTCGCCGCCGATGAATGCCGACACACCCGGAGCGACGGTGACTCGTGCATCGAACGAACTCATCCCAAGCGTCACCGAGTCCGTCGTGACCGGGGCGATCGACGCGCCCTCGTACGGCGCAGCCGCGAGTGGCGAGACGTCCTCGGCTAGGAGCAGCGCACGCATCGTCGTGTTGCCCACTACGACGAACTCCCGCACATGTGCGGGCGATGCGCCCACGCGACGCACAAGCGACAGAGACAGCCGTTCGATCTCTGAGACGACCGCCTCATGGAGGGCAACGGCCTGCCCGGCGATTGCCGCCGAGACACGTGACATGACGTCGGCGCCGAAAGTGTGCTGCGCATTCATGCCGGACGCGTGCGCGATCTCGTCGCCGTTACGCAGGTCGACCAGCGCAAGCGCAAGCGTGGTGGTCCCGATGTCGATGGCTATGCCCAGCAATGGCTCCTCGGCAGCGGCGAATATGCCGCGCACCGCCGGGGGCTCGACCTCCGGACGTGGGACGGCGGCGTCTTCGACGATGCGCATGCCACCGGGTTCAGGCGCGACTTGGACAGAAACGGATCCCGTTGCGCGGGCACGGCACGCAAGGCGGATACCTGCCGCGATATCCTCCTCTGTCAACAACACACGCTCGTCGTCAGTAAGCGGGCTCACCGAGCCGGCAACCACGATGCGGCATCGACCACACCGGCCGATGCCTCCGCAGGGCGCATCAACGCCCACGCTCGCCCGGCGTGACGCATCGAGCAGCAACGAACCCAGCGGGACCGAGACGGTCACACCGGAAGGTTCGAAGTGTACTGAGACGTCGCTCACTGGCTCACCCGGGCCGGTTGCAGGACAGTACCATCGTAACCGTCGCGCGGACTACCGCGAAACACCCGGGACATCCTGTCCCTCCAGCGGCTCTATGATGCCATCTCGGACTATATGCCCCAGAACAGCGCGCGAGGCCGCCTACAAGATGGCGTTGAACAGGTACCCCACCGCGATGATGCCCACCGCGTTGATCGCGATGAAGATGCCGATGAGCTTGGGCTTGATGACCTTGCGCAGGATGATCATCTCCGGCAGTGAGAGCGCGACGACAGCCATCATGAAGGCGAGCACGGTGCCCATCGCCATGCCCTTGTCCACGAGCACGCTCACGATGGGGATGACGCCGGCCGCGTTGGAGTAGAGCGGCACGCCGAGAAGGACCGCGATCGGTACCGCAAACGGGTTGCCGGGCCCGGCGTAGCGCACCAAGAAGTCCTCGGGCAGAAAGCCGTGCATGAAGCCGCCGATGGCGATGCCGACCACCACGTACGGCCACACTTTGCCGACGATCTCGCCCACGTAGCCCTTCGCGTACGCGACGCGATCGCGCCACGTGAGTTCCTCGACGACGCCTTCGCCTACCTTGATGGTGTACACGTACTCCTCGACGAGGTGTTCGAGGCCGAGCTTGCCGATGACGATGCCGCTGATGATGGCGACCGTGAGTCCCGCCACCAGGTAGAGCGCCGCTATCTTCCAGCCGAACATCCCCAGCAACAGCACGAGCGCCACCTCGTTCACCATCGGGCTGGCAACCAGGAACGAGAACGTCACGCCAAGCGGCACTCCGCTTTCCACAAAGCCGATGAAGAGCGGCACCGCACTGCACGAGCAGAACGGCGTCACCACACCGAACGCCGCCGCGAGCACGTTGCCGACGTACAGCCTCGTGTTCGAGAGGTACTTGCGGGTCTTCTCGGGCGGGAAGAACGAACGGATGATCGCCACGACGAACACGATGGTGGCGAGCATGAGCAGGATCTTCGGCACGTCGTAGAGGAAGAACGCGAGCGCCTCACCGAAGTGGCTCCCGTGCGCCAGGCCGATCACGTCGAAGGTGAGCCAGTTCGCGAGCGCCTCAAGCGGCGCGAAGATGTCCATGTGCGGGGGTGTCCTCTCGGCAGAAGGTCAGAAGGCTAGCAGCAGCAGCTACCGCAGCCGCAGCCGCCGGAGGCCTCGGGCTTGGCGCCAGCGATGATGCGGTCGAGCTCGTCAGCGGAGGGCACGCGGCCGGAGAGTCGGACCTGCTCGTCGATGACGAGCGCGGGCGTCGTCATGACGCCGTAGGCCATGATCTCAGCGAAGTCGTTGACGTGCTCGACTTCGGCCTCCAGCCCGAGGCGTGCCACGGACTCGCGGGTAGCCTTCTCGAGCAGGTTGCACTTCGCACAGCCACTGCCAAGGATCTTGATGAGCATCAGTCGGTTCCTTTCATCGTCATGTCTAGCCGCAGCAGTCGTCGCCGCAGTTGGGCTCGGTGCCCTTGATCCATCCGTTTATGATCGCAGCGGCGCATCCCACGCCGGCCTCGACCGTGATCGCGGCCCACGCGCAGTTCATCGCACACGCACCGCACTCGATACACGCATCGCGGTCCACGATGACCGCCTTGCCGTCGCGCATCTCGAACACCGCGTGCGGACACACCTGCGTGCATAGACGGCAACCCGTGCAGCGCTCGGAATCAAGCCTCAGCGAGACGACGCCGTCTATGTAGCGCATCTCCTTCATCTACGGAGTCACCCCCACGAACGCCGAGATGACCCACGCCACGATGGCGAGCGCCCCCGCGCCCACCTGGAACGGCAGTGCACGGCGCATCTCGTGCTCCACGCCCGATGGTGAAGTGAACGGCGTGGAGCCGGTGAAGTTCATCGCGATATAGGACGCACCCGCGGTCACACCCAGCACGATCGCCGCGCCACCGAACATGTTGGGTCGGATGCCGAGCGCCGCAACGGCGACTATCGTTCCGAGTCCGGCCAGAGCTCCCACGGTCGCGCCCTTCAGCGAGAACGAACGGCCCGGTAGCCAGGGCAGCAACACGGGCGTCACCACTCCACCGGCCAGGAGCGCTGCGATCGCCGCATCCAGCGTGAACACACCGCGATGTGCGACCGCCTGAAGCGAGTATCCCCAGCTCCCAGCCCCGGCCAGCAGCATGACGGCGGCCGCCACCAGCAGCGGCCTGGGCCGGAACGCGGCCGCGAGTTCCACCGGCGCGAGCACGAGCCGCTCGCGGAGCGTGAACGTCACCAGCCGCATCTCCGAACTCGCTTTCATGCCTGCCGAGAGGAACGCCGGCACGTCAGCTGCGCGTACAGGGCCGTACACGACGCGGAAGCCGGTGGCCGCACGCACGTCATGCGCGGCAACTCCCGGAGCGCCCAGCTGCGGCAGCACCAACACGCGATGGCTCACGACCTGTGCGAGATCTGTCGCGAGCACACGCCGCACCACCTCGATCGTGCCAAACGTCCCCTTGCCTGCGGCACACCAGACATTAACGCCCTTGGTGTCCAGCACGAGTATCCACGCATCGACACCCGTGAGCTCGCGTCGCAGCGCGTCGAAAGTGAGCTTGTAGTTCGCGGTGACCAGCACCGGCGCAGTGTCATCAGGTGACCCCACGGCGTACAGACCCGGTGGCACGCGATATTCCATGCGCTTGATGCCCCAACGCACACCGTACCCGCCGAGATGATCGGTGCGCGTCAGGTTCGTGGCCACGGTCGGCACCGGACCGCGCACGGTATCGATCTCCCCCGTCACCCACGGCGTGGGTCCGCTGTAGTCGTAAGGCGGTTCGTCCGCGTTCCCGCTGCAGCACTCGCTCACGAGCGACTCCGATCCGTCGTGCAGGCACAGCTGTCGTCGCCTGAAGGAGCGGATGCAGCGGCCCGTCCAAGCGCCGCATACTCCTCGGCCAGTGCCTCGAATGCCGCGGGCTCAAGAGAGCAATGAAGCCACTGCCCCACCTTGCGCGTCCGCACGAGCCCGGCGGCACGCAGCTTCTTGACATGGTGGGACACGAGCGCGTCGGAGGCGTCGAGTCCCTTGGCCAACTCGCACACGCACAGCTCGCCGCGGGTGAGCATCTCCACGATCTTCATACGCCGCTCATCGGCGAGCGCTTTGAGTACGTTGATATCCATGGCGAGCAGTCTAGTCCCGCGCTGGGCGTGTTGTCAAACGTTCGTTTGAACGCCCAGCTAGATGCCAGTGTCAGTCACCCAACAGCGCAGCCGCGAGCGTCTCAGGAAGACCCGCCGCACGCATCGCCTCGGCCACCTCGGCGACGGGATACCCGACGCGATGCGTCCGCGTAGCGACCCATGTCTCACTCGCGCCTGCAGCTGCCGCCGCAACGTCATCGGGAGCAGCCGCACGGACCTCGGCCTGACTCCCAAGCAACAACTCGACCCAACACGCGCGCGCATCGCCATCTTTCGGTTTGCCCACGGAGCCCGAACTCACGTAGTGCACCAACGCGTCGCCGGAAGGCACGGCGCGGTGATACGGCACATGTACGTGCCCGACACAGACGATGTCGGCTGCCGCCGTCTCAGCGAGACGGGCCAGCTGCGCATCGGAGCGGTCGGGCAACAGGTACTCGTTGATCTTACGGGGACTGCCGTGTGTCATCAGCACGCGCGCTGTCCCCTCCACGATCCGGTATTCGAAGGGGAGCGACACGAGCCATGCCCCGTCCACGTCTCCCACCCGGGCGGCCGTGAAGTCGTAGGACGCCGCCCCATCCGCTTTCGCCTGCTCGGTCGCGTAGTAGCAGCCGCACTGGCCTCGTCTTCCGCCCACACCATCGTCGTAATTGCCGATCACAACGGGAATGCCCAGCCCTCGCACGCGCTCGATGACACCAGCGGGGTCGGGACCGTAGCCAACCAGGTCACCCAGGCACACGCGTTCGACGACGCCTGCCGCATCGACATCCGCGAGCACCGCATCAAGCGCGGGCAGGTTTCCATGTATGTCCGAGAAGAGCGCTATTCTTCGCATGGAGCCATTCTGTAGCACCGCACCATAAGCGGCAATGCGCTGCAGCTGGATGCGGCGCGGCATGGCGCCGCAGACGCACTTGCAGGGTTGCACCCCACCTCGGTCGAACATCATCCTGACGACAAGGAATCCTCGCACCGGACGGAGCCGAAGGTATGGTCCTCTACTTCGTAGTGTTCTCATGCGGCGCGTGCCTGATGGGCCTCGAGCTCCTCGGAGCCCGTGTGCTCGCCCCCGTGATGGGCAACTCCATCTTCGTGTGGGGCAGCGTCATATCCAGCTTCATGGCCGCCATGAGCGCCGGCTACTGGCTGGGTGGCGCTGCATCTGACCGCTTCGGCGCGTCCCGCTCCCTCGGGGTTGTGATCGGCAGCGCCGGCATCTGGACCGCCCTATCCCCCCTCATCGCGGATGCCACGCTGGAATGGGCCGGAACGCTCGGTCCCCGGGTCGGCTCGCTCGTCGCCACCACGCTCATCTTCACCGGACCGGCGTTCTTGCTCGCCATGGTGTCACCGATGGGCGTCAAACTCGCCTCCGCAAAAGGGCTCGGCAGGATCGGCCGTTCGGCGGGCGGGCTGTACGCGATCTCCACCGCAGGCAGCATCTTCGGCACGCTCGCCACGTCGTTCTGGCTCATCCCGATCTTCCAGGTAGAACCGCTGACCATCGGCATCGGTATCGCGCTCGTCGCAATAGCGTTCATCAGCCTAGGACTACCCCAACCACACGCCGATGACATAGCCCCGCGCGAGCTGGGCATCCGATGGATGGGGGTCACCGTCGTGCTGGCCATCGTCGGTGTGCTCGTCGGCGGGGGCATGCTCCTGCGCATCGGTCCGGATACGGGCACCAACGTCGATGGTGAGGCCGTCATATTCAAGCAGGACACGCAGTACCACCGCATCACCGTCACAGAGGCGGATGGCGTGCGCTGGCTGCGCTTCGACAAAAGCCGCCAGTCGGGCGTCGCACTCGCCGACGGCTACACAAGCGTGATCGCCTACCCGAACTACATGCATCTGGCCCTTGCCGCCAGCCCCGAGGCCAGAAACGTCCTGGTCCTTGGCCTGGGAGGCGGAGCGATCACCAAGCGCATGTGGCGCGACTACCCCGAGATGACTATCGACTCGGTGGAGATCGATCCCGTTGTCGTGGATGTTGCCGAGCGGTACTTCGGGTTGCCGGACGATGCGCGCCTGACGACCTCGGTGATGGACGCCCGTCGCTATGTCCAAAACTCCGACGAGCTCTACGACATCATCGTCATCGACGCCTACTACGCCGACTCCCTGCCGTTCCATCTCACCACAGAGGAGTTCTTCCAAGAGGTGAAGAGCCGACTGGCTCCAGGCGGGGTCGTCGCATACAACGTCATCTCATCGGTCAGCGGCGAACGCAGCGAGCTGTTTCGCAGCATGTACCGCACGGCGACCGGCGTCTACGATCACCTGTGGGTGTTCCCTATCGGACTGGGTGACAGCGGCGCCCTGGGAGCGAACCGCAACATCATCGTTCTCGCCACTGACTCGGACTTCAGCGAGACCGAGCTGCGTGACCGGATCAGCGGCAGAGTGGATGGCCGAGTGAAGATCGCCGGCTTCGAGGCTTTCGGCGATGACCTCTACACCGGCATCGTGCCGGTTGCGGATGTCCCGAACCTGACCGACGAATTCGCGCCCACCGACTCACTCATCGAGGTCAACTGACACCGGCACGTGATTACGCGACTCGCGGACCGGCAACGTCTTGAGCCGCTCCTCGTACGCGGCCTGTTTGCGTTCAGCCAGCAGTGGCGCCGCCATGCCCCATGCTGCTATCCCAAGGCCCACGCCGGCGGCCAGAAACCCGAGTACCTTGACGAACGTCGCAATCGTCTCGGCATGCTGCAACACGCCCCAACGGGAGAAGATGAACACCCAGTCATGCCCGTCCTGCCCGCCAAGCAGGGGCAGCACACGCACAGGTGCGTCGGCCATGTAGGTGGCGATGTTGCGCAAGGCAACGGCTTCCCAGCCCATCATCAGCGCACCGGCAAATCCATCGTGACGGCCGAAGAAGAAGTATGCGGCCAGGCCGAGCGGGACAGCGAACTGGAGCAATGTGCCACCGAACGCGTGAACGGTGTCCGGCGCCCACATCAGCAGCATGTGTCCGAGCTCGTGGAAACCCAGGTCGACGTAGGAGAGAAGGCCGACCCAGCCGTCATTCGCGACGGCCGCCCACTGCAGACCGACGACGATCACTACAGCGACGATCCACCGCACTGCGGCATGCCATGCGGGGCCTGCTTCGTCTGTGAGTTCACGTCCCATACGAGGCATATCGGCGGGAGAGCCATCGGTGTTAAGCCCCCGTGGACCAGAAAGGGGCCGCGCCACCGGCGCGACCCCCCTTGGTCACTGCGTAACTGCTACCAGCCAAGCACCGTATACACCGCGCTCTTGACGGCATCGGAGATGGCCACCGTGCCGCCGAAGAACTGAACGGCATCGACTTCTTCCGAATGCGCATTCAAAGCGGCAGCCGCAGCCGGACTCAAGCTCGTCGACGGCGTCAGCAGCAACACGCCACCTCGGGTGCCGATGCCTGGTCCTCCGCATAGGGCGTCCGGGAAGTTCAATCCGGTCGCCATGCCAACAGCCTCAAAGGTCGCCAATCCGTTGTCGTATGCCCACTCGGATATCAACGCGGCCGTGGCGTAACGGTCTGCGCCGCCGATACGCTCGGTGGTCACGCCGAGGCTCTTCTGAACGCCGGCTTCGACCTGAACCCTGACTGCAGCAGGACCGCCGAGAACAGCCGCGCTCGTCACGCCGTAGTTGCGAAGAACGTCCACGGTCGACGCGGGAAGCCTGTCGGGCCGCACCAGCAGAACGGGGATCACGTTCGAATACGCGACCGGCGCCACGGCGAGCGCATCGGCGAAGTTGTCGCCGCGAGCCATGAACACCATGCCGTTGAACTCGGAGTTGTCGATCACGTGTCTCGCGATGATCGAGGCCGTCTCATAGCGGTCGATGCCGCCCAGGCGGGTCACACTCATCCCAAGACCGACAAGGGCGCTCTCGACCTGTGTACCGACAGCGCCGCGGCCTCCAACGATGAAGGCTCGTGTCGCTCCGAGGCGTTCGATCTCCGCGACTACCTCGGGAATGAGCACAGTGCTCGGGGTGAGGAGCAGGGGCGCGTCGTAGAGCCCGCACAGCGCAGAAGCGCTCAAGCCGTCGGGGAAGCGCTCGCCGGTCGCTATGACGACCGTATCGGCAGAGTCGAAGTTCTGCTCCACGACCTGGATCGCGGTGGTGTACCGCGTGGTGCTCCCAAAGCGACCTCCGGGCGTGTACTCGTAGGCGCCCATATCCCACTCATATGTGCCGTCTTCATTGCCGTCCTGCGGGCGCCAGTTGCCTGCGAAGTCGTCCTCGAGCCCCCAATCACCCGTGACACCGTCAACGCACGGGGAGCCAAGCGCTAGCCGGAAGTCACCGTTCGGTGCGTCCATGAAGCGCGGATCTTCGTAGATCAGACCGGCCTCATCGTAGAAGGAAGTCAACGAGACTTCTGCGATGCCCATGTACTCCGGTCCCGACTTCAAGTCGTCGTAGTACAGACCGAGCGCTCCCGACCATACGATCGAAGAGCTGGAGCCCTGCGGGTGCATGCCGGAGTACTCGTCCTGGCCGTCCCAGACTATCGAGTTCTCTATCCACATGTCCGCCATCTCGCCCTGACTCCACACGCCCCACTGGCTTCCGTTGCCGTACAAGGTGCAGTGGGCCACGTCACCGTACACGTCCGCGAAGGCGACGGTCGGGAACTCGATGGTGTTGTCGATGAACAGGTCGTTGTTGAGCCATGCTACGCCGCCCATCGCTATGAAGGCGGTCTCGACGGTGTTGCCAGTGAATAGCGTCCGATCGACCTCGGCATAGGCGCCAAGCTCACTTACGCTCGCGCTGACGTCAGGTCCACCGGTGGGCCTGCCGACCTTCGAACCCATCGCGGAGTCGCCGGGAGACGCGTGACGGTCACCTGTACTTGCGATGACATTCTCGTTCATCCACGCCGGCCCCGAAAAGCCGACGGCAGCGAAGCCCGCGTGTCCCGAGACAACGGACTGGTCCACGAACAGCTCGCTCCAGTTCGCAGCGATCGCTCCATACGCACCTACATTGCCGGAGAGCTTCGTGCGCACGAAGCCAAGGGACGAGTACTCTCCATAGACACCGCCACCATCAAGAGACGGCCACCCGTTATCCTGGACGGTAAGTCCTCCACCCCAAGGGCCCAGCGACCCGGGCATGATGTCCGGGGTGTCCGCCAATACGTTGTTGGTGATGAACGAGTCATAAACCTCAAGATCCGCGTTGTAGGCATAGATGCCGGCGCCAAGATAGTCGGCTTTGTTCCCTGTGATGGTGCAGCCATCAAGCTCAAGGCTCGAGTCTCGCACCGAGATGCCGCCGCCACTGAGTGTCCCGTCGCCGGAGAACAGTCTCGCCGGCTCGATGGGCGCGAGGGTCGAGTGTGAACCGTTACCACTGATCACCGAGTCGGCAAGTAGGACCTGGCTGTAACCGACAACACTCAGACCTGCGCCTTCGTACGCCAAGTTGTCACTGATGACCAGATCGGAGAGGTCAGCTTCGCACGATGAGATCACCATGCCGCCACCCGAGGGCATTCCGTTGGGCTCGATCTCACTCAGAGCCATACGGGTCGCCCCGGTGATCGTGAAGCCGTCCAGACTGAAGCCGGCGTCGTATGCTTCGATCAGCGGCCCGGCCGCTCCGCCGCCGTTGATGATCGTACGAGCCGAGCCGCCGGTCGAGTAGATATCGTACCAGCCACCGTTGATCTCAAGCGGGAAGGTCTCGTAGGCACCGTAGGTGCCCGGAGCTACCACGATGGAGTCATCCGGCTCAACCACAGCCAGCGCACTCGTGATGCTGCGGAACGGATCAGCGACCGTGCCCGTCCCGACCGAAGTCGCCGAGGCGTTCACATACCAGGTCGTTGTCGGTGCCGGGATGGCCACCGCGGTGCCGGGTGTGGCCGGCATCACTCCCACGACGAACGCTAGAATCGTGATCATAACCAGTGTGCGCGCCGAGCGACGCATCGGACGCGATGAGCGCATCCGGGCCTCCCTCCCTGTCAGCCACTACGGATCGACAATCGTGCACGTGCCGATCCGTCTCCTACTGTCAACGTACCGTTACCCACTGCAATGGGGTAGATTCCTCCGCCAGACGGCCATTTGTTGGAGATGTACGGTGCTTAATCCGCGTGGAACGTTATCCGCCTAACGAACGCATGCAGACGCACCGCACGGCCGTACGGGCAGTGCGGCCGAACGGGCAGTGGTTCACAGCAGCGGCGTCAGTCATACTCTGTTGCAAGCAGGCAGCGAACAGGAGCGCTATGCCGATCTCAGCAGACCAAGCACTGGAGATGCTTCGCGAAGGCAACCGCCGTTTCGCATGCGGGGAGGCACGCAATCGCTTCACCACAGACGAACGCGCTCGCGCGCTCGAAGGCCAGGAACCGTGGGCGATCGTTGTGGGGTGTTCGGACTCGCGCGTTCCCGTCGAGGCCGTCTTCGATGTCGGAAGTGGCGACCTGTTCGTGGTGCGCAGCGCCGGACATGTGCTCTCGGCGGCCGGACTCGCATCGGTGCGTTTCGCCGCCGAGAAACTCGGGACGCGACTCGTGGTCATCCTCGGCCATGAGGACTGCGGCGCGGTGAGTGCAGCTCTTGCGGGTGATGCACCGGATTGGCTCGAGCCGATCGTCGGGCATATCGACGTCACCCGTGCGGATCCGACACGCGCTCCCGCAGATGCCGACGATGCGCTCCTTGCAGCGGCAGTGGACTCACATGCACTCGACACCGTCGCGGAGCTGCGGACCTGGTTCGCCGCGGGCGGTCTTTCCGACCCCCCGCGCGTGGTTGGCGCCGCCTACAAGCTTGCAACCGGCGAGGTCCACTGGCTGACGTAGCGATCCTCCTGATCGTTCGCAGTCCCGTCGGATGATCCATCCGCGCCGAGCGGGGCTCTTTGACGAAGTGCGACTAGATCCCGGGACTCGCATTCGCGATCGATCGCCTGCGCAGAATGAAACCGACGAGTACCACGAGCGCAAGCGTGATCGCCGCTCCCACGATCCCGGCAACACTCGTGCCGGCACTCCCGGCCACGTCACCCTCTTCTGTCTCGGCAGACTGCTTGAAGCCGTAGTCAGGCAGAAACGACGTCTTCTTCTGGATCTCGGCACTCGTCCCGTGAACACCGGCGGTCGTCCCCGCAAGCTCCTCGCTGCCAGTGACCTTCTCGATCGACCACTCGAGTCCGTCGGGATTGGTTGATGCGAGCCACGAAAGCACACCACCGGAGAGGATCGCTACCACGAGCAGCCCCGCGAGAACGGGCTTGAGATTCAGGCTGGCGAGCCGCTTGCGCTCGGCCACTCGGGTGAGCAGCTCCGGCTGGGTTCGCTGCACGAAGAGCACGACCGCGGCAGTCACGAATCCTTCGACGATGCCGATACCCAGATGGATCGGCTGCATCATCGCGACGAACGTCCCGAATGGCAGTTCACTGATACCCGAGAGGGTCGTCTCGCTGACCACACCGAACGCCCCCAGCTGCAGGGCGACCACCGCCGCGAGCAGGCTGCCGGTGAACAGCTTCGCCCGGGTCGGATCGCCACCCACGATCTTCTTGTAGATGAGCGGGTAGGCCACGAACGCCGGGAAGAAGCCGAGGTTGAAGACGTTAGCACCGAGCGCGAGCAGGCCGCCGTCGGCGAAGAAGAGCGCCTGGACGCTCAGCACCGACGCCATCACCAGGAAGGCCGCGTGCGGGCCGAGAAGCACGGTGAGTATCAGGCCCCCACCCAAATGCCCGCTCGAGCCGGTCGCCGGAATCGTGAAGTTGAGCATCTGCGCGGCGAAGATGAACGCGCCCACAACCCCCATGAGTGGCACCTTGCGGTCATCGAGATCCTCGCGGACCTTCTTCGCGCAGTAGACGGTGGTGACGGCGGTAGCCGCCCACATCGCTCCCCCCACTGCCGGAGAGATCAGCGCGTCTGCCATGTGCATGTAACGTCCCCCTTCGTTCGACCAGCGACCTGCTCGTCGCAAGAGTTCTTCATATCGTGCTACGTTGCTGCTGTTCGTGCTACTGTGTAGGGCGACCGTAGAACGCACAAAACCGCACGTCAAGCATATTGCCGCAATTCACACCTACTGGTGCCGGAGTGTGTCAGGCGTGCTATTTCAGGAGCATTCCGGTAGCACGATGCGAGCGCGGAGGGGGTCCGTATGTCCGAAGTCGTCAGGTTCGGCATCTCGGCCGACGAGCGTCTGTTGGAGAAGTTCGACACGCTCATCGCCGAGAAAGGGTATGTGAACCGCTCTGAGGCGGTCCGCGACCTCATCCGCAACGCGCTCGTCGAAGAGCAGTGGAGCGTGGGCGACGAGGAGGCGGTGGGCACGGTCACCCTTGTCTACGACCATCACTCCAGCGACCTCGGCGACAAGCTGACCGAACACCAGCACTCCCACCACGAAGTCATCGTCTCGACACTCCACATACACATGGACGCGCACCACTGCCTCGAAGTCGTCGTGCTTCGAGGACCGGGACGCGAGATCAAGCGCATAGCCGATGAGCTCATCGGAACCAAGGGCGTCAAACACGGCAAATTCGTGGCGAGCACGACCGGCGACGGTCTGGTCTAGCCGCTGATGCCATCCCTCGAAACAGGGCTCTACGAGCTCGGACAGCTGGACCGGCTGGCGTCCCAGGATACTGCGGTGCACCGCATCGATCCGCGTGCCAAGGTGATCACGACTCTCGTATTCCTCGTAGCGGTCGTCTCCTTCGGCAAGTACGACATCCTGGGAATGCTGCCGTTCGCCTTCTTCCCCATCGCAATGGCGAGCGAGGGTCGACTCCCGTTCAGGTTCCTGGCTCGAAAGCTGCTCCTTGTTGCACCGTTCGCGCTCGTCATCGGTTTCTTCAACCCGTGGCTCGACCGAGAGATCATCGCGCAGCTCGGCAACATCGGTATCTCAGGCGGATGGGTCTCCTATGCGTCGATCGTGATCCGCTTCCTGCTGACGACCTCGGCAGCGCTCGTCCTGATCGGCACCACGGGAATGATGGGCGTCTGCATGGCCATCGAGCGTCTCGGCGCCCCGGATGTGTTCGCTACACAGCTGCTCTTCTTGTACCGCTACATCTTCGTGCTTGGGGAAGAGGCGATGCGCATGGCCCGCGCCCGCGCCCTGCGTTCCTTTGGTGGCCGGGGCATGGGAGTGCGCATCTATGGCCAGATGCTCGGACAACTCCTGCTGCGCACCTACGACCGCGCCCAGCGCGTCTACCTGGCCATGCAGTGCCGGGGTTTCGATGGTCACGTACGGGTCACGAAACGGCTTCGCCTGACCGCCGCGGACATCACGTTCACGCTGGGATGGTCATCGGCGTTCGTCCTGTTCCGTCTGTACAACGTCCCGCTCCTGTTAGGCCACTTCGTCACGGGGTTGATCACATGAGTCATCACAGCATCGCCGTCACCGACCTCGCCTTCAGCTACCCGGACGGAACAGCCGCGCTGGATGGTGTGACGTTCGAGATCACGCACGGTGAGTCTGTCGCGATCGTGGGCGCCAACGGCGCCGGCAAGTCCACGCTGCTCATGCACCTCAACGGCTTCCTCTCGCCCACCTCGGGCAGCGTGCGCATCGGCGACATCCCCGTGACCAAAGGAACGTTGCCCGGCATCCGCAAGACGGTCGGCATGGTGTTCCAGGATCCTGACGACCAGCTCTTCATGCCGACGGTCTACGAGGACGTGGCGTTCGGGCCCGTGAACCTCGGCCTGCCTGCCGAGGAGATCGACACGCGTGTGACCGAGGCGCTGACCCGTGTCGGGGCGCTGAAGCTGCAGGATCGCCCGCCGTACCGCCTCTCCGGCGGCGAGAAGCGTGCCGTGGCGATCGCTACTGTTCTGGCGATGTGGCCCAACGTCCTTGTGATGGACGAACCGTCATCCAATCTGGATCCTCGTGCACGACGACGGCTCATCGAGCTGCTCGGGACGTTCGAACATACGAAGATCATCGCAACGCACGACCTCGACCTCGCGCTCGACCTGTGCGACCGGACTATCGTCATGAGCGACGGCACCATCACGGCGGACGGCCCGACGCGCGAGATATTCGCCGACGACGCGCTCCTGCAGACCAGCGGGCTCGAACGACCGCTAGCTATGCAGGGTTGCCCGGCGTGCGGAAACGCGCGGTGACTTCCGACGCTTCTGTGCGCTACGTCACAATTCTGCACCGTTCATCGCACATCGCATATCCCGGCAGCGTGTCCGCTCGTTTCTCTCGATGTCAGACACATCGAGCGAGAGGAGGGGCCGGATATGAAGAAGTGCCTCATCGTGCTCTTCGCAATCTGCCTCATCGCAATGATGGTCGTACCGGCAGTCGCGATGGCCGGAGACTGCGACCACACCCATCAGCACCTGCAGGACGGCAGCGGCGATAGCTGCACCGACATTCTGTGGGACTGGGACTACTCCTACGATTGGAGCGCGCCAGGACCGCACGGCGTACACGCGCCGTAGGCTCTCGTCGCCCCTCAACAGCAGCCCTGCCGAGTGACCGCGGCGGGGCTGCCGCCTTCTTGCGCGACAACAACACGGCTACTGTTCGTAGGTGATGGCCGCGCCAGCGTCAGTCGTCTTTACCGGCCAGGTTGCGAACGATCTTCACCAATGTGGGCCCGTCGAACGGCTTAGTGTAGTACTCGTCGATGTTCGCAAACTCCGGCCTCGACTCTTCTCCGAACCCGAGAGCAGTCAGCATGAGGATGGGAATGTGCCTGGTAACCGGGTCGCCCTTGAGCTTGCCGGCCACTTCCCAGCCATCCATTCCCGGCATCATGACATCGAGTACCACGACATCCGGAGGATCATCGGCGACCACACCCAGGGCGTCCGGACCGCTATTGGCGGTCGTCACAGAAAAGCCCCGATTCGTGAGATAGACCTTGGCGAGATTGGCGATGGCCGGCTCGTCGTCGACCACGAGCACCTTCTTCACCACAGAGCACCCCCCACTGTTCGTGCCGGGGCCCCGCCGCCTCCGACCGCTTCTGACATCCTCCGCGACCAACGATCTCATCGTCAGGATGCCCCGACGGGCAGACGCCCAAACCGCGGGTGATCTACCCTCGCTTCAGTGAGAGCACGAACGTCGCAACTGCAAGGAGCACGATGGCAACCGTCTTCTGCCATACGACCCACGCGAACTGCCATATCCAAAGCCCCGACATGTACGGCAGTAAGAAGAGCCACATAGCGACACGCACCAGCACCGGCTGATCCAGGGTCCATTGCCAGGCACCATCGAGTCCACCTGGCGTGCCGTACACGAGATAGGTGAAGACGGACCATCCAGTGACTACGACGAGCAGCCAGATCACCAGCACGATCGTGCGAAGTCCGTGACGTCCGTGGAGCTCGGCACTCGCGCTCGTCAGTGTGAGCAACGCCCACCCGGCGATGACGACGCCCATGGCAACGAAGATCAGAGACATGTGCGATTCCTTCCACGGACAGGTAAAAATCGTACCACTCGGATGCGAACGCCACATAAGAAGGCTCGGTGGCGGGCGGGCCTAGTAGTACCAGATGACCGTCTCGCCGGTGGACAGCACGCCGTCCGGGTTGATGGCGACGTTGTCGCTCCAGATGCCGTAGGGGACAGTCCCCTCGTCATCCCAATACTCATCGTAGTAGTAGAGGCATTCCATGTAGTAGCGCTGCCCCGCAGTCACGGTCACGTAGAGGTCGAGATCAGCACCGTAGCCGTCAACCCACGTGTCGATGATGGTGGTGCCCGATGCGTTCTTCACGCGCAAGTGGGCCTCCGCCCAGTCTGGTGGATGCCACACGAACGCGAGCGTCGCTGTGGTGTTCGTGAGCGTGATGGTGTCGGAGACGGTGGCGCTCACATTGAGCGCGCCATCGCGGAACTGCGCGTAGACGGTCTTCGTTCCATTGCCCGCGCTGAGCGTCCAGCTCCTCGTGGTCGCGTATGGCTGCCAGCTACTCCAGGTGACGTTGTCGTTGCTGAAACGCATCTGAGACAGACCGGATCCACCGGTATCGCTCGCCGAGAGGGTGAGCGTCACAATGGGAGTGCCCGTGTCAGCCGCTCCGCTATTGATGCTGATTGAACCGGTCGGCACCAGGACGTCCAGTATGATGGTGTCCGAGTACGTGAGGCTCACGTTGTTCGAGCCGTCCCTGAACTGCGCGTATACCGTCTTGAGCCCGCTACCGGAGGTCAAGGTCCAACCCCGGGTGGATGCAAAGGACTCCCACGTGCTCCACGTGGCGTTGTCATTGCTGAAACGCATCTGGGACAAACCGGAACCGCCGGTGTCACTCGCCGACAGGATCAGCGTTGCTGCGGTGGTGTTCGTGTACGCCACAGCGCCGTTGACGGTGATCGCGCCGGTAGGAGGCGTTGAGTCGACGCCATCGAAGAAAGTGATGGTGTCAGAGATCGTGGTGCTTACGTTGAGCGCGCCGTCACGATACTGCGCGTACACCGTCTTCAGACTGTTGCCGGACGTGAGCGTCCAACTCTTGGTCGACGCGTAGGTTTCCCAGCTACTCCAGGTGACGTTGTCGTTGCTGAAACGCATCTGCGAGACGCCGGATGTCACATCGGATATGGCCGAGTTCAGCGTGACACCAGTGACCGCCGTCGTGGAAGCACCGTTGTTCACAGCCATGGTCCCCGTGGGCTTGGTTGCGTCCAGGATGATCGAATCGGCTAGCATGAGCAGGTTGCCGGCGCCGTCCATGTACTCGGCACGCACGGCCTTGCTCCCATCGCCCGACGGCAGCGTGATTCCGCGCGACGCACTGTACGGCACCCAGGAGCCGTATGTCCCCGTGCCGGGATCGATTCGCATCAAGGACACGCCCGACTCGGCGTCGGTCACCGCGGAATTCACGGTTGCAGCGACTACGCCCGTGTAGAGCGCTCCTCCATTCACAGACATGGTGCCCGTGGGCGCCGTGACGTCAGAGCCGTCGGCGGCGGATACGGCGAAGCTGACGATGTGATGCGCTTCAGTGTTGTAGTTGTTATCCATCGACCAGAACTCGATCGTGTCGACCTTGGTGCCGCTTGAAGGCGGCGCGATGACAATGGTGCTCCCCGTCTGCAGGGCACCGCCATTCACCTGGAAGTAGGTTGTCTTCACGCCGGAGATGAACCACTGCGGATCCGGCCCGCCCCAGTACTCGCCCGCGTCCGTCGCCGACAGCGTGATGGTGGCTATACCGACGTACGGACCTGCCACGTTCGAGGTTGTCGTGGGTGCGATGCGCTCGTACGCATGCGGATGGCAATACGGCGTCGTGCATGAGGTGCCCTCCCACGAGTTCACCTCATGGCACTCCCAGCAGTCGTTGCCCCAGTCCGAATGCCCCCAGCCTACCTCGGAGTGCCCCGGTTCGTAGGTTGCGTTCGACCACGGATCGGGATGCAGCGCAGCGTGGCAACCGGCCTGGCTGCAGCCCCCGGCGTAGGTCATCCCCTCGGCGGGCGTCGGGTGGCACGTCGCACAGTCATCGCCGTGGACCGTCATGAGGTTCGCCTCAGCGTGACAGCCGTAGCACAGAGAGTTGTTCACGTGGTTCGCCGTGGGATGCTGGTCGCCGATGTGACACTCCCCGCACACCAGTGATGGCGTCTTGCCCTCCGCGTGGCATGCAGCGCAGTCCGGACCATTCTCGTGGATGACGGTCGCGTCCGTGACGTGACAGCCCGAGGGCGTGCAAGGGCCGGCCACCGTGTGATCAGCGTCGGGGTGCGGGTCTCCGGTATGACAGGTCCCGCAGTCGCTGGTGGCAGGCACGCCGTCGGCGTGACAGACCTCACACGACGTGCGAGTCTCCCCCTCGACGACGGTGGAAGCCGAGGCATGGATAACCGCCAGACTCCCCGAACCGCTGTGACACCCGGCGCCGGTACAACTGTTGGCGCCCGCCGCATGGTCCGCATCGACCTCGGCGTGCATCGGTGCAGGCGTGGACGCCGTGTGGCAACCGTCCTGGGCGCAGGTGTCGCGGTCCCACTCCGGTGTGAGGGTGGAGCGCGGGTCGGGGTGGCATGCGCCGCACGCGTCCGCGGTGCTCGACGAGCTTGTCTTCGCATGCTCCGGGCCGAGCTCGAGCTCGTGGCAGGTCGCGCACACCTGCGCGGGGTAGTCGACGCCGAGGATCGTGATGGTGGTGGCGGCGGGAGTACCGGTGTGCAGCGCCACGCTGTAGGAACCGGGGTTGTGGACGTTGTTGGAGTCCGCATCGGCGTAGTCGCCACCGTGGCACTCGTAGCAGCTGAACGCGTCATCGCGCTGATGGCCGACGGTGACCTTGAGCAGCAGCCAGTTCTTGCCGCCGCCGGGTCCGTGCCCCGCCGTCCCGCCGTCCCGCCGCAATCCCTCGACCTTGTCGGTGCTCGACACGGTCGCCCACACGCCGCTTTGCGCGTCCCATCCGTACAGGTCGGAGGTGACGTGGCATGTCAGGCAGAAGCGGCGCACGCCCGCGTCGGTGGAAGTGTCGAGGCCCTCGCCGAGCGCGTCGGACAGAAGCGAGGCGTTGCCCCGGCTCGAACCGTGGGGGTTGTGGCAGTCGTAGCAGGGCAGAGGAGCACCCACGGGCAGGGTGCCGCCCGCGCTTTTGATGCGGTGCCCACCCGAGGCGTTGATGCCGGCGTCGGCCGCGCCGCGGGTCGCATAGCGCTTGATGTCGGCCGCACCGGAGGTCTCCCACGAACCGCCGCCGTGACAGCCGAAGCACAGCGCGGCATAGGCACCGGTGGCGCGGTCGGATGCGACGCGTCCGGGAGTGGACGGGGCCAGGGTGGCCACGAGCGAGTCGTAGCGCGAGGACGAACCGTGCGCGGCATGGCAGTACAGGCAGTCGCCGACCTGGCGGGTGGTGCCCGAGGCCGGGATCGAAGCGTGGGGGTTGGCGTCGACATCGGTATACACGCTCGCTCCGGCGAACACGCCGGCGACCGGGTAGCCCGAGGCGTCACGGGACGGGTCGGAAAGGTCGTAGTCGTCGAGCCCCGAGTACCAGGACTGCTCGTCGTCGTGGCAGGCCAGACACCAGCCGTTGCCGACCGCGGCGACGGGGGTGCCGTTGATCTCGGTAGCGGGGAGCTTCGGCCGCAGCGCCGGATCGCCGTGGGGCTTGTGGCAACCCGAACAGGCGTTGGTGAGGTCGGTGGCGGCCTCGGGGTCGACGAGGTCCTCCAGGGTGTGCCCGCTCGAACCCCCGAAGGAGTCCGGGCCGTTCTTGATGTCGGAAGAAGCGCCGCTTCCGTCATGGCACGACAGGCAGACGGGCGCTTCGCCTTTCGGTTCACCGAAGCGGCGGAAGATGCCGCGGGTGGTGGCCGCCTGATGGGGTACATGGCAGCTGCTGCAGGTGTCGGCGCCCTCGCCACCCACGTGCGGGGAGACGGCCAGAGCGGGTGCGGCCACGGAGAGGACGGAGGTGAGGACCAGAACAAGACCAAGTACCAGCAACGCGGGACCCGGGAGGATCAGGCGGGGTGTTTGCGCGACGTGACGGTGCCGGAGCGACACGCGGGTTCCTTGGCGACTGCAGGTATCTTAAGTGCGACTCATGCAGCATAATGCGCCAGCCGACCGACCACAAGCTCCGTGGTGACCGGACATCTCGTGTTGTGAGCTCGAGAACGGAGTCTCTAGAACTCGCAGCGCTCGAGTCTGTCGAACACCGTTCCGACCCGGGCCAGAAACGCCCACGGATCGAATATCGCCTCAAGCTGCACGGCCGTGAGCGGGCACTCGGGATCGGCCTCGAGGTTCTCTCGGTAGCTCGCACCGGCGCGTGCGTTCTGCACGTCGTCCCAGACCTTCATCGCGTTGCGCTGGACGATCGCGTACGCATCCTCCCGCAACATCCCGCCGTCGACGAGCGCGAGCAGTACGCGACTTGAGTAGATGAGGCCGCGCGTCGACTCCAGGTTGGCCAGCATGCGCTTCGGATACAACACCATGCCATCCAAGATCCACTCCAGCTTGCCGAGAAGATAGTCCAGCCCGATGGTCGAGTCCGCGAGTACGACGCGCTCCGCCGAGGAGTGCGAGATATCGCGCTCGTGCCACAGCGCCACATTGTCGAAGCCCACCTGCGCGTTGGCCTTGATCACGCGAGCGAGCCCGCAGACCCGCTCGGCGGTGATGGGATTGCGCTTATGTGGCATAGCCGAGGAGCCCTTCTGGCCCTTGGCGAACGGCTCTTCAGCCTCAAGCGTGTCGGACTTCTGCAGAGCACGCACCTCGGTGGCGATCTCCTCGGCAGAAGCGGCAACAGTGGCCAGCACTGCGAGGAACTGTGCGTGCCGATCGCGCGCTATGACCTGCGTGGAGAGCGGATCGGGCGTCAGGCCGAGCTTCTCGCACACGTAGGTCTCCACGAACGGGTCGATGTTGGAGTAGCTGCCCACGGCGCCGGAGATCGCGCCTACTGCGACCATCTCTCGAGTGCGAACGAGGCGCTGCTCGGCGCGCTTCATCGCCCAGGTCCAGCGACCGAACTTCATGCCCATCGTCATCGGCTCGGCGTGGATACCGTGCGTGCGGCCCACGCAGAGCATCTCGCGGGTCTCAAAAGCGCGGCGCTTGCAGATCGCGCCGATCCGGCGCACGTCGTCGATGAGTATGTCGATCGCCTGCGTCATCTGATAGCAGAGCGCCGTGTCCCCAAGGTCGCTTGAGGTCATGCCGTAGTGGACCCACTTGGACGGCTCACCGATGTGCTCGGCCATGTTGGTCAGGAACGCGATGACGTCGTGGTTCGTGGTGCGTTCGATCTCGTCGATGCGCTCCACCTCGAAGGCGGCGCGCTCGCGAATCGCGACCGCGTCCTCGCAAGGGATGACACCAAGTTCCGCCTGCGCCTCGCAGGCAAGGACCTCGATCTCCTTCCAGATCTCGAACTTGTTCTCGAGTTCCCAGATGGCGGCCATCTCGGGGCGGGAGTAGCGAGGGATCATCGGTGAAGCTCCTCAGAGGTAGGTGAACGAGCGAAAACGGCTGATGTCGCGCTCACATTATCGCCCAGCGGGCCTATGAGGTCACGCGACGCGGCTGACGCCGCGTCCGTACGGCGTCAATCAGCGTGAGCGCGGTGGCGCGCATTGTCACTCTGCAGCGCTCGCCATGTGCACATATGCCGTGAGATCTGCACCGAGCATCGCGCGGAGCTCTGACAGGTCGCTTGCGGGCACCTCGGCGAACACGAACGCAAGCACAGGGTAACGCCGGAAATCGACACGACGCACTTCCAGGGGACGGGAGAAGCACGCCTCGAGCGCGTCGTAGTCCACCGACTCGATGGCCGCCCTGTCGACACTGGCGGGGATATCGCACACCACGACGCCGTACACGCGGTCCCGGCGCTCACGAAAGATCTCGGTCCAGTCCGGAACGATCCCGTGGATGTAGTGCTCGTACGGGTTGATGCCGTAGGCGTGGTACGCGATATCGGTGACACACCAGCCGGCGAACCGCATGGGGTTGATCTCTATCGGCGCGATGCGGCCGGCGGCATCGACGCGCAACTCGGCATGCACGGGAAAGTCCCGTAGGTCCGCTCGGCGACCTACCTCTGCCAGGAATGCGGCGAACGGCTCACGCCAATGATCGATGAGCTCCGCAGACGTGATGTAGACACGGTCACTAACGTCGTCAGCCGAGGCGAACAGGTGACCCAGAACGTTGAGGATGACGGGTCTGCCCTCGCTGTCGAAGTAGGCGTCGACCGCGAACTCCTCGCCTTCGATAACCTCCTCGATCACGAAGCGATCGAGCCCGATCACCTTGCCGGGATACAGGTCGGCCAGCGAGTCTACCTCGTGTTGGAGCGTCGCCAGGATGCCCGGCCACTCCTCCGCCGAGTCGACCACATGCACTCCCATGCTGAAGAAACCTACCGCCGGTTTGACGATGAAGGGCCCACGCATGGAGCGCGGGTCGAAGCCTTCGAGTTCTTCCAGGGTGAGGCCGACGTAGCGGTAGCCCGGATACAGGTCGGCGAGCAGTTCCCGGAAACGCACCTTGTCTTTGAAGATGTCGATCCGCTCGGCCAGACCAGGGTCCGTGATGTGCCTGGCGATCCAGCCGATGGCGTTCTCCGAGTTGGCGTAGAGTCGCGGCTGCTCCGCCCGCGCATAGAGACGGGCGAACTCTTCATCTGTCGCCAGGCCGTACCGGCTGCCGAGCGCCCGTCGTGCGGCGGCTGTGTCGAGCACGGGCGCACCGATCTCGGCAACAGAAAGGGCCAGGAGTCGCGACACATACGGGTCTTCGAGGATGAACACTGTGCCTCCGGGTCCTGGTCGATGATCGGAACAGGGTACCACGCGTGTACTCCCGCAGTCGCATGCGCGAGTACGCCCGTCGGCGCTCGTCAGTCCTGTCCACGCAGGCTAGGATGAGTGCATGACCACGCGACTCAAGAAACGCATCGCCCACATAGACCCGCTGTGGCTCGACCTCGGTCTTGCCGTCGGATTGACGGCGCTCGTCTTCCTGCAACTGTGGCTCATGACCTCGCTGCACCCGGCACCGCTGAACGGTCGATTCATGCGCCAGCCGCGCCTCGAGACGGCACCGGCGGACTGGCTTGCCTACGCCCTTGTGGCGGCGAGCTTCCTGCCGCTGGCCGTCCGTCGGAAAGCACCCTGGGTCGCATTCACCGTGAGCTGCACGGCAGCGATCGTCTACAGCGTCACGATCCCCATGCCGGCTCCGACCATCCTCGCACCCATGATCGCCATCTACACGGTCGCCTCCCGCGCCCGCCAACGACGCGCCGGTCTTCTCGCCGTCCTGGTGACAGGGCTCGTGATCGCTGCCGGACTCTTCGTCTTCTCGCCAACGGTTCGCTGGGTGGCCGAGGTGGTCGGCCCCATCGTGCTCCTCACCGCCACCGCACTCCTCGGCGAGGCGGAACGTAATCGCCGAGGATATATCGCCGAGTTCGAGCGTCGTGCGGTTGAAGCGGAGCGCACCCGCGAGGAAGAGGCGAGGCGGCGTGTCGACGAGGAACGGATCCGCATCGCCCGCGAGGTGCATGACATCGTCGCGCACAGCCTGTCCATCGTCACCGTCCAGGCCAGCGCTGCTTCAGCCCTGATAGACACCTCACCGGAGCGCGCCCGCGAGTCGATCGAGAACGTGCGCGCCACCGGCAAGCAGGCCCTCGCCGAGCTACGCTCGATGCTCGACGTGTTGCGCACTGCCGAGGGCGATGCGCCGCTCGCTCCGGCGGCCGATATCACCAAGATCGAACAGCTGGTCGGCCACGTCCGGGAAGCCGGTATCGACGTGGCCCTTACGGTGAGCGGCGATCTTGTCAGCGTTCCGGCGTACGCGGGTGTCTCGGCATACCGCATCGTTCAAGAGGCGCTCACCAACATCGTGCGTCACGCCGGCGCGCAGCACGCAAGCGTCCATGTCGCGGTCGGGCATCGCGAGCTCTCGGTCGAGATCATCGACGACGGCATCGGCACTGACGCTGACGCCCTTTACGCCACCGAGGGACACGGCATCCGGGGTATGCGCGAGCGCGTCGAGGCGCTTGGCGGCTCCTTCGAGATCGGCCCGGGCCAGCACGGCGGCGTACGCCTGAGCGCGACCATACCGCTGACAAGGAGCGCATCATGAGCATCCGGGTCCTCATCGTCGACGACCAGGCACTCGTCCGCGCAGGTTTCCGGGTGCTTCTTGAGACCGCGAGCGACATCACCGTGGTCGGGGAAGCCGAGAACGGTGAGCAGGCGATACGCCTGGCGGACGAACTGACGCCTGACGTCATCTTGATGGACATCCGGATGCCCGAGATGGACGGTCTCGAGGCGACGCGCCGCATCCTCGGCGATCCGTCTGCTTCGGCCCCGCGTGTCCTGATGCTGACGACGTTCGACGCCGACGAGTACGTCTACGAGGCGCTGCGCATCGGCGCCAGTGGCTTCCTGCTGAAAGACACCGACCCCGCGCAGCTTGTCGACGGAGTGCGCGTGGTCGCGCGCGGAGATGCCTTGCTCTCGCCGAGCGTGACCCGCCGTCTGGTGACCGAGTTCGCCTCCCGCCCTGAGGTACGCCGCGCCCACCCGAAAGAACTCGAGTCGCTCACGGAACGCGAGCATGAGATTCTCACGCTTGTGGCGTCCGGACTGTCAAACGACGAGATCGCCGAGCGCCTGTTCATCAGCCCGGCGACCGCGAAGACACACGTCTCGCGGGTGATCATGAAGCTGCACGCCCGTGACCGTGCCCAACTCGTTGTGATGGCTTACGAGTCCGGGCTGGTCACCCCCGGCCTCCCGGCGGAGTAGACTCTCCACACAACCTCCACAGCACGTACTCCCTGTGGCGTATACCGATTCACTTCTCCCGCACGACGAACCCCTCTCCTCATACACCTAGGATGGTGTGCAGTGACCATTCTGTGTGGAGGTGGAGCATGGCCCTGTCCAAGAAGCTTCGGCGCTATCGCGGCTGGATCGCCGGTGGCGTCCTCGTCGCCATCGCGGGAACAGCGCTCCTCGTGACGCGAGGAGCCGGGGCCGAGAGTACCTCGGTCTCATACACGACCGAGGCAGCCACGACCGGTACGATCTCGGTCACCGTGTCCGGCACCGGAAACGTCGAAGTCGGCGACACGACCGAGGCCTGGCCGGACAGCGCAGGGACGATCGCAAGCATCGCCGTGCAGGAGGGCTCCCTCGTGAGCACCGGCGCCGCACTGTACACACTCGACGCGACCGCCGCCAAGTCGAACACCGCGAAGGCGTACGCATCCTATCTTCAGGCGAAGCAGGGCGTTCTCAACGCCGAGTCGCAGCTTCTGAAAGCCGAGAACGAACGGGACGCCGTCATAGAACACAGCAACCTGGCCACTCCCACGGCGACCGCAGATGACGTCACCCTCGCGAAGAAGAGCGTGGAGTCCGCCACGATCGGGTTGACAGCTGCGAAGGCCTCACTCGCAAGTGCCACAACGGCATACAACGACGCACGGGCTGCCGAGGAAGACCTCTCGGTGACCTCACCATGTTCCGGCACGGTCGGTGAGCTCAATATTCAGGTAGGAGACAGCGTCACATCCTCCGGCGGCTCCATCTCCCAAACCAGCGGCACGGGCGCAGCGGCATCCTCATCGGCACCGGTCGTCATCACCAGCGGACGTACCCTGGTGGTCAAGCTCACCGTGAACGAGGTGGACCTCCCCACCCTCGCCGTGGGCCAGCGAGCGGACATCGAGTTCGATGCGCTGCCTGACATAGCTGCCACGGGCAAGGTATATGAGATATCCGATGAGGGCCTCAACACCCAAGGCGTCGTCACCTTCGATGTCTACCTCGCGCTTGACGTGATAGATGATTCGCTGCGACCCGCGATGTCCGCAGCTGCGACCATAGTGACTGACGTCGCCAAAGACGCGCTGCTCGTGCCCAACGCTGCCGTGCAGTCGGACGGCAACGGCGACTACCACGTACAGATACTCGACTCAACGGGCGCACCGCAGAACGTGGCCGTCGAAGTCGGACTCATGAGCGCGACTCAAACACAGGTCCTCTCAGGCATCTCCGAAGGTGACAAGGTCATCACTCAGACACTCGACGGTGAGACACAGTCCAACAGCAGTGGCGGGGGCATCCTCGGCGGAATGGGCGGCGGTCCTCGTGGCTAGTCCTGTCATAGAAGCGCACGACCTTGAGAAGGTCTACGAAGGCGCAGGCGCCGAGACTCACGCGCTGCGCGGCGTGTCGTTCACCATCGAAGCGGGCGAGTTCGCGGCGATCATGGGGCCGTCAGGTTCGGGCAAATCCACGCTCATGCATATCCTGGGCTGCCTCGATGTGCCCACCACCGGCACCTACCGACTGGCGGGCCGCGACGTGGCAGAGTTGGACACCTACGAGCTTGCCGAAGTGCGCCGAGAGACAGTCGGCTTCGTCTTCCAGGCGTTCAATCTGCTACCCCGCGCGAGCGTGATGCGCAACGTCGTGATGCCGATGCTGTACACGCGTGTCGACCCGGATGAACGCGAGGAGCGTGCCGCGGATGCACTACGTGCCGTTCGGCTGGACGAGGAGCTGTGGACGCATCGCTCCAACGAGCTGTCGGGGGGCCAGATGCAGCGTGTCGCCATCGCACGGGCGCTGGTCAACAACCCGTCCCTTATCCTCGCCGACGAGCCCACGGGAAACCTGGACACCGCCACGGGCGACTCGGTGATGGAGTTGTTCGCCCGGCTGAACGACGAGGGCCGCACCATCGTGCTGATCACCCACGAGCCCGACATCGCCGCACGGGCCAAGCGTGTCATCCGGATACAAGACGGACTCATCAGCGAAGATGCCCGCCGGGAAGACGCGCACATCCGCCAGTACAGCACCAACGTTGCCGAGAAGGACGGTGATGCGTGATGCGCTTCTCCGACCTCATCTCCGAGACCCTCCACTCCCTGACCTCCAACAAGGTCCGCAGCGGACTGACCATCCTCGGCATCGTCGTCGGCATCGCCTCCGTGATCGCCATGCTCGCGCTGGGCGCGGGTAGCCAGGCATCCATCGAGGAGTCCATCCAGTCGGCGGGGTCCAACCTGCTCACGATCTCGCCGTCCTCACCCGGAGGTAGTGGCGGCGGCTTCCGCATGTCCGCGAGTTCGGTGCAATCGCTGACCCGCGAGGACGCGGAAGCACTGGCCGGACTCGGACTCATCACCGGCGTGGCCCCCTCGGCCCAGGGCAATGGACAGCTCGTCGCCGACGATGCGAACGCCAACGCCCAGCTCATCGGGGTCACCAGTTCCTACGCCAAAGTCAGCGGACTCACCGTGGCCAAGGGCGGATTCATCACCGATCGCGACGATTCGGCGTACGCCCAGGTGATCGTCTTGGGCTCCACGCTCGCTGAAGACCTCTACGGCACCAGCATCGACCCTGTCGGCAAGCGCATCCGCTCGGGCAACATGCTGCTCACCGTGGTCGGTGTGCTTGAAGAGAAGGGCAGCTCGGGGTTCACCAGCGCAGACTCGGCGGCTATGATCCCGCTCTCCACGCTGCAACGCTATGTCAGCGGTAATGAGTACCTCTCGAGCATCACGCTCACCGTCGTCGATGAGGCGCAGATGACCACCGCCGAGGAAGAGATAGAACAGACGCTGCTCACCCGACACGCGATATCCGATCCGGACTACGCGGACTTCCGCATCCTGAACATGGCCGACATGCTGAGCGCGGTCTCTACCGTGATCGACACGTTCACCGCTCTGCTCGCTGCGATCGCCAGCATCTCGCTCCTGGTGGGCGGCATCGGCATCATGAACATGATGCTCACCACCGTCACCGAGCGCACGCGCGAGATCGGTCTACGCAAGGCGATAGGTGCCGATGACAGCGCCATCTCCTCGCAGTTCCTGGCTGAGTCGGTCGTGCTCACCTTCGTGGGCGGGCTTATAGGCATCGCGCTCGGCTGGCTGATCGCCTTCGTCGGCGGCGGACTCCTTGGCATCAGCGCCATCCTGACCGTGGACGCCATCATGCTGGCCGTCGGCGTGTGTGCCTTCATCGGCGTCGTGTTCGGCTACTACCCGGCACGACGCGCGGCAAAGCTCAGCCCCATCGAAGCCCTTCGGTATCAGTAGGAAGTCAAAGGAGAGTCCCATGAAGAAGGTAATACTGACAATCGCGGTCCTTGCGCTGATCGGCGCGGCGTTCTTCGGCGGAACGTTGTTCGCCGGTGCTTCAGACTCCGCGCCAGGAGACTTCGCAGCGAATGGACGCGGTGGCATGGGCGGCCCGTTGGCCGACATGACGGATGAAGAGCGCACGGCGTTCCAGAGCATGACCGATGAGGAGCGTCAGGCCTTCCTCGAGGACAAGGGCATCGACACGAGCGCGATACCTGCGGGCGGCATGACCGGCGGACCCGCGCGCGGCGGCCTGCTCGGGGGCGAGATCGTCGAGTTCGCAAGCGATACGATCACCGTGGCGCTGACACAGGGCGGCTCGCAGACGATCTACTACGATGAGGACACCGTCGTCGCGTATGCCGAAGGCGCGACCGAGCTGGCGGCCGGCTCACAAGTGTTGCTGTTCTCCCAGTCGGAGACCGACGGCGTGACGACCGCCCAGGCGATCATCGTTCAGTAGCGGCGACGCCCGAACATCCAGCGCAGCAGACCAACCGCTGCCACAACGCCAAGCACTCCAGCGAGGAGCACCGCCCCGTCACCGGGCGCGTGCTCCTCGAGCGTCGTGGCGCTCCCGACACGTGGGATCGGCGCGTACTTCTCGGCGAACATGCCACGCCACTCGATGCGGCGTTCCCCAACGCGCTCGATGATCGGCCCTCCGTCCGTGCGCGAGACTTCCAGCACGGCATCGTCGCGTAGCGGATGATTGGGGTCGTAGATTCGAATGAGCGCCTGGGTCGGGGTGAGCTCCGCAGCGTATGCCAGTACCTGGTGATTGCGCCCCATATGCCTGAGGTCGAACGCACTGATCAGGCCGAGAGGGACGGGCCGCCCGCCAGCCAGCAAGTCGAGAACGCGACCGATCTCGCGGCGCGTCAATGCCGACCCACCGCGCGGGCCGTCAGCAGGCCGATACGTCAACTCCACGAATCGCCACAGGTTGTAGCCGGATCCCGCGAATACGCTCGCAAGCTGGCGACGCCAGATCAAGCGTGCCAGTGCCGAGTCGTATGGAGGGAGTTCGCGCTCCTCGGGAACGGCCTCCCTTGCATCGAAGTAGTCGAGCGCAGCGAACGCCATGCCGCCGCAGCGACCGCGAACAGGGACCGCACCCAGAAGGACGTCGCGCCACGTGTTGGCGAATCCGAACCCGTGGAGCGTGGGCCGGAACTCAGTCGTGTACTTCACCTCGGCTCCGTTCGCTCGTCAGTCTCATCGACAGGCGGCACACAGGGCGCGTCGCCTCCACCCCGGACCCAGCGCCAGGGGCGACCGGGTGTCGCTTCCCGGTGCACCGGCATCGGGGCCTGCCATCCTCGCTTGACCGCGATGACACGCAGTGTGAGCGTGACTGTCGCCGCCACGATCAAGGCGACCGGCTTGACGATGTTGGCCCACGTCACCAGGAAGATGTAGAGAGACGAACCCAGTACCGCCGCCGAGGCGGACAGGGTCCCGGGTCGCATGATCTGCGGTGTCTCGTTGCACAGTACGTCTCGGATCATGCCTCCTCCGACGCTGGTCACGACGCCGAGAAGCACTGCGGGAACGACATTCAAGCCGGCACTGAGCGCCTTGTCGGCGCCGACTACAGCGAACAGGCCGAGCGAGAGCGCGTCCAGATAGAGGAACGGCCGCTTCATCTTCTTGTAGAGCGACGAGAAGAAAAAGCCCACCAGGGCAGCGGCCAGCGCGACAGCCAGGAGCCGCCAGTTCCTGAACGCTGCGATCCCGTGGCTCTGCAGCAGGACATCGCGCAGGATGCCTCCACCAAGCGCGTTGACCACTGCCAGGACTGCGATGCCCGAGATGTCCATCCGCCGCTCATCGGCGTGCGTCGCGCCCGAGAGCCCGCCAATGAAGGCGGCCGTGAGTTCGTACAGCAGCGGCACCCTCACGAGCGTCTCCTGAACCGGAGCGGTCGTTGTGGCGCTGGACGGAAGCGCGCTCGCGATCATCCCGGGCACGACGGTGGTAAGGATGCTGGCCAGACTCGTGGGTTCGACAGAGGCGGATGCGACGGCAGATGCTCCCCCGAACGCATTCACCGCGACCGCGATCGACGCTGTCGCCGCATCGAGCATTCTGTGTGCCCCTCCCGCTAGATGTCCGTGTCGACGGAATACCCAGTCTGCACGCGGGCTTCGCCGCAAATCAGAGGTGAAGCCTCATCGTTGCCGAGCGTCACGCATCGGACACCTTAAATGTCCCACTGCGTCGACGCAGCGAATCCTCACTCGACTGTGAGCGGCTCGGCACTGATGATGATCTTCCGCGCGAGAATGCCCGAGCCCAAGGCCACGAGGGCGAACACCGAGAAGCCGCCCACCTCAAGACTCCCCTCCACAAGTGCGGCGACCACCAGCATGGCGCAGATCGCTCCCGCCATCGTCACGCCCTTGACGGCAAGCGCGGCGGCGAGCAGGTAGCCCCATGGGCGGCCTCTCCACAACAGCACGGCGGTCGCGATGGCTATCGGAACGATGATGCCCAGGTCGAGCGCTTGCACCGACAGCGTGGTGGCACCAAGCAGGACGCCGTCGACGCCTCCGGTAAGCGCGGCCGCAATGCGCTGTGACCACATACCGATCAGAAGCAGGGCAACCGCCGCGCTGAATATCGCCATTCCCTTGCGCGGGAAACGGCCGGTGAAACGTGCCGGCAGATTCGGGACATCGATGATACTGATGATCCAGACGATCGCGGTGGCCGATGCGGCGAACAACGCGATGAACACAGGGAACAAGGGGCCCAGCGCCCAGTACATCGCATACATGAGGTACTGGTAGAACAGGTAGCCGAGCAAGCCGAGCGCGAGCAGCCGACCGCGCAGAGAACCGAAGTAGACGCCGCGCACCGACAGCAACAGCGCTGGCACCGCGAGAAACAGCGTCACTATGTCCCAACCCACGCCCTCGGCCACGATCCTCTCGGCGTTGTATGCGTACACGCCGTCCGTGACGTACTCGAATGCCTCACCGCGTATGCTCACCGCCGAGGCGGTCTTGCCGCTTCCCCGGCCGAACACGCCCAGACCCGCTGCCACGCCGGCCACGAGTGCGATCGCTACACACAGCGCCGCGAGGCCACGGTATCTTCTCGCCCTCACGACAACCCCAACTTCCCGACCACATCACGGGTCCACTCGGCAACAGCATCCATGTCGCGGAAGTCGCCTTGTGGCGCCTTCATCGCCTTCATGATCAGGCGCTCCGGGAGCGAGAACTTCTTGGGATCGTTCATCCCGGCGAACAGACCGATGTCGACGGGCTTCACGCCGGTCGCCTCGATCAGCGGATCGGTGTAGGCGCGCACCTCGTCCGCCTTGTCGGGGTCTGTCGCCATAGTCAGGCACGCCGTGAAGAACGCCACCGGGACGCTCTTGAGCGTCCCCGCCTGCGTGGTCGCCCATTCCTTGACGAAGGGATGCCAGCTACCCACCCGCACACCGCTACCGACGATGACGGCGTCGTATCCCGCCGCGTCGGGCCCGTCGCCTGCCGGGACGACGTCCACCGTCGCGCCCGTCTCGGCGATCGTCCCGCCTATTTGCTCGGCGATGCCCGCTGTGCAACCCGTCTTGGTCCCGTAGACCACCAGTACCCTGCTCATCCCATCTCCTATCGTCATGCGGGGATACTCCCCGTACTCCTCATCCGGCGCCCACTCCACCGCCATGTAGCCACCGCCACCGAGCGCGGCAAGGCCAACGGCCGTTGCCGTGACCTTGACGAACCGGCGACGAGTCATCTGCTCGCTCATCGTCCGTCGCCCCCGAGCGCTGCCCCCGACCAGAAGACATCGAAGAGCTGCTCTATGCCCTCATCCGTGGCCACGTCTTCGGGCAGGTCACCGATGCCCATGACCATCCGGTACATCACGTAGCTCGACGTCAGACCGAAGAACGCCTCCGCGAGCACGCGTGGATCGATGTCGGAGCGAAGTTCGCCTCGCCCCTGCTGCTCCGCCATATAGTCCGCCAGACCTTCCAGATTGGACGGAATGCCTTCGCCGAGAAGAGCCGCTACCTCCGGGACCGACTTGGCGTCGAAAGCGAGTCGGATCGCAAGGCCGCCGTTTTGCAGCGTGCCCGCGATCTCCATTCGCGCAAGCCGCAACAGCGTCTCGCGAACGGTCTCGGAATCCGGGGCTGCGGCAACTGCCCGACCTGCCATCTGCGCTGAGAACCGCTCTCCCAATGCCGCAAGCACTCCGCGCTTGTTCTCGAAGCGGCGGAACAGCGTCACTTCGTTCACGCCGGCTGACTCCGCGATCGCACGCGTGGTCGTCGCCGCATATCCGCGCTGTGCGAACAGTTCGCTCGCCGCGTCCAGTATCCGCTCTGTAGTGCCCTGTCCCGCGCCCATGCTGGCTCCATTCCGATGCATGTAAGTGCTCACTTGCATCTTATGGCCAGCGAGAACACCTGTCAAGTAAGTACTTGCATGCTTACTCCGATCGGAGCTAGGCCGCGCGCCACACCCACGTGACTGCAACGAGTGCGCCGACGAGAAACATCGCAAACATCACGACGAACACCGTCTCCCCGAGCTGCGCGTAGTAGCCGGGGCTGACCACGAGCGTGTACAGCAGCATGCCGACCGCCAGCAGATAGACGCTGCGCGCCCACCCTCGGCGCCGCATCAGAGCGACACCCGCGACGATCAGTGCAACCCCCGTCATGCCCTCAGCAGCCAGATGGAAGCCCAGGCGCACTGGCTCGCTATGGACCTCGGGCACCTGCCCCGTTGCGAGCAACATCCCCCACATGCCGAGCATGCCACTGCCGACGAGCAGGGCATAGACGATCGAATGGCGGCGCATCGGCGACCTCCTTGCGCAACATCCCTTCCACCAGTACCTCGTGAAACGCCCCCGTCACGTGGATTCTTCCCAAGAGCGTGACGACTCCGCGTCGGCGCGATGATGACCGGCGTCTCCATCTACTGCCTGCTGTTCGTCTTTGAGGTCTTCTTGCCGCTCAGCGGATACGGGTAGGGGTACGTACCAGTCACGGCACCGACCAAAGGAGGGGCGATGTATCCCGCATACGTACTCGCCGGAGCAGCGCACGAGCACTATCGCTTCAACCTCAAGGCAGGAAACGGGCAGACGATCCTCACCAGCGAGGCATACTCATCCAAAGAGGCTGCCAAGCACGGTATCGAGTCCGTACGCACGAACTCGGCTCTGGATGAGCGATACGAGCGTCGCGAGGCCAAAGACGGGCGCCCCTACTTCCTGCTGAAGGCGGTCAACACGCAGGTCATCGGCCAGAGCCAGATGTACTCATCGACCTCGGCCATGGAGCACGGGATCGCCTCGGTGAAAGCCAACGGTCCGGACTCGCCGATCGTTGATGAGACCGTCGACTAGCTGCGGCGCCTAGTCCTGCTGGAGGATTCTGACCACTCCGTGGTCGCCGTCGACCTCGATGAGTTGCCCCGTGGTGATGATGCGCGTGGCGGGACCGACGTTTGCCACGGGCGGGATGCCGTATTCGCGGGCGATAATGCTCCCATGCGAGAGCATGCCGCCCATGTCCATAACGATTCCGGCCGCGGGAATGAAGTACGGCGTCCAACCGGGATCGGTGAACGGCGCCACGAGTATCTCGCCAGGCAGAACATCCTCGTGACTGTCCACTGTGAGAAACACCCGTGCGGGACCCCTGACGATGCCGGCGCTCACGCTTATGCCCTTGAGGACTTCCACCTCGTCCGGCAGCTTGGCGACGGTACGTATGAAGTAGGTGCCGTGCTGTCCGGCGAAACTCGCACCCGGCAGCTCTTCAGCGCTCGCGGAGGATCGTACCGCTAATGGAACGCCTCCGAGATCGACGAGCCATAACATGAGCTGAGACTCTACATCTGGAGCGAGCGGGGTGGTAGAAAGCGTCGGGAACAGGCAGACCCGCCTCGGGCAACAAACGCGTTTCTTGTGAAGAACACGGCCCTGGCACTGCGCTAGCTACATGCAGGGCATGCATTCTCACAAGGAGGCGCGATGATGATACAGGGATATTACACACACTGCCTCGGCTCCGGTCCAGGAGTCGGCTTCTACTCACAAGGATGGATGGTGTTCGCTATGGGATTCGGACTGATTCTTGTTCTGGGTGTCGTACTCTGGCTGGTATGGTCACAGCGCACGCCGAATACACACGGCGCGACCCCGGTATCGACGCTGTTCGCCCCGGCGCCGCCGGCGCAGGATGCGGCCGAGCAGATCGCACGCGAGCGTTTCGCTCGCGGTGAGATCGATCGTGACGAGTACGACCGCGTGATCAGTGCGCTACGAAGCAAGTAGCCGACGTGGACCAAGACGGAAGCTCCGAGACCTTCAAGGTCTCGGAGCTTCCGAGTTCTGAAACGACTCTACGCCTCAGGTGCCCGCGGTGGCACGTCGCGCACACCGTGCCGCCCTCGAGAACACCTTCGTAGGCAGGAACATCCCCATCGCCTCGGCGTACTCGTCGTAGGCGATCCCGAACTCTTCGCGCATGTCAGTCTCTTCACGTCGTGCGAGGCGGTAGTAGATGACGCCCAGGATCGGCCACATGACGAGCGTGGGAAGCGTGGCCCACTCGGCCAGCATGCCCGTGGTGATCAGCGCGAACACGGTGTATTGCGGGTGGCGGATCAGACTGTAGATGCCCTTGGTCACGAGCTTGCCCTCGCCGCGGTCCTTGCTCCAGTAATCGCGGTAGATCTGACGCCAGCCGGCGATGATGAGACTCGCGCCGATGAGATAGCAGAACACAGCGATGTTGGTGCCCAACAGCCCCACGTATCCGTTCAAGGTGTGGCCCCACAAGATGCCGTCCGGCATATAGCGGCCAAGGACCGCCGATAGCGCATACATCGAGAGCGGCACGCCGAACATCTCAAGCGCCAATGCCACCACGAACGCCATGAAGGCGCCGTTCGGCTTGACGCCGCTCTTCTTGTAGAACGGGGTGAAGAGCATGAACACACCGAACAGCACGATCCATGCTGCTACAGCCCACCACTCTCCGAAGTGATCGCGAACCGGGTCTATCATCTCAACTCGCCCTCTTCCATTCTCCCGGGTACCGGGGGTTGATGTCTACGCCGTAGACAAGATATGGTCTACACCGTAGACTTGTCAAGTACCCTAGTGAATACGGATGACAGGAGCTTGGCGTGAGCGCACGAGCCGGTCTGACCCGAGAACGCCTGATCTCCGCGGCCTTGGCGATAGTGGATCGCGACGGACTGGACGCCTTATCGATGCGCAGACTGGGCGCAGAGCTTGGCGTGGACCCTATGGCGGCTTACCGCCATATCCCCAACAAAGAGGCGCTGCTCGACGGGGTCGTCGAGGCGGTCATCTCACAAGTCGACCTCACTATCGACCCCGAGATGTCGTGGCAAGAACAGGTCCGACAGATGATGCGGGCATATCTGGCGGCACTGCTCGCGCATCCCAACGCGCTGCCGCTGATCGCCGAGCGTCCGTGGAAGACTCCCGGCTCACTCCTGGTCTTGGAGCACGCTCTGCAAGTCATCACGGGAGCAGGAGCTTCACTGCACGACGCGCTGATCGCGGTGAATGCCGTGGGCTTCTTCACGAGCGGACTTGCGGTGGCGGCAGGAGCCCGCTCCCGCGACCCCTATGCCGAGAACGATCAGGTCAAAGACCTCATGTCACTCCCTGCGGACCGGTTTCCAGCGATTCATGAGGTCATCCGGACAGGGCAAGCCGTGCGCGGCTACGACAAAGTGATCGACTTCGCAGTGGAGGCGATCATCACGCAGGTGGGTCAGACGATCCGGCACTGAACCCTCGGCACACACCACAACGGTCCGCCCACTGACAGTGGACGGACCGTCTGCGCATCATCGGATCCGGGTGATGTCGCGCACGCCCTGGTCGGCGTGCTGCCTCAGTGTGGGAACGACCCGACTCCTCAGCCGTTGCGCATAAGCGTCGCGCGAGGCGGCCGTTGCACGTCTCGTATAGGCGACGAGTGTGTCGCGGGCATGCGCGAGAAGACCGGACAGATCGATGGTGTAGCTTGCGCGCACGTAAGCGCGACTTGTCGTTTCAGACATCGCGGGGCTCCTCCCCTAAAAGGGCGCCCGCGACGGCAGAGGATTATCAGACGACGCGGAACACCGGAATACGGACAACGAAGTGCAGGCTCGGCGCGCCTGCCGCGCATTCTGTCTTCTTCACACTTCATCCCTCCTTCCGGTCATATGGGACACACCCGGCCCCGTGGTCAGTCACAGAGGCATGATATCACAGCTATTGTGTACCGCAAGGCCCCTGACCACACCGCATCGACCGCGGTCACTGTATAGTGCATCAGTCAGCCCTATCCACCCTTCTGCCGGGAGGCGCCTTGCCCTCGCCACGCTCAACCAGCCGCGTCATCCCGTTGCTGTGCCTGCTGGGCGCAGTGACGTTCTGGGGCACCAGCTTCGCCGCCATCAAGTCCGCGATGGGAAGCTTCTCGCCGATGACGGTCATCTGGCTGCGTATGGCACTGGCGACTGTGGTCTTCGCGCCTGTGTGGTTCTTCCTGCCCAAGCCGGAGTACCGTCGTGGCGACGTGAAGTGGCTCGCGCTCATCACGCTGCTGCAGCCGTGCGTCTACTACCTGGCCGAGGGATACGCGATCCGCTACACGACTTCGAGCGCAGCAGGCGTCATCTCGGCGATCGTGCCGCTGCTCGTTGGCGTAGGGGCCTGGATGTTCCTGCGGGAGCACCTCTCGGCACGCTCCATCGCCGCTATCGGGATCTCCCTCGTCGGCGTCGCGATGCTGTCGCTGGGCGGGCAGGCACAGGCATCGGCGCCCAACCCGGTGCTTGGGAACGCACTCGAGCTCATCGCCATGGTGAGCGCCGCGGGCTCGATGATCGCGCTCAAGCACATCTCCGGTCGCTACAATCCGTGGTTCCTCACCGGATTGCAGGCTGCGGTTGGCGCGGTGTTCTTCCTACCCGGCGCGATAGCCGGCGAACCCGCGAGCTGGGCGGCAGCATCTCCCGGCGCATGGGGTGCCGTGATCTACCTCGGCATCGTCGTGTCCCTGGGCGCGTTCGGCCTCTACAACACCGCCGTGACGCGGATGCCCGCGAACCGCGCTGCGCTCGCGATCAACCTCGTGCCGGCCGTGGCGCTGCTCACCGGCTGGCTCGCGCTCGGCGAGTCACTGGGACCGGTGCAGCTTGCGGCGTGCGGCATCATCGTTGGAGCGGTCGTGCTCGCCGAGACCGGATCGAAGACCGCGATACCTGCCGAGGATATCGAGACGGGCCTTAGCCGCGCTTCGTGACCTCGATGAGGTGGTAGCCGAACTGCGTCTTCACGGGGCCGTGAACCACACCGACCTCGTCGTTGAAGCAGACATCGTTGAACTCTTTGACCATCTGGCCGGGGGAGAACTCGCCGAGGTCACCGCCGTTGCGGCCGGACGGACACGATGAGAACTGGCTCGCCATCGCGGCAAAGTCCGCGCCTTCGGCGATCTGCTTCTTGATATCGTTGGCCTGCTCCTCGGTGGACACAAGGATGTGGCGGGCGCTTGCAGTGGTCATGAGAGTCTCCCTATCTCGCTTGTCTGACTGTGTGATTATGCGTGCGCAGGTGATTCAGCGCTACCCGTCGCTCCAGAGTTCGCAACGGTACTCGTCGCAGATCGGCGGCCGATACTCGTGCGGGAGCTGACACCCGAGTTCCGGGTGGCAGAACTGGCACTTGCGGACGTCGACCCAGTCGGGCAGGCCCGCGCGATACACCTCGCCCTCAGGTGTGGGCAGATGACTGATGCGCGGGTCGTGGTAGGGCTCGACACCGTGAGCTCCGACCAGATAGCTGTCACCCTCGCGAACAAGCGCACCGCTGTCTTCGAACCACCCGAGCCACTGCTCGATATAGGCCGGAAGCCATTCCTCGCCGATGTAGTGACCGTTCTCGTCATGCGCAAGATACAGCGCGCAACAGAGCCCGCCGCACGAGTGGCAGAGCTCCCAGTCCTGGGCATCCGGGTCCGGCGCCGGCGCGCTTGAGATCGTCACCGCGACGCCAGGTCCTCGGCCACACGCCTGATGCCGAAAAGGGTCTTCTCGGCCATGATCGCGCCGCCCAGGTCCAGCGGGTTCGCGTAGAGCCAGTCCACGAAGCCGCCGAAGCCGGGACCACCGTTGCGGATGCGCAGGATCAAGCGAGTGGTGTTCTCGTCAACGGGTTCGGCGATCCAGGCCCACGACATCAACGAGACCGCAGACGGATCATCCGCAGCCACTGCACTGCCGTCCTGCGCCATTGCGCCGAAGAGCAGCAGTCGGCCCGGCTCGTTCACTACGACGTCGTAGCCCACCATCGCGTTGATGGAGACGGTGTCGCCCACGGCAAGATCCTGCAGCTCGGGGACGATCCGGCGCGAGTAGCCGCCGTCGACGAAATCGGCGGACTTGGTGGCCCTGTAAAACCAGTCCCAACCGTACCAGCCGGCCCGCTGGTAGCCCATCTGCACGACGAGCTGGTGTACAAGCTGGTACGGGGCCTTGATGGTGATCGCCTTCGTGGAGGCACTCGTCGCGCCGGGCACAAGGTCGTCTCCCGGCAGGGTGCGCGCCACCTCGCCGTCCGTTGCTCCCCAGCGGTTGTAGCTGCGGCGTAACAGCGGGGGCAGCGCCACGGACCCCATCACGATGGCGGCAAGCAACACGCCCAGAGAGATCACCAACCACACGAGTAGCGCGAGCACGATCTCCATCGGCAGATCTCCCCTATTTGGCTGCCGCGATCGACGCGAGCAGCACGAACACCGGCAACTGAAAGTCCAGGAAGTAGTGTGCGATCGCGAGGTAGCGGAGCGTCGTCGACCTCCGGTTCACGACCCACGCCAGCCACAGCGCGAACGGCAGGAACATCAGCAGCCGGTAGGTCACGAAACGCCAGTCCAGCAGCAGGGGCAGGAAGACGTGCTGCGCCGAAAGGACGAGCGCGACCGCGATCGCTGGCCAGACACGGCGGCCGGTGAGCGCCTGCAGTCGCGGGCATCACGTAGCCGAAGTACGTGGGAAGCTCGGTGAGCGCGTGCACCAGCGGGAAGACGATCAGGATCGCCCAGGCGCCCGCCACAGGAAGCGCGCGGAACATGAGGTCCGCACCCACCTGCGCGTCGCCCCACAACGCGATCCCAAGCCCGATGTTGGGCAGGAAGCCGAGTGGTCCACTCACCACCAGCGCGATCGCGACCCATAGCGCGTCGCGTTTGCCTTCACCCTTCCTGACGCCGAGAAGATCGCGGTAACGAAGCCCTTCGCGATGTGCGAGACGCACGAGTAGCCACAGGTTGATGACCTCGCCGAGAGCGAAACTGCCGAGCCACCAGTCAGCGGCGGCTCGCCGGGGATCTGAGGCGCCGGATATCGCGTAGCCAGCGGTGAACAGGAGCTGGAAGGTCAGTGCCAGCGCTGGGCGCAGCAGCAGCATGCCCCAGACGGAGCGGGAGGAGACGGTGCCTTCGGCGATGCGCGACTTGATCGCATCGCGGCTATTGGACAGGACTGCGGTCGGCTCCATCGCGTCCACCACCCGTCTCGGCATCCTTCACCTTCGCGCCCGGCGCGGTCGCCAGATAGGGCTTCACGATCCCGCGGAGCAAACGCGCGCCGCGGCGGAACTGTTCCTCGTCGTCCGAGTAGCCCATCGACTCGAGCCATCCCACCCAGCTCTCGCCGAGGACGTAGGTGGCCGTAGTGATGTCCTCTCGCTGCTCCCCGTCAAGATCGACGAGTACCCCCGCTGCCACCCACCCGTCGACGAGCGCGCGGAGCATGGCCAGCCTCTGCAACTGGACGCCCCGGTATCTCTCGGCGAGCACCTCATCGGCCTGCACGAGTGCGGCGGCCTCGCGCTGGAAGAACCGGTAGCGCCACTCGACCTCGAAGGTGCCCTCCATGAGATCGATCACTGCGTCGGGCGAAGGGATGGCAAGCCCGGCCCGCTCCCACATCTCGCCGTAGTCGGCAAGCGCACGCTCATAGGCGGCCAGAACGATCTCCTCCTTGTTGCGGAAGTGGTAGTAGAGGTTGCCGGGGCTGATGCCGCATGCCTCGGCGATATGGTTGGTGCTGACCGTGCGCGTGCCGCGCTCGTTGAACAGCACGATCGCCGCTTCGACGATCCGCTCACGCGTACCAGCTCCTGCCATCCCGCCCTCCCTTCCGTCGTGTCGTGTCTAGAGTGCAAGCTCTACCTCACGCGGTCAATCGCCTTCTACGACAGGGTGGCGCCAAGCGGCCTGCGTGGGCTGGCTGTGACATCGACCAGCGGATAGCCCACGCGGAACGCGAGCACCACCTCGCCACCGGCTCGCTGCTCAAGCGCGTCCGCATATGTATTGCACTCTCCTCGCGCAAGATCGCGATCCCTGATGGTCAGCGGCTGAGAAAGCGGGTGCATGGCGATCTTGAGCGCCGTCGCCGTCAGGTGCATGCGCTGATAGGCGCGGCCCGTCTCGACCCAGGCCCTGTGGTCATCGGTAGAGGGGGCGATGATCAGCCCATACGCCGGCGCGGTCGCACAATGGGTCTCGCTGGTCACCTTTGCCCACTGCCCGTCGAACTGGTCGGGGGTGGGCGGAAACAGCTTCAAGAACGTAGTGCCCACAACGCCGGCGGCTGCGCCGTCGACCGTGATGCCGTCGCGGTACTCATCGACTTCCTGGCGGGTCATGCGATACCACGCATGACTGTCGCGCTGCAGATCGACGTCCGCGATATGCTCGCCAGTCGCCTGCACCACCAGATCGCCGAACCACGCGCGGTCATCTGCCGAAGTCAGCCGCTGCAACTCGAGTCCTCCCGGGAATCCGCTGCCGAGTGATTCCAGCTCTGCAGCGGTAAGACCGCGCTCGATGTCATACGCTCCGCGATTGGTCCGGCGCAAGGGGATCTGCTCGGCCAGTGTGGTCAGTTGCGGATCGACCTCACCCTTCGCGAACGTCACGCGCGCGAAATGATCGTCGGTCCGCCGCACATACTCAACGCTTGAGACCAGTCCTTGCGCTGCCGCTGCCACCGCGATGTTCTCTAGCGCACACCCTAGAGAGATGTGAAGCTCGCGCAGACGAGCATCCGCCAGACCCATCAGCCGGCTCGTGTCACCCATCACGTCGATGCCGTCCTCGCGGATGCGGAACGACCACGGCTGCGTATTGTGAGAACTCGCGGCCAGTACGGCGGCCGCGGCTATGCCTTCGATGCCGTCCAGCGGCGCGTCCCATGCCTCGAAAGCGACGCCGTCGCCCACCGAGAAGACACCGTTGTCGACGGCCTTCATCAGCCCACCGCCTACAGCGATCACGCCCACCGTGCCGAGCCCTGCTGCTATGAACCCTCTGCGCGAAACCATGATGATCTATCTCCTTCAGTTCCCGATTAGAGCTTTTGCTCTACACTAGAGTAATTACTCTATTCGGAGATGTCAACAGCGGGAGACACGCGGCGGGTCTGAAGGGAACACTCCACTAGACGACTTCTTATGGGAGGAGCACCGGATGAACTGGTACGAGACGCTCGCAAAACCGGGCTGGGCTCCACAGGCCAACGTCTTCGGCATCGTGTGGAGCATCCTCTACCCGATCATCTTCATCGCGTACGGCTACGTCATCTACCGGGTGATCCGTGGCGAGTACCCCGTGGCACTGCTCGCCCCGGTGCTTCTCAACCTCGCTGCCAACTTCGCATTCACACCGATCCAGTTCGGGCTGCGCAACCTATGGCTGGCCGAGATCGACATCGTGATCGTCCTCGGCACGATCGTGTGGTCGATGATCGCGATCTGGCCGCACTCGAAGCCTGCGGCACTCGCGCTGACTCCCTATCTGGTGTGGGTCGCTATCGCGACAGCGCTCCAATCCAGCATCACCTGGCTAAACCGATAGCCCGACTCGCTCGTGCCTCAGATGACAGGCGTCGCGTCCTTCTCGGCAAGCATGCGCACGAGCCATAGACCGTGCACCGCTCCCACCACGAGTCCGGCCGCCAGACAGCCGACCGCCACGGTGGCGCCGATCTGCGCGGCGGTCCACTCGGTGCCGATGAGGCCGGTGGCGAGGAAGATCATCGGCATACCGGCCGTCCAGGCGACAGCGTTGGCCAGGACCCAGCGGCCGACGCGGGGAAGATGGGCACGCAAGACCAGCCACTGCGGTATGCCGAGGATGGGGCCGAGCGCGAAGCCCATCACCGCGGCCATAACCAGCTGCAGGATGAGCGGCGGATCGAAGGCGGGCGCGACTGAGGTCGTCTCGGCGGTAGCCGCCATCGCCTGGAAGAACGTCGACGGCATCATCCCCAGCAACCACGCGACCAGCGCGCCCACCGCGGTCGCTCGCACCCACGGCCGCCACTGCAGCTGCGGCAAGGCGCGGCGCAGCACCGACCACTGCGCAAAGCCCACGACGACGCCCTCGACCGCCGCACCCGCAACCGCGACGCCTGCCGCTGCAAGCAGCGCGGCGCCAGGACCGAGGTCGTCGTTCGCCGAGAAGAGCCCTGCCGTCATGGCCAGCGTCGTGGTCAGGCCGATGAACTCGCCAAGCCCGTTGGCGATCACCCATCGGCCCCAGATCGTGCGTTCTTCTCCTGCAAGTCGGCGCATGGGTCCTCCCGTACGGCCGCTTGAGCGCTAGCGCGCCGCGACCTGACGCGCCTCGCCGATACGCGCATCAGGCATCTGGTTCAGCGTGCCGCTATACTCGACCACGTCGATCACGCAGCCAGTCCCGACACTCACGTTTCCGCCACGAACGACCTTGGCCGTCGTGTTCTCCAGAACCACTTCATCAGCCTCGATCGAATCGGCAGTCAGACGCTTCTCCCCGAACAGCGAGAGCAGCGAAGCACCCACGAAGTTGCGGCCCAATACGATGCTGATGCGCTCTCCACCGATCTCGATGGCGCTAGAGTTGCCGTGCAGCTTGAAGTCGATACTCCCGACGTTCACAAGACCCTCGGCACGGAACGCTCCCTCTCCGGTCAACGAGTCTGCCTCTATGTTCACGCCCGAGCGGATCTCACCACGCACGTCGATATCGTGAGCTGCGACGCCACCGACCGTGAGGCGGCCCTTCACTTTCAGCGAACCGACACCCAGACCCAGCTGCACGGTCGCGTCACCGTTGATGCTCATCTCTTTGGTCTCGAGCTTGCCCGAGAAGTTCCCCGATCCGTTAACGATCGTGTTAGCGGCCGCCACATTGCCCTCGGCGGTTCCCGCACCGTTGATCTTGAAGTTCGTGCACGTGACGTCACCGGTGATCTTGCCGGCACCGTTGATCACTACGTCGCCGAAATTGCCCCCGCCAACCGTTCCGTCACCGGCGATCTTGACGTCATTGACACCGTTCTCAGCCATCGTCTTTCCTCCGTCTACTGCAGTCGGGCACCGAGCGCCTCGACCGACTCCTGCATATTCACGCGGGCCACTGTTCGCGCGCCTGATTCGAATCGCAACTCGGCACTGCTGGACACGACCGCGCACAGCAGCACTCCCATCTTGCGAACGCATAGAAGATCTCCGTCCGAGCCCTCGAATGCGGGTGTCTGCTCCTCAAGCGTACTCAGGACTCCGCGTCCCTCCTCGCGCGAGATGTCGCCCGTACCAAGCAGCTGGTCCAAGACATACAGCGACAGCAGTTCGCCGAACACCAGCGTGGTCGCCTCGGGATGAAGCTCGGCGAACACGCCCAGGGCAACCTCGGATGCGATGCCCGTCTCGGCGACTCGTGAGACTGAAAGCGACACTCCACCCAGATCGGGAGAAACCGCATCGGCGATGTCGTCCAGCGACAGATCGCCTTCCTTCATGGAGAGGATCCGCTCCACTCGGGCAAGCATCTTGTCGCGCGGGAAGAACGTCTCTTGTCCGGTGAACGTGGACTTTCGGATGAACCAGTCCTCGGGAATCAGGTTCTTCCGCTTCCAGCGATACAGCTGACCGTAGCTGATACCCGTCTGCTGTAGCAGGTCTTTCTTTGAGATGAGACCGGGTTCCATTGAGGCACCTCCTTTGTGCTCATTGTAGCGTAACATCACACTGTTCTGCCGTCAACAGTGTGATGTGGGCCACCTGCTACTGCAGGATCACCGTGACCGTCTCCACTTTGCGTGCCAAAGTTCTTTGTCGTGGGTATACTCACGGCCTCGGCGTCGAGCCGGAAGAGATGGCTGATATGAAGGACAAGGAGCTTGAGACTCTGGAACGCGAGGTGTTCCGCAAGTTCCACGAGGACGGTTTGTTCGATATCTACCTAGGCGCGCTGTTGGGCATCATGGGCGCGGCCGGGTGGCTCACAGAAGTCTTCGACTCCCCTGCATGGGGAATGACGCTCTATGCCAGTCTGGTTCTCCTGGTGATGGGCGCATTCGCTCTGGCGAGAAGACGGATCGTCAAACCGCGGCTCGGGACCTTCAAGCCATCGGCCCCCCGCAAGCGCAAGATCACGATGGTTCGTCTCGTGCTACTCGGCTCGGTGATCGTGGGTCTGCTGCTGTTCTGGGCATTTGCCGAGGCGAACTCGGGAGTCGACACGCTGAGGGCGTTCATGCCGGCGATATGGTTCGCGAATGCCATGGTCGTGTTCGGCGCAATAGGGTACTACCTCGACGTCCCCCGCTTCTACCTCTACGGCGTGCTGTTCGGACTGCCTCTTGCGGTTGACACGGCCCTCACACGATACGCGGACGTGTCGTTACCACCCGCTGCGCTGTTCGGCGTCGCAGGCCTGATCACGATCGCCGTCGGCGCCTACAAGTTCGCCGGATTCTTGCGAGACTACCCCGTTCGTGCCGACGAGGTGCGACCCTATGACACCTGACAGGCAAGACGGGGTCAATCGATTGATCCACGAACCGGCCCGGCTCTCGATCATGACGAATCTCTATGTGGTCTCCAGTGCAGACGCCACCTGGCTCCTACAGCAAACGGGACTGACATGGGGCAACCTGGCATCTCATCTCACCAAGCTGGAGACCGCGGGGTATGTCGTGGTGAAGAAGGGCTTCAAGGGGCGCAAGCCGCACACGAGCATCGCGCTCACCGAGGACGGCCGAGAGGCCCTGCTCAAGTACCGGACCGCGATGATGACGGCCCTGAAGAGTCTGGAGTAGGAACGCCTACTCGTCTCTGAACCCGGCTCCGACATGTGAGCCGTCGCAAAACGGCTTGTTCTTGCTGTGGCCGCAGCGACACAGGGTCACGCGATTGCGGATCTCATACGGCTCGCCTGAGCTGTCGACGATCTCGATACCACCGCGGACGAAGAGAGGTCCGCTCACGCCCAGATACGGGTCCTCGATAAGCACGATCGACGGCTCCAGCACGGGTTCGAGCAGCTCGCCATTCTCATCACACGCGACGTAGCGTCCGGACGGGCACAGCTGCGCCTCCTCGATGGCGAGTTCGCGCGTTTGAGGGTCATCGCAGCGGTTGATGAGGTTCCATAGTCCTCCGGCGCGATCGCAGAAGCGTGCCTCGGCACAGAGCCGTCGCACGTCGTGGAGCTTCAGCCCGGGGCCGTCGATGCCGATCGCCTGCTCCATGTAGGTGCCGTGCCCCGCTGTTTCGGTGCCGTCGAAGCCGATGCTGAAGTGTGTGAAGTCGCAGAAGGGCTTGCTGCCGGACTGACCGCAGCGGCACAACATGTAGCCGTCCCCTGCCTCGAGGCGCTCGAGTTCGCGGTAGCCGATGGACTCCCCTGCGTCGTTCACGGCTATTTCCAGCCGCAGAAGCGGCACACCGCCTTCAACCAGATACGGGCCATCCTCGATAACGGTGATGCGCATGCCGGCGACGTCCATCAACGAACTCCTTCTCTCGGCGATCGTCTGTGTCCGAGTGTAGCGCTAGTCGCACGCTCACCGGGCGGATAGACAGAGAGGGCCGCCTCTCGGCGACCCTCTCCCATCGCTGCTGGACAGCGACATTCACTTGTCTTGCAGGTGGCGCTTTCGTGTACGGAGCCAAGGCTCCGTAACGTCGCCGTCCTAAGAGGTAGCCACCTCCGCAGCGATGCTGATACTACTCAACGCTGGATCACCTCCTCTACAGTCGGCGGGTCGCCTTATCGCGCCCTCGGGACCTGCCCGTACAAACGTGCTAGCGAGTCGCGTGCCGAGATCGGGTTACTGGCGGCCGCGCTTGCTGTTAGCCTTGGCGGACTTATAGATGGTCCCCCATCGCCTGTTCTCCTGCTTCTGCAACCGTGCGTCCGCTCGTATCGCGGCTGCACGCACCTCTTTGAGCAGGACGCGATAGCTCTCGAGCCGGTCCGGCGCCAGCTCGCCGCTTTCAGCGGCAGCCAGGACCGCACAACCCGGCTCAGTCTCATGCATGCAGTCGCGAAAACGGCACTTGTAGGACAGCGCCTCTATCTCGGGGAACGCTGCTGCTATCCCCGCCTCGGCGTCGTTCAGAGCGACTGCACGAAGGCCAGGGGTGTCCACGAGCACTCCGCCGTTGGGAAGCGGCACGAGTTCGCGAGCAACGGTGGTGTGCCGGCCTCTGCCGTCCGCCAGGCGCACCTCGCGAGTGGCCTGCACGTCGCTCCCGACCAAACGGTTGATGAGCGTCGACTTGCCGGCACCCGACGGCCCGATGAGCGCGACTGTGCGATGACCGTCAGCGTAGGCGAGCAGTGCGTCCACGCCCTCGCCCGTGAGTGCACTGGTCATGTGGATGTCCACGCCGAGCGCGATCGTCTCGACCGCCTTCCGGGCGCCTTCGGGGTCCTCAGAGAGATCCGCCTTGGCCAACACGACCACCGGCACAGCCCCGCTATCCCACGCAAGAGCGAGCTCGCGTTCAAGGCGGCGGACGTTTGGCTCTTCGACGATGGGATGGATGATGAAGACGGTGTCGATGTTGGCCGCAAGCACCTGCGTCGCGGCGTCTTTGCCGGGGTCGGCACGGGTGAAAGCGGATGTCCTCGGCAAGACGGCCTCGATCTGCGGAAGTTCAAGGTCGGTGTCGGTTCGAACGACCACCCAGTCGCCCGCAGCCGGGAGCTCCTCGGCCGAGAACGCCTCTTTGGAGAGTCGTCGTGCCGGCTCTGCACGGATGACGCCTTCGCCGGTCGCCACGAGTACGCTGCCGCGGTCGGCCCGGATGACTCGCGCTGGAATCAGGTCCTGCTCGGCATACGGCGCGAACAGAGCGCGCCAGCGATCGGAGTAGCCTAGGAACTCGAGTGATGGTTCGGAGTTGGTGATGTCAGTCAACGTGGGGTCCAATCCTGATGGCGCCCACGCACATGACGTTAGATGGCGTGGTGCACCGGGTTTCGGGTATACGTCGATACGGGCGGGCACACCGCCCTTGCTGCTATCGCAGACATCAACGTCACCTCCCCGGATGCGGGCCAAAAGGACCCTCCGATAATACCACGGTGGCCGAGAAGAGCGGCACGGGCCGTGCTACAATGCCCACACGAACCCGAGGCTGGGACTCGACCGACACGGCGGGTACCCGGATGGGAGCAGCACATGCGCAGAATCATGCTGGGCGGCAAGATACACCGCGCAACGGTGACCGAAGCCGACCTGGACTACGAAGGAAGCGTCACGGTCGACACCGACCTGCTCGACGCAGCCGGGATTCTTGAGCACGAGGCCGTCGAGATCTGGGACGTCACCAATGGCTCGCGCCTCATCACCTACGCCCTTGCGGGGCCTCGCGGCTCTGGCGTCGTGTGCGTCAACGGTGCTGCAGCACATCTGGTGCACGCGGGCGATCTCGTCATCATCGCGACCTTCGTCGAACTCGAAGACGCTGAGGCGAGCTTATGGGAGCCGCAGGTCGTGTTCGTGGATGCGCGCAACCGAATCGTCGGGAAGCGCGCCGAGCGAGTCGCGCAACGGGCAGGATAGCGCCTCGCGACACGGTGTCATCGGAACGTAACCCATCGCCCCGTGCATCAGGACAGCATGAGTGGTAGCGTGTTGACCCTCGTCCCCTGACAGCTTGTGGATAATGACTGCTATCACTGAAGCGTGGAGAGCCGGGCTTCTCGGCCGCGACAACTGGATAGGCAACATCACCGCCGGAATCGTCGTCGGCGTCGTTTCGATACCACTTTCGATGGCGTTCGCCATCGCCTCCGGTGCCAAGCCCGAGCAGGGTCTCTACACCGCCATCGTCGCTGCGCTCGCCGTTTCGCTCTTCGGCGGTACGCGCGTTCAGGTCGCCGGCCCCACCGGCGCATTCGCGATCCTTTTGTTCAGCGTGACCGCCAAGTACGGCATCTCCGGTTTGCAGGTGGCCACCATCCTCGCCGGCATCATGCTGCTCCTGTTCGGCATCACCAAACTCGGCAGCGTCATCCGCTTCATCCCAGAACCCGTCATCCTCGGCTTCACCGCTGGTGTCGCCATCGTCATCTGGGTGGGGCAGTGGCAGAGCTTCTTCGGCCTGGAGAAGGTCTCCGCCGAACACTTCCACGAGAAGCTGCTCGCGCTGCTCGCCAACCTCCCGCACCTGCACCCGGCGACCACCGCGCTCGGCATCGCCAGCGTGCTCATCATCGTTCTGTGGCCGAAGCTGCCTGCAGTCGGCAAGATTCCGGGACCGCTCGTGGCCCTGGTGGTCGCGACAGTCCTGCAGTCCTCCATGCACATAGACGGAGTCGCAACGATCGGCTCGGCGTTCGGCGGCATCCCACAGGGGCTTCCGACGTTCCATGTGCCGTCGGTGTCGTTCGGGTTGGTGCTCGAACTCATCCGCCCGGCTTTCGCCATCGCGCTGCTGGGCTCGGTCGAGTCCCTGCTCTCCGCCACCGTGGTCGATGGCATGACCGGTACGAAGCACAACTCGAACCAGGAGTTGATCGGCCAGGGTATCGGGAACATCGCCTCGGCGCTCTTCGGCGGCTTCGCGGCCACCGGCGCCATCGCCCGCACCGCCACCAGCGTGCGCCACGGCGGCAACAGCCCACTCGCTGGCATAGTCAGCTCGGCCACGCTTGTCCTGGTGCTTGTGGCGCTCGCACCGCTCGCCTACAACGTGCCGCTTGCGACTCTCGCTGCAGTGCTGTTCGTCGTCGCATACAACATGAGTGAGGCCCCTCGCGTCATCCGCACGATCAAGCGCGCGCCCACGGCCGACGTGGCGATCATGCTGATCACGCTGGGCCTCACCGTCTTCGCCGACCTCATCGTCGCCGTGAACGTGGGCGTCATCCTCGCGATGCTCAACTTCATGCGTCGAATGTCCAGCTCGGTGGAGACCCGTACCATGGGGGCCGACGAGATAGCCGAGACGGTCGTCGGCACCTCCTGCACGATGGTGCCTGAGGGTGTCTTGGTCTATGCGATCGAAGGCCCGTTCTTCTTCGGCGCTGTCCAGCAGTTCGAGGCGGCGTTAGAACACACGCACACCGAACCGACCGTACTGGTGATCAGCCTCAAGCACGTGCCCTTCATCGACCTCACCGGCATTCTTGCGCTTAAGGAAGTCATCGAGCGTTCGGCAAAGCACAGCATAGATGTCCGTTTGTGCTGCGCCAACGAACTTGTGACCGGCAAGCTCGATAAGGCCGGCGTTAGTGAGATGCTGCGCGTGCCCGTCTCGGCCACACTCTCCGAGGTGCTGGCGCACACCCCTCTCGAAGCGGCGCCCGCCTAGTCCAGTAGCCCGCGGTCCTTCGCGGCCCACAGGTACAGCGACGCCACGCTGCGGTACGGCCGCCATGCCTCGCCCGCCTCGGCGAACTCCTCGCGCGTTGCCGGCCGCTGATGACCGAGCAGCCATCCCGCAGCACGCAGCAGTCCCGCGTCATCAAGCGCCAGGACGTCGAGCCTGCCGAGCGAGAAGATGAGGAACATCTCGGCGGTCCACCGGCCTATGCCCTTCACGAGTGTGACCTCCTCGATAACCGCTTCGTCATCAAGGGCGCCGAGGCCATCGAGGTCGATCCGACGCGTGAGCACCGCATCCGCAAGGTCTTTGAGGTACCGCGACTTCTGGCCCGAGAGGCCGACGGCTCGCATGTCCTCCACCGCCAGTCCCGCGATGTCTTCCGGTGTCACGGGAGTGAGCGCCTCGAAGCGGTGCCAGATCGTGCCCGCGGCCTTCAGCGAGAGTTGCTGGTAGACGATGGACTCGCACAGTGCTCGGAATGGGTCTTGTGCCGACTTCAGCTCAAGAAGGCCGACAGCGTCCAACACCGCGGCGAAGCGCGGGTCGGCGGCTCGCAGAGCACCGACCGCTGCCGATCTCCCATCAAAACGCATGACCCCGTCGACGACCACCCAACACCTCCGCTGAACGACGCTGACACGCTTACAGTGCCATGCTGACAGGCTACTCCTTCGATTCGATGGTTCGACCCACCGCGAACGCGTCAGCCACCTTCTCGCCCAGCCGCCGGTATTCGCGCGACCCGGGGATGTAGACGAGCGGGTCCAACCGCATCACGTCGACCTTCTCGCCGGTGTCATCAAGGATGCTCTCCTCGGCGTGGCTCTCCACACACTCGCCGACGACGAGCACGTACTCGCCGATCTCGATCTCGTGAGTGACACGGCACTCCATGTTGTAGGGGCACTCGGCGATGATGGGCGCCGAAACGACCGATCCGGGCTGCGCGGTCCATCCCGTGTCGGCGAACTTGTCGGTCTTGCGACCGCTCACGATGCCGAAGTAGTCGACGACGGCAGCGTCGTCCGCACGCGGGATGTTGACCGTGAACTCACGGTGCTCACGGATGAGCTCGAGCGTCCGGCGCGTGCGCCGAAGCGCCATGGCTACGGAAGGCGGTGTGCCGGCGCCGATACCTATCCAGGCGACTGCGAGCGCATCGTGCTCGGCCATGGTTCCGCCGAGCACAAGCGGTGAGGGCATGGGATACAGGCGATCGGTCGGACCGAGTAGCTTCTTCACGAGGGTCCTCCTCAGACACGTGCGAGCGGTTTATGGCATGTTTGTGGTCACTGTTGAATGTATCACTCGAGGAGGCGGGATCAGGCGGTGCGCTCATCAGCCCACAGCAGAGACGATGCGACGGTGCGCTTTCTTGCGCTCGCCTTTGGAATCGCATGGGCGGGATGGCTTCCCATGGCAGCGGCGGATACCGGTCTTCTGGGATCCGTACGATTTCCGGAAATCATGAAAGACCTCGCCGCATGGAGCCCTTCGGTCGCCGCGTTCATACTGGCGAGTCTCAGGTTCGGGCCTGCAGGCGCAAGGCGCTTCTTGGCCGACGGGTTGCGGATCCGCGATCCGGCGATCGCGTACGTGATCGCGCTGGCCGGACCGGCCGCTGCAGGTGCAGTCGCGATACTCGGCTTCGTCGCGCTGGGAGGCCGCGCACCGGAGTGGGCGACCCCTCCGGGCTGTGGCAGCTGCCGCTGCTGTTCGCCTATGTGCTTGTGCTGGGCGGACCGCTTGGCGAGGAGTATGGCTGGCGAGGCTTCTTACTGCCCCGGCTCCTGGAGCGCCGCTTGCCGGCTCTTGCCGCACTGATAGTTAGGGTGATCTGGTCTGCCTGGCATCTTCCGCTCTTCTTCATCGATGGGACCATCCAGTCACAGGTCGGATTCGGATGGTACTCCCTGCTGACCATGGGACTCTCTGTCGTGTATACCTACCTCTTCCTGATGACCGAGGGCAGCGTCGTCGTGGCGACCCTCCTCCACACTGCAGGCAACCTCACGGCCGGTGTGCTCCCACTGTTGCCCGGAAGCGTGACTCCCGGGGCCTCCGGACAGTTCCCCGTATTCGCCGTCGTAGTGGCGATCATCGCCGCTGGCCTGCTTCCCGCGCTGAGAAACCGATAGCGAAGCGCCACTTCGGGTAGTCACTACTGCGAGTCCTGTCCCCAATCCGAGGAGGCTATGCATGCGCATCAAGGGCACGATGACCGAGAAGAACCTGCTGAAGTCATTCGCTGGCGAAAGTCAGGCACGGAATCGATACACGTTCTTCGCAAGCGCGGCGAAGAAGGAGGGCTTCGAGCAGATATCCGCGCTATTCCTGGAGACCGCGGACAACGAGAAGGAGCACTCCAAGGTCTTCTTCAAGTACCTGGAGGGCGGCGACGCCGAGATCACCGCGACATATCCTGCGGGCAAGATCGGAACGACCGCCGAGAACCTCCTGGCGGCTGCAGATGGTGAACTGGAGGAGTGGGGCACACTCTACCCCGACTTCGCCGCCGTTGCCGAGGATGAGGGCTTCGCAGATATCGCCACCTCATGGCGCGAGATAGCCGAGGTCGAGCAGCACCACGAGGCGCGTTACCGCAAGCTGCTGGCAAACGTCGAGGCCGGACTGGTCTTCCGCCGCAGCGAAGAAGTGATGTGGAAGTGTCGCAACTGCGGCTACGTCCACCACGGTGCCGAGGCACCCAAGATGTGTCCCGCCTGCAAGCATCCGCAGGCCTACTACGAACTCTTCGTCGAGAACTACTAGGGCGCACGCGTCCGGGATCATTTGTACCCGCACTGCTGCCGGGCAGTGCGGGCACTTCTCGTTGGTGCAGCTTGAGTTCGAGCGACAAGCGTGCAAGAGTACCCTGAGTCGGTCACCCCACATGATGCGCGGCAGAGCCGAGGAGCACGCGTGAGCGATAGTCCCCAAGATGACGCTGCGCCCACATCGCCAGGGGCGCCGTTGCGACCACTCGGCCGTCCGTTGTTTATCGCCACGATCGGCCTCTCGTCGTTCACGCTGTTCGCGCTCGAACTACTCGCAGGTCGGCTCGTGCTGCCGATATTCGGTGGCACCCCTTCGGTATGGACTACTGCACTATGTTTCTTCACCGCCGTCGTGTTTTCCGGCTACGCGTACGCACACCTCATCGCAACCCGGTTCGGACAGCGCAGCGGAGGGGTGCTGCACCTTCTGTTCGCGGCCGCTGTCATCGCAGCAACCGCCCTTGCGCCCGCCGACCTGACGGCGCTCCGGCACCCGGGAATACCCGCAGCGATCGACGTGCTGCTCGCGCTCGGCCTCATCGCAGGCGCGCCAGCGCTGCTGTTCGCAGCGACCACGCCGCTGCTCTCGGCATGGTTCTCCCAACGCGGCCGCGATCCATGGTGGCTCTATGCCGTGTCGAACGGGGCGAGTCTGGCGGGGCTACTCGCATACCCGTTCGTCATCGAGCCGTTCATGCCACTCTCCGCACAGCGGACGGCGCTGCGTGTACTGGTCGCCATACTGACGGCGCTGCTCGCTGGCGTCGTCGCCGGTGCACAGCGCGGCGCACACGGCGGTCGACCCGTCCGAACGCCGCGTCCGGCGCTTCGACGACGATTCGCGTGGCTCTTCGCTGCGATGATCCCGGCCGGACTGCTCTCGGCCACGACCATGCACATCGCGACCGATCAGGTCTCCACGCCGCTGCTGTGGGTCGGTCCGCTCGGCATCTACCTTGGCAGTTTCGTGCTCGCGTTCTCCCGGCAAGGTCGACGCGTTCTACCCATCGCCGAGAAACTCGTGCCGGCCGCGGCAACGATCATGTGGGTTCCTTTCATCGCACGGGTGAGCTGGCCGGCTCCGGTGATCGTCCTCGTCCTGTTGTCGGCCTTCGGCGTTCTTGCCATAGCGATCCACGGCCGACTCGCTCTCTCCCGTCCTGATGAGACACACCTGACCGGCTTCTACCTCGTGGTTTCAGCTGGCGGACTGCTGGCAACTGCCTTCGTGGCGCTCGTCGCACCGGTGATCTTCAGCGATGTCCACGAGTACCCCTTGCTTATCATTGGGGGACTGGCAGCGCTTGCCATGCTACCGGGACCCGTGTGGTCCCCGGCGTCCGGGCCCGGCGCTGCGCTGCGAAACGCGGCGCTTCGCCTGACCCCCTATCTCGCCATGGGCGCGCTACTCCTCGTGAGCGTCTCGGCGGACGCCCCTGACCCTGCGGTCTTCGTGGCAGTCGTTCTGGCCGTAGGTGCGCAGGTCGTGCTCGTCGGCCGCACTCCGCGCGCCCTGGCTATCGCAACCAGCGTCGCCCTGGCCGTACTGCTGCTGCTCTTCTCGCCCACTCACCTCGTCCGAGTACGCACCTTCTTCGGCATAACGCAGGTTCGCGAGGACAAGGGCGGCGAATCGCTGTCCGAGATGCACGGGACCACGCTTCACGGTCTGCAGTTCAAAGACGAGCGCCGGATCGAGCCCACATCATATTTCGTGCGCTCCGGTCCTCTGGGCGACGTATTCGCCGAGCTGGCCGACCGCCGACCGGGTGCCGCGGACATCGGCGTCGTCGGACTCGGCATCGGGACCATCGCGGCATACGAACGCCCCGGTGACGCGATGACGTACTTCGAGGTCGACCAGGCCGTCGTCGACCTCGCCCTCGATCGTCGCTACTTCACCTATCTCACTGATGCACCGTCACCTCCGCAGATCGTTCTGGGTGACGGGCGTCTCTCGCTTGCCGCGCGTCCCGGCCCTACATTCGATCTGCTCATACTCGATGCGTTCTCCTCGGACTCGGTGCCCGCACATCTGCTCACCCGGGAAGCGATACAGACATACCTGCGCACGCTCAAACCGGGCGGCCTCCTCGTATTCCAGCTCACCAATCGCCATTTCGACCTGACGCCCGCAGTTGCCGAGACGGCCCGCACGGCAGGTCTCGATTCCCGAACGCTGTTGTTCACCGCCGGGGACGCCGAGAGCGAGAATCTCGCCGCGCAGTCCTCGCGATGGCTGGTCGTGGGGCAACAAGGATCGATGGAGTGGTTCGACGCGAACGGCTGGGAGCACGCGGGAGGCGGACCGGTGTTGACCGATGACTACACGAGCATCCTGCAGCTGATGCGGTGGCGATGAGTTTCGGTCGTGTTGCGCGGCAGCCCTAGCGGACGAGCGGCGGCAGCATGTTCGAACTCCAGCGACTGCCCAACCAGCTCGGCTCGGGAACACTGCGAGGGGCCCACGGGTGGGCGGGACACGTCTCGTGGGTCATCGGCCGATCTGGCGTCGCTGAGCGGTGCCGTCCATTGCTGCGTCGTTGCTGGATAGTGCACCTCTTCTATGCTGTGTCGGGCATCTTGCTTCTTCTATCATCGGCCTCCAAATAGCACAGTGCTATTGTTGCTTCCTTCGTTTGTACGTAAGCTGTACTTAATGTTAAACGTACACCGCATGAGCATTCTCCGCGAAGTCGCGACGCGTGGCGGTATTGCCGCCGCAGCCGAGGCGCTGTACATGACGCCTTCCGCCGTCAGCCAGCACATGGCGGCACTCGAACGAGAAGCCGGGATATCGCTGCTTGAACGGGTTGGCCGAGGAGTGCGTCTGACCCCCGCGGGTGACCGGTTGGTCGCTCACACGGAGCGGCTGCTCGCGGTTCTCGAAGAAGCCGAGGCCGACCTCGATGATATCTCCCATGGCGTAGCGGGTCGTCTGCGCATCTGCGCCTTCCCTACCGCTGCCAGAGCGCTGCTCGCGCCAGCGCTCACGCTGCTCAGGCAACGTCATCCCAGACTCGAACTCGCGATGACGGACCTCGAACCCGAAGAATCGATCCCCTTGCTGAAGGTCCGGGAGATCGACGTGGTCGTCACCTACGAATTCGACCACCTGCCGATTCCTGAAGACCCCGGCGTCGAGCGCCATGTCTTGATGTCCGAACCCATCTACCTCGCAGTGCCGGCCTCGCACCCGCTCGCGGCCGGACCCGTCGCCGTTGCGGACTTCCGCGATACAGAGTGGGTGGTCGGTCGCGAGGGCGCGCCGTTCATGGAAGTCACTCGCAGCGTGGGGCACGAAGCCGGGTTCGAGCCCAAGGTCAACCTCCAGAGCAACGACTACCAGGTGATCCTCGCCTGTGTCGCACAGGGGCTCGGCGTCACACTCGTCCCGCCTCTTGCCCTGTTCGCGGACTATCCCGGCATCGTGTTCCACGTGCCGACCGACATGGACATCACGCGCCGGGAGGTCGCCGTCATCCGGCGTGGAAGCGGCGGCAACCCGATCATCGCGACCACACTGGAAACGCTGCGGGAGGTCACTGCCAACCTGCCTCGGCGCGGACCGACCATCGGCTGACAGGCACTGACTGTCACTTTTCCCCAGCTTCTTATTGATTCTGAAGTGGCAAACGCCGATTCTTTGGGACAGGGGGATTCGTGACCTCCCAGGCGACCGCACTGAGAGGGGGCAACGTGACGGGCCTACGCGATTCAGTCGTGCAAACGCTTGCGCCATACGTTGGGGAGATGGTGGCAGACACATGCGTACGCGCAACGGCGCTATCGCTCGGCAAGACGACAGATGATCTTGGCCGAGACGATCTGGACGCACTGTCTGCGAACGTTCGCAGACTGTTGGCGCCCGTGGCGCCGAGAGATGCGATCGAAGGACTTCTGGCAGAGATAGAAAGGGGTGTCGCATGAGCGCGAAAACCGCCGTCGACAGCTCTGCCGTCCGCAAGCCTTCGGTGATCTCGGCAAACACCGTCCGCATCGCGGCGATCCTGTTCATACTTCTGGTAGCGTTCCATGTCCTCAACACCCTGTCGTATGCAGACAAGCTGTCCGAGACGATGGCAAACGCTGTGTACGTGTTCGGCATAGCGCTGCAGCCGCTGTGCGCCATCATCGCGCTCTGGGTCGCCCTGAAGATCGGTTGGTCCGAGAGTGTCGGTAGGCAGTGGACCCTCGTCGCCGCCGGCGTTGCCGCATTCGCGATCGGCGACATCGTCTGGGCCGTCATCGAACTCGGAATGGGACTCGATCCGTACCCCAGCATCGCCGATTTCTTCTACCCGCTCGAGTACGTCCTATTCGTGGTCGCGATAATCCTGGCTATTCGTTCGTACGCCGGGCTGGTCAAGACGCGCACTCCCGTGTTGGTGGGCGGTGCGCTGGGTGCTGTGGGTGTTGGCGTCGTATACTTGGCGCTCCTCAAGCCCTACATCTTCCCGGCAGGCCCCGATGAGCTCGACGCGATCGGCAAGTTCGTGAGCACCCTGTACCCCGTGGGGGACATCGTCTTCATGTTCGGGCCGGCCATCACCCTCGGGTTGGTCATCAGACAACTTGGAGCCGGACGCTTCGCGTGGCCGTGGTGGATCATCGTCGTGGGAGCCCTGATCTTCGCACTCACGGACTCTTACTACGCATACGCGGACTGGTCAGGAAGCGGGATGACCGCCGCTATGGATCTTGGCTGGATCAGCACACACATGCTCTTCGCATGCGCCGTCCTTGTTGCACGCGATGTCTATCGGGCAGCCGAACGACACTAGAAGCTCGTTCCGCCGCTGCAAGAGGTCACTTCTCGAGTGCTGACGTGCAAGCCGGGCAACGTGTCGCTGCAAGCGGCACGGCCGTCAGGCAGAACGGGCAGTCCTTGGTGGTGGCCTCTTCTGCATCTCGTTCAGATTCAGAAGACGGCCCAGCAGCAGCCCGACCTCGGAGACCGTCGAATGCAGCCATCGGCCCTCCCAGCGCGAGCGTACGGATACACGCTTCATTCCCGAGGGCAGGCAGCACCAACGCGTCGAACCGCCGACGAGGCATCGTCGGCTAGAATGGGTGCATAGCCCAACGAGGGAGAACCATGCCTGATACCGAGACCGCTCTGCTGTCTCTGCGCGATGTCGAGTACGAGTACACCGGCACCCTGGTGCTGCGCGGCGTTTCGCTGGATGTGAGACCCGGCGAGATCATCGCGCTTATCGGCCGCAACGGTGCCGGCAAGTCGACGCTCCTGCGCTGTGCAGCGGGATGGAGCGCTCCGAGCTCCGGCACTGTCCACGTAATCGGCACAGAACTCCGCTACGCGGACCGCGAGTTGCGCGCTCATCTCGCGCTGGTGACCGATACGCCGCCGTTCTACGACGATCTCACGGCCCGTGAGCACATCCACTTCGTGCTGCGCGCGAATCGGCTGGAGGAGCGTGAAGCGGATGCCGAGCGACTGCTCGCCGATTTCGGTATCGCTCACGCTGCCGACGCATACCCGTCCACTTTCTCGCGCGGCATGCGCTACAAACTCGCGCTCGTGATGGCGCTGGCGCTCCAGCCCCGCCTGCTCTTGCTCGACGAACCCTTCGGCCCGATCGATCCCGTATCGGCAGCCGAGCTCTGGGCAGCCTTACGCGCAGCCACAGATCGAGGTGCGGGCGTTTTGCTGAGCAGTCACCAACTCCCGGACGATGCCATGCCCGACCGCTACGTCGTGTTGGAGGACGGAGCGGTACTGGCTAGCGGCACCGCTGAAGACCTTGCAGCGCATGACATGTCCGCGACGCTCAGCAGCGTGCTTCACTCCACGCTCGACGCTGGAGGCCCTGCAGAAGATGCGTGATGCCTCCCTGCTGCTCTGGCTCCGGTGGCGCCACCTCCGTGGTCGCATCTACTTCTGGGCGGCCATCGGCGGAGCCGATCTGGAGAGTCGCTCCTTGACCAACCGGCTCTACGCCATCTACCTGGGCATGATCTGCTCCGTCTGGCTGTACCTGATGTGGGCATCCGCCACCGACATAGCGTTCGGCGCCAGCCTGGCCGAGAGCACCTTGCGCGACCCGCTCATACGTCTGTTGCCGGCCGTGCCCCTGATCGCGTTCGCGCTCCTCGGTGCACGGGCGCTGCGCAGCTCGCCGGTGAAGTTCACGTTCCAGGACATGGCGTATGTCGCAGGGACGCCCGTCGACCGGGGAACGCTCTCATTGCTCGACTTCGTGAGGGAGACGACCCCGATCGCCCTCATCGTCGGACTCGTCACGTTCCTGGGTGCCGTCACGCTGGTTCAGGTCCCCGGGGTGCGCATGGCCATCGGCCCCGCAAGCACGGGCGCGCTGGCGGCATCTCTCTCGATCGTCGCAGCCAACGCTCTTGCATGGCTACTCGGTCTCGCGCGCATGGCCGCTCGCCGGGGACGTCCGTGGCCGCAAGGCTCCTGGCTGGCCCCTGTTGCCCTGCTACCGCTTGCGCTCGTGTTCGAGCGATTCGCGCTTCTGCCGGGCGCGGCGATCGTGGTGCCACTGGATCTGGGACGTGCTCCGGCTGCGTTCGCGCTGCTGGGAGCGGTCGCACTCGGCGCAATCGTCGCGATCCCGTTCGTGGGACGACATCTCGACACCGTACGAGTCGTCGACGAGAGCGGACTGTATGCTCAGCTCCAGGTGTTTCGACCGCTCGCGATCTACGACGCGAGAGCAGTCCGGGACATCACGCGACGCAAGAAGCTTGCCGCACGTCGTCCAGTCGGGCGGCTCCCGGGAGGCGTGGGACCGTTGGCGCTCATATCCCGGGCGTGGATCGCGCATGTACGCCAGCCATCCAGCCTGCTCACGCCATTGTTGTGGGGTGGCGCACTCGTGCCGTCAGCAGTAGTGCTGTCGCTGCAGCCCCGTCCCTTGCTGCTGTACTTCCCGTGGTTCTTTGCTGTGCTTGTCGCACCTGCCGAGAACCTGATCCATGTGTTCCGAGAGGAGATCGACCGGCCGAGTCTGCGGGAGTTGCTCCCGTTCGACAACCTTGCCCTGCTGGCTCTGGAAGGCCTGCCGGCGCTCGTCTTGCTGACGGCGTCCTCGATAGCGTTCTGGTTCGTCCGTGACTGGTCCGCGTCATCTCTGGGCGGGGCCGTTGCGCTAAGCATCACGCTCGGGATCGTTCTGTTCCTCTGCCGGGGTCTGGAGCACGTGCGCATTCTCAACATGAAGCGACCCCTCGGCTTCCTGGTGACCGCCGGTCTCTCGTCATTGGCGATACTCTACGCAAGCGCGGGGGGATCGCTCTTGCGCGGTTCGGCCGTAGCGAGCATGTGTATCGTGATTCTTGCCCTGGCGCTTTCGGCGAGCGAGATCTGAGAAGCCGGCGAGCAGGGCCCGGTTCTCCATCTTGGCGCGACGGGGTTCAGCCCGTATCCACGAAGAAGGGCCGCACGTGGCGGCCCTTCTTGTCGAATCAGATGCAGCTAGCTGATATCATGCGGCGTCCAGCTTGCTAAGGCGCACCCTCAACACGACACCGCCAGCGGTGGCTAGCGCTGCCGAGAAGAGGACCAGATCGAGCTCCCCGCCCGTGTAGGGGAGGTAGGGCTCTTCGTCGTCATCGGTTGGAGTGAACGGGAGGAACGGATCTTCTGGATCTTCTGGATCTTCTGGGTCCTCAGGGTCCTCGGGATCTTCTGGATCTTCTGGGTCCTCAGGATCTTCGGGGTCCTCGGGATCCTGCGGGTCCTCAGGGTCCTCGGGATCCTCGGGATCTTCTGGATCTTCTGGGTCCTCGGGGTCCTGCGGGTCCTCAGCGTTCGCATCCCAAGACACGTGGCTCAAGACGAGCTGTCCGACCCCCACCGAGCCCACAACCGCAGAAGCGGAGGAAACAACGTCGTGACCGGGAGTGCCAACGTAGAAGTGCTGGGTACTGCCGTTGCCCACCACTCGACCGGTGACGCTCTTCGTCAGACCAGAGGAGAAGGTGACAGAAAGAGTTCCTGCAGTCGTGCCGTGATCTAAGCCATTGAGAACAAAATGCCAGACAACGGGATCAGAAAGTCCTCCGTCGTCTGTCTGGTTGTCGAACGCCAGGCTACTGGCCCCGACATGTGCCGACTTGAGCGCAACTGTCGTTGCGGCGAAACTCGGAACAGCGTACGCGAACAGGACAACCACCGAAAGCACGAGAACCAGAGACTCACGTGCCCGGACGCTTGCAGCCTTGCGTGCCGCTACTGACGTCTTCATGGCTGCTCGCCTCCTTCTCTCCTCGAAGTCGTATCATCTGTGTGTTGTATCCCCTGCATTAGTATTGTCTAATCGGTCGTATTAGTCTTGGCTATCTCTTGAAACGGCTCCACTTGGGAACGTATGACTCAGGCGTATGCTCGTGCCAGGCAACCGACAAGGAGCGATGCTAGTGTGCGATCAGGAACAACCCTCCGCCGCCGCCTATCTTGCGAACCTCAAGCAGCCGATGCCTCTCGGGAAGAAGCTCCGGCTACTCGCGCGCAACGCGGCCCGACGTTTGTTCCCACGTCCGGCCACGTGCTGCGGACACGCGGGCGAGCCTGGTTGTTGAAAGTAGTCAAGACCAGGCGCCGGGCGGCGCCATCGATGATGGAATGCAGAAGGCCCGCCTGGGGGAGGCGGGCCTTCGTGGTGGTGGTGTCGCAGGCGGGTTCTCAGGCGGCGCCTACGACGGCTCCGTGTGTAACTAGGCGAGGCCTAGATGGAGGACGCGAGCATTGCGAATACGGTCAGTACGACGAAGACGACAAGCGCACGACCGGGGTAGATGACACCCTCACTGAAGCTGTCTTCTAGATTGCGAGAGAACATCAGGCACCTTCCTTCGGGAGTCACTTCTGTATCGAGTTGATTATCGGATGCACGAAGCTTTAGAACCAGATGACTTCGCTGGATTAAGGAATTAGTAGAACTTACGCTTCATCTCGTTGGCGGGCCGCAGCCAACCTGCTGAAGCGGAGCGTCAGCTCGCGGCAACGATCTCGCGACTGCCGCCGACCTGCAACCCCACGATAAGCGTGTCGGCAGGGCGACGGGCGAACAGCCCATGGGCGACGATGCCGGCGATGCCGTCCAGCATCGCCTCAAGCTGACCGGGATTTCCGAAGTCGAGTCCGGCGACATCAAGAATCCAATTGCCGTTGTCCGTTACGAACTCCTCGCGCAGGTGCGGGTCGCCCCCGAGGACGCGCATGTGCAGCTCGACTCGCGCGAGTGCCGCAGGGAGCACCTCGATGGCAAGCGGGAATGCACCAAGACCGGGAACGAGCTTGGTCTCATCTACAATGCATACGAAACGCTCGGCCATCGAGGCCACGATCTTCTCACGCGTGAGCGCGCCTCCGCCGCCCTTGATGAGGCGCAGGGCGGGATCTGCCTCGTCGGCACCGTCAACGTAGAGCGGCAGCGCGCACACCTCTGTCGGCTCGATGACGCGCACCCCGGCCTGAGCGAGCAGCCGACCTGTGGCCAGCGAGCTGGGCACGGCTCCCGCAAGCGTGATGTTCGCAGCGCCCAGAGCGTGAATGAACGCAGCCGCCGTGGACCCACTGCCGACGCCGATCACCGTTCCCGGGACCACATAAGCGAGCGCCGCACGGGCCGCAGACTCCTTCATCGGTGTGGTGTCGACGGCCATCTAGTCCGCGCCCCTCACTCGACGAAGACGGCAGCGTACCAGTTCTGCTGGTCGCTCTCGTCGCGCAGTGGTTGAATCGGCAGGCCGAATGATCGCGCAGTCTTGAACACGTCAATGCCCACGCTGTGAAACGCGGGTCTGGCTTTCTCGGGGTTTGCGCATGGCCTGCCTGCAAGCCCGACGCACTCTCCGCACGCCGCACAATCGGAGAGGCTGAAAGCGAGGTAGTAGCCATCGAGATACGCCTCTCGCTCGAGGGCGAGAGACGCCTCATGCGCGATCTTCTTCTCATGCGAGTGAACGATGATGCCCCAGGTATAGCGTCGCAGCAGGGGCTCGTACTCCCATGGCATCAATGACCCGGGCCGCGACGGACATGTTGGGCCTTTCCCCCAGTCGGGGCAGCCGAACATGCACTTGAGGATCGTCCGGTGGTCGAACGCAAGGTCGTCGACGCCGAAGCGGACGGCATCTGTCGCGCCGAGCTCGAGCGCGCGGCTCACGTAACCTTCGGCATCTTGCAAGGCAGCCTCCCCGGAGTCATTCTCAAGCGTCATCACAATCGTACACCCTGAGATTCCGGCAGAGGACGCTGCACCTTTACTCGGCGTCGAAGTCGAGTGCACCGGAGTTCATGCAGTAGCGCAGTCCCGTCGGCTGAGGACCGTCCTCGAAGACGTGACCCAGATGCGAACCGCAACGAGCGCAGCGGATCTCTGTCCGAACCGTCCCGAGGCTCCGGTCCGTGTGCTCCTCCACGGCATCGGGGCCCACCGGCTCATAGAAGCTCGGCCATCCCGATCCCGAGTGGTACTTGGTGTCCGATCGGAAGAGCGGGTTGCCGCATGCAGCGCATCGATACAGGCCATCATCCTCAAGGTCCACGTAGACGCCCGTGAATGGGGGTTCGGTACCTGCCTCGCGCAGAACCCTGTACTGCTCTGGCGTGAGAACCTTGCGCCACTCTTCTTCACTGCGATCGATCTCGTGACTCATGAATACCTGCCTCCTCGTGATGCCGGTCCCGGAGCCGCTATGAACGCGACCGCGGGCTCACAACCTTGCGCAACCGCTCGACCGCGGCCTCGGTCAAGCCGAACCCTGAGACTTCTGCATCGAGCCCTGTGCGTGTCCCGTAGCCGTCGAGGTATCCGTTCACCCGTGCGGCTGCTGTCGATTCCCGGAATGCGGCCTCGTCCGGGTACATCTCATGAAACTCCCGGAACAGTGCGGGTGTGTTTCGAAGTCGGTACTTCTGATGGTAGTCCTCGGCCACATAGAAGCGGTCGAGCGGAACGACATCTGTGTGGATCCGTCCGAAGCGAGCTTCCATCCGCGCCTTCGTCTGCTCGGCGTCGCGACGCTGCTCGTCGTCGTGCACGAAGATGGCCGAGGCGTACTGGCGTGAGAAGGCCGGCGATGTCGGCCGATGACTGCTCCAGAACACGTCTAGCAGGTCGGCATAGGACAACACGCCGGGATCGTAGTCGACCTGTATCGACTCGCTGTGATCTCCTATGGAGCGGTACGTGGGGTCCGCGCTCGTCCCGCCTGTGTACCCCACACGCGTCCGCACCACGCCATGCATCTGCCCGAACCGGGCATCGGGACCCCAGAATCAACCCATCGCGAAGGTCGCCGTGAACACCTGGGCGGGTGTCGCACGATCGATGGGCGGCACAGGCCGCTCGCCGGTGGATCTCCTCGTCAGTGAAGCCATCGTCAGCCTCCTTCTGTTCGACCCGTACCCCAGCAAGAGCCAAGCCACCGCAGGAGGTCGCTGGCGTCCTCAGCCGTCGAGTTCGTTAGCCAGCTGCTCCAGGAAGAGCCCTACGTCGGTCACGATACCGATGGTCTGGAAGCTGCCACGGTCGGAAAGCTTCGTGACGACAGCCGGGTTGATGTCGACGCAGACCGTCGTACACGACGCCGGCAACATGTTCCCCGTCGCGATGGCGTGCAGCATCGTCGAAAGCATGATGCACGCGCCGGCTTCCTGACAGAACGGGCGCATCGCACGCTGGGCCTCGATCACGTCGGTGATGACGTCCGGCAGCGGACCATCATCACGAATCGAACCGGCGAGCACGTAGGGCACGCCGTTGGAGACGAGCGTGTGCATGAGGCCTTCGCTAAGCGCCCCTGCGGTCACAGCAGGCTTGATACCGCCGAGCGCCCGGATCGCGTTGATGGCGCGCAGGTGATGCTCATGACCGCCGAGCATCGGCATGCCCGACTTCATCGAGACGCCAAGTGAAGTCCCGTACAGGGCCGACTCGATGTCGTGTACGGCAACTGCATTCCCGCCGAAGAGGACATTCACGTAGCCAAGCTCCACCAACCGTGCGAGGTGCGGAGATGCTCCCGTGTGCACCACGGCAGGTCCGACGACCGCGATGACGTCCTTGCCGGCCGCTCTGACCTCGCGCAGCATACGCGCGATGTCGGCCACTACCTGCTTCTTGGGCTTCTCGGAAGAGACTGCCGAGTTCATGAACTCGAAGGCCTGTGCCTCACGCGGACGCTCCACCGGCCGGACACGCAGTCCGGAATGTCCTACCACGAGCAAGTCGCCAGCCTTCACATCACCCATGGGAACGGTGGTCGCCTCGCCGGAATCCGCATCGATGATGATGGCCAGATCCATCTCCGGATTGGTCACCTGTATCCACCTGCCATTCACGCGAACCGCAGTGTCCAGGTTCGTCGTGGCATAGAAGCCGTCCGGGAAGACACCGTCTGCGGGCGCCGCCACCAGGTGAGCGTCCTCCGGATCGATCGGCTCGGCGCCAAACATCTGGATGGCTCCCAGCACCTCGTCGAGATGGTGCTCATCTCTGCCGTGTACGCGGATCTCGGCCACCGATGCGTCTTCGTTGGTGCGCCCGACTTCGAACGTCAGCGTCTCGAACTCCGCATCGAACGCCACGATCGCATCCATGATCTTGGACATGATGCCCGAGTCGATCAAATGGCCGGTGACCCGGACGTCTTCATATGGACGGTGGGGCATGAGAGCGTCCTCCTCAGTGATGTGCACTTGGATTGCATCATTATTCACCAAGACGCCCAAAAGCACGAAGGCCGCCCACGTGGGCGGCCTTCGCACGCTATCTTCACTCGTCTGCTAGACCTGCGGTGCCGGCACCTGCGCGACCACCGGGACGGCCGCCCATGCGGGCCGCGCCACGGTACCGCGCTTGATCTTCGCGTGCACCATGAAGAAGTACGGCACGACCATGATGTTCACCAACACTATCAGCAGGACCCACACGAGCTTGTTGTTGCTTGTCGCGGTGCTTCCGGGATACTCCCACTCCTCGCGGATCACCGCGTCGATCAGCATCCACAGCCAGAACGCGGGCAGGAGGAGGCCAGCCACACTCCATACGATCACCTGCACGACAACGCTCGCCGCGGTGATGAGTCCGAACAGTTCCATCTTCGTCAAACCTTCCTTTATTGCGAGACCTACGTCTCTCTAGTCAGCCATTATGATGACGACTTCGCCCACGCCGCGTCGAAGCACGATGTCGTAGGTGACCGCCGCCGAACCGTATGCATCGTTCACGAGGTAGTCCCCGTCGATCGTAAAACCATCCGCCTGATACGAGCCGACGCCGTCCTTGTAGCCGATGATCCGCACACCCGCCGAGCGTGGCACGATCAACGTCAGCTGACCGACACCCGCATTGATGTCCGCGTCGAGGTCATCGCGCGGCTCACCCGAAAGATCGATCGTCGCGTCACCGGCACCGAGGTTCACGTTCAGGCGCTGCAGCAGCAGATCGCCGAGCGCGAGGTTCGCTTCTCCGGCACCCATGTCGATGGTCATCTCCATCGGGACATCCTCAGCAAAACGCAGGTCCCACTCATACCGCTGGTTCACACCCCAGTTGAGCTGGGGCTTGTTCGGTGTGGTGACTCTCAATCCGCCCACATCACCGTTGACCGTGTAGTCCACCTCGGGACGCAACGACGCCGGGCGGTACGTGAAGTCCGCGTCCATCAGTCCGCTCGTCGCGCCGGAGTCGATCCTGAGCTCACCGGCACCCATGTCGATCGAGACGTCGGCCTCCCTGGCGCCCTCAAGATCGATGGCGGCGCTATCGTTGCCGATCTCATTGTCGTTATCAAGATCGACCCTCACGCAGCCCGCGCTCATCAGTAACGCTGCCCCCACCACGGTCATCGCCATGATGGCGACTACTCTCTTTGCATTCATCGCTCTCTCCACTTCCCAGTCGAGCTACGCCGCACGTGCAGCATCGGGTGTATCCGAATACGTTCCAACGAGCATCGCCTTGGCGTAAGCGCCGTGCATCTTGCCGAGAGCCTTCGCTATATGCAGCGTCAACACCAGACCGACTGCGCCCGCCACTGCTACGAGCGGCTGCGCCCAGGGCTCAAGGTAGTAGCCATACTGACCCCACTGGATGAGGGGATAGTCCACAGCGGCCTGGAGGAACGGGTAGGCGACCGCAGTGGCGCTGACCGAGATCCAGGTGACCAGCAGGCTGAAGTACAGCGTTCCGAGTGGGAGCTGCAGCAACATGTAGAGCACCGAGGCCCACGTCCGACGGTCGGTGAACCAGTGCTTCAGACGCTGGCCGAAGTCAGCCTGTCGCAGCAGTGCCCGGGGGCGACGTGGCATCCTGACGCCCAACAGCCCCTCTACCATGCGTCCCTCGGCGAAACCGATGGCACGCACCATCGCGAAGAACGCGAGCAGGATGAACGCGCCCACCCAGACGATCAGCAGACCGAACCCCGTACCCAACATCGTGGTCGCGAGAGTGAAGTACAGGATTCCCGTGACAAACGACAAGAACAAGTAGAACAGCGAACCGTACGCGATGGGATCGGCAAGCACTCCGAAGAACCGGGCCAACGGGCCGCGCCTGATGCCGGGCTCCGGCACCTTGAGTGCCCGGTTCACCGTGACCTCGGTCTCGCGATACGCATCGGCGATTTCCTGTGGGCCGCCGTATGCATCGACAACCTCGGCGAAGCGAGCCTCTGTCTCCTCGGCAGAAATGCCTTCCATTTCCGCGCGCAGGTACTCCTCGGCGTCATAGAGTGCGTCCTGCACGAGTGCGGGATCTGCATCCGCCAGATGGGCGTGCAGTTGTTCCAGATACTGTTCGATCATCTTAGCCACGACCTCCCTCCAGTCTTCCATCAACGAAATCGCGAGTCCGCGACCACGCCTCTTTCCAGCTCTCCAACACGGCCGTGCCCGTGCTTGTTATGGAGTAGTACTTGCGCGGCGGTCCTGAGACCGACGGCTCCACGCGACTCGAGAGCAGTCCCTGGCTCTCAAGCGACCGCAGCACGGGGTAGAGCGTCCCCTGCTTCAGCGGTATGCCGGCATCCGATGCACCCTCGAGTTGCTTCGCGATCTGGTAGCCATAGAGTGGCTCATCGGACCGGGACATGATCGCCAGCAGCACGAGGGAGACGGTGCCCGCATTGAGTTCCTTCTGGAACTTGCGAACGACTGCGTCTGCGAACTCCTCCACGGTCACACCTCCTTCGGTTGGAACATGCAACTTGCCATTACTAGTAACTTCACACTAGTTCTACCCCATAATACTGTTAACCTCACACTAGTCAAGAACGAAATCTTGTGCTTTGATTCACATGAAGCGTGAAATGTACTCCCGGGCGGGGTACATCGTGCTTAACGACCCTGACGTGGTGAGGAGTACTCATGCCGAGTCGAGCCGCGCGATCCGCCCTGTTCCTCATCGCATTGATGACCCTCGGCGGGCTGTGCGCCTGCTCCCCGACCCTCCCCTCGCGCGAACCCGACATCCGCGGCACGATCACATCGATCGTCAGGTCCGGGAACCAGGGCACCATGCGCATCGAGGCCGAGCCAGGTGCAACCGGCGATGCGAAGGCTGCGGTCACCATCACCGCAGCCACGACGCTGTTGCGCGCGGTCGACGGCGCCTCCCCTGAGCCGATCACGCTCGACGACATCGCTGAAGGCATGAGTGCGGATGCCTGGTTCACCGGTCCCGTCGCGGAGTCATACCCCGTGCAAGCAACAGGCGAGGCCATCCTCGTCTCGGAGTGAGGGTGCCGCACAGCGCCGTACGGTCAGTGGCGCACATCACACAGCGCTTGCGCGCTATACTCTTCTTGCCGATACACCAGTCGTGGTCCAGTCGCAGCCCAATGGAGTATCACATGCAGCGTTCCAAAACCCGCAGCACCCGCACGACCGCATTTGTCGCGATCACACTCGCCGTCCTGCTCGTCTCGGCGACACCCGCCTCCGCACTGACGCGCAGCGTCGTCATGGCGCGCGCCCAGCAGTGGGTGGACCAGGTCATTCCTTATAGCCAGACCGGGTGGGCAAACGACGTCGGGACCATCGTCACCTCCCCCTCCCAGGGTTGGCGCCGTGACTGTTCCGGTTTCACGTCGATGAGCTGGAACCTGCCCAAGCCGGGCGCCTCGACCCGCACGCTGAGCGGCTATGCGACTGCGGTGACCAAAGAGTCACTCCAACCGGGAGATGCACTGGTGGCATACAACTACCACGCGGTCGTCTTCGGTGGATGGGCCGACCCGCAGCGCTACTCCTACTATGCTTACGAAATGAGCTCCTCGGAGTCGAGCAGGACCGGCGATGGCACCGTCGTCCGCGTGACCCCCTACCCATACTGGGGCTATAACACCGCGTTTCGTCCGTACCGCCTCAAGGGCGTGACCGAGAACATCGACTACTCCGCCTACATCGCTCCGGTGGCCGGCGCGAATCGCTACGAGACGGCGTTGCAGGCCTCCAGAACGGCTTTCGCAGCCGGCGAAGCCGACGCGGTCATCGTAGCGTCAGGCGTGAACTGGCCCGACGCCCTCGGCGCAGCCCCCCTTGCGGATGTCGCCAACGGTCCGATCCTGCTGACAGCCCCGACGAGCCTGGCGGCCGGGGTTCTCCAGGAGATCACACGTTTGGGCGCCCGCGAGGTCATCGTGGTGGGAGGGACCGCCGCTGTCTCCAACGGCGTTCTATCCACCCTTGCCACGATCCCGGGTATCACGATCACCCGCATCGGCGGTTCCACGCGCTACGACACAGCTCGACTCATCGCCGCCGAGACGGTACGACGCATCGTGGCGAGCGGCGGAACATTCGACGGAACGGCGTTCGTCACGACCGGAGCGAACTTCCCCGATGCGCTCGCAGCCTCAGCGTTCGCCGCCGACGCCCACCGGCCCATTCTGCTGACGACACCCACTCAACTCTCGGCAGAAGCGCGCTCGGCCGTCAGAGACCTTGGTGTGTCCCGCGCCCTTGTCCTTGGCGGTGAGGGGGCCGTGGCCTCACGGGTTGCCAGTGATCTCGCCTCATCGGTGGGCGATCAGAATGTGATACGGCTGAGCGGAGTAGACCGCTATGCAACTGCCGAGGCCATAGTCGACTTCTGCCTGCCGGAGAGCTCTCTGGGCGTCGGCGGCATTGCGATCGCGAGTGGCCAGGGCTTTCCGGATGCGCTCGCCGGCGGCGTGATGGCTGCGCGCATGGGCACGTTCCTGGGACTCACGCCTTCGACCGCGCTGCGCCCCAGGCTCGCGCAGTTCTTGCTCGACGACCCGTCAGGAGTCGGTAAGCCTCATGTGCTGGGCGGCGAGCGAGCACTCTTGCCGATCGTGCGCGAATCGATCGCACTGGCGTTGGGCGGTACATAGCAGCGGGTAGGTACATGGGGTGAGTCACAAAGGAGACAGCCCATGCAGCCCCGCCCGATAAAGCCCCGTCCAGGCCAGGAATCGGTCTGGGATTACCCACGACCACCGCGCATCGAGCCCTGCAACCGCCATATCCAGGTCTACTTCGCCGGTGAGCTCATTGCCGAGAGTCATCGTGCGATACGCGTCCTGGAGACGAGCCATCCGCCCGTCTATTACATCCCCGCCGAAGACGTGCGCACCGATGTCCTATCGGCGGCGGCGCGTACCACCTACTGCGAGTACAAGGGTTCGGCGCGCTACCTCACGATCAGCATCGGAGACGATGTCGCCACTGAAGCTGCCTGGCACTACCCCGAACCGACGCCTCCGTACTCATCGATTGCGGGGTACGTCGCGTTCTACCCCGGCAAGGTGAGCGCATGCCTGATCGACGGCGAGGTAGTGCAGCCTCAGCCGGGCGAGTTCTACGGAGGCTGGATCACTTCTGAGATCGTCGGCCCCTTCAAGGGGAGTCCGAACAGCTGGGGCTGGTAGCAGCCTACTTCGCGCGCTTCTCCAGCCATCTGCGGCCGATCGTCACGCCGGTCTCGGCCGCTGCCAGGGTGATGAGGAACATGGCGACGAAGCTCCAGCGCGCGAACTCCGTCTCACCCAGGCCACCCGCGCCATCAGTCAATCGAAGCATGGTGGCCTGCATCGTAGCCAGCGACAGTGGAACGGTGATGCCGAGGACGACGTGCGGGAAGCCCGACGGCACGCGCGGGCCGAAGAAAAGCGAGAGCAGCAGCACGACAACGAACCCGATGGCATTCGCCCCCAGCAGTACCGCGAGCCCGGCAGAGCCAGCGCTCGTGCCGCCCGTGACAAGAGAGTCGAACACGTTCGCGCCCAGTCGACCGAGCGCTTCACCGAGGGGTTTGAAGCCCAGACCGCAGGCCACGATGGCCACGAGAAAGGCGCTGACGACGACCAACCGGTGCTTCTGATACGCCGCACTGCGACGCAGTTGGGCCTCTTGCAGTTCGAGCGGATCCGACTCGGAAATCGGTGTGCTCGTCTCTTCGGTCATCCTGTCCCCTTACCCTGTGAAAGAGTCTAGCCTTCGGCCATCTCCTGCTTCATGGTCTCGATCATCGTGCGATACTCGGGCATGCCGGTGCCCAGTATCTGTGTCGCAAGGATCGCGGCGTTCTTCGCACCGTTGATAGCCACGCATGCCACCGGCACGCCGGAAGGCATCTGCACCATCGACAGCAAGGAGTCCAGGCCGCCGAGGTCGGACGTCTTCATCGGCACGGTGATGACAGGCAGTGGGGTGAACGCTGCGATCACGCCACCCAGATGAGCCGCTTTGCCGGCGGCCGCGACGATGACGCGGATTCCGCGGTCCGCGGCACTCGATGCCCACTCGTGGACCCTCTCCGGCTGGCGGTGTGCCGAGGCGACCACCAGCTCGTAGGGAACGCCGAACGCCTCGAGCTGTTTGGCGCATTCCTCCATAACCGGCAGATCGCTCTTCGATCCCATCACGATCCCGACAAGGGGCGTCTCGGCCATAGTCTTCTCCTAGAGGCTCGGCGGGGCGTGGTCGATACCACAGGCTGGTTCGCCTTCGCCGAAGAGCAGCTCGCGCTCGCCGGCGGACAGGGCGTTGCGGGCGGTATCCCGCAAGTTGTTGAGATCGGCGAACATGGACCGTTGCATGACGACCGTAAGGTAGCGGCCCTTGTCGGTGAGCGTCATCTCTTCATCGTTGTTGGTCGCGAATCCTCCGAAGGTGCGGAAGAACAGCATCTCCATGGGCAGACCGCGCTCCACGCTCACGCCGAAATCGCGCTGAAACCTCTTCTTGTCCAAACGCAATCCGAACAGCTCCATGAGGAATCGGTAGCGCATCTGATTGTGCAGGCTGTTGTTGGCGCTGCCGATGGCCACAGGCATGCGGCCTTCGCTGATCGCGGCGTCATAGTCGCGAAGCGAGAACGTCGTCACGTAGATGTTGCCGCCAAGGTAGCTGAATGCGCCGCTGCCGATGCCGACGTACTCCTCGTAGTCCACGATGTACTCATCGATCATGCCGCCGCCTACCCGCGAGAAAGTCCACGCCGTGGAGAGTTCGAAGGTATCGGCGAGCTCATCGACGAGGATCTTGTAGTAACGCGCCTCGCGGTCGTAGTCGACCATCCCCACCGTACGCTTCAGCGATGTCGCCACGGAACGCGACGCCATGAGCGGGTAGAAGGTGGTCTGGTTGCATTTGCTGGCCTTGACCATCTCGATGTCCCGGCGCAGGACCTCTTCGGTCTGGCTCGGGAAGTTGAAGATCATGTCGACGTTAAGTGAGTGGAAGAAGCCCTCGATGGACTGGATCCGCTCAAGTATCTCTTCGCCGGAACCGTACTTGTCGTAGCGATCCATCTGTTTGAGCAAGTCATCATCGAAGCTCTGAACGCCCACCGAGAAACGCTGCACGCGGTCTTTCAGCGGCTCGAGCACGGATGGGATCAGATGGTTCGGGTTCGTCTCGGTGGAGACCTCCTTGATCGAGAACAGCTCGCGAGCGAGATCGATCGTCTCGCACAGCTCGTCGATCAGGATCGTGGGAGTGCCGCCACCGATGTAGAGGGACGGGAAGTCATAGCCGAGGTCCGCGACCATGCGCATCTGCTGGCGCAGGCTGGCAAAGTAGCTGCGGGCGCGGTCGTCATTGAACGGATAGCGATTGAAGCTGCAGTAGGGACACAGCCGCTCGCAGAACGGCACATGCGCGTAGAGCAGGTATGTCTTGCCCGGCGTCGGCCCGGGGAGTGATCGCACTGCTTTGGGGTCGTTGGTGAAATACCCCTTCTGCGCGGTTGAGACCGCTGCCGACAAGAGCCGCTCGGCGAGCATCCCTACGCCTCCCCAAGCGCCCGTAGCGCCCCCAGACCGATGTCGGTGCGGAAGTGCATGTCGGGGAAGTCGATCAGGTCCACAGCCTCGTAGGCGCGCGAACGCGCCTCGGCAAGCGTGGGCGCAAGCGCCGTGACGTTGAGCACGCGTCCGCCATTGGTGAAGACAGTGAGGTCGTTGGCCAGAACCGTGCCGGCGTGATAGACGCGCACGCCATCGACCTTCTCGGCCTCATCGATGCCGGTGATGACCTTGCCCTTGATGTAGCTACCCGGGTAGCCGCCCGACGCCAGCACGACGCTGACGACGGCATCGTCGCTCCACTCGAGAGTGATCTCATCGAGACGCTGCTCCACAGTGGCCATGAAGACGTCGACGATGTCGGTCTTCAGCAGCGGGAGCACGACCTGGGTCTCCGGGTCGCCAAAACGAGCGTTGTACTCGAGGACTTTCGGGCCGTCCTGTGTGAGGATGAAGCCGCCGTAGAGTACACCCCGGTAATCGATGCCTTCCGAGACGAGTGCGGCGACCGTTCTCTCGAGGATGCGGGTCATCTCGGCTAAAGTCGCGTCATCGACGGAGGGCACGGGCGCGTAGACACCCATCCCACCGGTGTTGGGGCCCTCATCGTTGTCGTAGGCGCGCTTGTGGTCCTGCGCGGGAATCATCGGCAGCACGGTCTTGCCGTCGGTGAAAGCAAGCAGCGAGCACTCCTGACCCTCAAGGAACTCCTCGATGACGACGCGCTCTCCGGCGTCACCGTAGCGGCCTTCGAAGCACTCCGTTACAGCACCGCGAGCGTCGATCTCACTGTCGGCAACGACAACACCTTTGCCGGCCGCAAGTCCGTCGGCTTTGACGACTACAGGGATCTTCACTGTCTCGAGGTACGCCATCGCCTCCTCGCTGCTGTCAAACACGCCATAGGCCGCCGTGGGAATGTCGTACTTGGCCATGAGGTCTTTGGCGAACGACTTGGAGCCTTCGAGGTACGCGCCAGCGGCCTTGGGGCCGAAGCACGGTATGCCTGCGGCGGCGCAAAGATCGGATGCCCCCATCACCAGCGAGTCCTCGGGACCGATCACGACCAGGTCGATGGCGTTTGACTCGGCCCACTCGGCGATGAACGCCGGATCGGCCATTTCGATAGTGACGTTGGTCGCCTGAAGCGCCGTACCACCGTTGCCTGGCGCACAGAAGAGCGCAGTCACCTTGGGGGACTTTGAGAGTGCATCGATGATCGCATGTTCGCGGCCACCTCCACCGATAACGAGCACACGCATAGCGACATCCTTAGGGATCGGAGCCCCACACACGGGGCAATCTGCCGGTAGCCGCATAGTAGCAGACGGCGACGCTCGCGGCTGCGCGAGACAGAGCCAGCCCGACGTGAGTCAAGACGAATGGTGCCCCGCAGATACCGGCTAGTGCCTGGTCTCCGAGTCAGCGAGCAGGAACTCCTCGGCAAGTGACCCGTCCGTGAAACACTCCCAGAACGTGTCCAGACACCATTCCTCGATGGTGGCCATGACCGGCTCAGAGGCCAGTACGGCAAAGCGGCCACCAGCCGGTATCTCCTTCGAGGCGATGAACAGAGCAGCGAGCACTGGTCCGTCGATATGATCAAGCCCGCCGAGGTCCACAAGGATCCGCGGTTCGGAATCGAGGAATGCCGAGGCCAGAGCAACTCGCAGCTCGACGAGTGCCGAGGCATCGGCGCGCGCGAGTTCGATGACGGTTATGCGTGCATCGGTCTCATGCATGGGTAGCTCCAGGCTGGAGGGGCAACACGTTCGGTGCCGGCCGAATCGGTTGTGAGTTGCTCCCTTTATGCACGTTGCACCGGCCATCGACAATGAACCATACGGGCACCGTAACGGGCTTGTGCATAGTACTTTCGGACATTCCTGTAGAAATACATGCACTTTATGCGCTCACTCTAGTCGCCTGGATTCAACAACCCGCGGCGAAACGCCTCCGCTACCATCTGACTGCGACTACAGGCACCGAGTTTGCGGAAGATGTTCGCGAGGTGGTTTTTCACGGTGCTTTCCGAGATGCCGCAGTCGGATGCAACGCTGTTGTTGGTGCCGCCATTGGCGATCAGCCGCACTATCTCGAGCTCCCGGACGGTCAGCAGGCCGTTGGTACTCTTGTCCCCCGCCACCCGGCCGGGTCCCACCTCCTGATAGCGCAGCAGCACGAGGCGCTGGATGGCCGGTGACAACGCCGCTCCGAAAAGCGCGACTTGGAGAACCGCTTCCACCACATCCGAGAGTTGCGCGTCATCGGGAATGTAGCCGCTGGCGCCCTCGCACAGCGCCCAGAGAGCTACGTCAAGATGTCCGCCCAAGACGACGACCTTGACCTTCGCCGAAGCCTCAAGAGCGTCTCGCACAGGCTGACACGTGGGATCGTCGGCAAGCAGGGTGCCTTCGATCAGGACGACGGAGGCACGGCTCTTGCGAACAGCAGCAGCGACATCGGGGACATGCGTGAGTACTCCGACGGCGTTGATGCCGGTCTCACGGCCGAGCGCTGTTGCCAGCGCCTCGATGCTCGCTCGCTGAGCTCCGACGACCAGTACGCGGGCTGCGTCCATCCCCGACACCACCTTAGTGGGTCGTCCATGGGACTGCACGTCAAAGACGTGGCACCTCTGGGCGGCTCATTTATGCCGATTGTCAGCGTCTTACACCGTTAATAATCGGCACCGTACCGCTTGTCCTTAATACCTAGGCACAGACTGGTGGTTGCCCGGGTGGACTACATGCGTCCTTCCCAGCGGCGCATGATGGTCTGCTCGCGGCTCGGACCCACGGCGATCATCGCGACCGGCACCTCGGCCAGATCCTCGATGAACGTGATGTAGTCGCGCGCCTCTGTAGGCAGCTCCTCGAAGGTGCGGCACTCGGTGATGTCGGTCGTCCAGCCGGGAAGCTCCTCGTAGATCGGCTTGGCGTGGTGGAATGCCGTCTGGTGACAAGGCAGGTCGTTGTAGCGTTTGCCCTCGTACTCATAGGCGACGCACACCTTGATGGTGTCTACCGCCGAGAGGACATCGAGCTTGGTGATCACGAGATCGGTCAGGCCGTTGACCTGGACCGCATAGCGGACGATGACGCCGTCGTACCAGCCGCAGCGGCGCTGCCTGCCGGTCGTGGTGCCGTACTCCCCGCCGATGCGGGTGAGCAGCTCGCCGGTCTCGTCATGCAGCTCCGTGGGGAACGGGCCGGAACCCACGCGCGTGATGTACGCCTTCGCGATACCGAGCACGCGATCGATCGTCCTGGGGCCGACACCCGCGCCAGTGCACGCACCGCCTGCCGTAGGTGAGCTGGAGGTGACGAAGGGATACGTACCGTGGTCGAGGTCGAGCAGCGTGCCCTGAGCGCCCTCGAAGAGCACCCACTGGTCTGCGCGCAGCGCGCGGTTGATGACCGAGTACGTCTCAGCGATGTGCGGCTTGATACGCTCGGCGTACGCGAGGTACTCCTCGGCGATCTGGTCGACCGTGTATGTGGGCAGCCCGTAGATCTTCTCGAGCATGTCGTTCTTCTCGGGCAGTGCGGCCTCGAGCTTCTTGCGGAAGATGTGGGGGTCGGTCAGATCCTGCACACGCAGGCCCATGCGCGACGCCTTGTCCTGATAGGCGGGGCCGATGCCGCGGCGTGTGGTACCTATCTCGAGGTTACCGAGGCGACGCTCGCTCGCGCCGTCGAGGTCGCGGTGGTACGGCATGATGAGGTGCGCGTTGCAGCTGATGAGCAGTCGGTGGGTCGACAGACCGTCGGCTTCGAGGCGGTCCATCTCCTCGAGCAGCACCTTGGGGTCGATGACGCACCCGTTGCCGATGACCGGTGTGATGTGCGGATACATGATGCCCGAAGGGATCAGATGCAGCTTGAGCGTACGTCCGCCATGGATGACGGTGTGTCCTGCGTTGTTGCCGCCCTGGAAGCGAACGACGTAGTCCATGTCATCCGCGATGAGGTCGGTGATCTTGCCCTTGCCTTCGTCGCCCCACTGGGCGCCGACGAGCACGATGCCGGCCATGCGATGCAACTCCTGCCGAATGCTCGGTCCCGCGGACCCTTGCCGCCGCTCCCGGACCGGGCGCGCCGACTTCCCTGGACGGCGCGCGCAGCGTCTCCCCGTGCGGGGTGTGGACGCTGGGTTAGTATGCCTGACGAGCACGATTCGCGCTAGTGCATAGCGCGTGAGGCGGTACCGTTCGTCCGATGAGTGGAACCTTTCTCTCGGTGAGCGCATCATAGTAAGTACGAGGCCGTTTCGGGGCCGACGGCGGGAGGTCGTCGGCCGCAGCAGGGAGGTAGGACATGGAGAGCTCAAGACTCACTCGACTCGTGGCGCTCGCGCTCGCGCTCGTCATGATCTTCACGCTGTCCGTGCTTGGCGGGTGCAAGAAGGACGACGCCGACACAACGGACGGATCTGCGGCCGAGGGAACGTGGCCCGAAGGCGAGGGGCCGGCCGAGGGCGAGACAGACACTGATAACGGCACCGGCGTGGATGAGCCTGTCCCGGCCGACGCAGAACCGCTGCCCGATATCGTGGTGCGGCTCTACTGGGTCGAGGCCGGAGAGAACGCCCTCGGCATCGAGCGCACGCTTCCCGGTACCCAGGCCGTTGCGACTGCGGCGATGAACGCGCTGCTCGCAGGTCCGACAGCCGCCGAGCAGGCCACCTGGCCTGCGATCAGTAGCGCGATTCCTGCCGGCACCAAGCTGCTCGGACTGACCATCAGCGGAGGCATCGCGAAGGTCGACCTGTCGGACACGTTCGATGACGGGGGCGGCACGTTCGGTGTCACGGCACGGCTTGCACAGGTCGTCTACACGCTCACACAGTTCTCCACCGTCGACGCGGTCGACTTCTACATGGAGGGCGTGAAGGTCGAGATGTTCAGCAGCGAGGGGCTGATCCTCAATCACCCGCAGAAAGCCTCGGACTACTACAGCCTGCTGCCGATAGACGCGTAGGAGCGCCGCACGCAGCGCGGCGGCCGTAAGAGGGGGGTCTCATGGCTGGGGTCGAAGGACCGGTCACGGTACAGGAGGCGCGTGGGCTGCTCGGCTTTCTGCGCAAGTTGATGAACGCACCCGAGCTCACCGCCGAGATGGGATGCGCTATTGCCGGTGGCGTGACCGTTGTTGCGATGGCGTTCACTGCGGTGCTGATCTTCATCGCAGTGAACACGCTGGGCGCAGACAAGCCGGTCCAGACGAACCCCGAGCCACCGCCGTCACAGACGCAGCCGACCGATCAGCCCGCCGTCACGGATCCGCCCGAGTACACCAACCCCGAGCCGGATGTGCCGCCGAGTACGCTATCCGCCAGCTGGGACCTTGCCATCGAGGTCAACGGCGAATGGCAGGGAGGCGTGCAGCTGAGGCTTGAGGGAGACTCCGCATCGGGTGATGCGACACTGCTGCTGGAGCCAGCGGGGATGGGCAGCTACACGCTGGACGAGGACGGCATCCTCACCGCCACTCTCCAGCGCGAGTATCCCGTGGATACGAGCGTGGGGACCAAGTGGGTGACCGAGTCCATCGTCATCAGCGCCGCTATCCTCGGCGACATCCACCTCGAGGGCAATATGACGCGCGATGATTGGAAGGTCTACAGCGACGGCACGGTGGAGCGGCGGGGCACCCTCACCTACCCGCTGCAGGGAAACCTGCTGCAGTAGGCCTGCTCATCGTCATCACCCGCAAGGGTCCGCACGCCGGTGCTACTGGACCTGTACCGCCGGATCGCTGGCCGAGATGTCTTCAAGCACCGCAAGGAGAAGCTGCTTGCGTAGCTCGTTGACGATGCTGAGTACGACTCCCTCCTGCCACGCCGCGACCTGTGCAGGATTCAGCTGGACCGGGGGCGGAACGACACGGGGTTCCCGCCCCGCCATGTATACCTGTGCAAACGTCTTGGCGACATCTGCGGAACGCGAACCCGCTGCAAGAGCGATCTCCACGAGCCGATCACGCCGCGCCGGCGCTGCCTGCGCCAGTGCGAGCGCGCCCTCCACACACAGCGCAGCGAGCGCGTCGTCAGAGAGCCGCAACGTGTACTGCCGGTTGCCTATGCTCCACGTACGCCCCTTGACCACGAGTTCGTCATGAGTCCACGGGATGACGTAACTTCCGACGACCTCGGGGTCGGCAACAAGGACTCCGAAGGCCCGCTTCAACACTCCCTGCCGAAGCGTGTCATTCTGCAGGACCATGTCATTGGGTTTGATGGCCTCCCACATCTGGACCATCGCACTCCGCGCGGGCTCCCACTCCCTCCCGCTCCACGCCACAAGCGCCGGCAGGAGGGCCTCGTCCAATGCGGCATACCTGAAGTCAGTCTGGGTACGCACGTATTCCGGGAACAGCTTCTCGTCGAATCCGGCAGTGCCCACCGCGGGCAGATCGGCGATTCCGAAGACGGGATTGTGCCGACAGTACTCGTCAAAGCTCTCGGCGCTCGGGATCATCTCACTCGACAGCAACCCTTTGCGCACCTGCGGCATCGCCTGCGCTGCATCCCAGTTCCGCCACAGGCAGCCCGGAATCGTGTGCGCTCCGTTGCCGGTGATCTTCACGAGGTGCTCGGCACGCTTCTCGGCGGTGCCAAGTGCGAGGAAGCGTTCGACCGAGTGCTCTTCGAACCGTTCGGCAGGCAGAAGCGCCAAGACGTCGTCTCCGCCGGCGGAGAGCAGCGAACGCACGACCGCCTCGCGCCGCTCGCCCCCGCCCAGACGGTCTGCCAGCTCCAGAACCTCTTTCGCGAACCCTCGCGCTGCAACCGTCACCAGATACAGGGTCAGCGCGGCGTCGCGGTGTCCGGCCTCGGCCATCTTCGCAGGGTCAGGTCCCCACCTCTTCTTCTTGACCGACGAAAGCGCCTGCGGTGAAAGCTCTTGTTCCAGCCGCCGGTACCCGGCCTCAACGCCACCGGCCTGGACGACGAGCGCCCTGTAGATAGCCCGTACGAACGCCTGCAGATACACCGGCGTACGGTCGACACGCTCCGCGAATCGCTCTTCAGGCAGGCACCCGAAGGTGACTGCGTCACGGAGCGTGCGCTCGATGATCCCGAACCGCAGAAACACGTTCCCGAGCTGCTGCAGAGTGGCTATCGTTGCCCAATCGTACACACCCTCGAGGGCGAGCCACGCCTCGTCGCAGCGGTGCTCCGCAGACAGCGACATGACCAGCCGCTCCATCGAGTCGAGTGATGGCTTCAGGTTCTTGCCGATCGGTTGCGTGCTGACAGCGGCAACGATCTCATCCCCGATGACCGGCACGAATTCGGATGGCAGGTGCGGTACCGTCTGGCCCGCACGCAAGAGCACGACCGCAAGATGAGCAGCGTGCTTGGGCTTCACGACACCGCCCAGCATGCGCCATTCGTCCTGAGTGAGTGCCTGCTGCGCCTGCATGCGCTTGATGAGCTGCTCGCGTGCGTTGCCAGAAGTGAGGCCTAAGAGTCGTATCACCTGTCCTCGATCGAGGCTGAGCCAGGCATCGCCGAGCGCGGCGTACACCCGCTTCTTCCCGAACGGCATCTTGCGTTCGCCGAGACGGGCCTCAACGCTGGCGAGCCCGTTCACTGCCCCGCCCGCATCAGCAGCTATCTGTCCCTTTGCGGCAGCGATCTCAGCGAGCAGCGCCGGGATCGCGCCAGACGCCTCTTTGCCGCCGGAGTCATCGGCAAGCTCGTCAGCGAGCTCCTTGTACGCCCCCGCCTGCCCTTTAGGCAGCGCTGCCGCGACTGGAACGAGCTGCGCCCAGTAGGTGTCCACAAGGTCAGGAGCGACCATCTCGGCGATCTGACACAGGTTCAGCAGAAGCAGCGCGCGCATCTGCGGGGTGAGCGCAGTATCGCCGAGAACAGAGTCGGCCGCCTGTAGGTGAGCTGGCGCCGGCGGCGCGGGCCGCTCCGGCTTCGGCACAGGAGTGGTCTGCGGCACCGCCGACGGTTCTGGCACCGCCTCAGGTGCAGCGGCCTCGGCAACACCCGCGACCTGGTCGGACAGCGGGCTGTCGAACACGACCTGGTCCATGTCGAAGGTGTTCATGTGCCACTGCATGGCTTGCTGTGATCCAGCCTGACCCTTCGCCACGGTCTCTGTCTCGAGTTTGCGCTCCATCGTGCGAAGGTGAGCCTTGACGTGCTCGGGATGCGGAAGCCACCGATTGTAGAGAATGCGCTCGCCATCGACCAGGATGACGAAACAACCCTCGGCGTGGGACATCTGCCGCAGCAGCCAGTAACCGCTCATGCGCAATGCCTTCTCGGGTTGCTCCAGCGGCAGGAACGCTTCAGCGCGGTACGGACTCGAAGGGTCGTCCTCCACCAACAAGTAGTGCACCAGAAACGCTCCGGCAGGCGTCTGCGACCACACGGGTTCCCACATCGCGCGTGACCGGTCACTTAGCCCGGCGGCCATCTCGCTGGCTGCGACGGGGCGCAGTACCGCAGGGACGGACTTCACACCGTCGCGGAGTATCTGGATCGATCGTCACTGCGCAAGATTCTCGCGCATCGCGGGCGTAAGCGCGGTTGCGCTCTCAGACCAGCGCGGAAGTGTGAATACGCTGCTCCACTCGCCCCAGTGCTCTTTGCGCACGCGTGCCTCAAGATCATCCGGGTACCGCGCAAGGATCTCGTCGAGAGCGTCTTCGGCGGTCTTGAGCTGCATCGCGTGCGCGAGCGCGTCGGATCTGGCCACAAGTAGAGCCGGGTCTTCCGGTTTGAGCTCGAGCGCGCGGTCCAAGAGCTCGACCAGCCGCTGACCGGAGACGCTGTCCGACTGAACCATCACGGATTCGCCGACGCGCGTCACGGTTATGGCCTTGTCGGCCAGCTCCGATATCTCGGCGATGAGGCCGTCGAGGGTAAGGGTCGGCTCGGGTGCAACCTCGGGTTCAGGCGTGATGACCGGTGCTGGCTCAACCGCTACGGGTGCAGCCGTCTGGTCGGGGACGTCGTAGAGGTTGGAGAGCCACTCCGATCCGTGACCGGACGGGCATCCTCCGCTCGCGGTCAGATACACGTACGCCCCACACTGACCGCACCATCCGGCCTTTGGCATGACAGTCGCCTCCTGTTCCGAGTCGCTCCACCAAGGCGCGCCACACTCGCCTGCCGCTGCGCAAGATCTCGCTGCAGTGGGCGAGCATGCCGCCAAGGAAACTCACACGCTCTAGTACTCCGGTACCGCCCAGTTATGTATGTACGTGATGACCTTCAGCGCATCATCGGCTGCCTTCGCGAACTCAGCTGCGCCTAGCGAACCGGGACCATAGCCCTCGCCATTGAAGACCTGCCGCATGATGCTCACGTGATCGTCGACAACGAATGTGTCCGGCGCGTAGCTGATGGGGCCCTGGAGCAGCGCCGCCGTCACATCGGTGTACGCTCCACCGCTGCCACCACGCTGGTACCCGTACCCGCTGCCCCCGAACGTCACGAAGTCGAAGTACTCGGGAAGCGCATTGATGCCCATGAAGGTGTTGATGTAGACGACCTTGTCCACCGAGATGAACCCGCCCTTGTCGGCCGCCGCCGAGAGGAACGAAGCAGCGCGATCAAGGTCCGTATGCACCCACTCTTCAGCCTGGCCCTGCCTAAGGTGGATCAGGTCGGCGCTGAGGTCTTCGCGAGTCAGCCCCGGCAGATAGCCGTTAAGCATGAGTTCACGGTACATGGCCAGGTTCTCGCGTGGTGAGTCGATAGCCTTGGACTCGTCGCCCGTGGTGAGGAGCAGCCGGCCGGCGGGGTCGAGTGTCACGCTCCCCGCAGCGTTGAGCGCGCCTATAGCCTCTTCGTATGCAAGATCGAGGAACTCACTCGGCGCGCGCACCAGGTTCAGCCGGCCAAAGTCGACTTCCTGCGTGTACTCGGCATATGCCTCCGGCACCAGACCCTCGACATCCAACGGCACGAGGCCAAGGAACTCGGCAGGTAACGGGTCGAGGCCGAGTGCTGTGGCCTCCTCGTCACTGATTGCGATGGGCTGCCAAAAGCCGATCTCCTCCGCTGGCGTCGCGACAGGGTAGAGCGGCGTGAGACCATCCTCGCTCCACACCCATGTGTACGGCAGCGGCTCGCCGTTGTCGTTGCGAACGATGACGTAGAGATCTCCGTAGAGATCTCCCATCGCAATGCCGGGTTCATCGTTCTGGCGACCCGGCGTCAGATCGTGATCACCTTCCGGTCCGCCCCAATCCGGACGGTCCGAGTCCTCGGTCGGCTCGTCCCCTGTCACGACCGGGTCTTCCGGCGTCGGCATGGTCTCCCCCCCGCCGAAGCCTCCTTGCGCCACCGCTGCCATGGGGACGCACAGGAGCAGAACAAGCACGAAAGCGAACAGGTTCCTCCTCATTTCCGACTCCCCCTCAACCCAAACGGCACGCTTGAGCGGCCTCGGCGCGGCGAACGCGCTCAAAGACCAGGATGTGAGTCGGTCTCACCGCTGGCTCGTGCCGGAGACAGGTGACCGTCATGATCTTCCGGCATTCATCGCCCCCCACGACCCTGACGGGTCGCTCCCTTATGGAAGTGAGTACCCTCAGGCATCGGGAAAACCCTGCATGAACCGACGAACGGTTAGATGTGCTGCACGGCGCGACGTCTACGCGCGCTCATCGGCGTAAGAAGACCGCCGGCCGCACTCATGGAAACGGTGTCACCTGCGGCAGAGCCGGCTATCAGCAGGCGGAGCCGAGCAGCACTGCGGTGGCCTGCTGGTGCCGCAAGGCGAGCAGCGCCTCGACGCTATCACCGCGCTCCGTGATCGCATCGGCGAGGGCTGCGTCGCCGACCACGTGCTCGACCCAGAAGCGAACGCCCTCCGGGTCCAGGGACGAGACTGGGACGGCAAGTCTCGCGATGCTTCCGTCGTCTTCGATATGCTCCACAAGACGCTGTGCAACTTCGAGCGTCGGTTGCTGCATACCCACTTCACACACTCCTCGTCATGCCGAGGTCGGCAGCCATTGCCTCCACGGTCGTTCGTATCTGTTCGCGCGTAAGATGACGGGTCTCGATGACCACGTGTTTCGCGTCGTATTCCTCCCATGAATCCGAGAGGATGCGTATTCCCAGCTCTTCGGCCTTGTCGTGAAACATCGTGCCGGGATAGGGACAGGTGTAGGACAGGAAGATGCGTCCGCCCGCTTCGTCCACCTCGTGCATGAATAGCCTGGTCTCGTCCAGGGTCTCCAGAGTATCTTCCGGGAACGGCGCCATGAACGAGCAGACGGCGTCGATTCCTGCTGCAGCAGAAGCCTTCACCGCTTCGATGACCTGCTGCTTCTCTATGTTCTTGACCGAGTCCAATATCTGCTGGGAACCAGACTCCACGCCGAACTGGATGCCCGTGCAGCCTGCTTTGGCCATCGCGGCGATAAGTTCAGCATCCACCAGATCGACCCGGGTCGCACATCCCCATTCGATGCGTCGCTCCATGGCCGAGAAGGCTTCGGTGAGCTCCGTCACCCAACGCCTGTTCAGTGTGAAGATGTCGTCAGTGAAGAACACTCTGCTGACACCATGGACCTCTTGCAGATGCTCGATCTCGGCCACGATGCTTCCGGGTGACCGCATCTGCCGACCGCCTTTCCACAGCGCTGATGCCGAGCAGAACGGGCAGCGGTAGGGGCAGCTGCCAGAGGCTGTGAGCACGTTCCAGGCATCGCGGTAGAACTCGAGCGGGAACAGCTCGCGAGCCGGCATGGGCAGATCGTCAGGATGCGGCAGCTCTGCCCGTGGATTGAAACGCAGCTCGCCGTCTTCGGTATAGCCGAGGCCTGTGATCGCTGCGAGTTCACCGCGGTCGTGAATCACATACTCGGCGAGGGCCACCATAGCCTGCTCGCCTGGGCCCACCGCCACGAAGTCCACGCTCTCATCAGCGAGTACCGCCTCCGGGAGGATGGTTGGGTGCGCGCCTCCGAGCACCACTACCGTATCCGGCGCGCTCTCTTTCACTCTGCATGCGATGCGGAGCGCGTTGCCGTAGGTCTCCGTCGTGGTCGAAATTCCCACGATCTTGGGATGATCGAGTGAGAGCATGGAATCGACACGCTTAAGATTCAGACCACTGACATTGAAGTCGATGGCGCCTACACGATACTCAGCGGCCATGAGTGCCGAGGCGATGTAGGCAAGACCCAGCGGAGGGCTCAACCGAGCGTGCTCGTTGCGCACCGTCACGGGTGCGTTGATCAGCATCACATCCACCGTTTCTCACCTCCATCGCTCTCGGCACGATGGCTCGCTATCTACGCGGTCGCGCTGACTTGCGCGAGTACAGACTCACACTGCTCCACACGCTCGAGCAGCAATGCCTTGATCGGTCGTGCTACGTAACCGAACGCCTTGCCAGTGTCGATCTCTACTTGAATCGCCGCCGCAAGCTCCGTATCGCCAAACACATCGGTCACCCACTTCACCAACAGATTCAGATCGACATAGCCGATCGTCGCCTTGCTGGCAGGACGTATCGCCTCTTCGTAGGTGCCCGCATCGAGGAAGCGCGCCGTGGCAACAAGGCTGTGAAGCTTCGAGGGGCTGGAACCGCCCATCGCCGACATCTTGAGCCCTACGAACTCCTCGTCGACCCCGACCTCTCGCAGGATGTGTTCGGCCCGCTCGGGGGTGGGTGCTGTTAGTCCTGACATGCTGGGGCCTCCTTTCCTACGCGCTTAGCTTGTCGTTGGACGCGAGTTCATCCGCGACGTGACCCAGACCGAGCTCTTCGAGCGTCGCTCGCGTCGGCCAACCTGTCGCCACGTCCCAGCCTTCAAGCGTGTAGAACTTGGTCTTCCAGTCTTCGACCTTCTGACGATCGAGTATCCGGCCCGCCACGCTCTTGTACGACCACTCGCCGTTCTCGAACACCGGCATCGTGTAGGGCACTTCGTACGTGGTGTAACCCGGGACTGCACCCTGCTCGTAGTTGTAGTCGGTGAAAACCTCCATGTCGCGATGACGACCTTGCAGGACCCAGACAGCGCGATCCAGGTTCCAGATCTTGCGACCCGTCTCCATGCCTTCCTCGAAGGTGAGATCCTTGCCGGTGACCGCATTGAAGAACTTGGGCTCGCCCTCGCCAGTCATGCCGCGCTGGTCGGGACCGTACTGGTTCCAGAAGTCCGCCCAACCCCAGTCGCAGTACGCAAGCGACTGCTTATAGTAGCGGGTGTAGTGACGGTGCCAGGCGACGAGTTTGGCCATTGACTCGGAGTAGATGCCTTCATCGCTGTAGTCCATCATCATCGGGTCGTTGTACGGGCTGAGCTTCTCACCCATGATCTCGGCGAGCAGCGGAGCCGAACAGGCCGGCTCGATGCCATAGAGGGCGGCGACGCTGGGTGCCCAGAACACGAGCATGTTGAAGTCGTGCTCGTTGATGTCGCGCTCGCCGATGAGAGAGCCATAGCCCCACTCGACTTCCGTGCGTGCATCGTAGTGGTGCGGGTAGCCCCACTCCTGGAGAGGCAGGATGCCGCTCTTGGTGTCCTCCTCGTAGCGACCCCATGCCACCGCAGCACGGGCGAGACCGTCACTGAGCTGCTCGCCTATGTCGGTCTTGGTCAGCCACTTGTCGATGAGCTTCTCGATAAAGACCATCTCGCCGAGCTGATCGAACGGCAGGTCGGTGTCGATCTCCAGGCCGGGGCCCATGATGCCCAGCTTGTTGAGCTGCGTGATCCATAGGATCCCCGCCTCAAGCATGTAGGCGTTGATGCCCGCGCGCTGCATGAGGTCTGCAGCGTTGAGGATGGTCTCTGTCGCTCCGCCGTGCTTGGCGGCATCATGTGAGTTGTAGAACAGATAGTCCACGCATGAAGAACCGTTGCTGGCACCCGAGTCGAAACGGGCGCGGCAGTTCTTGATGCAACCAAGGCACCCCTGCGGAGCCGCCGGGGTTCCGATGGGCGCGTATGCAAACCCACCGCTTCCGGGAGCGCCGGCGAACATCGAGCCCATTCCGGCCGGTGCGTAGTCCTCGTGATGACCCGCAACTGCGTACTGTGCCGCCCATAGACGCGCGTCCATGAGAGCCTTCGGATCGGCGATTGAGACGCCACCGGTACCGATGACACTGATAGCCTTGAGGTTCTTGGCACCCCACACGCCACCGAATCCGCCCTGGCCAGCACCGTTGCCAGAGTCGTGGACCAGCGCGGCTGTGCGACTCTTCATCTCACCTGCGGGGCCGATACACAGAACCGCCGGGCGCTGCGTGGTGCGACCACTGTCGCGACCGCCGCCGAGAGACCGCCAGTCATTGTCGGCCTGAACCGTGCGCCAGATCTCTTCCTGAACCTCTGTCGTGTCGAGACCCCAGAGACCTTCGGCGCTCTTGATCTCGACCTTGTCATTGCGGATGTCGATCCACACCTGTGAGTCGGCCGCACCTTCCAAGACTATGCCGTCCCACCCGGCGTACTTCATCTGGCCTGAGAAGCGTCCACCGAAGTTCGAACGGGTGAACCACTCGACAGGATATCCCTGGACACCGATGCCCTGGACCTCTGTGCGGCCCGCTACTGCCGGTGCAAGCGTGCCTGAAAGGGGTGAAGACATGATGGTGATCACGTTGCTGGGGTCGAAGCCGCTGACGGTCTTGTCGGGGCACAGATCCCAGAAGATCGCAGAGCCCATGCCGTGACCACCACCGTACTCTTCGTACTTGGCCGTGTCCAAAGTGGACACTGATCTGTCGGTCAGGTTGATCCTCAAGATCTTCCCGGCATATCCACTACCCATGTGGCATTCCTCCTGATAGTACAAACGGATTGGAGCGTCGTCGCCGTACCGACGCATCGAGTGCTGGTCTCTAGACTCCGCCGTCGACCTTGCCAGGCGTGACCTCGAACTCGCCGTTATCGCCCGTGGGGAAACCCAGCTGCGGCCATGCAGGATCACCACTGCGCAGGTTGACCTGGTAGCCAGCGTCAGTCTGCGTCGGAATCTCAGTCGTGAAGGAGATCGCCTGGGTGGGACACACTGCTACACAGGCCTGCATCCCGCCGGGACCGCCCGCATCAGTCATGTACGGAGCGTTCGCACACAGATCGCACTTCTGAGCGTTCTTGTCCTCGAAGTTCCACTGGACGCGTGAGGGCGTGAACGGACATGCGTTGACGCAGCGCTCGCAGCCGATGCACTTCGCTTCGTCCACCGTGCGGATGTTGCCGTTCTCGGCATCCACGTGCATGGCGCCTGTGGGACAGGCGTCGACGCATGCGGGATACGGACACTGACGGCACTGGTTCTGCTCTACGCCGCCCGGAAAACCAGCGAACACGTTGTTGTTGATCTGAATCCGCGACAGCGAGAGGTTCGTCTCGCCTGTATGCACCATGGAGCATGCCAACATGCAGCTCTCGCAACCGGCGCACTTCATGGTGTCCACCAACAGGTAGCCCTCAGATGCCGGTATCGCGAGAACCTCATCAGGGAGCAAGATACCCTTGAGGAGCGCACCTCCGAGTACGGCTCCCACACCGAGGCCGCCCACGCCGGTGATGAACTCGCGGCGTGACACGCCGTTTTGGGCGGTCGCTTCTTTCTTATCGATGTCTGCCATCG
>DDWT01000003.1:0-56943 GCA_002347365.1 Actinobacteria bacterium UBA2279
TGGTACCTATTGGGACTCACCGCAGCTCCGCTGTACCAACGAGTACCAACAGTCACCAATAGTCACAAGCACAATCAGGATTCGAATTCCCTTGGGGCACCAACAGATCAGCAGCCCGCCCGTTGTAGAACAGGTGGGCTGACCTGCGTAAAGAGGGTTTCGGGCCGACGATGTGCGGGCCCAAGGTGGCCGATTTGTTGCCCATTTTGGTGCCCGTTGCCAGAAATCCCTGAAGTCACCTCGTGCTCAGAGGGGATAGAAGTGGCAACAACTAGTGCCACATGTTGTAGTATCTATCCCATGCGAGAACCCACTGAGAAGACAGTCGCCGCGGCCGAGAGGATCTTCGCCGCGCATGCCGGTGTCATGACCACGGGCGAGGCATGCGAAGCCGGTATCCACACACGCACGCTCTACTGGATGAGGGACCACGGGACTGTCGAGGTACTCAGTCGAGGTGTCTTCGCGCTCACCTCGGCGCTGCTGCCGCGCAACCCAGATGTCGTCGCCGTGATGCGACGGGTCCCCAAGGCAGTGCTCTGCCTCGTGAGCGCTCTGGACTACCACGGCATCGGGACGCAGATCCCCGCCACCGTGCAGATCGCGCTGCCCAGGAGCGTGCGACCGCCTAGGATCGATCGTCCACGCGTGCAGGCGTTCAACATGAGTGACGCGGCATACGGTGCCGGAGTTGAGGAGCACTCGATGTCGGGCACGCCAGTCCGTGTGTTCTGTATCGCCAAGACGGTCGCCGACTGCTTTAAATACCGCAACCGGATCGGACTCGATATCGCCATCGAGGCGTTGCAGGAGTCCATCAGGCACACAACGGTCGCGCCGTACCAGATCATGCACTACGCTCGGGTCGACAGGATCGAGACGGTGATCGGCCCGTACCTCACCGCGCTGATATGAGTGGTTTGCGCTGTGCCACAGCACACTAAACTCCGCGACTTTCGTATGCATGTCGTGCTTTAGTATCGGTCTGAGACTAGAGGGGCGGTTTGGCAGTGGCGTTCAGCGAGTCGGAACTCGAGCAGATCGATGTCACCGTCGGGGAGTTGTGTCGGAACTCCTCTCCGCCGGAGCATCGAGATGAGCTGCGCTGCGTCTATGACATCGACGGTCACTGCGTCTCGGTGTTCGAAGAGCGGCCTCCGTGGGATGGCAGCCCCGGCGAGTGGACCCGGGTCGGCGTAGCCAGGTTCCGGTTCTTCCGCTCGCGGGGGGAGTGGACGCTCTACTGGATGCGGGCGGACCTCAAGTGGCATGTCTTCGACGCGGTGCCGCCGTCTTCAGACTTGGCTTCCCTCGTCGCGATTGTCGATGAGAACCGGTATGGGGCGTTCTGGGGGTAGTCGACCGGGAGCGCTGGGGATGTCTCGGAGTACCGTGTTGCGCATGATGCGCAACACTACGACGTGAGACAATGCGCTGTCTTCTCGAGCACCGGCCGGGCCATTCTGACCCGGGCGCCGTTGGCGTAGGCACCGCTGAAATTGCCAGTCTCTCAGGCTTCTGGGCACTCGGCCCACCCACTGCGTTGGCGAGAAATGGTATCAACACTCACTTTGAGTGGTACTATCACCATGAGGTGACCAACAATGGGCGTTCAGTCGTATCTGGAAGAGCATCAGGTCTTCTCGCTTGAGGAGTTCCGCAGCGAGTTCGGCGAGGGGCGCACAGCCTACAACCTTCTGGTCCGGGCGACGAAGAAGGGGCTTGCCGATCGGGTCACGCGGGGTGTGTACGTATCTCGTACCGGCAGATTCGCCCAGGCCGAACCCGATCCCTATGTGGTGGCAGCGAGGCTCTCGGCAGACGTCGTCATGGTCTATCACTCGGCGCTCGAGCTCCACGGGCTCGCGCACACACCGACGAGGCGGGTCCAGTTCGCCTCTCCCACTGCGACCGCCCCATTCGTCTACCGGGACTTCGAGTTCCGTCGCTACAAGCCGCAGCCGCTGCCCGCGGCGGATGCCGTGCAGTCGACAACGCTCGTGCGACGCCCTGACGGAGTCGTCAGGGTCACCACCCGCGAGCGGACTCTCGTGGACTGCGTGAGCCGGATGGACCTCTCGGGCGGGCTCGAGGAGGTGTCTCGCAGCCTCGCGGCGCTTCCCTATGTGGACGCGTCAAACGTGCTTGCGTACCTGCGCGAGCTCCGGAGCCCGACCGCGGTCGCCAGAACGGGCTGGTTTCTCGAGCAACACGCGAGCGAGTGGTACGTGTCCGAGGATGCCCTGAGTGAGATGCGGTCGATGCTCGGGAAGGGTCCGTACTATCTGTCACGCGACAACGAGGCCGGCCGGTGGGTGCCCTCGTGGCGACTCTATCTGCCGCACGATGCCGATGACCTGGAGAGATGGGTGCACGAGTGATGAGACCGTCTCTGATCGACACGGCCGGCTATCAGCCCCAGACCGTTGAGAAGGTCGAGCGACTGCTCGAACTGCTCGCCGAGACGGGAGCGCACCCCTATCTGGGTTCGCGCCTGCGCCTGCATGGTGGAACGGCGCTCAACATCTTCCACCTCTCGATGCCTAGCTGTCGGTGGACGCCGACCTGACATACATGGGGCGGGTGCCGAAGGCCGAGTACGAGTCCGAGCGGCCCGAGGTCGAGCGGGCGATGGCGGATCTCGGGAAGAGCCTCGGCTACACCGTCACAACCAGCGACAAGGTCGAGCACTCGGGGCGCACCCTGAAATTGCGCTATCGCTTTGGCGACCAGAGGGACCTCGTGAAGGTCGATCTCATCTACCTCAACAGGTCTCCGCTTCTCGAGGCGGAGAAGGCGACGTGCATGGCGTGTTCTCCCGAGACGTCGGCGGCGACCCTCGCTCTGCCCGAACTGGTCGCAGGCAAGACCAAGGCATTGTTCGACCGGCTGGCCGTCCGCGACCTCTACGACATCTATCGCATCCAGTCGGAGGGGCTGCCCGTCTCTGTGGCGGGCGGCGATCAAGACCTGTACCGGCTTCAGCGCCGGGTCAGGATCTACTACGCGTCACTCTCGATGCCGTTTCCGTGCCCACTGAACGGCGGCGTCGCTGAGAAGTTCGCCAATCGGGCTGCGGACCTTGAGCGCGAACTCTACCCCGTGCTTCACGTCGGCGACCGCCCCACGCTCGGCGTCATGATGAAAGCCGCGTCGGCCTTCGTCGACGAGCACGTCGCTCCGAAGCAAGAGGAAGAGCATGAGTACCTGCGGCAGCTGGACGTCGAATCGCGGTACGAGCCGAGTTTGCTCTTCTCCGAATGGCCCGACGTACTCGAGCGGGCCGAGCAAAGCCCCGCTGCCGCATGGAAGGTCACGAACCTGAGCAGGCGACCCGCGGAACCGCCGAGCGACTATCCCGAGTGGTAGAGATCGCGGTGGCTGGGGATCGACGCTGTCCGGCATTCCGACGCCATCAACGTCTTCCATGACATGGATCGTCGCCGCCTCGGACATCGTTTCAACCCGCGCCGGGGACCCCCCCCGATTTGTCGCCCGATTTGTCGCCCAAATACATGGTGACTGTTGGTACTCGTTGGTACCTATTGGGACTCGCCGCAGCTCCGCTGTACCAACGAGTCCCAACGGGTCCCAATAGTCACAAGCACAATCAGGATTCGAATTCCCTTGGGGGCACCAGAAAACCGCAGGTCAGAGGCCTGAAATTCCCTGTTGTGTGCTTGGAATCGGGCAACACATCATGCCCTTCTGAGAGGTATGCACAGGACAAAGCAGCAGCTCAGGGGCCCCTTTCGCTCCATTCCGCCTCATCTTGGTGCCCAAAAATCCCTGTTGCTGCGCGTCGGTCTTCGACGCCGCTTGAAGTCCGATTTTGGTGCCCGAAGTGAGTTGGCATAAAGACGACTACAGTTGTCGACAAGTGCGGCAACTCTTATGCCACGCGGGAGCCATCAGGCCCGGGGCTGAAACGTCCTCTATTCGGAGGTCATTCCGGGGAGGTCGTATACGGCGTCGAGCAACGACCGCACGTCTTCCAGCGTCATCCCGATGACACCGAAGACCCTGGGCCCAGCACCGTCGTGCAACGCCCGCGCTACGAATTCCTTCAGGTCGCCGCCGATAGCATCTGGAAGTGCGATCCGCGCTCCCGGCGATATGAGCTGGCTCAGGCGGATGATGTCGTTGCGGTGCTTCTTGATGTCGTCACGAGAGACGGCCTCGCCGTGCTCGTGCCGGTCGGTCAGGTCGATCCACGCGCGCGCCTTGAGCGGCACGATGTACTCAGGCGCGAGCACCGACAATCCGCCATCTGCCCGGGTGCCCTCTTGGACGAAGTCGTAGTAGTCGTCATCGAGCAGGATCGCCGAGAGGCTCGAGACCTCCTCGGCGATGGGCAGAGGTGTGAGATGACAGTCTGCCGATGGCTCGATCAGCTCAGGTCTGCGGGAGAACAGCTCGAGCATGTAGGGGAAGCTCTCGTCTGCCGGCTTGCTGAAGCGATAGAGCGTCGGCTTGCCCGTGCTCTTCTCTTTGAGCTCGTAGCCTCCGTCGGCGACGAACGCCCAGAAAGCTGTCGCGAACTGCGCATCGAGCGCCTCGACATGCAAGACGATGTCGAGATCCTTGGTCACGCGGAACTGCAAGCCCGCCGCATCCATCGCCACTTCCACGGCAGCTCCGCCGATGAGGACGTAGCGGTCCTCGAACCCGGCGAAGCGCCCACGGAAGACGTTGAGACCCCTTACCACGTGACACCCCGCATCATCTCGTCGAGCGCGGACTGGACCCTCTCATCGGTGTCGTCTCGAAGAGAGAGGTAGAGCGAGAGCCGGTCGACGGCGGCTCCTTCCGAGAGCAGGCCCGGCTCGTAGGACCAGACCTCCATCTTGAGTTCGGCCTCATCGGCAGTGGGCAGTTCCTGGACGCCGCGAACATCCAGCAGGCTCTTGGCCTTGACTCTGTCGAGCGCCACTACCGGGGCGGCCGGTCCTGCTAAGGCGGAGTAGGTGGCCAGTGCGCTGAGGCCAGCGGCAGCCAGTCCCTTGCGTGCCGACGGTGCAACGCCGGACAGGTAGCGCCTACGGCTGACAGGGCTTCTCAGCAGTGGTTGGGCCTGGCGCCAGAGATCAGCAGGCTCACCCGCCAGCTCGAACCGACGCTCGCGACCCTCCTTGTGCACAGTGACCAGCTTCGCATCCTCGAGCTGGTTCAGGGCCTGCCCCATCGCCATCGCCGTGTAGCCCAGCCGCCGCGCCAAGCCACTTGGAGTGCCGGAGGCGGGGGAGCGGTTCGCGAGCACGTGCAAGAACAGCACCTGCGCCGAGGGTCGCAGCCGATCCGTGGTCTGCACCCGGGTCTGGTACCTCTCTCGAAGGTTCACGCCGAGGGCGGGGAGGTAGACCTGATTGCCGGGCACCACGAAAGACAGCCCTTCGCTGACCATTCGCTGGCGGGTGCGCGGTGTGATGCGCTCAAAGACGAACGCCACAGGCCCCGTCCAGTTCTGCCGCAGAGTGCGCTCATGTTTCTTCGCTGCGCTGGGCACGGGCTCTTCGGCGCTGTGCAGGAACAGGATGTGGACGCTGCCGACCGTGCCGTCGAAGAAGTCGTACTGCCCTGTCAGGTAGGCGGGCAGCGTGGCTGCCTCGAGCCAGCGCTCCAGTCGGATAGGCGTATGCAGTGTCTCGCGAAGGTACGCCTCGAGGTTCTTGACGCTGTGCCGCATGACTGGCCCTCCTTAGATACTAAAGCCACATACGCATACTAAACGCCTGAACTTTAGTATGCAAACACGAATTTAGTATTGCTCGGATCCACCCGACCACTGCACTGGCCGTCGGCACCGGGGGAAGTCCCGAGATTTGGTGCCCGATTTGGTGCCCGATTGCACTCGATACTCATTGGTCTCAACTTCCTTCGGAAGACGCCAATCTACTTGCGTAAAGCAGCGTTGAGCGCTACCTTATGAAAGTGAAATGGCGATTCAAGAAGTGACACCCCCTGAAGAGGTCTCGACGTTCGTCGACCGGCTTCAGGCAACGGGGACGTACACGTTCTCTCACGCCGACGCGCAAGCCGCGATGCCGACGTCTGAGATAGCGGTCGACAACGCCCTGCGCCGGCTCAAGAAGCGTGGCCGCATCGTGACTCCGCGTCGCGGGTTCTACGTGATCGTGCCTACCGAGTACATCACGGCTGGCTCTCCGCCACCCTCGTGGTTCATCGACGACCTGATGGGCTTCCTCGGCCAGCCCTACTACGTGGGGCTTCTATCGGCGGCGGCCATCCATGGCGCTTCCCATCAGCAGCCGATGACTTTTCAGGTCGTCACCGACCGTCCCACCCGCGAGGGCGTGGCCGGACGCGCGCGCATCACCTTCCACATGAGCCGTCAGGTCGGGGAGACCCCCGCCAGCCAGGTTCAGACGGAGACGGGCACCATGCTTGTGTCCACGCCTGAATCCACGGCATTCGATCTCGTGCGCTACTCGGAGGCCTGTGGTGGCTGGAGCAATGTCGCCACGGTACTGCTCGAACTCGCGGAGCGCTTCGAACCCGGAGCTCTCGGCGCGGTTGCGCAGCTGCGCAAGACCCCCGAGATCCAGCGCCTCGGCTACCTGTTGGACAAAACGGGCCAGCCCCGGCTCGCCGATCCGCTGCTCCGTGTCCTTGGCTCCAAACGGTACCGGCCCATTGCGCTCGCTCCTGATGCGCCTCGGGGCGACGCCGATGCCGTCAGTCCCTGGCGCGTGATCCCGAACCTGGACGTGGAGATCGATCTGTGATTCCCCGGGCCCAGATCACGGCTTGGAGAGCCTCCGCGCCGTGGCCCCAAGACGAGCAGGTCGAACAGGACCTGGTCCTGTCCAGAGTCCTCACCGCGATCTTCGGCCGTCCTTCCTTGCGGGAGTCGCTGGCCTTCCGCGGCGGGACCGCGCTGCACAAGCTCCACTTCGATCCTCCGGGGCGCTACTCGGAGGACCTTGATCTCGTGCAGGTCGAGGCGGGTCCGATCGGTCCGGTGCTTGCGGAGCTTCGCGAGGCGCTCGATCCGTGGCTGGGCGACCCGGCATGGGAGCAGCGTGCGGACAGCGTCAAGCTGCTCTACCGATTCGAGACCACCACGCTGCCGATGCAACGCATGCGGGTGAAGGTGGAGATCAACACCCGGGAGCACTTCAGCGTCGACGGGCTCCAGCACGTGCCATTCAACGTAGAGAGCCCGTGGCACTCGGCCGCTGAGCTGGTCACGACATTCACGCGCGAAGAGCTGCTCGCCACCAAGATGCGAGCGCTGTTCCAGCGGCGGAAGGGTCGCGACCTCTACGACCTGTGGCTCGGGCTCACCACCCTCGATCCCGATGAGGCGCATATCATTGAGTGTCTCGGCGAGTACCTGGCGCGAACCGAGACCGCGATCTCGCGCGCGGAGTTCGAGGCGAACATGGTGGGCAAGCTAGCATCTCCTGACTTCCGCGCCGACGTGGTCCCACTGCTTCGCGGTCCCGAGGGATATGACGTCGACGTCGCGGCGCTGCTCGTGCACGACCGTCTCATTGCTCGTCTTCCCGGCGGGCCGTGGAAGGGTCTCACCTGAGCGCTTGAGTGGGACGGTCGGTTGATGAGCGCGGGCGTGCCGGGGAGAGCCTCGGACTTGTCGCCCAAATACATGGTACTTGTTGGTACTCGTTGGTACCTATTGGGACTCGCCGCAGCTCTGCTGTACCAACGAGTCCCAACGGGTCCCAATAGTCACAAGTGAAACGCCCCGGGTTTCGCGTCGGCTCGTTCATTTGGATGCCACGGCTAGCTGTTCTGCCCGTATAGGGTGTTGACATAGATGAGGGTCTTCCCGTTCGGTTGTAGGTGTCGAAGCCACAACTGAACAAGGAGGACCCTCGTGTCACATCCTAACGCGCTTCTCACCATTGCAGGACGGCGACTGCTCGTCACTCGCGTGATCCAACTGGGCTGGACGGTGACCGCTGCTGCTCAGGCGTCGGGGGTCTCGAGATTCAGGGGGTCTGCTCGTAGTTGAATCCGTAGTGGTGTTTCTCGAGGATCCCGGCCCGCCGCTTGCATGCGTCCAAATCTGGCGTAGTAGGGAATAGACATGCCATATGGCGAGAAGTCGGGTGCACTGCGGGTTCAAGTGCGGAAGGGTGGCGCCTTCGAAGGCGCTGGAAGCTGGCATCAACAACCGCGCAAGACAAGGTCGTCTTTGATCGGGTGCTCGCGTCCATGCACATCGAGTGGGACAGATCAGCTGCCGACTGTGCCCGCGCTGTATGGGGTGCGATTTCGATACCTGTCGTGACCCGATCGTCCGATGATTGGAGGGTTAACGCATGTATGGAGTCATGGGCAAGATGCTATGGGTGGATTTGACATCCGGCGAGATCACGGTGGAGACCCCGAGTGATGACGTGTATCGGGACTATGTCGGAGGGTACGGCATCGGGGTGCGACTACTGTACGATCGGATGCCGGCAGGTGTCGACCCGATGGGGCCGGATGCCATCCTCGGCCTGACCACGGGGCCGCTCACTGGTACCCGAGCGATCACGGGGAACCGCTTCACGGTGGTCGGCAAATCGCCGAAGACCGGTACATGGGGAGATGCGAACTGCGGTGGCAACTTCGGACCGGCTCTGAAGTTCTCCGGCTACGACGCCATCTATTTCCGCGGCATCTCTCCAACTCCCGTTTACCTCTACGTTCGCGATGGCAAGGCGGAAATCCGAGATGCGGCCCCGTACTGGGGCAATGGTGTCGACGTCGAGGTCGAACTCATCAAGGAGCTGGGCGACGATGTCAAGGTCGCCTGGATCGGCCGGGCCGGAGAGAACAAGAACCTCATGGCATCCGTGATGAACGATCTTGGTCGCGCTGCGGCCAGAAGTGGGCTCGGAGCCGTGATGGGCTCCAAGAACCTGAAGGCCGTTGCTGTCGCCGGAACGCAGAAAGTGCCTGTCGCCGATGAGGCCGGCCTCAACGCCTACGTGACTGAATCAATGCGTGCGGCCAAAGCCGAGAACAGCCCCGCGTACCAACTGTTCACAACCTTCGGCACCAGTGGATTGGCAGCGGCCTCCGCAATGAACGGCGATTCGCCGGTCAAGAACTGGGCCGGTTCCGGAGAAGTGGATTTCCCCGGAGCGAGCAAGGTGAGCGACGTGGCCCTCGATAAATACAGGGTGCGGCGCGCGGGCTGCTGGCACTGTGCGATCACGTGCGGAGCCTACCTGTCGGTCCCCGACGGTCCGTACGCAACCGCTGGAGCGTATGAGCACCGTCCCGAGTACGAGACGCTTGCGGCATTCGGCAGCATGCTCCTGATGGACGACACCGAGGCGATGCTCAAGGTCAACGAACTCTGCAATCGGGCGGGCATGGACACGATCGCAGCCGGCACCACGATCGCCTTTGCAATCGAGTGTTTCGAGCGAGGCATCATCAACGCCGAGGACACCGGGGGTCTTGAACTGCGGTGGGGCAACGCGCCCGCCATCGTGGAGGTCACCCGCCAGATGGCAGAGCGGACCGGTTTCGGCGCCATCTTGGCTGACGGGGCGGAGAAGGCGGCCGAGAGGATCGGCAAGGACAGCGCACAGTACGCCATCCACGTCCACGGCGAAGAGCCCGGAATGCATGATCCGCGGTACTCACCAGGCATGGCGCTCAACTTCCACATGGACCCGACGCCGGGGCGTCATACAACGGGCGGCACCGGGGAACTGGAGTTCTTCACCGGCTTGGACGTGCTGCCACTGCCGGCGCCCCTGAACGTCCACAAGCGCGACTACGCGAACAAGGGGCTCCCTCACAGAGTGCTGCTTAACGACCGGCAGGTGGCGAACTCCGCCGGGATATGCATCTTCTCGGCGTTCATCGCGCCGCCGGATGCCGTGGTGCGCGAGCTCACGTTCGTGACTGGCGAGCCGTGGGACACCGACCGCGTCCAGGTGACTGGAGAGCGGATACAGACGCTGCGGCATGCGTTCAACCTGCGCGAAGGGATCAATCCGGTACGCGATTGCCCGGTGCCCCAGCGTTGTCTCGACGGCACGGAGTTGAAGTCGGGCATGGGCAAGGGCTACGTCGTGGATCTGGACGCCATGCGAGATTCATACCTGTCGGTTGTCGGATGGGATAAGGAAACGACGGTTCCGAGTGTAGAGGGATTGCACGCACTCGGTCTTGACGACCTGGTGAAGGATCTGCATCCGCAGACGGTTACGTCTTAGGCCGGCTGTCGATACCGGGCCAGTGTCGGTGAAGAGACACTGGCCCGGTCGTTCAGGAGGATTCACCACCGTGCAGTACCACGTGAGGTTCTTCGGCCTCATCGGGATGAACTTGAAGGTTCCGCCCGGTGAACCCATCACCTTCGAGTTGCCCGATCCCGCTTCTTACGGCGACCTGCTCGACGCTATCGGCGCGCGGTTTGGATCGCTGTTCCCTCCCAATGTATGGGATGCCGAGACGCGGTCCTTCCATCCTCAGGTCGTGGCTATGGGGGACGGACGATCGCTGGCATCAGCCGGGCGCGAAACGCCCCTCGCCAAGGATGGCACGGCTGCATTCTTCGTGCCCATCGCGGGAGGCTAGACATCCCCGCATCGTTATCCTCATTTCGTTTGGTCCACGTTCGATCAGGGTGACAACAGCAGACACGCACAGTCCGGTGCGATGGTTTCTGTACAACGAGCAAGGAGGGCATGACATGAAGGTGCAAGCAGCAGTCGCGGTAGGCAAAGAACAACCGTTCATCATCAAGGATCTGGAACTGGATGAGCCGAGGGCCGGCGAGGCTCGGGTGCGGATGGTGGCGTCAGGAGTGTGCCATACGGATGCTATCGTCCACGACGAGTGGTACCCCGTTCCCATGCCGGCCGTGCTCGGCCATGAAGGAGCGGGTATCGTCGAGGCGATCGGTCCCGGCGTCACGAGCGTTGCTCCGGGCGACAAGGTCGTGCTCAGCATGTCCACTTGCGGGGTGTGTGAGTACTGTGTAAGCGGTCACCCGGCATTCTGCGTGAACATGTGGCCGCTCAATTTCGGCGCGAGGCGCATGGACGGCAGCACGGCGTTCACGGATGAGAACGGCCAGCCCGTGGGATCCCACTTCTTCGGGCAGTCGTCGTTCGCGCACTATAGCAATGTGGTGGAACGCAGCATCGTGAAAGTCCCGGACTCAACGCCGCTCGAGATCCTCGGTCCGCTCGGGTGTGGGATCCAGACCGGTGCGGGCACGGTTCTCAACGTGCTCAAGCCCTGGCCAGGAAGCAGTTTCGTGGTGTTCGGTGCGGGCGCGGTCGGCCTGTCGGGCATGCTTGCCGCGATAGCGAGCGGCGCCACAACCGTCATCGCGGTCGACATCGTCGACAGCCGACTCGAGTTCGCGAAGACGCTGGGGGCCACTCATACGATCAACAGCAAGAACGAGGATGCTGTGGCGCTCATCAAGGAGATCACCCACGGGGGCGCTCACTTCGCGCTCGATACGACCGGGAACAAGGTCGTCTTCGTACAGATGCTGAACTCGTTGCGCCCGCTCGGACACTGTGCGATGGTTGGCGCGGCCGCTATGGGCAGCGAGGCTGCAGTCGACGTCGGCGCGCTCCTGTTGACTGGGATCAAACTGAGCATAGTCCTTGAGGGCGATGCGGCGCCATGGACCTTCATCCCGCGCCTGATCTTGCTCCACGAGAAGGGCCTCTTCCCCTTCGACAAGCTCATCACGAAGTACAAGTTCGAGGATATCAACAAGGCATTCGCCGACAGCGCGAGTGGTGTGACGATCAAACCGGTCCTCGTGTACTGATCCCAATCCGCGGTTCTCAGGGGTGCTCGGTGGCGGAAGCTCGCGGAACTCCCTTGCCGCGTCGCCGTTTATCGATATTCGCGTGTCACTCCTGCCGAACGCCGGTCTCGATACTGATGCTCGCGGCGAGGTTCTTGGGCGAGTGGAACTGCTTCCAGTCGCGCTCGTCGCGGAACGCCACGATCTGCCGGGTGAGGCCTGGCAGAGATGCCGGACGCACTTCATGCGCAACGTGCTTTGCCGCGTGCCGAGGAGCGCCCAGCCCTTCGTGGCCACGCTGATCCGCACGATCTTCGCCCAGCCAGGAGCAGACGAGGCCGCAGCCCAGCTCTCCCGCGTCGTCGAGCAGCTGGAGACGAGGTTCCCCGCAACGTGGCGGTCATGCTCGCCGACGCCGCGGTCGACATCACCGCGTTCTCCACGTTCCCGATGGCGCACTGGCGCCAGATCTGGTCCAACAACCCGCTGGAGCTGCCCCGTTTCCGTTGATACCTGAAAACTAGGACGCGGCGGCCTGCCGCTGCCGCTGCTCCAGTTTCCGCTCGAACTCCGCCGGTGACAAGTTGCCGAGCGACGAGTGTCAACGACACCCCGAGTGCGCCTCACCTGGCCGATCGGACCGCCGAGTGTGATGCCACGCGTTCGACGACATTCCCCGTGAGACAAGTCGGATGGTTGACTGTCGGTGACGTGCAATGTAGCCTTGTGCTTGCTAACCGGTCAGTAAGTTACCGAGGAAGGTTGTCGCGCGGTGACATCAGAGGCTGCCCCGAAGATGAACGTTCTTTGCGGAACAAAGCAGCAAGCTGTCGACGCTGCGCGGCGCCTGTTCTCGGACCATGGCTACCTCGGCGTCTCCATGAGTGAGATCGCCTCGCGACTTGGCATCACCAAGGCGGCTCTTTATTACCACTTCTCGGGCAAGCGGGAGATCTACCAGAGCGTGCTGGAAGAGGCGCTCTCAGATCTCCGGGGGCTACTGGAGGCCGACGACGGCGAGACCTCTCCTAGCGAGCGTCTTGGTCACATGGTCAGAAGGTACCTCGAATTCGGTATCCACGAGAGGAACCTCATCAACGCCCTCGTGGTAGAGCTTCCTCCGAGCGATGACAGCTTGCGGGAGTTCGTGTGTTCCGCATGGAAGAGGATCCTGGATCCGTTCAACAGGGTCATAGACGAGGTGCTCGTCTCCCGCCGTCCCCCGGCACCGCCGGACAGCACGCTCATGGCGACGATGCTCACGGCGATGATGGATGGGTTCATCCTCAGGAACTCGCTCCTCGGCAGCGGCTTTGACCCTGATCGGGTGTCGAGAGAAATCGTCGCTAGTCTTGGACTCGGCACCGCATGACCGACAACCGACTGGGACTGGCTCTCGGGAGCGGCAGCGCACGAGGGCTCGCGCACATCGGCGTGCTGAAGGTGCTCGACAGGGAAGGCCTGCCGATCGACATGATCGCGGGGACGAGCATGGGCGCCTTCATCGGTGGAGCGTACGCGGTCGGAGTGGCGCCTGCGGAAATGGAGCGCATCGCTCTCTCGGCGAGTGTTCAGCATCTATTCTCTCTGGTCGATATCGCCCGCCCGACAACGGCACTGGTGAACGGACGCAAGGTCGAGGCCTTCATCCGCGAAATCGTTGGCGACAAGACGTTCGCCGACACGAAGATACCGTTCGCGTGTGTCGCCGTGGATCTCATCAGCGAGCAGGAGGTCGTCCTGCGCGAGGGGGACCTCGCGACGGCGATCAGAGCGAGCATCTCCACGCCCATCGTCTTCGCACCCGTTGTCCGCGACGAGCAGGTTCTGGTGGATGGAGGGGTGTCGAATCCCGTTCCCGTCGACGTAGTCAGGGATATGGGCGCCGAAACGGTGGTCGCTGTCACCACCTCCGGGACTTCCGGGCGCAGGAGATTCGATCGCTCGAACGGCGGCAGTGGCGAACACTACGAGACGGGAACGCTCAGGACCCGTGGCGTCACGCAAGTCATCTATGCGCGAGCGCTGACTCTGGCCACGAACACACTGGGGGCTCCAACGGTGTCCCAAGTCGCGTTCGGCTCGATCGACCTCATGCAGCGCAGACTCTCCGAGTTCAGCATCAAGACCGCCGACGTGGCGATCGCCCCGATCGACAGCGCTCGCTACTACGGTTTCCACGAGGCAGAACGCATCATCGCCGCCGGCGAGATGGCGGCTGAAGCTGCCGTCGGGGAGATCGGGCGTCTGCTAGCGGAAAGACCGATCGCGTTGGCAGACCGAGAAGGGCGCTGACCATGACATCCGAAGGAGACACGGGGGTGCGAGCAGTGGCTTTGTCACGCGAGACGGTACTGATCACAGACTCGGGCTGCGACCTGCCCCCTGGTGTCCTAGAGGACATCGGCGTGGAACTCCTGTTCTTCCCCTACACCCTCAACGGCGAAGACCGCTTCGACGATTTCGGGCAGACGCTTTCCTACGATGCCTTCTACGACGCGCTTCGGGCTGGTGCCCGTTCAACGACCGCGCAAGCGCGTCCGATCGACTGCGAGGCAGTGTTCCAGCGAGCCTACGACCTTGGCAAGACGGCGTTGCTGGTCACGATGTCCTCCGGATTGAGCGCCACGTACGACGTCGCCATGCTGGCCCGCGAGAAGTTCTTAGGGGAGAAGCCGGACGCCAGGGTGTTCGTCGTTGATTCCTTGTCGGTCTCCGCGGGGCAAGGCCTGCTCGTGCTGGAGATGGCCCGGCAGCTGGCCGGTGGCGCGTCAGCCGAAGCGGTTGCCGCATGGGCTGAGGCCAACCGCCAGCGCGTGAACCATGTCTTCACGGTCGACTCCTTCGAGTACCTCGTGCGCGGAGGCAGGGTGTCGCCGGCAGTCGGAGCCGTAGGCTCCGTACTCGACATCAAGCCGGTGCTTCATGTCGATGCCGAGGGCCGACTCGTCCCCTTGAGGAAGCTCAGGGGGCGGCACCGGGCACTGGCGGCACTGGCCGATGTAGTCGCCGACAGGATCGAGGGTCCGGAGGCTCAGACCGTCGTCGTGGACCACGCGCAATGCCCGGAGGATGCTGCCGCTTTGCGGGGGATGCTGGCCGAACGCAGCACCATTCGCGGAATGATCGAGGGTCGTATCGGAATCATCATCGGCACCCACGTCGGCCCCGGTGGGCTTGTCGTCAGCTTCTGGGGAAGACCCCGTTCCAGCCAATCATAGAGAGGAACGCGCGGAATGCTTCAGATCAGAGACGTCACCAAGAGCTACACCGTCGGCGACTTCACACAGGTCGCGCTCGACCGTGTCAGCATGGACTTCCCGAAGACGGCGTTCGTTGCCATCCTGGGTCCTAGCGGCTCGGGCAAGACCACGTTCCTGAACATCATCGGGGGGCTGGACAGGTACGACGACGGCGACCTCATCATCAACGGCAAGTCCACGAAGGACTTCGAAGACTGGGAGTGGGACGCCTACCGAAACAACAGCGTGGGCTTCATCTTCCAGAGCTATAACCTCATCACCCATCTCACCGTTGAAGAGAACGTGGAGATGGCCATGACCTTGAGCGGCGTCTCCACGGGGGTCAGACGAGCGAAGGCTGCCGAAGTCTTGGAGCGCGTGGGGCTTGAGGATCACAGGCACAAGAAGCCGAACCAGCTCTCCGGCGGCCAGATGCAGCGCGTCGCCATAGCCCGCGCTCTGGTGAATGACCCGGATATCATCCTCGCCGATGAACCGACCGGTGCGTTGGACACGACCACCAGTGCCCAGGTCCTTGAACTCATCAAGGAGATCGCCACCGACAAACTGGTGGTCATGGTGACACACAATCCGGAGCTGGCGACGCAGTACGCCGATCGCATCGTGCAGTTCCAGGACGGCCGAGTGGTGTCCGACAGCAGCCCTGGTGACTCCACAGGGCAGGAGGCCGGCTATCGGCTGAGGAAGACCGGCATGAACTTCCTCACCGCGCTGAAGCTCTCGGGCAGGAATATCGCCACGAAGAGGTGGAGAACCGCGCTCACCGCGCTCGCCTCAAGTATGGGCATCATCGGTGTTGCCCTGATCTTGAGTCTGTCCTACGGCTTCCGGGGGGAGGTCGATCGATTCCAGAACGACGCGCTCTCCGAGTTCCCTATCATCGTCTCCCCCATGTCCATGAGCCTGGATGCGGACACGATGGAACAGATGCGCTCCGAGCTGTCCTCGGTCCTGATAGATGAGCGGCAGTATGCCGACACCCAGGAGGTTGCGCTGTACGACCCGGCCGAGACGACCGTCGCCCATACGAACGTGATTACCGACGAGTACGCGGACTACGTTGAAGCTGTCGACCCGGCGATCTGCAACAGTGTAGGCTTCCTTCGCATGGTGGGGATGAACCTGCTGCGTCAGGTCGACGGAGAAGCCGTGCCGGTGTCCATCCCGGCCGGAACGAGCAGCGAACTGGACGTGCAGTCCGGTGGGCTCAATATGAACATCGCCAGCATGCAGGGGCTGGGGCTTGCCTCGTATCCAGAAACGCTGGACGACCAGGCGACACCGTATCTCGAGAAGAGCTACGACCTGCTCGCGGGATCCTACCCGCACGATGAGACCGACCTTGTGCTGGTGATCGACAACCGAAACAGTGTCGCCTATCCGGTGCTTGAGAACCTTGGATTCGACACCCAGGGCGCGGAGAGCATCCCCTTCGATGACATCGTGGGCACCGAGTTGAGGCTCATCGACAATGATGACTACTATGTCCAGACGCCGGCGGGCAACTTCATGCCCGGCACCGACTATGGGGCCATGTACGACGCAGAGAACAGCATCACGCTGAGGATCAGTGGCATCGTGCGCCTCAAGCCTGATGTGACGAGGGGCCTCGTCGGCAACGGCCTCGCCTACAGCGACAAGTTGGTTCAGCGCATTTGCGACAACGCCGGAGACTCCGCCATCGTGAACGCGCAACGGGCGGCCACGCACAACGTCATAACCATGGAGCCGTTGGACGAGACCGCCAAACCCATGATGCTCGCGTACCTCGGAGGAGAGAGTGTGCCGTTCATGGTCTTCCTCTATCCATCCGACTTCGAGTCCAAAGACGCGGTGCTGGAGTACCTGGACGACTACAACACCGGGCGTGATGAGGCAGATGTGGTGATCTACACCGACCTTGCCACCTCTATCAGCGATATGTCCGGCGGTATCATGGACGGCATCACTCTGGTGCTGGTCGCGTTCGCGGGCATCTCCTTAGTCGTCTCTCTGATCATGATCGGCATCATCACCTACATCTCTGTCATGGAGCGGACCAAGGAGATCGGCGTCCTGCGCGCCCTCGGGGCCAGGCAGAAGGACATCTCCCGCGTGTTCGTCGCGGAGACCTTCATCATCGGTGCCATCTCCGGCCTGATGGGCATCGGCATCGCGTATCCTCTGATCCTCCCGATGAACACCATCATCGAGAACACGTCAGGACTTGTTGACGTAGCGAAGCTGCCTATCGCCTACGCTGCCGCCCTTGTCGCAGTGAGCCTGGTCCTTACCCTTATCGGTGGTGCGATTCCCGCGCGGATTGCTGCAAGGAAGGACCCGGTGGAAGCACTCCGGACCGAGTAGACGAGCGCCTTCAGGGGCGGTTTCTCAGGAGGGCCAATGGATGGGTCCCCACAGTCGATGATCGCAGCGGTCTTCGACCTTGACGGGACGCTGTACACCGGGCACATCGTGCACGGCATTGCCCGGCACCACCGAATCCATCGTGTGAAGCGAACGCGCTTCTACTTCTACATGGCCGCCCATCTTGCCCTGTGGCCATGGTGGCGCTGCGGGTTGCTGTCGGAAGCGTCCTTTCGTGAGCTGTGGGCTCGCCATCTCGGCTGGACTGTCCGGGGGTGGACGCAGCAGGAGGCGGCTGCCGTCTTCAGCTGGGTTGCCGAGGAGTACGTTCTACCCTTGGTCCGACCCGAAGTGATGGAGCGCGTTCGGAGCCATCGTGCTTCAGGCCACCGGATCATCCTGGTCTCAGGGACGCTGGCTCCTCTGTTGAGTGAGGTCGGGCGACATCTCGGAATCGAAGAGGTTGTGGGCACGCCGCTGGTGCTCTCGGAGGGGCGCTACACGGGAGCCTGCGAACTCCCCGTCTGTCAGGGGCCAGGCAAGGTGTCGCGCCTAAGGGCGTACCTCGCCGGTAGCTCGATAAGCTGGCCTGAGAGCTACGCTTATGCAGATAGCCACTCAGATATGCCGTTGCTGGAAGAGGTGGGGAATCCGGTGGCCGTTCATCCAGACGACAAGCTTGCAGCGCACGCCCAAGAGTGTTGTTGGCAGATCATCGAATGACCGCCTTCAAGAACCGCCGGGGTTGAGGCGGGTAGCCCTCATCTCGCCAACGCATTTCGTTGCTCTTGCTCATTCTTTCGGTGACTACGCCGAGAGACTGAGGTCTTGTTGGTCGCCGACGACCTGGGGGTGTGAAGCGCCCCGCGTTTGACTGGGGCGCTCATGCTGGGATTGTGCCCCGGATTTGGTGCCCGATTTGGTGCCCAAATACATGGTGACTGTTGGTACTCGTTGGTACCTTTTGGGACTCGCCGCAGCTCCGCTATACCAACGAGTCCCAACGAGTCCCAATAGTCACAAGCACTTTCAAGATTCGAATTCCCTTGGGGGCACCAGATTCCGAGTAGTCCCGTCTGTGCAAACAGGGGGGTCTACCTGCGTGGTGCAACGCAGTGGAGGCTTCGTAGTGCGTCATCAAGCCATATACTGAGAGGAGCGGCTCTTCGAAGGCGGAGCGTCGTCTCTCCACCTCCGGGACATGGGAGTACACATCATGGTGGGACTGGTGGCTGCAGCCGTAGCTCAAGGGCTCGGCGCGCTCGACGAAGGGCAGGCGAAGGCGCTGCTCGCCGACTACGGGATCACCGTCCCCGAGGGCGGCCTTGCCTGCAACGAGGACGAGGCTGTAGCCATCGCCCGTCGGCTCGACGGCCCGGTGGCCATCAAGGCGGTCGGACCGCACATCACTCACAAGACGGAGCGCGGACTGCTCGCTTTGGATCTCCTCGGCGAGGTGGCCGTCCGCAACGCTGCTTGCTCGCTCCTGGAACTCACCGAAGGTCAGGATGCTCTGCTCCTCGTCGAGCGGATGGTCCGGGGAGCACGCGAGTTCATGATCGGCATGAAGCGCGATCCGCTCTTCGGTCCGGTCATCGTATTCGGCATCGGCGGCATCTTCGCTGAGGCGCACAAAGACATCGCCCTCGGGGTGGCGCCTCTGGAGGACCGCGACATCGAGGATATGCTCGACAGCATCCGTGCGAGCGCGTTGCTCGGCGAGTTCCGCGGTATGCCGCCCGTCGATCGTGGGGCCTTGGCCGACGCTATCCGCGCGCTCGCGCGCATTGCCGAGGAGCATCCGGCTGTGATGGAGATCGACGTGAATCCCCTGATCGTGGAAGGCTCGACGCCGGTGGCCGCCGACGCGCTGGTGATCCTCGATCCAGCCGCCGAGCGAGGAGTGCCCGCACGCGTCTCGCACGTCACGCCGACCCCCGATCTGACCCCCTTGTTCGCGCCGCGAGCCGTCGCGGTGGTCGGCGCCTCGGACGACACCGTCAAGTGGGGCGGATTCCTACTCAGAAACATCATCGACGGCGAATTCGCCGGTTCCATCTACCCCGTGAACGGTCGCGGCGGCACCGTGCAGGGCCTGACCGCCTGCGCCAGCATCTCGGAGCTGCCTGAGGCCCCTGATCTGGCGCTGATAGCGCTTGAAGTCGCCCACGTCAGCGGCGTGATCCAGCAGTGCGGTGAGCGCGGTATCCCCGTCGCGCTCGTGGTGGCTGCGGGCTTTGCCGAGGCGGGAGAGGCCGGGGCCGCCGCAGAGGCGGAGCTGGTCGAGACGGCCAGAACCTCTGGCGTCACACTCATCGGTCCGAACTGTATGGGCATGCTCGCGACACACAGCAAGCTCCACGCCGTCGGCTTCCTGGAGCTGCGACCGCAAGCCGGGAGCTTAAGCATCATCTCCCAGTCCGGGAACATCGGTGTGCAGCTGGTCACCAGAGCCGAGCGGCGCGGTGTCGGTATCGACAAGTACGTGTCAGTCGGCAACCAGGCGAGTATCAGTGCGCTCGACGTGTTGGACGCCCTGGGCGACGACGATCAGACCGCCGCCGCTCTCGTCTATCTCGAAGGCACTGGCGATGGCCGCCGCTTCCTCGACGTCATGCGCCGTATCACGCCGAAGAAGCCGGTTGTCATCCTGCGCGGCGGCCTGACAGAGTACGGTCGCCGGGCAGCCGCCTCGCACACCGGTGCCATGGCGAGCTCGGCCGACGTCTTCATGGCGGCAGCCCACCAGTCGGGCTGCCTCGTGCGCACAGGTCCCGACGAGAGCCTGGACCTGGCGCTGTGTCTGAGTGCACTGCCGCGTCCGGCGGGCCGTCGCGTGGCGGTCATGACGCTGGGCGGAGGCTGGGGTGTGTTGGCGGCGGACGAACTAGCCCGCAACGACCTCGAGCTGGCCCCGCTGGAGCCTCGCGTCCTCGCTGAGCTCGACGAACTTCTGCCGAGCTACTGGTGCCGCAGCAACCCGGTCGACCTCGTGGCGGCCGTGGGTCCGGATCTCGCAAGTCATGCGCTGACGGTGCTCGTCGAGAGCGATGAGGTTGACGCGGTCGTCGCACTGGGCATTCTCCGCAGCCCGTCCACCGGCTGGACGTCAGATGATCCGGTGTCAGCCGGCGTGCCCGGCGGACCCGGCCGCGGTAGTTTCAACCCCGCCGAGACTGCCTTCCTCGAACGCGTGACCGAACTCATGGCGAGCACGGGCAAACCGATCATCAACGTGCCCCTGCGTCCGCTCGACGCCGCGACCTTCCCGGGAGGCGGGCGATACGATCCGGTCATGCTCTACTCGCCGGTTGCTGCGGTACGCGCCCTTGCCGCTATGGCCTGGTACGGGGAGTACGTTGCCTCCCATACCGGTTCGACGCCTCGCCAGCGCGCGAAGGGGGATCCGCGATGACCGGCACAGCACGACAGGCGACCACGGGGGGCAACATGGAGGAGCCGAGAGTCGCGATCATCGGCGGTGGAGCGGCGGGGCTGTCGGCAGCCGTAGCAGCCGCACGTCTCGGCGCTGCTGTCACGCTTCTTGAAGCGGACGCGCGGGTCGGCAAGAAGATCCTCGTGACAGGTAACGGTCGCTGCAACCTCACGAACTCGTCCGTGTCGCCCTCGGCGTACAACCACCCCGAGTTCGTCGAGCAGGTGCTGGCCGGGCACTCGTGCGATGCAATCCGTTCCTTCTTCGGCGGTATGGGGTTGCTGACGTATGCCGACGAGGAGGGGCGTGTCTATCCCGTGTGCAATGCGGCGGCGTCCGTTCTCGAGGTGTTGCGACTTGAGTGCGGTCACCTCGGCGTCGATACGCGCTGTGGCTTCGAGGTCACGGGCATTGCCGAAGCGCCGGACTCCGCCGGCTTTGAAGTGCTCTCGCGAGACGGCGGGAAGCTCCGTGCCGACGCGGTGGTCGTCACCACCGGCGGCGGCGAGTCGCTGCTCACTGCCACGGGCCACGGGAGTGTGGAGTGCGTGCCCGTGCTCTGCCCGCTCAAGACCGAACTCGAGCCGATACGCGGCCTGTCCGGTGTTCGCGTGAAGTGCGCGGCGAGCATTCTCTCTGGCGACGGCGAGCCGGTTGCGACCGAGCGCGGTGAGCTGCTGTTCCGCGAATACGGAGTCAGCGGCATCATGGTCTTCGACCTCTCCCGCTTCCTGGAGCGCGGATCCACGCTCTGCGTCGACTTCTTCCCGGACATGTCGGCGCCGGACATGCGCGCACTGCTCTCCGGGCGCTGCACGGATCTCTCGTGGCGGACCGCGCAGACGTTTTTCGACGGTATGCTCCACAGCCGTGTGGCGCAGGCGGTCCTGCGCGCAGCACGGATCGATTCGAAGACACCGGTCGCCGAGTTGCCTTGTGAGCCACTCGCAGTGATTCTCAAGGACTTCCGGCTCACCATCACAGGTACAGGAGACGCTGCGCAGGCGCAGGTCACTCGCGGTGGCGCGTCGGTTGGAGACTTCGATCCGCACACAATGGGATCCCGTCTCATGCCCGGACTCTACGCGGCGGGTGAGGCGCTCGACATCGATGGCCGATGCGGCGGCTACAACCTGCACTGGGCGTGGGCTTCCGGCATCGTGGCCGGACAGAGCGCGGCACGCTTGGCCGAGACATGCGCCACGGGGGACTACGAGTGATAGAGATCCGCAACCTCGAGTTACCGCTTTCCACAGGCGACCCATCGGCCGGCGCAGACGCGCTGAGGCAAGCCGCCGCCAATCGCCTGGGAATCGGTGAGGACCAGATAGCAGCGGTCCGCCTGCTCAGGCGTTCGGTCGACGCCCGCCGCAAGTCCAACGTCCATTTCGTCGTGACGTTGGGAGTGGTGCTTGATGCGGCGACCGCCGAGAGCGAACAAGCCGTCGCGGATCGCATCGGTGACGACGATGTCTTCGTCGCGACCGTCGTGACTGCGCCTGCCGTGGTGCGCCTCAAGACGGCTCCGCCGATACGCCCCGTTGTCGTTGGAACCGGTCCTGCCGGGCTCTTCGCGGCACTGACGCTTGCGCGCGCCGGTGCGCGGCCGCTCGTGTTCGAGCGCGGCGCGGCGGTGGCAGAGCGCATCCGCTCGGTCAGCGCCTTTGTTCGCAAGGGGGTGCTCGATCCGGACTCCAACATCCAGTTCGGTGAGGGCGGCGCGGGAACCTTCTCGGACGGCAAGCTCTACACCAACACACGCGATGCGCGGGGTCGCGGCATCCTGGAGGCGTTCGTCGGCGCGGGCGCTCCCGAGGAGATACTCTGGCAGGCGAAACCACACATCGGCACCGACCGCCTCACGGGCGCGGTGACGCGGCTGCGGGAGGAGATCGAGTCGCTGGGCGGGGAGGTGCGCTTCGGGACCTGTCTCAGCGATCTCGTCTTTGGCGATGACGGTGTCCTCAAAGGCGTGGTGACGCGCAGCGATCGAGGCCGAGAAGAGCTCGCTGCCGACACGCTCATACTGGCGACAGGCCACAGCGCGCGTGACACGCTCGAGATGCTGCACGGCCACGGCGCGGACCTCATCCAGAAGGCGTTCTCCATCGGCGTGCGCATCGAGCACGAGCAGCGCATGGTGAACCGCTCGCAGTACGGCTCGGTGGCCGACCATCCCGCGCTTGGCGCAGCGGACTACAAGCTCTCGTGTCACCTGCCTTCGAGGCGCGCGGTCTACAGCTTCTGCATGTGTCCGGGTGGCGAGGTCGTCGCGGCAGCAAGTGAGGCCGGAGGAGTCGTCACCAATGGCATGAGCCGGTTCGCGCGCGACGGTGTGAACTCGAATTCGGCCTTGCTGGTCAATGTCGTTCCGGGAGATTTCGGTGCGGATGATCCCCTGGCCGGTGTGAGCTTCCAGCGCCACTGGGAGCGCGCCGCCTTCGATCTCGGCGGGCGCACGTTCAAGGCGCCGGTGCAGCTCCTGGGCGATTTCTTACAAGGCGTCGCCTCGTCGGCGGCCGGGGCGGTTCAGCCGACCTACCCGCTGGGCGTGACCTACTCCGACCTCGCTGGTTGCCTGCCCGAGTTCGCTGTCCGCTCGCTGCGCGAGGCGGTGCCCATATTCGATCGCCGTTTGCGCGGCTTTGCGACGGCGGATGCGCTTCTCACCGGCGTCGAGACGCGATCGTCTTCCCCAGTGCGCGTGCAGCGCGACGACACGCTGCAGTCGAATCTTCGCGGGGTCTATCCATGTGGCGAGGGCGCCGGCTACGCTGGCGGCATAATGTCTGCCGCCGCAGACGGCGTGCGCTGTGCGGAGGCCGTCCTTGCGCGCTACGTGTGAGACGCTGTGGACAGGGTTGTGATTTGGAGTGGACGGCATTGATGCGGCGGGTATTATCAAGATATGGAATCTGAGCCGACAGTAGTGATTGCCGAGGTCATCGACGACGATGTCGTGGAAAGCGACGACATCGGTCACCCCGGCGTCGGTTGTCTCTCTGTCGGTGTGGGCGTCGTACTGGTTCTCGTGGGCATACCGATGCTCGTCTGCCCCGGTCCCGGCATCGCCACCATCGCGCTTGGGTCCGGTCTCATCCTCACCGGACTGGGCCTTCGTTCCAGAGGTCGGTGATGTGCCGTGCGGACGCACAAGTCCGTCTACATCGCACGCCCCGTCGCGGACGTCTTCTGGTACGTCGCTGATATCTCCCGGCACTCCGAGTGGCGAAGTGAGCTGCTCGGCAGCGATATCGTCGGCGAAGTGCGAGAGGGAGTAGGCACGCACCTGCGCCAGCGGATCGCCTATCAGGGCCGCACGCTTGAGGCCAATCTCGAGATCACCGATTTCGTCCCCGGCGAACGCATCTGTTTTCGCGCGCACGGGGGCATTCACGCGCACGGGTGTTTTGATTTCTCCGCCGAGGATGTCGGTGCGGTCATGCGCGCGACGGCCACCGTGGAGCTGAAGGGCGCCCTCACCATGATGGAGCGCTACATCCGACAGGCGATCGATCGTGTGGCCGAGACGGACTTCGAGCGTCTCAAGGTCGTGCTTGAACGCGGCGCGTAGGATACAATACGTGAGCCCGCAGAGCGGGCATCAACCTCATACGGGCGATTGGCGCAGCGGGAGCGCAGGTGCTTTACACGCACAAGGTCGGGGGTTCAAATCCCTCATCGCCCACCATGAATGAAGAAACGCCCCTTTAGGGTCTCTACGGAGATACTCAAAGGGGCGTTTTAGCTGGTAGGACACTATGTTGCCTTCTTCAACCGTGGCGTTCGAAAGCACGGTAGCAAGCACCCGGCGCTTGTCTGCCACTTCACCCGTTTCGAAGGTGAAGTGTGCAGACGCAGCAGTATCGGCCAACGCCCTGACCTGCGGACTTCTATCCTGAGTGCCACAGTTCTGGTTCTTCATCGCCTGTTCGAAAGCTCGCTTGGACCCAGTGATCTGATTGCCCTTTGCGCGGTAGTCTTCTGCAGAAACCACACCATCGAGGTATCCATCGAGTAGCCGAGAAGCGCGAGCATCAAGCGCCGCGATCTCTCGGCTAAGGCGCGTCCGCTCCGAATCGAGCGAGGATGAAGCCTCCGCATCGAAAGCCATTGAGTCTGCCACGAGCGCCTCTACGATATCCGGCGTGATCTCAATCTCGGTCAGTATTGCCGCCATCTGTTCTGAGAGGGCCTCTTCGCGCGCGTAAGTGTGCTGAGAGCACGAGTCCTTACCCTTACCATGCGTGCACCGGTAGTAGACGTGTCCGCGCTGACGCTCCGCTGTGATCTTGCATCCGCACTCACCGCAGTACAGCCAATCGCGCAGAGCAAAGACGTACTTTGTCCCCTTGACGCCGTTGCGGTTTGGCTCGAAGACTTCCTGTACCGCGTCGAACAGTTCAGGAGAGATGATCGGTTCGTGATTGCCGCGGTAGATTGCGCCCTTGTAGCGGATACGTCCGCAGTAGGTCGGACGCCGCAGAATCTTGTGCAAGCCAGAAGTACCGACAGCCGTACCGCTCGGATAACAGAATCCTCGCTCACGAAGCTCGTCAGCGAGCATCGACAATGACACTTGTCCGGTCGCGTAGCGCTCGAAAGCGTAGCGGATGAGATCAGCGCGCTCCAGATCGATCACGATAGAGCGCGTCGCGGTGTCATTCAGATAGCCGATGGGAGCGCGGTGGGGCCATCCGCCCTGGGCGACCTTCTCATCCATGCCCTTCTTGACCTCTTCGCGGAGGTTTCCAAGGTAGAACTTTGCCACGGACAAGTTCACGTCCCGCAGTAACTCGCCTTGAGGCGTGTCCGGGATGTCGCCGACGACGTAGCGCGCATGAACACCCAAGTCCTCAAGCGTGATCTGATCGCGGAAGTTGCGATAGAGACGGTCAAGCTTGTGTGCGACGACTGCTCCGACGGCGGGGTGTTCGCGCAGGAATGTAACCATAGCTCCGAACTGTGCGCGCCCTGCTTTGCCCGCAGATTCTGCTTCCACAAACTCTTCGGCGACAGTAAGCCCCTGAGCCTCACAGAAGGCGCGTATCGCCTTAAGCTGTGCCGGGATAGAGTAACCCTCATCCTGCTGCTCTTTGGTGCTCACACGGGCGTAGACGACGCAGAGCTGCATCGATGTGCCTCCTTCAGAGGTATCGCCGCATTTGCTTCTTCTCCACGAGCGCTTCGAAAGTCGTTTCCATCTCGTGCTCGATAAGCTGCTCCGCATCGGTTGTGATCGCTTTGCAGAGATGCCAGAAATCCACTGAATCCACGGTGGCACCGACTGAGGTGAGAAGACTCACAAAGCGCTTCACACATGCATCGTACCCGATGATTGTCGTCACCGGTCTCACCCGCCCCAAAGCGCGAGAAGGACTGAACGCGGTGCGAAGCGCTGTCCATCGTGAGTCTTCAGGCCGCCGCCTGTGGTTGGTGTCTTCGGTCGGCATACGCAGCGAACACCACCCAAGTCCGTAGGCGAACAACTCAGGGAGTTCCTCGATCAAGCGTTCAACACTGAAGAACCCAAGCTCTTTGAGCACCTTGCTGCGGAGCTGCACTTCCACCCGATACACAGGCTCGCCCTCGATGTAGCCATCACAAAGCCGCCATACGAATACCCACCATTGATGCTTGTTAGCCACGATCTCAACACTCTTGTTGTAGACCCGTACGACGATATCACCCTTACCGAACTGGAAGGTCTCAGGGTTAGTCGTATTCGGATAAACCGGGCGAAAACTCGCCGGACAGACCACGTTGAGCATATCGCCATGTGTAAACCACTCGCCCTGGAAATCGAGTGCGATATCAATTCGCGAGCAGTTCTGAAAGATCAGGCCCAGATCGTCAGCGATTCGTCTCACCTCACACCACAGCGCTGCGATACCTCTACCCGCGAGTCCTTCGGCAAGCATGCGGACTGACATCGCCGGGATATTGGCGGCGGTCCCGAAGCGGATGAGCAGTTGGTCGTTTCTGACGACGAAAGGCCACAGGCTCGCGCCCTTAGGTAGCAGGTGGAACTCCGACTCATTAAGAAGAATCGTGTTCGCCTGGTTTTGTTGCTGCGCAAGCTTCTTGCGTCGATCCAACTCTTCGACGAACTCCGGCTCCAATATTCCGGCAAACGTCGCTTCAAGAGTGTCGACTCCGCATCGGAGGGGAGTGATCACCCTCGATCACCCCCTTGGATGTACAGAGACTGCCCCATGTTATAGGTGGGGGCAGTCTGCGGATTGTCCGCCCGGACGACACCTGAGCAGATGAGGGCGATGAGCGAGTCGGCCAGCTCACGCGCTTCGTCTACCCGCAGGGCGCATCCGCGCTCCTGCAGGACAGCTCGAAGCGCAGCGCCTGGATGTGCCGACTGAACCACGACCATCTGCCTCCCGAAAAGGCGGTTAGAACCTTACGGGAGGCAGTATCGGTCAGAGTGCTATTTCTCTATGGAATCTCCAAGACCCCTGGCGTTCCACAGCTTCTGAGCTGCCTTTATCGCCTTCACAACGCGTTCACGTTCAGTAGCGATCTGCTTCTTGTACTTGTGCGGATGCTGCACGATGTCAGGATAGGTGTTCCGCAGATTCTGGATGGCAATCTCTCGGTAGGGCATCTTCGCGCGGTGGCGGGCCAACATGCGCGCTCCGGCCAATTCGTCCGCGCGTCCCGAGCTTCTCGCCGCGCTACCAAACATCTTGCGGTGCTTCTCTTTGAGTTGCCGTGCTGCTAGATCAGGATCGGAGAGCGCGGTCATAACAGCGATTAGCTGAGGCGGGTCCGAGCGCTTGTCTTCGTACCAGTAGCCTGCTGCGAATGGCATGAATGGGATAGGCTCGTCAGTGAACGCTATCGAACGGACACATTCTCGCATCCAATCCCCGATGCCGAACGCCTGCCACAACTTGGGCATGTCGAAGAACTGGCTCATGAACTCCACGTCCGTGTCGCCCAAGCTCTGCAACCAGTCCTCATAGGAGTATCCAGTATCGGCCAGCCACGCGTCGATTCGCGCGTCTATTTCCTTCTCGCTCGCTCCTCCGAGGTCCATATCCAGGACTTCATCCGCCAGATCACGCAGGACATCGACCACCGGAATGGCGTATGAGGCTGCATGCAGTCTTTCAACCAGCTCGGGTTCTAGGTTCTCGTACAAGACGCTCCTTCACGGCGAGGGCGAGACCCTCCGAATTCAGACGCATGGCCAGATTCCGTGGTTCTCATACAACTCACAAGGCTATGATAGGAAAAGCGCGGTCAATCTTCTGCACCTGGGGGGCAAGACACGATGGCATTGGAGCCCGTGTATCTCGATCTACACATCCATACTTCAGTAGACGCAGACAGCCTCAATGAGCACTACGACGTGCCTACTCTCAAGCAGAAGATTGAGGAAGTTGCCGAGGGCTCGCCATGCCTCATATCGCTCACGGACCACAACACAATCAACAAGACCGTGTACCTCGAGGCCCTGGAGACGTTCGACCACCTGCTGCTGGGGGCCGAACTCCACGTCATGAACTATGACGACGCACCTCCATACCACTGCCACATCTACTTCCGCGTCGACGCGATTGATGAACCGACTATCGACTCAATCAACACGACACTCGACAAGTTGTATCCAAAGAAGATGGTTTCCAAAAAGGATGATGACATTCCGAACATCGCGAAGATCGTCAACAGCTTCGACGACTTCGAGTTCGTCCTCTTGCCGCATGGTGGCCAATCCCATTCAACATTTGATGAGTCGATTCCTGCGGGCACCCGCTTCGATACAACGATGGAGCGCAGCGTCTACTACAACTACTTCGATGGATTCTCGGCCAGAGGCAACAAGGGCCTAGAGGATACTCTCAACTACTTCAACCGCTTGGGTATCCGTGAATTCGTGAATCTCATCACGTCCACGGACAATTACAGGCCCACATGCTATCCGCAATCGGATTACCCAAAGGCCCCTGACTTCGTGCCTACGTGGATGTTGGCCAGCCCTACCTTCAGCGGTCTTCGGCTCTCGCTATCTGAGTCCGACAGACTGCGCTATGGAGTCAAGCCGGACTCATGGAGCGAGTGCATCCAGGACGTCGCGCTCTTGAACGACATGATTGATATCGACGTCACGCTAACGCCTGGTCTGAACGTTGTCATAGGCGGATCTTCTAGTGGCAAGACTCTGCTTGTCGACTCGATCTATCGAAGTGTCTCCGGCAGTTTCTCTGACAGCCTATACGTCGAGACCTATGGAGTTCAGGACATACAGGTCCACAACCCCGCCGGTCAGACCCCGCACTACCTCGCGCAGAACTACATTGTGAGCGTCTGTGACAGTCGCGATAGGCAGAACAAGATTGAGGACATCCCCATCCTGAAGAGCGTGTTCCCTCCAGATGCCGACGAGCGCGAGATGATAGACAACGGCCTCAATCAGCTATCCAAGAGCCTGGGCACTCTTGTTGAGGCGGTTGAAAGCATCGAGTCACTCGAGGAGCAGTTGGCGCACATCCGGAAGCTGTCAGGGCTTATCCTGACCGAGCCGGTCCGCCGCAACCCGCTCGGGCGCATGCTACCAGACGATGAAGTGATTGAGGCTCTCAAGTACACGCCTGCGATGCACGAGAGGCACGAGCGGACCCTCGACGAGATCGAAACACTACTGGCGGAGAACCCTCTAGTCGATCACGATCCATCCCTTGTAGAGCAACTCAAGTCTGAACTCGAACAAGCACAAGATGCGTCCGAGTTCGAGGCTGAAATCAGAGCCATCATTACATCGCACTATGATCAGATTGCGGCCGCGAATCGCGCTGACAACTATGAGAACGACGTGAAGAGGCGGGATTTCGGCAACCTGAGGCAGTACATCAAGCGGTACAAAGCATCTCGCGACGCCTTCTACTCTTCGCTGAAAGAGATAGCCGAGTTCTCACTTCGCGTTCCGACGAAGGAAATCGTATCCATGGGCCATCGACTCTCCATAGAGAACAGGCTCGTACTGACGAAGGACACCTTCCTTGATGTAGTGAACGAGACCCGTACGAAGGGGATGCAGATCACCAGTTTCGAGGCGATCGCCCCGCATGCGCTTTTCAGCCAGAACTTCCGACAGTCTGGCCCCAAGATTGACAGTCTTCAGGCGTTCAAGGCCTACGTGACGAACAGATTCAACAGCATGAACACCAAGCTATACAGAATCGTGACCAGTGATGGCCGCGACTTTGAGGCGCTCAGCGCGGGATGGAAGACGGCTGTAATCCTGGACTTGGTTCTTGGATGCAGCGCGGACACGGCACCACTCATCATCGACCAACCCGAGGACAACCTTGCCACACACTACATCAACTCCGGTCTGCTAACCGCGATCAAAGGGTGCAAGAAGGAGAAGCAGGTCATCCTCGTTTCACACAATGCGACCATCCCAATGCTTGGCGATGCGCAGAACGTCATCATGTGCCGGAATAACTCGAACCGGATAGTCATAAGGTCCGGCCCGTTGGAGGGCACTATTGATGGGCGCGACATAGTTGACCTAATCGCCGCCACCACCGACGGGGGCAAGGCATCTATCAAGAAGCGTGTGAAGAAGTACAACCTGAAGAAGTTTGGGAGCGACGATGAAGCTGATATTTAGCAGGGACGTGAATGAAGAAACCAGCGTCCATATGACGATTGACGGAGAAGAACGAGCGTTCACGTACCCCGAGTTGATCAACCAACTGCTTCAGGCAGGGCCACTCGAGCCCTCCGAGACTCGTGGCACCTTCTCACAGCAAGAAATCGACAGCATCAACAACATGGTCGATGACATCAACGAGGCCTCAAGTGGCGCGGAGGCATCTAGTAGTGATATCGAGTCAGCCGAGACTGAAGACGACGCGGGTGAGGAGATTCCCTTCTAGAGGCTATCGGTTCGAAACGCGTCCACTATCGCCCACCATGCATTTTTGAGGGCCCCAGAGGAGTCCATAACCAGGACTCCGAAGGGGTCTCTTGTTTGCTGTGTGCGAGTACCGCTCGGCGGAGCAACGGCGTTCCCGTGATCCCCGTCACTCAGGGAGTGGCCGGTATGCACGATGCTCTAGACGTTGCTATATGCAGCGTAGTTCTGACACGTACCGCAGGAGGTAGTCGTAATGAAGAAGGTCATCGCAGTCCTCACCGTTGCCGTACTGTTCTCGGCGTTGGTGTTGCCGGGCACGGCGCTCGCGGTCAAAGGGAACAGTGGCAAGTCCACGGCTCCCGGTCAGATCAAGAAGGAGTCCGCCGAGAAGCCGGAAGTCCGCGGCAAGAGCGACAAGCTCGGTGACGTTGCTGTCGAACAGGACGGTTCCGACGGAGAAGTGAAGGCCAACAAGCGTATGCAGGTCCAGGCTTCCGAGGAGGGCTCTGAGACTGCCGAGCCCAAGAAGACCGGAATCGCCAATGCCTTCTCTCGCATCGAACGCAACCTCGTCCGTGCTCAGGACAAGGTTCTGGCCGGTACCAAGAAGATGCTGCCGCCAGGGCTCGTGCGCGTCTATGAGAAGTTCCTTGGGTGGCTCGGGCTGTCGCCTGAGGACTCCATCCTGAACGACTGGGCCGACCCGGGCGCTGATGGCGTCGATGAGCCCGACGGATCTGAAGAGGACACTCAGACGCCGGATCCGAGGGACGGTTCGAGCGAGGACACCACAACGGTCTTGTGAACCGTCTCGGGCGTATTCAATGAGCGCCAGGAGTCTTGAGCGCTTTCAAGACTAGCCACGATCACCCAGCAGAGACAAACGGGGTCCCGGCAGATGCCGGGGCCCCGTTGCGCATATGCGGATAGGGGCGGCATCACTGCCAGGCAGACCGCGTCTGGCAGGACGGGTATCATCAGCTTGAGGACGGGGTGCCGAACGGGAGGGGTCGGAGATGGCAACGGGGAGGGCATTCTCGAAGATCGCAGTCGCATTCGTCGTATTCCTTCTCATCTGGGTTGTCGGAATCGGGCTGCTATATGCGCAGTTCCAGACGAGTCCCGTCAAGCAGATGTCTGTGAGAGACGGGGCGGTGATCGGGGAGATGGGATTCATTGAGGCCCGTGCTGCGGCGTGCACCGGTTTCACCATGATCCTGTTCATCTTGCTAGTGATCTTCCTGATCAGGGCGTCCAAGCCCGCGCAACGTGGTGTCTCTGGACCTCAGTTGGTTGGCGAGCCGTCATCATCGTTCACAGCAGAGGGCTGGTACCCGGATCCCACCACCAGGCATGAGCTCCGATACTGGAACGGGACAGCGTGGACCGAACACGTCTCTGACGCTGGTGTGGCAGCAGTGGAAGCTCCGAGCGTATAGAGCTCATCGAACGCGGATGCAGCCGAAGGACATATAGAACACGTAGCGTAGGGTAGGGGGGCCAACATGGAGGAGTTCTTTAGGTTTCGCCTGCGGTTGCGGGGGTCGCGGGATGCAGTGGTGGGTCTGCTGGTGGTTCTGCTTCTCGCATTCTCCGTTCTTGCTTCCGGATGCTCTTCTGGAGCGCCTGACGTGTCCGGAACCTGGGAGTTCCGCGATTCCGAGGGCGGCGGCATACTCTTCATGCCCAATGAGGACGGACCCGCCACCGAAGGAGTTGTCGCTGTATTCGATCGCGATCTGGGATTGCCGGTAGGAGGTGGCGTGGCCTACTACGTTCTGGAAGGCGATACCATCAGCATGGGAAACGATCTTGTATGGAAGATCGAGGTCAGCGGTGATGCCATGACCGCTACCGATGTATCGAATGGCAAGTCCGGCGACAGCTACAAACTCGAGCGAACCAAAGCCTATCCCTAGAGACCCCACTTGTACGCGGTGGAGACGTTGCAGCCGGTAGCGTGATCGAATCATCGAGGCCCCGACAGCGAACGCTGTCGGGGCCTCTTGCACTCCCGGCCTACTCGGCCAGCTCGAATCGCTGGAAGCGATGGACGAGTATCTTCTCGTTGAAGGCGATCACCTTGTCTTGAATCAAGCCACCGATCGTCTCTTTGTCATCGCGGATGTAGGGCTGCTCGAGCAGGCACATCTCGCGGTAGAACCGCTCGAGCTTGCCTGCGACGATCCGCTCGGCGATCTCTGCGGACTTGCCGCTTGCGAGCGCAGCTTCACGCTCCTGTGCCACCATCTCGTCGATGATGCAGCCGGGGACGTCCTCCCGCGAGACCCAACGCGGGGCCTGCGCGGCAACCTGCAGCGCGATCTCATGGGCAAGTCCGCGGAATCCGGCGTTCTCGGCGACGAAGTCGGTCTCGCAGCGCAGTTCGACGAGCACTCCCACGCGTCCTGCGTGACCATACGCCTCGATGTAGCCTTCGACCGCATCGCGATGCGCGCGCTTCTCGGCCACCACTGCGCCTTTCGCGCGCAGCGCCTCCAGTGCCTTGTCGAGGTCACCGCTGCTGGCCGTGAGGGCCTCTCGGCAATCGAGGACACCGGCCCCCGTCTTCTCACGTAGTGCTTTGATGTCATGCGTTGTGATCATTGCCCGTTCCTCTCTTCTCGGTGATGTGGGCAAACAAAAAGGACGGCGCCTGGAGCGCCATCCTGATTGACCGTTAGATATGTGGGCACAGGGGACTCTAGGCGGTGGTTGTCACCGCCTGGTCAAGGCCGTTGTTGGTGTAGATGCTCACGTGCATGTGAATGTGTCCTCCGCGATACTGGTGAAGTCCGCACAGTATGCAGTGCGATACGGGGGAAATGCAAATCGGGGTGGGCGCTTCCGCCGGGGAGGAACTCCATGGTCCGCGTTCGCAAGAGCGTCATTATCGCCCGGCCGTTGGTCGAGGTGTTCGACTTCGTCGCCGATCCGAGGAGGGAGCCGCTGTGGCGGACTGCCGTGACCTCGATGGCGCATGAGGGCGGGTCTGCAAGCGGTGTTGGCGCGCGCTATCGGATGACGGGGTCGTATGAGGGCAGGTCCGGCGACGCCGTGCTGACGTGCACGGAATACGTGCGCAACGAGCGAGTGAGCTACAGCGGCGGCGAAGGACCGGTCGCTGCCGGGTTCACCTATCAGGTGCGATCCGACGGTGCTTCCACGGTCGTCGCGATGGTCGTGAAGGCCGACATCAAAGGTCCCGCGGCAGCATTCTCAGGGATGGCCGAGAAGATGCTCGACAAGATGGCAGATGCGGACCTGCACAAGCTCAAGCGGATCCTCGAGAAGGCGTAGCCGGTCCGCTAGGGCCGCTCCGCCACTCCGGCCGCCGCTTGCAGCACCACGAGGGCCGCGAGGCGCACGGTGCGTCCATCGGGTGCGTCGGAGGTCGCGTCCACTTCGGTGATGTCGATGCCTCGTACGCGTTGGTCTCGGCAGAAGTAGTAGGCGAGCTGACGTAGCTCGTCGGCGCTGATGCCACCCGGAGCCGAGGCAGGACAACCCGGTACCACAGCACGGTCGCAGACGTCTAAGTCGAGATCGACGAATACAGGGCGACCGCCGTGTCCGGCGATCTCCAGCGCGCGTACGGCGATCTCCTCGAGCGGACGGTCGCGCAGATGCGTGCGCGGGATGACGGTGATTCCCAGCTCGTGGGCGCGTGCCGCGTATGCTGCCGAGTTGGAGAAGTCGGCGATGCCTATCTGCACGATGTTGGTGCCCGGCAAGCCGGCCCCCACCAGGCGTCGCACCGGAGAGCCGTTGCTGATGCCGTCTCGCAGGTCGTGATGCGCATCCACGGTGATGAGCCCGCACTCGCCGAGGTCCTCACCGAACAGCCCCTGCACGACCGGATATGTGATGGAGTTATCGCCGCCGATGGCGATGAGCAGTCTGAAGCGCCACGCGGATTCTGCCACGGCTTCGCGCACGCGGAACTCGCCGTCCGGGCCGTCCGGAGCGTTCACGTCACCCAGGTCGTGCGCGCGCAGCATCGCCACGTCGGTATCGTGCGTCGCGCAGTACGTCGAGTAGCGCAGCAGGGCCTCTCGGACAGCCGCCGGTGTGGCGTCAGCGCCGGTCGGGGAGATCGAGGTCTCGTGCGCGGGTACGCCGATCAAAGCAAGGTCGCCTTCGACCAGATCATCGGGCACGGGGACGATCCAGTGCCCGGCCCTCGGCCAGAGCGGGTCATTTGGGAACGAAGAGGTAGACATGTCGCGTTCGTTTCCTCGTATGCAGGGCGGATGGAATATGCGTTATCGTCAAGTATGTACCAACACGACGGGGACACCATATCGATGCACGAGATGGGGGGCTTCATGCAAGCAGCGATCATGGTGGGGATCGACCCGCTGACATTTGAAGACGTCGTGGCAGTCTCGCGCGGCGGCGTCGCCGTCGAGTTCTCGCCCGAGGCGGTCGCAGCGATGGAGGAGAGTCGCGCACATGTCGACCGCATGGCGCGTTCCGGCGAACCCGTCTACGGCGTGAGCACCGGCTTCGGGGCGCTTGCGACGACGTTCATCGAGCCGGAGAAGCGCCACCAGCTGCAGCGCTCGCTCGTCCGATCGCACGCCGCCGGGACGGGCACGCTCGTGGAGACCGAGGTCGTGCGTGCGCTCATGCTGCTGAGGCTGTCGACACTATGCACGGGACGAACCGGCGTGCGTCCCACGACCGCTCGTGCGTACGCATCGCTGCTGAACGCTCACATCACGCCATGCGTGCCCGAGTACGGATCGCTCGGCTGCTCGGGTGATCTGGCACCTCTGGCGCACTGCGCCCTCGCGCTCATGGGCGAAGGCGTGGTGGAGGTGGCCGACGGCCGTCGGCTGTGCGCCGCCGAGGCGCTCGCCAGAGCCGAGCTGACGCCGGTCGAGCTCGAGGAGAAGGAGGGCCTCGCCCTCATCAACGGCACCGACGGCATGCTGGGCATGCTCGTGCTCGCCATCACCGACATCCGCGCACTCGTGAAGGTGGCCGACATCACCGCAGCCATGAGCGTGGAGGCGCTTCTCGGCACCGATCGTGTCTTTGCCGCCGAGCTGCAGGCTTTGCGTCCGCAACCCGGGCAGGCTGCCTCGGCGCGCAATATCGCCCGGATGCTGGCGAACTCCCAGATCGTCGCGTCGCACCGCGGCGGCGATGTGCGCGTGCAGGATGCCTACTCGCTGCGCTGCGCGCCCCAGGTCGCGGGCGCTGTCCGCGACACGCTCACGCACGCGGCAACGGTGGCCGAGTGCGAGCTGGCCTCGGCGATCGACAACCCGGTGGTGCTACCAGACGGTCGCGTGGAGTCCAACGGCAACTTCCACGGAGCACCCGTCGCTTACGTGCTCGACTTCCTCGCGATCGTCGCGGCCGACCTGGCCTCGATGGCCGAGCGCCGCACCGACCGCATGCTGGACACGTCACGCAGCCACGGCCTGCCGCCGTTTCTGGCGGCTGACCCGGGCGTGGACTCCGGGCACATGATCGCGCAGTACACACAGGCATCGATCGTGAGTGAGATGAAGCGTCTGGCGATGCCGGCGAGTGTGGACTCGATCCCGTCCTCCGCCATGCAGGAAGACCACGTTTCGATGGGCTGGAACGCGGCCCGCAAGCTGCGCCGCAGCGTGGACGGGCTTTCGCGAGTGCTCGCGATCGAGCTGCTGACGGCAGCCCGTGCGCTCGACTTCCGCGCGCCGCTTGCACCGGCGGCGGGCACAGACGCCGTGCGGTCGCTCCTGCGCGAACATGTCGCGGGGCCGGGACCGGATCGCCATCTCGCACCGGAGATCGAAGCCGCGTGCGATCTGGTGATGGGCGGCGAGGTCGTCTCGGCAGCCGAAGGCGCTGTGGGAGAGCTGGAGTAGGGAGAGGATGACACGATGAGTCAGGGTGCACGCCCCGTCCGCGCACCGCGCGGGACCGAGCTGACGGCGTTGGGGTGGCCGCAGGAGGCCGCCATGCGCATGCTGATGAACAACCTCGATCCGGAAGTGGCCGAGCGGCCCGATGACCTCGTCGTCTACGGCGGCAGCGGCAAGGCCGCCCGGGACTGGAAGAGCTTCGACGCGCTGGTGCGGACACTGAAGACGCTCAAGGCCGACGAGACCATGCTCGTGCAGTCGGGCAAGCCCGTGGGCGTCATGCAGACCCACGAGTGGGCGCCGCGCGTGCTCATCGCCAACAGCAATCTTGTAGGTGAGTGGGCCACGTGGGAGGAGTTCCGCCGTCTGGATGCGATGGGGCTCATGATGTACGGCCAGATGACGGCAGGCAGCTGGATCTACATCGGCACGCAGGGCATTCTGCAGGGCACCTACGAGACGTTCGCGGCGATCGCCACCAAGCGGTTCGGTGGCACGCTGCGCGGCACGCTCACGGTGACCGGAGGTTGCGGTGGCATGGGCGGCGCACAGCCTCTGGCAGTCACGATGAACGAGGGCGTCGTGCTCGTCGTCGAAGTGGACGCTGCGCGGCTGGAGCGTCGGGTGCATGACCGCTACCTCGACGAGTGGACGAGCGACCTCAGTGATGCTGTGAAGCGGGTCCTCGCCGCGAAGGCCGCGGGCCGCCCGCTCTCCGTGGGACTTGAGGGCAACTGCGCCGAAGTGCTGCCCGAGCTGCTGCGCCGGGGCATCGAGGTCGACATCGTGACCGACCAGACCTCCGCCCATGACCCGCTCGCATACCTGCCGGTGGGCGTGAGCGTGACCGAGTGGCGCGAGTACGCCGAGCGCGCCCCGGAGGAGTTCATCGACCGCGCCCGAGAGTCCATGGCGCGCCACGTCGAGGCGATGGTGGGCTTTATGGACGCCGGCGCCGAGGTCTTCGACTACGGCAACTCCATCCGCAAGGAAGCCGAGCTGGGCGGTTACACACGCGCCTGGGAGTTCCCGGGCTTCGTGCCCGCCTACATCCGACCGCTCTTCTGTGAGGGCAAGGGCCCGTTCCGCTGGGCCGCGCTCTCTGGCGATCCGGCTGACATCCACGCCACCGACGACGCGATCTTGGAGCTGTTCCCGGACAACGATGGGCTGCGCCGCTGGATCTCCCAGGCGCGCGAGAAAGTCGCGTTCCAGGGTCTGCCCGCCCGCATCTGCTGGTTTGGCTACGGCGAGCGCGACGTCGCGGGAGCGCGCTTCAACGAGATGGTCGCTGACGGCCGCATCAGCGCACCGGTCGTCATCGGCCGCGACCATCTGGACTGCGGCAGCGTGGCCAGCCCGTATCGCGAGACCGAGTCGATGCTGGACGGCAGCGACGCCATCGCCGACTGGCCCGTGCTGAACGCGCTCGTCAACGTCGCATCGGGCGCCACGTGGGTGTCGTTCCACCACGGCGGCGGCGTGGGTATCGGACGCTCGCTGCACGCCGGGCAGGTGACGGTGGCCGACGGTACGCCGCTTGCCGCCGAGAAGATCCGCCGCGTGCTCACCAACGACCCGGGCATGGGCGTCATCCGGCACGTCGACGCCGGCTACGACCGTGCTGTCGAGGTCGCCGAGGCGACCGGTGTGCGCATCCCGATGCGCGAGGGCGACCGATGACCGCCACGCTCATCACCGGCATCTCCGAACTCGTCACCTGTGATCCGTCGCAGGGCGATGGGTCGCCACTCGGCATCGTGCATCATGCGGCCATGGTGCTCGAGGGCCAGCACATCGCGTGGGTCGGGGAGGCGTTGAGGGCTCCGGCATGTGACCTGCAGGTGGACCTGGAGGGGTGCGCGGTGGTCCCCGGCTTCGTGGACTCGCACACCCACCTGGTCTTCGCCGGTGAGCGTTCGGCGGAATGGGCGTCCCGGATGGCGGGCGAACCCTACACGGGCGGCGGCATCGTCACGACCGTCGCCGCCACCCGGACGGCGTCAGCTGAGGAGCTGCGAGCGCATACGCGCTCGCTGGTCGCGCAGGTGCGCTCGCAGGGGACGACGACCGTCGAGATCAAGTCAGGCTACGGCCTCGACGTCGTGCATGAAGCCCGGATCCTCGAGGTCGCGCGTGAGTTCACCGGGGAGACCACTTTCCTCGGCGCACATGTCGTGCCCGCCGAGTACGCGCATGACCGCGAGGCGTACGTCGACCTTGTCTGCGGCGAGATGCTACAGGCCTGTGCTCCGCTCTCGCGTTGGATCGACGTCTTCTGCGACACGGGCGCGTTCGATGAGTTCGAGACGCGGAGGGTCCTCTCGGCAGGAGCGGCGATGGGTCTTGGCGTGCGGTTGCACGGAAACCAGCTGGAGCAGGGCCCGGGTGTCTGTCTGGCTGTCGAGTTCGGTGCGGCGAGCGTGGATCACTGCAACCATCTCACTGATGGTGACGTTGACGCTCTTGCCGCGAGCGATGTCGTCGCCACGCTGCTGCCGGGTGCGGACTTCAGCACCCCCGGTGGTTACGCGAACGGCCGCCGCTTGCTGGACGCGGGCGTGAGCGTCGCGATCGCCACCGACTGCAACCCCGGTTCCTCCTACATCACATCGATGCCGTTCTGCATCGCGGTAGCGGTCCGTGAGATGGGCCTGACACCCGCTGAGGCGCTGTATGCCGCCACGCGCGGCGGAGCGAAGGCGCTGCATCGTCAGGACGTGGGTCGTCTCGCTGTGGGCGTCTCAGCCGATTTCGCGGTACTTGATGCTCCGTCCCACGCGCACCTGGCTTATCGGCCGGGCTCGCAGCTCGTGGGGCAGACCTGGCGTCGGGGCTCGCGCGTAGCGGGCGCCTAGGGCCTGAATTTGAGCGGACCTTCGGGGCCGAGGGTCCCCGCGACCGCCCTCAACGTCTCCAGGACAGCCTTGATCGTGGGAGAACCGCCGGAGCCGCGTCGCACGGCAGCGAAGATGTGGCGCTGGATAGCCGGTTCGACAAGCGGCTGTATGACGATATCGAGGCCGCGAAGGTCCGTCATCAGAGGCGCGATGCCCACACCCAGTCCAGCTTCGATCGCTGAACCTATGGCACGGAAGTAGTTGCTCTCGAACGCGATGTCGGGAGTGAACCCCGCCGTTCGCGCGATATGCATGACGGCTTTCCTGCTCGCGGTGCTCTCCTGCGCCACACACCAATGCTCACGGGTGAGGTCGGCGGTCCTGACGGGGCCTCCAGCGAGCCGGTGCTTGCTCGGGAGCACCACGACGATCGGCTCGTCGAGCAGCGGATAGCGGTCGATCCCCGGATCCGTTGCTCGTGGGACGAAGTCCCATTCATGAGACAGGGCCACGTCGATCTGCCCCGCCTTCACCTCGATGATCGCCCGCTCGGGCTCGAGGTCTGCAACGGTCACCTTGAGATGCGGATACTGCCGCATTATCCCGGCCACTGCCGGCAGAGCGAAACTCTGTGCCGCCGTCTGGAATGTCGAGAGCCGCAGATGCCCCGTGACCTGTCCTGCGAAGGCGGTGACGTCAGCAACGGCGACCTCGCACTCGGCGAGGATCGTCTCGGCATGTCGTACCAGGCGTGCTCCGGCGTCTGTGAGCCGGATCGACCGTGCCGTGCGCTCCAGGAGCGGGACACCCAGCTCACTCTCCAAGACCTTGAGCTGATGGGAGACGGCCGGTGGCGTGAGATACAAAGCCTCAGCTGCCGCGATGATGGTCCCTCGTTCGGCCACCTCGCGCAGGATCCTCAGTCGCGTCGTGTTGAGCATGTGTACCCCTAAAGCATCGAAAAAAATGTCGGTTACCAAAACTAAGAACAAATAGACTCTACTCTCTTTCGTGCCGAAGATGAACAAGTGAAGGAATGCACATAGCGATCTGAGGAGCACCTGTGATACTCGTTCTGGCCAAGGTCCTGATCAGCCCCCTGCTGCTTGCGATGTCCACGTTCGCGGTGCACAGGTGGGGTGGTATGGTCGGCGGTCTGCTGGTGGGTCTGCCGCTCATATCGGGTCCGATCTCGGCGATGCTCTTCGCCCAATACGGCTCGCGCTTCGCGGTCCACGCCGCATACGGCACGCTGTTGGGGTTCGTCGCCGCAGGCATGTTCTGCACGTCGTACGCGGCGGTTGCTCCGAAACGTCCCTGGTGGCAGTCGTTGATCGCGGCGTACGCGATCTTCTTCGCGGTAGCCGGTCTGTTGTCGCTTGTCCACGTCACACTCGGGTGGATGCTTGCTCTCGTCCCGATCGTGCTCGTGTCGCTTGCCTTTGCGATCCGTGTTCCCGAGGGCGAGCAGACGATGCCCACTCCCAGGAAGCGGGTACTTGCGTTGCGGATGATCCTCGCCGGCGTTGTGGTCATGCTGATCACAACGAGCGCCCGCGTGCTCGGGGCAGAGATCGCGGGATTCCTCGCTCCGCTGCCGGTCATCGCTGCCATCATGGCGGTGTCATCCCATCGCCACAGCGGGAGTGATGCAGTCCACCGGTTGCTGCGAGGTGCCGTGCTGGGATCGTGGGGAGGCGTGGCGTTCTTCTCGGTGATCATCCTGCTGAACGGGATCGTCGATCCGGTTCTCACCTACGCAGTCGCCGCAGTCGCTGCCGTGGCCGCCGGCGCTTTCGCTGTAGGCCTGCAGTCCGCCGCAACGACGCATCACCTGAGTCTGCGCTTCCACAGGCCGACTCTGGTGACCTCGTGGGGACTGGGTCGGCACGCCGGATAGCGCCTGTCAGCCCAGCGTTCGGGTATCGTTGATGTCGTGGTCCCACGACCGACAGGAGTACCCGTGAACCCCACTATCGAGCTGATGAACGCTCGCTTCTCCACGCGCACGTTCGCACCCGCATCGATCACCGAACAAGAGCGGGAGGCCGTCCTCCACACCGCGATGCGCGCTCCTACCGGCGGCAACCTCATGCTGTACACGATCATCGAGATCGAGGATCAGTCGCTCAAAGACGAGCTCGCCGTGCTCTGCGATGACCAGCCGTTCATCGCGAAGGCGCCGTGGGTGCTGCTGTTCCTGGCCGACTTCCAGAAGTGGACCGACCTGTTCGCGGTCTCGGCCGTTGACTCGCTAGGAGATGTCGAGCACCGGGACACCCTGGGATTCGGCGACCTCATGCTGGCATGCTCGGACGCGCTCATCGCAGCGCAGAACGCAGTCATCGCCGCCGAATCGCTCGGCATCGGCTCGTGCTACATAGGCGACATCATGGAGAACGGCGAAGCAGTCGCCCGGCTGCTGGAGCTTCCGACGCACACGTTCCCTGTCGCCATGCTCGTCTTCGGCAGGCCCGCGAAGAGGCGGTCTGCCACGCCTCACTACATGAAGCACGTCGTGCACAAAGACACGTACCGGCGCCTTACCAAGGCCGAGCTGGCCGAGGTGTCTGCGGAGCTGGATGCGATGCACGCACCGCATGGCTTCAAGCCCGGGACTGACAACGTGGCGCAGGACGTCTACCGCCGCAAGTTCGCCTCCGACTTCATGCGCGAGATGAACCGTTCCGTCGCATGGTGGCTGCACCGCTGGCAGACGCCGCTCTGAATCGCCGAGACACGCGCTCCCGTCCTCGGGTATCGTGTGCGCTATGGCTACTCTGTTCATCGATGCAGATGCGTGTCCCGTCACTCGTGAGGCGATCACCGTCGCCCGGGCGCACGGGATGTCGGTCGTGCTGGTGGGCAACGGGACGCAGAACTTCGAGCGGCACACGCGTCGCAACGGGGTAGAGGCTGTCACCGTGGGCATCGGCCGCGACTCCGCCGACTTCGCCATCATCGAGCGACTACAGCCCGAGGACGTTGTCGTGACCCAGGACATCGGCCTGGCCGCCATGGTGTTGGGACGCGGTGCCGGGGCGATCGGCGTGCGGGGGCGCATCTTCCACAAGGCGACGATCGACATCGAGATGGAGGTCCGGCACGCCGAGCAGCGCCTGCGGCGCTCGGGCGGCAGGACGGGCGGCCCTGCACCATTCGAAGACGAGGACCGCGAGCACTTCACCTACTCGCTGGAGCGACTGATCCGGGAACGCGGGTAGACCCGCGATGCCGTCGCGCAGCAAGATCACCGCGCTTCGAACCGAGCCGCTGTGGGTGCGCGTGGATCGCAATCGTGCGAAGCTCGCCGTTTTCGTCGGCCTGTTCGTTGTTGGCTCGGCAGTCCTGCTTGGAGTGGCGCTGGTGGCGGTGCCCGGCTCACTCATCGGGCTCGTCATGGAGTCTCCCGGCTACTACGCCGACCTTCTGCGTTGGGTGCTTGCCGCTATCCTCACGCTGCTGGCGCTCGGCGCGCTCATCGCAGCCGTACAGCTCGCGAATGCTGAAGATTGGGTTCGCAATCGCTTCAAGGGCACGGACCTCGATCTTGCCGCGCACCCCGGACTGGTGCGCGCGCTCGGCGACATGAGTATCGCCGCCGGTCTCGCCGAGCCGCCCTCGCTGATCGTCTTCGATGTGGATAGCGTCAACGCGTGCGCGATCGGCACCAACCGCAAGCGACCCACGATCGGTGTCACACGCGGCTTCCTGAGTGAGCTGGCCGAAGCAGAGCAGCGCGCCGTGATCGCCACGCTTGTCGCGCGCATCATCGCCGGCGACATCCTGTTCGGCACCGCGCTCGCGGCGTTGATGGGACCGCTCAAGCTGATTCGCAACGCCAAGAATGGCGCCGGCGCGGCGGTCGAGGCATGCGGATGTGCGGCTGCAGACGGCTGTTCGCCGTTGGACGGCTGCTCCGGTGCGGACGGATGCAGCGATGGGTGCCTGTTCGACAGCCTGGATGGCGACGATGCGTCAGGGTGTCTCGGCGCTATCGGCATCGCGCTGTTCATCGCAGTGGTCATCGCCATCACCTGGATCGCCGTCACGCTGGCAGCATTCATCGTGACCGCGTGGGGTCGCGCGCTGCATCGCACGAGTTACGAGAAGGCGGATGCCGAGGGCATGCTGCTGCTCAAAGACCCGGGAGCGATGCTCACCGCTCTGGCCAAGACGATAGCCCGCGACAATCTGGTGGCCGAGGGCGACCCCTCCTACGATGGCATCTTCTATGCTTCCACGAGCGGTACGCCGCGGGTCGAGAAGGTCGAGCGCCGCCGCTACGATCGCCTGCGCGAGGTTCTTGGCACCGACGGTCTGGCAGCCGGGCTTGCCGGGAACGCCGAGGCCGGACAGCAACCGCCCGCCGGGGAGTGAGCATGGCCATTATCTGGTGCAAGTATTGCAGGGAGTATCCGGTCCGCCGAAGGCAGCCGGGTTCGAACCTGTGTATCGAAGGTCAGGGCCGATCGATCGATGCTCGTCCGTGCCAGCCACGGCTCACGGCCGCTGGGCGCGTACGCAAACTGCTCGGGATGCCCATCGGAAGCGGCCGCTAGAGTCCGAGTGCGCGACGCTTCTCGAGAATCGTTCCCACGTGCGACTCCAGGTGTCGGATCGTGTGCAGCAGATGCTCGCGCAGTGTCACGATGCCGACCTCTGTGTGCACACTCTCGCGCACCCACGCATCCGCCGGCAATCGATCGAGGTCGGCGGTCATCTGTGCGCGTGTCGCCCGCAACATCGTCAGATCCAGCGCAGGGTCGCGCTCCTGGTAGCTCAACGCCGCAAGGTACTTGACGCCGTTCACGCCTACGAGCAGCGGCCTGTCGAGTGCGATGGTGCGCTTCATGCGGTCGGCGAGGAACTGGTCGCAGTCGCACACGTGGGCGAGGACCTCAAGCGAGCTCATCTTCCCCTCGATCGGTCGTGCGCGGAGTTGCTCGGCGGTCATGCCCTCGATCGAAGCGGCGAGAAGGTCAGGGCCGCGCCGATAGGCGTCGACCAGCTCGAGCACGCTCCGGGCGTCGTCCTCCATCGCCGAGGCTACGCGGGCGCTGTCATCGGGCATGTGACCCCTCCTCTGTGTCGGCCGGGGTGTCCCCGGTCTCGTCTTCAGGACACCCTTCGCGTCCGGGCCGTACACACAGCGCCGACCAGGCGAAGGGCACCATCGCAAGCGTGAGCAATCCGGCGCCCAGGCCCGGTGACCACACGCTCACTTTGTCGATGAGCAGTCCCGCGATGATTGGAGCGGGAATACGGGTGAAGCTTTGGATCGACGTCTGCAGTCCGAGAATGCCACCGACTTCGTCGTGGTGTACAGCCTTGGACAGGGCACTCGTCATGATGGTGTTCGAGACGGCCAGACCCACCGAGAGCGCTGGCATCAGCACGATGAGCAGCGGCAGGTTGGGCACGAACCCCCACAGCAGCAGAGCCGTGCCTGCGATGCCGAGTGAGTACAGCAGCAGTTGGTCGTCGCTGAAGCGTGCGGTGAGTCTGCCGATGAGGAAGGCCTGCACGAACACGCTGAGCACGCCTACGTAGCCAAGGACGATCCCGTTCGTCTGCGAGGTGAGGCCGAGGGCGGCGAGCGCCCACAACGCGAAGCTTGTCTCGAAGATCGAGAAGGACAATCCCGTGGCGAGGCGGATCCACAACAACGGGCCGACTCGCTTGTGGCCGAGGGCGTCGAGGAGCGCGCGGGGGTCGAACGCGTGCCGACGCTCCCGGGCGGCCAGGCGTGCACGGTCCTCGATCGAGAGCGACTCAGGCAGAAGGAACATCACGACGATGGCGTTTGTGAGCGCGAGGCCCGCACCCACCCATGCCGGAAGCGAGTAGCTTATGCCCGAGAGCAGACCACCGGTGACGGGGCCGAGGATGAAGCCCAGCCCGAATGCGGCGCCGATGAGCCCGAGCGCTCTGCCCCGGTCTTTGGGGTCGGTCACATCTGCGATGTAGGCCTGCGCGACGCTGATGTTGCCACCCGTGATGCCGTCGATGAAGCGGCTGACGAACAGAATCGGCAGGAAGCGTGCGATCGCGAGAACAACGAAGCCGCCGGCGGTGCCCAGGATGCTCAAGATCAACACCGGCTTGCGGCCGATCTTGTCGGACAGGCGTCCGAGTAGCGGTGCGGCGAAGACCTAAGCCAACGGATACATGGCGGTCAGAAGACCGATCTGTGTCGCCGTGGCGCCGATCGACTCGGCCAGGTACGGCAGCAGCGGAAGCACGATGCTGAACGACAGCATATCCACCAGCACGATTGCGAAGATGATGGCGAGACGGCGGTTCTTCACGTTGGATCCTGTCGGCTGGCGGGACGCTGAGGAACCAGCATAGCCACGGGAGGGTCCACGCGCCACCTACCGCGCGTTCGCTCGCATCCAGGCGTCGGCCGCCTCTTTGCCGCTCACGTGGCACGTCTCACAGTACTGCGGATCGTGACACTCGAAGCAGCGGTCTGCGCCTTCCATGCGCACGGTGCCGTTGTGTTGCGGCAGCCACGCCTCTCCGGGCCGGCCCTGGGGATGGTGACATGCCGAGCAGAACTGCGTGCCCTTCGATTCGCCGGCCGAGCGCGCATGGCAGCGCGCACATGCGGCCGGATCAGCAAGGCCCGCCTGGCCGTGCGCCGAGTAGAACGCCTGGGGATGCGGTATCTCCACGCCGTGACAGTCAGCGCAGAAGCTGTTCAGGTGGCAGGTGTGGCAGGTGTTCACCGTGCTCACCGGCGCCAGGACCGGTCCGACCGCCCTCTCGATCTCCGGCCATTCGGCAGTTCGAGAGGTCGCCTCGGCAACCGCCGTCGCTTCGGCTTCTGCAGCATCCGCGTGTCCGCGCGACTCGCCGAACGCCGCGTACCACCCCGCCGCATCGTGACTTGGCGGTACGAGGTCGAACTTCGCCGGATGGCATGCGCCGCACCTGCCGGGTGCCTGCCCGCCTGGTTCGAGGTCGTGGCAGCGGAAGCACGCATCCATCATCATCCAGTTTTCGTGTTTCTCATCTTCGGGCAGCGTGTACTCCACGTTCTCTTCCGGATGCGCCACACGGTTATGGCAGGTGGGGCAGGTCACGCCCGAAGCCGTGTGCATGTCGTGATCGATGATGATGCCGTCACTCGGTGTCACCATGCGCGTCGCCAGCGAGTGGCACTGCGTGCAGTGCAGGTCGGCCATCTGGACGGCCACGAAGTTGTTCTCGTTCATCGGCAGATTGAACGTGCCCAAGATCGTGGGAATGGCGTCGGGCGCGACTTCGATCTTCTTGAGGATGAAGATGAGTGGATTCGCGTTCACCGGTTCGTGACAGGCGACGCAGTTCACCTGCGAGTGCGTTCCGGCCATGACTGTCTTGGTGTTGTCTTCGTGCACGATGTGGCACGGGTCGGTGCAGAACCAGTTGACTGAGGTGCCTATCACGCTCACTGCCGAGAAGACCGCGATGCCTACGAGGATGACGCCGCTCCACAGGATTGCACGCGGACGGCGCGCTGAATCGGAGAATGCTGCAAGCGGATTGCGTCTCATGTGGTGCTCCTCGACCTGGGCGGGCGCTCCCTCAACACTACTGTACCCGACCTTCATGGCGACGCATGTACACCGCAGAGGGACGTCGCGTAGACTGTCACGAAAGCTGCTTCCGGATGGACGCGAACATGATCTGGATATTCGTTGGTATCGCAGGGTTTCTCGCACTCGCCGTGGTCGGCTCGATCCTCGACCCCCTTGGCTGGGGCTACCTGCTGTCCTCGCGCGTCGATGATGTCGCTGAGGCGCGCCTTTCGGAGCCCGTGTTCGGCATGCCGCCGCTCTACTTTCTTGCCGCGTTCGTGGCCGCCGCCGGCATTGCCTCATCGTCGACGTACGGACTGCCTGCCAGATTCGGACTCGGCCTCGGTGTCGCCACATTCTTGCTCGGTACGCTCTGGGACCTGCGCCGCCGCCGGGGTTCGCTCGCCGTCTACATCAGGCTGCGACGTGCGGAGATCAGCTTCTCGCCGAAAGGCGACGTGATCGAGGTCCCGAAGCTGATGTTCGGCGTCATGAACGAGCCCGGACCGATCGTCTGGCTGATGCTTGCAGGAACGGCGACACTCATCGCGATCGACGTGCTGCCGCACGGCGCGTACTACGCGGCCGTTCCGCTCCTCGGGGTAGCTGTTCTTGCGCTGTTGATCTGGCGGGTGCAGGAAACCGGTCCGTGGGAGCCGCTCGCAAAGCGGCTGCGACGTGCGTCGTTCGTTTCCGCGGACAGGCTCGTCGAGTTCCTTGAGAGCGCACTCGATGTCGATCCCGAGGTGGTCATGTTGCGACACGCGGCCGACTCCATGGCTGCGCGCGTGATGGGCGACCTGCCCGAGTAGCGCTTCAGTCCCCGGCCACTTCGACAAGCTCGAACAGCTCGACAACGAGCATCTCGTTCGCCGAGAGGGGAGCGCTTCCGAAGTCGACCTGCCAGGCGATCGCGTGGTCTGCCTGGAACTTGGCGACGTCTTCTCCGTCCCCCTCGCCCCTGACGAGACGCATATCCGGGTCACCGAAGGGCGTCTCGAACACATCGAGGATGCGGATGTTGCACCGCGGTATACCCGAATGGTCGACGACAGTGATGACAGTGCCCTTATTGCCGAGTATCTCAGTGAGTTCGTTCGCGGAGTATGCAGCTTTGAAGCCGCACGTCGCCGTCTTCGTACCGTCGATGATCTGCTGGATCAGGCGATCGCCAAGCCCGTCGTCACCCTCCCAACCGAACTCTGCGGTGATCTCGTACACGCGCATGTTGCCTCCTGACTCGCACGGTCTTCGTTAACAGCCTAACAGACCGCCTCACCTGCGGTTTCTCAAGCACAGCTCACGAACTCACAGGCTTCTTCATGTTTGCAGGTACCTCTATCCGGGCCACGAAAGTCACACCTACGAAGCGCTAGTGAAAGGTGTCACAAGATGGATCGGATTCGCAAGACCTCCACCGAGGAGACCCTCGGTGCTCGCATGTATGAGATGACCCGACAGCGTGCTGTTGAACGGGCGATCGACCGTCTGCGCGCTGGCCTGAAGGTCGACTGGCAGTTCCTCACGCGTGACGACATCGATAATCTCCGATGGCTGTTCGGCGAGATATGGGCGACCCGCGATCGCGACGAGTGGGAGAGATTCCACTTCAGCAAACTGGATCTGCATGACACGCGCATCCTTGCCGGTCATGCCGATCGTCTGCGTCGTCACGGCACCCTGCGTGGAACGACCATGGAACTCGCGATCGGCATGTTGCGCGATGCTGCCGAGAGAGCGCGCCGCGCCGAGTTCCTCTCCTACGCCGACGAGGCTTCAGCTAAGGCGTAGTCAGACACGGTTTCACCTCCGGACGCCGGGGAGCTCGCCCTCCCCGGCGTCAGGCTTTCTCTTTCCTACGCTGCCGGATCTCCGGCGAGTGACTGCACCTCGATGTAGATGCGGCTCACGTCGGGGTGTTCAGCGCCGATCGCGCGTTCGATGCGGTGGATCGCCTCGTGGATCGCCTCGGCCCCCAACGAGGGCTTGAAGACAACCTCCAGGTTGACGAGCAGTGCATGCGGGCCCATGTACAACGTGAGGATGTCGCCGGCCCGCTCGACCGCCTCGTCAGCTTCAATGATCCTGCGGAGGCTTGCGATGCCTTCGGGCTCCATGCCCTCGCCGAGCAGGAGGCCTTTCGTTTCCACTACCAGGATGAACGCCACGCTCATCAGGATGATGCCGATGACGATAGAGGCCCCTCCATCGAAGTAGGGGTTCTCGAACAGATGGCCGAGAAAGACACCTATGAACGCGACGATGAGGCCGAGCATGGCGGCGGAGTCCTCGAATACCACAGTGTAGAGACTGGGGTCCTTGCCCTTGCGGATGAACTCCCATGCGCCCATCTCGCCCTTGGCCTTCCAGAAGTGACGCAACGCGACTGAGAACGACCAGCCTTCGACCGCCATGGCGAATGCGAGTACGAGGTAGTTCACTGTCGGGTTCTCAAGCGCACTGGGGTGATACAGGTGGCTGATGCCTTCGTAGACCGACATGCCACCGCCGATGCCGAAGATCGAGACTGCGACCAGAAGGCTCCAGAAGTAGAGCTCCTTGCCATGGCCGAAGGGATGCCCTTCGTCGTCAGGGATCGCGCTCTTCTTCAGCCCTACGAGCAGCAGCCCGCCGTTGCCCGTGTCGACCAGCGAATGGATGCCCTCGGCGATCATCGCCGAGCTCCCCGTTATCGCCGCAGCGGCGAACTTGCTGATCGCGACGATGAGGTTGCCCACCACCGCTGCGATGACTGCGCCCTTCGATTCACCCGATGCCATTGCAGCTCCTTTTCGCTCGTGGTTCTTCATGTCTGGTTGCGACCGCCTCGCGATGCACGCAAGGATGCGAGGCATTCGGAATCATACGGCTCGACGATGACGCAGTCACGTCCGTCCCGGTCTTCGGTGTCGTATCGTGGGCATAGAACACTGAGCCCGGGAGGTACGTGTCCGACATGCATGCGATCCTCACACGACCGATGGTACTCCAGCGCTGCGGGTCTGCCCTTGTCGTCGTGGCGATGACGTTGTTGGCGGGCTGTGCTCAAGCCGGTCTCGCGCAGGAGACGGTATCGCTCGGCGGACATGAGTTGCGCGTGTGGACCGCCGATTCGCCTGATGAGCAGAGCCGGGGCCTCAGCGATTTCGACGGGCTGGCCGACGGCGAGGGGATGCTGTTCGTGTTCGCCGAGCCATCTTTCCCGGTCTTCGGCATCAAGGACGTGAGTTTCCCCATTGAGGTAGTCTTCGTCGCCGAGGACGGGCGCGTGAGCGCCATCGAACCGCTGTCGCCGGGGGAGAGCGAGCGGCGCGTTACCAGTGATACGCCATCGCTCCACGCCATCGAGCTGCCACAGGGTTGGTGTGCCGGCAAAGGGGTGAGCGTGGGCAGCGTGTTGGAGCGGGACTCCGGGGTATACCCCTAGCGTTTCTCCATCCACACGAGTGTGAGCGCGTCATTGATGATCTGGCGGCGTGTCTCGGAAAACCCGAGCGAGTGGTAGAGCCCCAGCGTTTCCTCGCTGCGGTGCCCCGTGAACAGGGAGAACCCGGTGGCTGCGGGAAAGCGCTTCTCGAGTTCGGTAGCCAGCGCCCGTCCGATCCCGCGCCCCTGCATGAGCGGTTCGACCACCAGGCGCGCGACATAGCAGCTGCCGTCATCTTGCGGGATTCCCTGGACAGAGCCGACGATGCGGCCGCTCTCGATCGCCTTCAGCACGATGCCGCTCGCGTAGACCGCGCGATGCTCCTCGAGAGTCTCGGCAAGCGGGGGTAGATTCGGGTCCCCGTACTGCTCGCCGACGGATCCGAACGCACGCTTGATGAGTGCGAGTGTCTCGGCGGCGTCATCAACACTGGCGCGTTCGATGCGCATGTATATCCTCCCGGCTCAGGCTGAGAGGTAGCGTAGCAGACTACAGGTACTGTGGACGCCCGTACGGGCCGTGCACGTGTCGTTCTTTGGGCTGGATGCGCGTGAGCCTTGAAACCTCGATGCTGTGCTGCAGTGCCGCGGCGAAGGCGTAGTGTCCGGGGCGTTTGCGTGGTCTCTTCGAGCTGCGATGCATGCTGCGATCGACCTCCCGTTCTGCCGACGATCGACTCTTGCTCGGGCATACAGAAACACCCGCGACGGGGGTCGCGGGTGCGGCTTCAGCGGAGAGAGGAGTGAGTGAGGGGAGTGCCCCGGCGCTGCAAGCGCGTCGCCGGTTGAGGCGGAGAGTGGGTGTCCGAGAGGTCCCCATCACCGTCCATGATAGCGCGCGATACTCCGTTCGTCACCCCCGATCAGAGACGGGCGGAGGACCCTCCATCAGTCCGCAGGCCGCATACACCGCGCGTTCGGCCTGCTCGAGTGCGGATAGATCGAGTGACACGCCAAGCGCCCTCGCGCGCTCGGCGGTGGTCAGGACAACGGTTATCGCGTTGCACAGTGTGATGTCCGCCTGGGCCGGGGACGGCTTGTAGAGCGCCTCGATCGTGCCGTCAGCGTACGTCCTCGCGTAGCTCGGGCTGCTCGACGTGTTGCCATGAGCCCTGTCCGAGAGCACCGGATACACGAAGTCAAGATACTCGGCGATCCCGGGCGTCACGCGGTCTGCCTTCTCGGCCATCTGGAACAAAGACAGTCGTGTCCATCGTGCGAATCGCGGGCGCTCTACAGTGTCGGCGATGTCGTGGCCGTTGGCCTTCGCCAGCAGTTCCAGACTCTGTGCCAGGCGTGGGTTCTCGAAGGTGAGCCAGGCCTCCGCCAGCTTCTCCGGTTTGGTGGAGATGTAGCTGAGCGTGACGACGTCTTCGACCATGGTGCGGAGCATCGTCTGAGCCTCGACGGCGTATCCCGCTTTGCACAGGATCTGAACTGCATTGAGATTGCGCGCTCCGCGGATCAAGAAGAGCGAACCGACGAATGCCTGGGTGGTGCGCTCGAACTCGAGTCCTTCGTCGAGCCAGCCGAAAGCTATCCGCACTCCGGCTTCACCTGCGGCGATCAGATCGTTGAAGCGGCTGGCTTTGTCCGGAGTCACGCGGTGACCTCCACACGGGCATGCGCATCAAGCGGATTGGTGCGCACGGCGAGCGAGAACAGATACGGGTAGGAGTTCTGGAGGTGCTCGAGATGCTCCACCCATTCGACCGAGAGTGTGGCAAGTGCCCGCTTGAGATCGCCGGACAGGTGCGCGAGATCGCTCGCGGGAAGCGCATCGATGTCGGTGCGATACTCGAGTTCTTCGGCAAGATGGAAGACGGCCCACAACGAGTCGGTGAATGACTCATGTTCGAGCAGGTTCGGGTTCTCCAGCAGGCGCAGCAGGAAGTCCCGCTTGGACACCAGGAACTCTCGCAGCGCGCCAAGGTCGCCGCGGCTGGCGTCTATCTTGAAGTCGTAGGCGCCGACTTCTCGTATGGCGTTGGCGTACTCCTTGTGCGTCCACGACGCCTTGACCACCAGGTCGTCTCGGACACCCTCTACGTTGTCGCTGAATGCAGCGAGTCTGCCGAGAAGCCCGGTCCCCACTTCCGAGAAGAACGCGCCGATGACCATGTTGAGCTTGTAGAGCATCTCGCGCTTGGAGCGGCTCTCCAGCAACTGGTGCAGCACCATGGTGACCAGCAGTACTTCGAGAGGCAGGAACGCTATGTCGTGCACGGTGTAGATCGCTATGTGGTGGAAGTCGTGGAAGAGCAGGTAGTGGATGACGTACATGAAAGCCGAGCTGGCGACGAGGATAGCGCCGAGCCTGACCCGCCAGCTCTTGAACAGTTTCACGGCGGTGCCCCTTTCCAGGTGGGTCGCAGGTCATTTCGCGGTTGAGGCAATCATACCCGAGCGAGGGTATACACCTGCTAGGAGTCGATACTGACCAGGAGGTCTGCAATGCATATCCGTTCCCGGGTGATCGTGATGCTCTGCGTGTTCGCCCTTGCAGGCGTGGCTCTCACGGCATGCGGCAGCAGTTCTGAGCCCGCGACCGCTCCACTGCCGGATGAGGGAGTCGTCGGCCAGCAGATGCTGGACGGTGAGACGCTGGTGGGGGAACGCTGCATCGTGTGCCACGACTTACAGCGCGTTGATGATGCCAGCTACGACGACGTCGGCTGGGAGGCTACCGTCGACCGCATGATCGGCAAGGGCGCGGAGCTAACCGAGGAGGAACAGGCTGCGGTTATCGAGTACCTGTCGAACCGCTAGCAACTTCGGTTTGCGCTCAGCCCCTCGGGGCGGCATAATCGGCGGGCGCATCTTCCGGCTCACAAAGGAGACGTAATGATGACCGGCCACGCCGATTGCGTTGCTGACAACGAGGTCGTTCACCAGCTTTTCGATCTTCCGCTGACGCGCCTTAGTGTGGGCGTGTTCGGCGACGGACCTCCCCTCATCATCGTCCCGGCGACGATATCGCTGATCGACGACTGGGAGCCGCTGATCCGCTACATCGGAAGACGCTATCGCGTTCACTTCTTCGAACTGCCCGGTTACGGCAACAGCGAGCCGTTCGCGCAGCCGTTCTCCAGTCAGCTGGTGGCAGAGTCAGTCGGCCATCTGGCCGATGCCATTGGTGCAGAGCGGTTCTCCTTGCTTGGCTTCTCATTCGGCGGGGCGCTGACCATGCGCACCCTCCAGGTGCACGAGGACAGGGTGGATCGCGTAGCGCTGCTTGCGCCATTCGTCGGCCATGAGTGTCTTCGCCATTCACGCGCGAAGTTGCTCGCGTTGAGGGCTGCATTGTTCGCGATGCGCTCGCGTCATGTCAGACACGGCACCGCCGATGCGCTGCGGTCCAGGGTCGGCACCACTGCCCTCGCCTGGTTCATGAAGACGGTTGGCAAGTTCGAGACATCTGCGGACTTGAGCCTTCGCCTCGAGAGCTTCACTGTCTACTCGATCGACGCACTCATCGCCCAGGTGGACGAGATACTGACTGTTCCCGGTGAGTCACTTGCGGGTCCCTATCGAGTTCCATGCCTCTTCGGCATGTCCGTGAACGACCCGCTACTCGATTTCGGCGTGAGCCAACGGTTCGCCGAGGCCAACTTCCCCGACCTGACCGAGGACCATTGGACGATGCCGTGGCATGCCGCACCGGTGCCGTACACTGTCGAGGACTACGAGCGTGAGTATCATGCGCTCCTCGAATGGGAGTGACTGCCTGCCGGGGTATGTACCTGGAGGTAACCGAGGGAAGGGACCCAAGATGATCGAGAACGAGCAACACGAGCACGTCACGAAGGTGACGCTCGATGACCTTGAGACGGGCGACACGAGCGTCGAGACCAGCGCGATCGGATCGCTGACCGGACGGGACGTCACCATCTCCGTATCCGCTGTCGGCGGCGTGAACGCGAGCGGTGGCGTCCGTATGGAGCGCTCAGGTGCGGCCGGTGTCTTGAGTGCGGGTGACGTAGAGCTTCAGCAAGCGGGGGCCGGCGTTCTTCTGGTCGGCGGGGATGTCGCGATCGAGCGAGGTGGCGCGCAGTGGATGCTCTCGGCCGGCGACATCGCGGTCGAGACCGGCGGCGCCCTTGCGATTGCCGCACGCAGTGTGAGCATCAAAGAGGGCTGGGTTGGCATCGTGGCCTCGCCCCACGCTGAGATCGCCGAGGGCGTGCGGGTCGTTCTCGACCCCAAAGGAGCGGCCATCTTCGGCGCGGCGCTCGGCAGCATGATCGCGCTGGGCATAGCGCTCGCCATACGGTGGCGCTCAAGGTGGGTCTGCGAGTAGGGAGCAGGCGTGGGATCGGTGCGTGTCGGTACCTGTTCGTGGGCCGACAAGACGATGGTAGAGGCGTGGTATCCGCCTGAGGCGAGGACCGCCGAGGCGCGACTCAGATACTATGCCCGGCGTTTCGACACCGTTGAGGCCGACGCCCCTTTCTACGGCATCCCCGATCCGAAGGTGGCCGAGAACTGGGCGGGGCGCACGCCGGACGGTTTCCGCTTCCACGTGAAGGCGTTCGGCCTGATGACCCAACACTCCGTGGAGGAACGGATGCTGCACCCTGCACTGCGGGAGTGCAGGTTCGAGGTCAGCGACCGCGGGAGAGTACACCACCCGTCCTCGCGCATGGTCGACCGCAGCTTCGAGCTGTTCGGAGAGTTCATTGCGCCGTTGCGCACCGCCGACAAGCTCGGTGGCGTGCTCATGCAGTTCCCGCTGCACTTCTCCGCGCTCGACAAACATCAGCGTGACGAGAACCTCGGCTATATCCAGCACGCGCACGAACGGCTCGAGGGCGTCCGGATGCTCGTCGAGTTCAGGCATCCATCGTGGGTGGCCGATGAGAACCTCATGCCGACGCTGGCATTCCTCGCGGACCGCGAGATCGCGTTCGTCAGCGTGGACGCCCCGCAGTTCCCCGACCGCTCCACGATGCCGCCGGTCACCGCGGTGACCGCCCCCTGGGCATATGTTCGGCTACACGGCCGCAATCGTGATACGTACTTCGGGCGCAACGTGTCGGCGGCGGATCGGTTCGACTACCTCTACACCTCGGAAGAGCTGCAGGAGTGGGCGCCACGCGTACGCGAACTTGCTTCTGATGCCGAGACGACCTGGGTGATGTTCAACAACTGCAAACACGACTACGCGCCGAGAAACGCCAGAGAGATGGCCGAGATACTCGCCGATCTGGTGGAACCGGGCGTTCCCGGGGCGGCTTCACCGGATGGCGCGCAGCTAGACCTGGGCATCTAGTCGCGTTCGGCAGCCCAGTCGGCGAACCAGCCATCTGCCAGTGCGTCCACGAGCACGTGTGAGCGAGCTGCGACCACCCGGGGATCTGCCACACCCGGCAGCGAGCGCGCTGTCGAGTGAGCGTCGCAGCAGCTCCTGCTCGATCGCCAACTCGACGAGCTGACGACTGCGTCGCCATCCGCGTCGACGAGCGAAGATGACGTCGGAGCCGATGTCGCCCAGGTATCCCCACTCGAACAAGGGGCTTGGTACGGAGACGGGTGCGGTCTTCGAGTCGCGCAGGAAAGGGTAGCCCTCGGGCTACCCTTTCGGCGCCAGATACTCGTTTCGCACATCCTGGACCAGTTCGCCGTCAAGTACCTCAAGGATGCGATCGGTCTGCTGCGCGATCCGTCGGTCGTGCGTGACGATGAGGAACGTCGTGCCGAGCTCGGCGTTGATCTCACGGAAGAGCTTGTAGACCGCTTCGGTGTTGGTTGTGTCCAGATTACCCGTGGGCTCATCGGCCAGAATGAGTTTCGGACGATTCATGAGCGCTCGCCCGATCGCCACCCGCTGTTTCTGCCCACCCGATAAGGCGTTGGCGTTCTTATCTCCGAGTCCATCGAGGCCGAGCAGCGCCAGGGTCTCAAACGCACGATCCTTCTCGGCAGCATCGATCGTCTGTCCGCGGATAGCCGCCGGCATCGTGAGGTTCTCCCACACGCTGAACTCGGGCAGCAGGTAGTGGAACTGGAACACAAAGCCGAGAAGCCCGTTGCGGAGGACCGCGCGATCCTTCTTCGCAAGCAAGGCGGTGTCCGTGCCCTCGTAGCGGACGCTGCCGCTCGTGGGGGTGTCGAGCAGGCCGAGCAGGTTCAGCAGCGTGGACTTGCCGGAGCCCGACTGCCCCACGATGCTGGCGAACTCACCTTGTTCGAGTGTGAAGCTGACGTCTTTGAGGGCGCGGGTTGCGATTTCCCCTTCGCCGTAGACCTTCTCGAGTGAAGTTGCGACCAGCAGCTCAGCCATTCTGGATCACCTCGATCGGGTCGAGTCGGGACGTCTTCCGGATGGGGATCACGCTCGAGGCAAGCGCGACGGAGATGCCGATGACGCCCGAGATCGCGATGAACTGCGGCTCCGGCGTGATCGAGAACGGTACCGGTGCGAGCGAGAATCCCCAGATGAGTGCGTAGCCGAGTGCGATACCACTGAGCGTACCGCCGCCGCCCAGCAACGCGGCCTGCCACAGGAAGATTCGCCCTGCGGCGCCATCGCCCATACCCATGGCCTTCA
>DDWT01000003.1:56970-139965 GCA_002347365.1 Actinobacteria bacterium UBA2279
GCTACCGCCACGAGCACGAACACCTGGATCATGGCCGAGGATGCCGACTGCGCCTGCAGCCCGGCGAGCAGCTCCGCGTTCTGCGACTGCCAGTCGGTGGCGGCTACATCGAGGTCGCCTACAAGCCGAGTCGCCACATCGGTGGAGGCGAACACGTCGGTGAGTTGGATCTCGATGCCGGTGTACTCGCTGTCGGCGAGCCCGAGTGCCCCGGCCGCAAAGGCCGGGTCAACGAAGACGATGCGCTCGTTGGCTGCTGCGGCGCCGAGGTCGAACGTCGCACGAATCGTGACCTCACCCGGCGATCCGTTCGGCAGAAGCAGCGTGATACTGTCGCCTACCGCGACGTTGTACTTCTCGGCGAATGCGATCCCGACGATCGCTTCGTCCGCGCCGAGCCCGGGCGTGCCCTTCGCGAGTCTGTCTGAGAGCTTGTAGATGCTGTCAAGGCCGGCGAAGTCGGCGCTTTTGAGTGTGAGAGGCACGCTGTCGGTGCCGTCTGTGTATATCGCCGAGAGCGTCCGGACGGGTACTGCCGTGCTGATCAGCGGCTCGGTCTTGACCGCAGCTGTGGCGAGCGCCCCGTCCACCGTCCCGCCGTCGGTCTTCGATGTGAGGGTGATGTGCGGGCTCGAACCTACGGTCGTGTCGATGAGGTCGGCCTGCAGGCTCGTGATCAGTGAGCCCACGAAGACCTGCGTGGCTATGCCTACCGCGATGCCGCCGATGATGAGCGCCGACTGTCCCGGCGACTTGCGCAAGAAGTGGGCCGCGATTCTGAACGGAAGCATCGCTCACGCTCCCGTTCTCAGGTCACCCAGAAGCACGGCCAGGTCAGGCACCTCGTCGTCGGACCACCCCGAGTGGCCGTGCGCGAAGGCGGCGCCGCCAGCCCATATGCGCACATGAGGGGTCTCCTCCGCGAGCACGTCGGCGTATTCGCGCAGCTGCATTCGGTGGAAGTGTGTGCTCGCCGAGAGCAGCACGGTGTCAGAGCCAAGCTCCTTGACTGCCAGGACCAGTTCTCCGATGGGGAGCGAAGCCCCGAGGAAGTGGACGACGTAGCCGCCGAGTGTGAGGCGGTCGGCAAGCATGCGAAGACCAAGGTCGTGGTATTCCTCGGCCGGGCACGCGAGGATGACTGTGTGCCCGTTGGGCGGGACCTCGGCGGCGCGGAGGGCAACGATATCGTGCATCGATTCCACGATGGTGCGGACGATCGATGTCGTGTAGTGCTCCTCCCACACCACCTCCTCGCCGGACTGCCACCGCGCACCCACGAGCGCCATCAACGGTGCGAGTACGAGTGCGTGGAGCTCCGGGACGCTGAGGGAGCCGGATTCCACAGCCTCCCGGGCGGAGTGGATAGCTGCCACAGGCTTGCGCTGTTGGATGAAGCGGTCGATCTCCTGCATCAGGACGCCGCCGCAGGCAGCGACATCGGGCGAGACTGAAGACATGAGACTCCCTTCGCATACTGTCAGGAAGTTCCTACCCGAACGCGAGGACGTACCTCGCCGTCAGGCCGTGTCGGGCCGTTCGCACGCTGTGTAGATTAGTGTAGACACAGAAGCGGGTCGCTGGTAACATTCCGCGTGCTGTCTGCGAAAGCGGACCCACCCTCGGGGGTGTAGCTCAGCTGGTTAGAGCGCCGGCCTGTCAAGCCGGAGGTCGCGGGTTCGAGTCCCGTCACTCCCGCCATAAGATGGTAACGAAAAGCCGCCCCCGGGCGGCTTTTCTGCGTTCGTCATCGAGGCGATGTCACTCGCGGAGATGGCTTCAAGTCGGTTAGCTTCGGCCCGGACGGCGTACGTCGTAACGATTGTTACGCAATTGGGAATGACATAGAGGTGCGGCAATGCCGCACAGGTGGGTATCACGAGCGGTCGTCGCCCGGGCGTCGGCCGAAAGGAGGTCTCCATGAGACTAGAGGGCAAAGTAGCAGTCATCACCGGCGCGGGATCTGGGATGGGCCGTGCAATGGCGAACCTGTTCGCGGCAGAGGGCGCGAAGGTGGTAGCTGCCGAGTGGAATGAAGCGACTCTTGCGGAAGTGGTTGCAGAGGTGAAGGCCGCAGGTGGCGAGATCACCGGCGTCCAGGGCGATGTGTCGAAGCTGGATGACTGCAACCGGATCATCGAGACTGCGACCGGGACATACGGAAAGCTGGATGTGCTGTGCAACAACGCGGGCATCATGGACAACTTCGCCGGCATCGCGAAGTTCTCCGACGACCTGATGGCGAAGGTGTTCGCGGTCAACGTGTACGGGCCGGCGTACCTGTCCCGGCTGGCCGTGCCGCTGATGATCGCACAGGGCGGCGGCTCCATCGTAAACACGGCTTCTGTCGCCGGCATCGAGGGCGGCGCGGCGGGCGCTGTCTACACGATGAGCAAGCACGCTGTCATCGGCCTCACAAAGAACACCGCGTGGTACTACACCAAGCAGGGCGTGCGCTGCAACGCCATAGCAGCCGGTGGCGTGGAGACCAACATCATGGCCAGCGTCGACCCCTCGAAGATCGATGGTGAGGGCGCGCAGCAAGCAGGCATCTATGGTGGCATCATCCCGGCGATGCTGAAGGCCAGAGACATCGCGGATCTGGCGCTGTTCCTGGCGTCTGATGAGTCGAAGATGATCAACGGCGCGATCATCCCGGCTGACGCGGGGTGGACCGCCTCATAGGAGTGTTCTGACCAGGGTCTTTCGCGAGCGGGTCTCGGCAGATGCCGGGGCCCGTTCGACGCTTTCGTGTGCGATACTGCTGCAACGTCAACCGAAGGAGGAGTATGTCCGCACCGTACCTCCAGGGCATCGCACTCGGCGGGAGTCTGATCATCGCGATCGGGGCTCAGAACGCGTTCGTTCTGAAGCAGGGTCTGAAGCGCTCGCACGTTCTTGCGGTCGTCTCGGTGTGCGTGGCCGTCGACTGGGTGCTGATCTCGCTGGGTGCGGCAGGCTTCGGCATGCTCGTGACGGCGTTTCCGGGGGTGACATCGATCGCTGCCTGGGGCGGTGCGACGTTCCTCTTCTTCTATGGCGCGACCTCGTTCCGCTCGGCGATGAGCGATGAGACGCTCGATGCCGAAGGCGCTTCCGGTCGCGCCGCACTCACCACTACCGGTTCTGCGATAGCGGCTACGGCCGCGATCAGCCTGCTCAACCCGCATGTGTACCTGGATACAGTCGTGTTGCTCGGCAGCGTAGCCGCCCAGCATCCGATGCCGGAGCGCCTATGGTTCACGTTGGGCGCGCTGACCGCCTCGCTCCTGTGGTTCGCCGGTCTCGGCTTCGGAGCGCGCCTGCTGGCGCCGCTGTTCCGGCGTCCGGCAGCATGGCGGGCGCTCGACATCCTCATCGGCTTCATCATGTGGTGGATCGCCGGTTCGCTGGTGCTCGGACAGCTCGGCTGACATCACTCTGCAGGCCAGGCCGCATTCTGCCGATGAGTCACATGAGCCACAGATGCAGGAGGACCAGGTATGGATCACAAGGCCGACCGTCTGACCGATGTGCAGCGTGAGGCGCTGTGGAAGTGGCGCTGGCTCGGTTGGCGCAACAGCACACCCGCGTTCAAGGCGAGCATCGGGCTCCTCGTGGTAGCCGCGGCGGCCGTCGCAGTGGTCGCGCTTCGCTAGGATTTCGACGGCTGTTGCCCATCGCAGTCCGCGCACGGTACATTCCTGGTATCCGTATCGGCTTGCGAGGGGGAGCGATGGAAGACAACGGCACCTACACGAACGCACCTGAAGGCTACCCGCCGCCTCCGCCTCCCGGCTACACGGCGCCACCGCAGCCGCAGTACCAGCCACAGCCGCAGTACCAGCAGGCACCGTCCGCGCCACCCAGGAAGAAGCACACGGGACGCAACATCTTGCTTGGCATACTCGCGCTCTTCGTGATCCTTCTGGTCGCCGGCGTCGCATTCCTCTTCGGCCGCTCGACGCAGCAGAAAGACCTTGGCGTCGTCGCCACGCAAGCGGACTTCGACAGTGCCGTGGATAAGATCGGGCTCGTCTTCCCGAAAGACCCGCCAAACGGTGACTGGGAGAACTACGAGCGCGTATACACCGGCGAGAAGCCGCTTGATGCCACGCTCACACAGAGTGAGCTCTCGGCGCTGATGTCGTTCAACCACGGCTCCGGCTACTGGCCCATCAAGTCGATGCAGATCAAGTTGCTCGGCGGGAATCAGGCCGAGGCCTCCGCACTCGTCACCTACGCCGGCCGGGACTGGCCGGTGTACGCCAGGGGTGGCGCCGACATCTTCGGCAAGACGCTGAGCTCGTTCGTCGAGGCGGCAGAGGTCGCCGGCGTCAAGGCCCCGTCGCAGTACCTGGAGCCCGGCGCACGATTCCTCGATCGCATAGTGAACGACCGTCTTGCGCGCATTCCCGGCTTCAGCATCGACTCGGTGGAAGTCGCAGGCGACCAGGTCCACGTGACCGGCTCCATTTGGGAGAAGGCGGAGTGGGTGCCCAAACAGTAGCGTCTGCTGCGCCCCGCGTTTCCCCATCGTTTCGGCTTTGGTGTACCCTGCCCCTACGCACGCGTGCGATGGGAAGGGGTCTTGGAGATGGCCGAGAACAGCCGTATCGGTTCAAAGATGGTCACCGTTCGCGAGTCACTGGGCCTGTCGGCGGCTGAGCTGGCCGAGCGCAGCGGCTGCGACCTTGCGATGATCGAGCAGCTGGAGGCGGGCGAACTCGCCCCCTCGTTGGCGCCGCTCATAAAGATCACCCGGGCGCTCGGCATGCGTCTCGGTACGCTTCTGGATGACGACACCGGCGTGGGTCCCGTCATCACCCGCCGCGATGAAGCTGCGCGGGTTTCGCGTGTGAAGTCGCTCGAGACCTCGAGCGACGCCGGCGTGCTCGACTTCTTCTCGCTGGCCGCAGGCAAGACGGCACGCCATATGGAGCCGTTCATCATCGATGTCGCACCCAGCGCCGCCCGCGAGCACACGCTCTCCTCGCACGAGGGCGAGGAGTTCATCTACGTGCTCAAGGGCGCCATCGAGGTAGAGTACGGCAAAGAGACACACATCGTCGAAGCCGGTGACAGCATCTACTACGACTCCATCGTGCCGCACGAGGTGCGCGCTGGCAGCGGGGAGTCCGCACGCATCCTCGCCGTCGTCTACGCACCGGTATAGGGGGCGATGATGACGCTGCATACCGACCTCACCATCGGCCAGTACTTCGAGCGACAGGCCGCGGCAGATCCTGACCGCGACTTCGTCATCTACCCCGACCGTGATCTGCGCTGGACCTATGCGGAGTTCGACCAGCGCGTGGACCGTCTCGCCAAAGGACTCCTGGCCATCGGTATCGGCCGAGGCGATCACGTCGGCATCTGGGCACGTAACGTGCCGGACTGGCTCACGTTCATGTTCGCAACCGCGAAGATCGGCGCCGTGCTCGTGACGGTGAACCCGGTCTACAAGGCGCATGAGCTCGCCTACGTCATCAAGCAGTCGGATATGAAGGCGCTCGCGATCATCGACAGCTTCCGGGACGTCGACTACGTGCAGATCCTTCGCGAGCTCGTGCCGGAAGCGGCGACCCAGCAGCGCGGCCATCTCGACAGCGCGGAGTTCCCCAAGTTGAAGTCGCTCATCTACATGGGTCCCGAGAAGCACCGCGGCTTCTACGCGATGCCGGAGCTGCTGCTCCTCGGTGAGCACATGCCTGATGAGCCGTTGCGCGAACTCACGGCATCGCTGGATGCCGATGACACCATCAACATGCAGTACACCTCGGGAACGACCGGCTTTCCCAAGGGCGTGCAGCTCACCAGCCGCAACATCCTCAACAACGGTTTCTTCATCGGTGAACGTCAGAGGTTCACCAAAGAAGACAGGCTCTGTCTGCCGGTGCCTCTCTTCCACTGCTTCGGGTGCGTTCTTGGCGTGCTGGCCACGCTCACCCACGGTGGCACCCTTGTGATGGTGGAGAGCTTCGACCCTGTCATAGTCCTCGCGGCCGTGCAGAAGACGAGGGCTACCGCGCTCTACGGTGTGCCGACGATGTTCATCGCCGAGCTGGCTCACCCGATGTTCGACATGTTCGACCTCACGTCGCTGCGCACCGGAATCATGGCTGGCTCGCCGTGCCCGGTCGAGACGATGCGGCAGGTCATCGACAAGATGTACGCGAGCGAGATCACGATCGCCTACGGCCTTACCGAGGCGTCGCCGGTGTTCACGCAGACATCGGTGGACGACACGCTCGAGCGCAAGTGCGAGACGGTAGGCACGAAACACCCTGAAGTCGAGGTTCGCGTAGTGGATCCGGAGACGGGCGAGGATTGCGCTCCCGGCGTCCCTGGCGAGCTGTTGTGCCGCGGCTACAACATCATGAAGGGCTACTACAACATGCCGGAGGCGACCGCCAACGCCATCGACAAGGATGGGTGGCTGCACTCGGGCGACCTCGGCACGATAGACGAGGACGGCTACTACCGCATCACCGGCCGGATCAAAGACATGATCATCCGTGGCGGCGAGAACATCTACCCCCGCGAGATCGAGGAGTTCCTCTACACCATGCCGGGTATCGAAGACGCGCAGGTCGTAGGTGTGCCGGACGCCAAGTACGGTGAGGTCGTAGGCGCGTTCATCCGCCGCTCGGCGAACAGCGACATCACCGAAGGCGACGTGCAGGAGTTCGCACGTGCCCGGATGGCGCGCTACAAGTGCCCCAAGCACATCTGGTTCGTGGACACGTTCCCGATGACTGCGAGCGGCAAGATCCAGAAGTACAGGCTTCGCGACATGGCGGCTGAGTCTTTGGGTGTGGCAGACGTCAAGGTATTCGCAGGCGAGTCCGACACCAGGCGGTAGCAGTCGTGCGAGAATGGCTATCACGACACGAGCCGAAGAGGGTGTGATCGGGTTGCCGATGACAGGGAAAGCGATGTACGAGATCCGATGGCACGGCCGGGGCGGACAGGGTGCCGTCACGTCGTCCAAGATCCTCGCCGAGGCTGCGTTCCGCAGCGGCTGGAAAGGTGTGACCGCGGCGCCGTCGTTCGGGGCGGAACGCCGTGGTGCGCCCATCACGGCATCCACGCGCGTGGCCACCGATGAGATCCGTATCCTCTCGCAAGTGACGACGCCTGACGTGGTGGTCGTTCTGGATGACTCGCTCATCGGAGTGGGCAAGGCGGCTGCCGGGATCCAGCCCGGCGGAGTGATGATCGTGAACACCGTGAAGCCGATCGCGGAGCTCGGTGTGGCGTCCGGTGATTTCAGTGTCGTCACTGCCGATGTCACCGGTTCGGCGCTTGCAGCGGGAGTCGTTGTCGGCGGCCAGCCGATGGTGAACACCGCCATTCTCGGCAGTATCGCCGCCGCGACGGGGCTTGTGACCATGGAGTCCGTGGAGGATGCCATCGCCAAGACGTTCCCGTCCGGTCCTGCAGCGAAGAACATCGAGGCCGCTCGACTGGCCTTCGAATGCACGAAAGCGTGAGGAGCGAGATGAGCGCACATCAGGTGTCCCAGTCCAGGCCGAGCATCGGCGAAGCCGGCGCCACCGGTGACTGGCGCAACGAGTACCCCGTCGTGATCGCCGAGACATGCGTGGCGTTCAAGCAGGGCAAGCTCACGTGTCAGATCTGCTGGGGCCACTGTCCGGACGCATGCATCACTCAGGGTATGCCACCAGTGGTCGACCTGATGTACTGCAAGGGTTGCGGCATCTGTGTCGAGGTCTGTCCGCACCATGCCATCGAGATGCGTCCTGAGGCCGAGCACGGCGTCTGCACCACGGAGTAGGCCGGCTCGGATGTAGATTCAGGGGCTGCCGGGGCATCAAAAACTACACGAATGTAGCTTTATGGGGCGTTGACGTTCTATAATCTACATGTGTATAGATTTCACGTCTACGACGAGGGTGTTCACTGTGGATTCAAGAGTAAGGATCGGGCAGGTCGCCGAAGCACTCGGCTTCTCCATCTCGAAGGTGAGAGAGATGGCGAACGATGGCGTGATTCCCTCCGAGCGGACTCCCGGCGGTCATCGGGTATTCGATCTCGATGCCGTTGACGCCGCTCTCGATCCACTCGGCAGCCCTTGCCTGGATATTGCCGTTCCACTCGCCGGGTCGGCGGAGCATGAAGTCTGGCGGAGGGTGGCGGGCAGACTCGATCTGGAGCCGTCACTTCCGTCCGTGCACGTCATCGAATACGCATTCGGCGAGATGCTGAACAACGCGATCGACCATTCGGGAGGCTCGAAAGCTGATGTGCGTTTCTGGGTCACAGACCGGGCCCTGGCGTTCGAAGTGGTCGACGACGGGATCGGTGCGTTCGAGCGGCTCAAGAGCGAGCTGGGCCTGCCCGATCACCTCTCGGCGATACAAGAACTCTCCAAGGGCAAGCGGACGACAGCGCCTGCTCGCCATAGCGGCCAGGGGATATTCTTCACCTCGAAGGCGGTAGACCGGTTCGAGTTGGACGCCAACGGATGGCGGTGGGTGGTGGACAACACGGTCGCCGACCAGACGGTGGAGTCGTCGCATGCGAGGCAGGGTACCAAGGTCCGCTGCGTCATCGACCTCGCGAGCACAAGGACGATGGCTGGGGTATTCGCGGACTTCACGCACGACCTGGAGTTCGATAGGAGCCGTCCGTCGGTGAAGCTGCTGACCTACGGGACGCGCCTCGTGTCGAGGAGCGAGGCGAAGCTGCTTGCCGAGGGACTGGACCGCTTCGCTGAGATCGATGTCGACTTCAGCGGCGTGGAGGCCGTGGGCCAGGGCTTCGTGGACGAGTTCTTCCGCGTCTGGGCGATGAGCCACCCCGGGACCGCGCTGCGCCCGGTAAACATGAATCCGGCCGTTCGCTTCATGGTGGAACGAGGACTGCCGGGCGCCAGCAACGACCGGTCCGGCTAGGGTCGGCCACATGTACAATCGACCGGACAGTCTCAATGTAGGGAGTCACCAGTGAGCACCAAGGTCATCACCGGCAACGAGGCCGCTGCGATCGCCGCCAAGCTGGCGCGGGTGCAGGTCATCGCCGCCTACCCCATCACACCGCAGTCACCGGTCGTCGAGTCCCTCTCGGCATGGGTGGAAAGCGGCGAGATGCCCGCCGAGTTCGTCACCGTCGAGTCCGAGCACTCGGCGCTCACCGTCTGCATCACGGCGTCCACCGTGGGCGCGCGCGTATTCACCGCAACGAGCGCCAACGGCCTCGCCTACATGACCGAGCAGGTCTGGTGGGCGGCAGGTGCACGGCTCCCCATCGTGATGTGCATCGCGAACCGCGCGATGGCCGCGCCGTGGAGCGTGCTCAACGACCAGCAGGACTCCATGAGCGTGCGCGACGCCGGCTGGATCCAGCTCTACTGCCGCAACAACCAGGAGATCTTAGACACCACGGTGCAGGCATACCGCATCGCTGAGCGTCTGAACGTGCCGGTCATGGTCTGCTACGACGGCTTTTTGCTCTCGCACACCGTCATGCCGGTGGACGTTCCTTCCGCCGAGCAGATCGACGCCTTCCTGCCGCCACGCACCGACCCGCTGCAGATCGTCGACCCTGCCGACCCGCGCAACATCGGGCCGGTCACCATCGCGGACACGCGCCGCGACGCGGACGGCGTCATGCGCCCCGGCTACATGGAGTTCCGCGCGCTGCACCACGGCGCGCTGCTCGAAGCGCTCGAGGTCATCCCCGAGGTGGACGCCGAGTACTGCGCGGCTGTCGGCCGCAGCTGGGGCGGCCTCACCTGGGAGTACATGCTCGAAGATGCCGAAGTCGCGGTCGTCGCGGCCGGTAGCCTCACCACGCAGCTCACGCTTGCGGTCGAAGCGCTGCGCGCCGAAGGAGTGCGCGTGGGTGTCCTCGGCATCCGCGCATACCGGCCGTTCCCGGCCGCCGAGCTGCACGCGCGTCTCGCGGGCAAGAAGCTCGCTGTCGTCTTCGACAAGGCGCTCAGCTACGGCTACGAAGGTCCCATCGCCACCGATCTCAAGGCGGCGCTGCTTTCCGCCGAGAAGCCCCCGGCGGTCTTCGGCTGCGCGTGCGGTCTGGGTGGCCGCGACGTCTCGCCCGAGGACCTTGCGGACGCCACCCGTCGCGCCATCACCGATCTCGACTCCGGGATGCGTGACCGCGCGCCGGAATGGATCAACCTGCGACCCGAGGGGAGCGCATCGTGACGCGTATCGCAGATCTCCCCGCAAGTGAGTACGTCCTGCCGGGCAACCGTGCGTGCGCGGGTTGCGGCATCGGTATCGGCCTGCGGGCGATCACCAAGGCGCTCGATGGCAGGGTGGTCATGACCGTGCCCGCCAGCTGCCTCACCGTACTCGGCGGCATGTATCCCACCACGTCGGTGGAGCTGCCGTGGATCAACGTCGCGTTCCCAAGTACTGCGGCTGCAGCAGCAGGCGCCGCAGCAGGCTTGCGCGCGATGGGCAAAGCCGACGACATGACCGTGCTCGCCATGGCGGGCGACGGCGGCACGGGCGACATCGGCATTCAGGCGCTGTCCGGCGCCGCAGAGCGCAACGACGACTTCATCTACCTGTGCTACGACAACGAGGCGTACATGAACACCGGTACGCAGCGCTCCGGCCTCACGCCGCAGGGTGCGCGCACCACGACCACGTGGAGCGGCAAGCACGAGAACCCCAAGGACCTGCCGCGCATCATGGAGGCGCATGGGATCCCGTACGTGGCGTCCACCTCGGCCGCATACCCCACCGACGTCTACGACAAGGTCGTCAAAGCCCGTGGTATCCACGGCCTGCGCTACATCCACATGAACACGCCGTGCCCGAGCGGCTGGAGCTTCGACCCCAAAGACACCGTCCGTCTTGGCAAGCTCGCAGTGGAGTGCGGCATCGTCGTGCTGTACGAGGTCGAGGGCGGCGTCTTCCGTCTCACCGGCCGTAGTGCCCAGCTTGCGAAGTCAGGTAAGCCGCTCACTCCGGTGGCCGAGTACATCGCCACACAGGGCCGCTTCAAGTCGATGACTACCGAGGCGATCGCCGACGTGCAGGAATGGGTCGACGGACGCTGGGCAGGCTATGTGGAGCGCAACTCCGCGGAGTAGACGCTAGTCTCGCTTGAGGAACGACACGAAGCGCACGTCCTCGCCGCGAATGTGCTCCTGGAGCCACCCGGCGACGAATGGCGCGATCTTGCTCGCTGCGACGCGCTCGCCGTTGAAGTAGCGTGCTGCGAAGCCCATCGTGTCCCTGGTGAGGTGTTCGTGTAGCGACCGATGCGCTGACAGGGCGGGATAGTGCACCTCGGCCATCAGGGCTTCTTCGTCGGCGAAGTGCTCCACGACATAGTCCGTGAGGCCGTATATGGCGTTCTCGACTGTGTCCACGTCGAAATCATCCCCGGCCAGTGCATCTTCCAGCTCGTTCGCGAGTGCGAACAAGCTCTGATGCTGAGCGTCGATGTCCGCATGGCCGGTTTCCAGATCGGAACTCCAGTCGAAATGCATGACATACCTCCTCGCCGTGCCTATTGGTTTCGAGCAGACGATACACCCTTCACCAGTGCGGCGTCTGCTTTCGTAAGCGCCCCACCCGTGTCAAAGGAGGGGGTTTCGTTTCGCATCCGGGCGGATACGTACTCCCTACGGTGGCACCTCTCGCGCGGTCACCGGTGCCGTCGATCGCGAGTCCAGATTCACTCGACGGCGAGGGGCTGTTGGTCTTGGGCACAGGTTCGCTCGAGCGCGTTGCGCTCATCGAGGCGGGTTCGCCCGGCCTCAATATCTATTCCCACGTGGCCATGGGCAGGGGGGTACCTCTGCTTGCGACGGTTCTCAGAGACGCCGGCTACGAGGTTCGAGCCTTCGTCGAGGACATCAGCGGCAAAGGATCGGTCGATCGCGAGTTCGTCGCCTCGGCGGATGTCGTCGGCTTCTCGGCGATCACCTGCACGATGCCCCGCACCGCAGAGCTGCTTGCGGCGGTCAGGGAGGTGAATCCCGATGCGATCGTCGTCTTCGGCGGACCGGAACCGACCTGCGCGCCAGAGCGAAGTCTCGAGATGGGAGTCGATCTCATCCTTCGGGGAGAGGCCGAGGTCACATTCCTACGGCTGCTAGATGTCCTTTTCGGACGCGCCGAAGAGAGTCTTGAGGACATCCCGGGGCTCGTGTGGCGCGATGCGGAGGGGCTGTCGCGAAGCGGCCCACCTGCTCGCCAACTGACTCGCGATGAACTTGATGCACTGCCGCTGGTCGATCGTTCGCTGGTGCTCGACGCCGATCAGGCATCGGTTGCCTGGGCATGGCGAGCGCGCGGATGTCCGAGCAGATGTGATTTCTGCGAGGTGTGCGAGATCTGGCCGAGGTATGTCACGCGCAGTGACCACCTCAGCATCGACGAACTCATGCAGGCTCAGGATGCCGGCTATCCCACCACCTTCCTCGTCGACGACAACGCGGCCGCGAACAAAGGAGCATTCGAGACGTTCCTCGCCGAGGTCGCAGAGCGCGGTTTCGCGCGCACCCTGGTGACGCAGATCCGCGCCGATGCCGCTTTCACGGGCGATGGTGCGATCGACAAGCGGTTTCTGAGACTGTTGAAGAAGGCGGCTACGGTGACGGTGGTATGCGTCGGCGTGGAGTCCTCTTCGGATGAGAGTCTCGCCGCGCTCGGAAAAGGCATCGACAGCAAGCGCACGGCGCGTGCACTCCGGGCCATGAAACGTGCGGGCCTGGTCATCCACGGCATGTTCATCGCGCTTGCCGATGACACCCGGGAAACGGTTCGACGCAACGGCGAGTATGCGCGCAAGTACGTGAGCTCACTCCAGTACTTGTTCGAGGTGCCGTTGCCTGGCACCAAGCGAACGAAGTCTCACGAGGCTGCACACACCCTGCTGTTCGAGCACGCCGATGACCTCGCGTACTACGATGGGATGCACGTTGTCATTCGACCCGCGAAGATGGCTCCGGCCGAGATGCAGACGCTCGTGGCCGAGCAGTACAAGATGTTCTACTCTGTCCGCCGCATCGTGCTCGAGGCCGTGCGCAGCATCTTCGCCCGATGGCGGCGTTTGGGCACCCCGCAGCGACAGTTCATCGCCCGCTACGGACTGTGGCGGCGCATCTACTGGTGGGGCAGGCTGCATGCCGAGTACAAACTCGCGCCGGTTCACGCATTGGCGGTTGGACACCGCCGGGTACGGGAGTTCATGCACGACCCCGAGTATGCTCGCTATCTGGAGCGTCTCGACCGAGCGTGATCACTGGACCTTTTGGACCGGATAGGGGAGATCGAACGTTCCGGATGGTATATCGCCGCCCACCTCAAGCCCGGTGAAGATCCGGCGGGAAGTCTGGAGGTCTCCGATCGTCCCGTCGCTTTCGGGTACGCATCCCCGGGTGACGATCCCGATCACAGTGCCGTCTTCGAGCAGGTAGGTGATGTCTTCAGAATACCAGCCGTTCGCAGATCCCTCGATCGAGTACGTCTCCTGCTGCACGTACTTCATGCGGGTGGCGCCGGTCTGCTCATCGATGCCGTCCTCGATCGCTGCTTTCGATGGCACAGAGAACTGCCGAAGGTAGTACGGTCCGTCCGCCACTGAGGGCTCGCAGATCTTCTTGTCATGCTGTGCGAAGAAGGCATCGACACCATCGGGAGTGATGATCGATCTGATCAGCTTACCGTCCTCATACAGGTCGTAGCGGACCTTCGTTCCCTCGAGCCAGAACTCCCCGGTCTGGTTCAGGCTGCTGCCGCCCGGATACACGGTCTCCAGCTCGAACGTACCCGTCTTGGTGTCCGACCGTGCCCACTCTTCGAGCGTCGGCTCGGTGTTGACGGTTGTCGGCTCGACCGCGGGTTCGGTAGGCGTGACCGGAGTCTCTCGGCTGGCGCTCTCGAGCAGAGGGCAGCAGCCCGAAAGTGCGACTGCCAGTATCATCAATCCAACCAGGGAGACCACTATCCCTGTGTGTGTACGCCCGACCATGACATCCCCCTTCGCTCGTTTGGGTGTTGCTGCATCCGATTCTACCGCGATTCCGGAGAATCTCTTGTATTCAAACGCGTGTTTGAGTAATCTCGCCGCAACGGCGCGTGCTTCTGAGGAGGACCGGATGGGCGATATTGCGGTGGCCGAGAAGAAGCGGATGGGAGTCTTCGAGCGCTATCTGACGCTTTGGGTGGGGCTCTGCATCGTGGTCGGAACGACGATCGGCAATGTGTGGCCGCAGGTCGCCGACGGCCTCTCCAAATTCACCTATGCGCAGATATCGATCCCGGTGGCGATCCTCATCTGGCTCATGATCTACCCGATGATGCTCCAGATCGACTTCGCGTCGCTGAAGCGGGTGGGCGAGCGCAAACAGGGTCTCATCGTCACGACCGTCACGAACTGGCTGATCAAGCCGTTCACGATGTATGCGATCGCATGGTTCTTCTTCAACATCGTGTTCAGGCATTGGATCCCCGTCGATCTGGGTCGCGAGTATCTTGCCGGCGCGGTCCTTCTTGGCGCTGCACCGTGTACGGCGATGGTGTTCGTGTGGTCGTATCTGGCCGACGGCGACCCTGCGTACACGCTTGTCCAGGTGGCGGGCAATGACCTTATCCTGCTGTTCGCTTTCGCGCCGATAGTCATGTTCCTGCTGGGTCTCACCGACGTGGTCGTCCCGTACGACACCGTGATCCTGTCAGTAGTGCTGTTCGTGGTGGTTCCGCTGGTCGCTGGTTGGATCACTCGCACGCAACTGATCAAGCGACATGGGACCGAGTGGTTCAGCAACGAGTTCTTACCGAAGTTCGGCCCTACGACTATCGTGGCGTTGCTGGCGACGCTCGTCATCATCTTCATCTTCCAGGGCGAGACGATCGTCTCCAATCCGCTACACATCTTGCTGATCGCCGTGCCGCTGACGATCCAGACCTATCTCATCTTCGCCATCAGCTACGGCTGGGGTTGTGCCTGGAAGTTGCCGCATGCGGTCGCAGCACCGGCCGGCTTCATCGGCGCATCGAACTTCTTCGAACTCGCCGTGGCCGTGGCGATCGCGCTCTTCGGACTGTCGTCCGGCGCAACGCTCGCCACGGTGGTGGGGGTGCTCGTCGAAGTCCCGGTCATGCTCTCACTTGTGTGGATCGCGAAGCGCACGACGCGGTTCTTCGATTCGGCGAACGCGTAGCGTCTAGGTCGGGATCAGCGTGTTGGCGAAGACCAGCCAGGCGAGCAGTGATTTTGCCGTCAGGCTGAGCAGCACGTAGGCCGCCTCACCGAAGAGGTAGTCGCGCCACGGGCCGATCTTCTTGTACTGGAGCACCATGTTGATGGCGAAGCTGTTGAAGAACAGGAACATCGTCACGAAGATCCAGTAGACGAACGCCGGCGGGTTGGCCGAGGTCGTGGGCGACCAGATGTAGATGCCGATGGCGACCCATGGTACCGCTCCCGCGATGCACCCGAAGATGAACGACAACCAGTTCTGATTCCCTGGTTCCTCGTACTTCTCGGTCAGAAGGCCGAACAGGATCATAGACGCGTTCACACCGAAGATCGCGATCAGCGCAGCTATGTCGAAGATGCCGGGAAGCAGCGCGATCAGCACCATCATCAGAGACGAGCTCAGCGAGTACTCGATCCAGCGCGCGTAGTTGCGATTCTTCAGCAGGTTGGCCTTGTACCACTCGAATACGCCTGGTGACGCGATGATGAAGTGCGCGAGCGCCGAGAGGAACACGAATGTGGCGACCGCCGGGCCAAGAGGCAGTTCGAACAGCACCGTAGGGGCCGTCAGCGGGCTGCCGGAGGGCCCTCCATGAACGTCGCCGTCACCGGCAGCTTGAAGTCGTTGCTGAGTGCGGCGATCGCGACACCCTGGCCCAGGTGGAAGAGACCCATCACGATGTTGTAGATCCGAAGTCGCGTAAACCGTTTGTCGCTGTCAGGCATTGCCGTTCCTTCGTCTCTCCGGCAGATTTACAGATGTTTACCCCATCGGGTCAGCTTGACCGCGCACCCTGCCGTCGGTACCATGTTCCAGCACCACTACGGCCAGGTAGCTCAGTTGGTAGAGCAGNNGTTCAAGTCCGTCTCTGGCCACCATCGAAGACACCGAAGGGTCGGGCCGAAAGGTCCGGCTCTTCGTGGTTGTGTGCATTCGCGGTGAGGCAGTTCGTTGACGCGGGTATGTACTTACTTTGCATGTGGCCAGAAACCGCGGATCGAATCATCACCCTGTACGGATGAGTCCGGCAGCGTGAAGGGGCGGGAGCTCGTGGTCGCCCCAGCGAGGGGGAGGGCACGATGGGCAGTAATCCTCGGAGGGCGCGGCTCACGTCGCTCGCGCTAGTGATGGCGCTCGTGGCGATGATGGTTGTACCTTCCATCAGTATGGCCGCGGAGCCTACGGTCAACCTGGGGACCAGCGCGAGCTTCGCGGTGCTGGCCGGGACGACCGTTACCAACACCGGATCGAGCGTGATCAACGGCGACCTTGGCGTGTGGCCGGGCCTCGCGATAACCGGGTTCCCACCCGGGATAGTCAACGCGCCCGGTGCGATCCATGCTGGCGATGGAGTCGCCCTGCAAGCTCAGAGTGACTTGGTCGCTGCGTATCTTGATGCTGAAGGCCGGACGCCGGTCACTCAAGACCTGACCGGTCAGGATCTGGGTGGGCTCACACTCACGCCTGGCTACTACCACTTTGACACGTCGGCTCAGTTGACCGGAACACTGACGCTCGACGCCCAGGGCGATCCTGAAGCTGTGTTCATCTTCCAAATCGGCTCCACACTCACCACGGCGTCAAACAGCAGCGTGAACCTGATCAATGGCGCTCGCTTCTGCCGGGTCTTCTGGCAAGTCGGAAGTTCTGCGACCCTGGGGACAACCACCGATTTCTACGGCCATATTCTCGCGCTGACTTCAATCACTGCGAACAACGGCGCGACAGTGACCGGACAGTTGATGGCCAGAAACGGCGCGGTCACGCTGGACAGCAACGTCATCACGAGCGGAGTCTGCGCCACCTCGCGGGCGATCAACATAGCCAAGACCGCCAGTCCGGCGTTCCTGACCGCCGCGGGCCCTGTGGCCTTCACGTATCTCGTCACCAACCCGGGAACGGTCGTGTTGGGCAACATAGTGGTCACGGATGACAAGGTGAGTCCCGTCACCTACGTCTCCGGCGACACGAACTCTGACAACCTGCTGCAGCCTGGCGAGACGTGGCGCTACACGTCAACCGCGACCATCACGACGACCACAACGAACGTCGCAACCGTGACCGGCAACGATGGTGGAACGCCCCTGCTTACGGCTACCGACACCGCCAGTCTGACTGTGGTCGTGGGTGCGAGGACTGTGACGGGAGGGGAGCTTCCAAAGACCGCCACACCCTGGTACAACGTGCTTGTTGCGAGCATCGTCGTAGTGTTGCTCGGAGCTGTGGGTCTATTGAGAACCACCAGAAAGACCAATGTCTGAGACGAAGCGCAAACGGGTCGTGCCGTCTTTCGGCATCATCCTGTCCCTGGGATGCATAGTCTTCGGAATAGCGGGCCTGGTCTGGGCCGGGCTGAACATCGGGGCGCTACTGACGCGTCCCGATACTGCCAGGGCCGGCACAGATTCCAGCCCGATCACCGCGGCGGTGGAGCGGCACGAGCCCCCCGCGGGGGACGCCCAGTCGCTCGTCCCCTCCAGCACTCCCGTTCCGCAGGTTCTCTATCCCGTACGCCCCGCAGAGGGCGACCTCGTTGGGACGCTTCTGATCCCGGCTCTGGACCAGGCGTTGCCGGTTATCGAGGGGACCGGCGATGACGAACTCAAGGAGGGCGTGGGGCACTACGCCCAGAGCGTGCTTCCCGGGGAACCGGACAACTGCGTTCTTTCAGGACATCGCGATACGCACTTCTCGGGCCTGGAGGCGCTGAAAGTCGGCGATCGGCTTATCGTCCAGACATCGGCTGGCACGTTCACGTATGAGATCAGCGGTGTCCGGATCGTCGACAAAGACGATCGAACAGTGATCGTGCCCACGGATCACGCAGTTCTGACGCTGAGCACCTGTTACCCATTCAACTACGTCGGAAGCGCCCCGGATCGCTACATCATCAGCGCGGATGCGGTTGTTCCTTAGCCCGAAAACCCCCGTGTAGCGATTCAAGTCCGCTTCTGGCCACCATAAGGAACCAGAAAGACCGCCGCGAACCGGGCGGTCTTTCTGGTGCTGATGCAACTCGTCGTTGCTTCACACCAAGCTCTCACCCCTGCGCGTGGTATAATGAATCCAGTCTCGTCCTCGAGACGGCGCCTGTCCTACCTCGGCTGGGACGGCTCGCTCCATTGGCATCAGCTCTCCTTCGCACTCGAAGGATGCATGTACGAGACGTAGCTGTTGCCCCATCAGACTCGGGAGCCGCAATCCAGGAGCCCTCACGGGAAACCGTGGCACTCACGTGACTCAACCATCCGCTTTCGGGTGACTCGGTCAGAGCTCTGTTGATTCAAGGAGCCCCATGTCTTCATTTCCACACCTCGAACCGCCGCATTCGCGCGGTCATGCGCCTACGGCTGTCGTCTACTGTGAAGCCAACTTCGGCGCGATCGACGGCAAGACCGCCAACGGACTGGTTCGTCACTCGGAGAAGTACGAGATCCTGTCTGTGATCGACAGTGAGAAGCACGGTCTCGATGCCGGACACGTGCTCGACGGGAAGAGCAACTCGATTCCGATATGCGCGAGTCTGTCAGCGGCGATCGAACTGGCAGGATACGTTCCGGACGTCTTCATATTCGGCATCGCTCCAGCAAGCGGCATGCTGTCTATCCACGAGCGGGGTGTCGTGATCGAGGCCATGAGCCTGGGCATGGACATCGTCAGTGGTCTCCACGAGTTTCTGGGAGATGACGCCGTCTTTGTGGCTGCCATGGCGCAGCACGGCGTGACGATCCGTGATGTTCGACGTCCGCGTGACAAGAAGGACCTACGGCTGTTCGACGGGAGCATTTCCTCGGTCGACTGCCTGCGTATCGCCGTGTTGGGTACCGACTGTGCAATCGGGAAACGCACAACGGCAACCGTGCTCGTACAGGCACTCATGGAGCGCGGGATCAAGGCCGTCATGGTGACCACAGGACAGACCGGTCTCATCCAGGGCGCCCGCTACGGAGTAGCGTTGGATGCTATGCCGAGTCAGTTCTGCGCGGGAGAGATGGAAGCGGCCGTGGTCGCAGCGTTCGAAGCGGAGCGGCCGGACGTTATTGTGATCGAGGGGCAGAGCGCTCTCGGTCACCCCGCCTATCTCTCGTCAGGCTTCATACTTCGTGGTGCTCAGCCGCAGGCGGTCATCCTTCAACACGCACCGACACGACTGATGCGTTGCGACTTCGACGGCCTGCGGATTCCTACACCTGATGTCGAGATCCACCTGATTGAAACCTTCGCCGATACGAAGGTCATCGGTCTCACGATCAACCATGAGGGTATGACAGATGCGGATGTGTCAGCCGCAATCCTGCTCTATGAACTTGAGCTTGGCATCCCGGCGACCGACGCGCTCACGCGCTCTCCCGACCTGCTGGTGGAGATGGTGCTGCGCGCTTTCCCGAGACTTCAAATGACTCCGGCATCCATCGTGGCCTGAGAAAGAGATCGAGGGTCAAGAGGACGATACTACGCACACGTCGTCGAACGGGTTCCGCTCGGCAAAACGAGACGCTGAACGGGACGTCGTCTGCACGGACGATGGCGGCGGACTCCTGGAAGCGTGCAAGGCACGACGGCCGTGTCCGTGCTTGTCCGGTATGTGTGCCGGACGGGCAGAATGGGGATGGTAGTCCCGTGTCGTCCCAGGGGAAGCAGAGACGATGATCGCACTCGACATTCGGACGCTGTTCTTCAGCTCGATCGTTCTCATGACGCTCAACGCGTTCGTGATGTTCCCTGTATGGTGGCAGAACAGGGAACGTTCGCCGGAGACCGCGCTCTGGCTTGTCAACGCACTGCTGCAGCTGGTCGCCGCTGTGCTGTTCACGCTCCGGGGATCCATACCGGACTTCGCATCGGTGATAGTGGCCAACGCCATGGTTCTCGGCGGGACGATCATCCTCATCGTCGGGCTAGAGCGCTACGTCGACCGCCGCAGCTCCCAGCTGGTCAACTACGCCTGTCTGACGGTGTATCTACTCATTCAGTCTTACTTCACGTTGGTGCGGCCCGATCTCACCGTCCGCAACATCAACTTCTCGATCGCCATGATCGTGATCACACTCCAGGCAGCATGGCTGTTGCTGCGTAGGGTCGGTCCCGCGCTTCGGCAGGCCACACGGGGTCCCGGTATCGTCTTTCTTGGGTTTGCACTCGTGGGCGCTGTCAGGATCTTCTTCGAGGTATTCGGCACGCACCCGACCGATCTTCTCGAATCCGGATTGCCGAGTGCTCTGGCCCTGATCGGCCTCCATGTCCTGTCCGTTGCACTCACGCTCAGCCTACTGCTCATGGTCAACCGGCGATTGACTGACGCACTCAAGGAGGACATCACGGAGCGTGAGCTCGCCGAGACGGCGCTGGTGGCCAGCAAGGACAAGTTCTCGACGGCGTTCCACACCTCGCCGGACGCAGTCAACATCAATCGTCTGTCGGATGGGCTCTACCTTGACGTGAACGAGGGTTTCACGACGCTGACCGGCTTCACGCCCGAAGACGTCTCAGGCAAGACATCAGCCGATATCCAGATATGGAATGACACAGCGGACCGTGACCGGCTTGTCGCTGGCCTGTTGGCCGATGGTGTCGTCAACAACCTTGAGGCTGTCTTCCGGCGCAAAGACGGCACCCTGACCACGGCGCTGATGTCAGCCCGCATCGTCGAAGTCGAGGGCGAGCGGTGCATTCTGTCAGTCACCCGTGACATATCGGAACGCCGTGCGGCTGAACAGGCGCTTCTCGCGAGCGAGGAGTGGCACCGGGCGATCCTGCACACGGCGATGGACGGCTTCTGGCTTCTGGATGAGGAAGGTCGCCTGCTGGAGGTCAATGAGACCTACTGCCGGATGAGTGGCTACAGTGAATCCGAACTGCTGGGCATGTGTATCGCCGATCTTGAAGCTGCCATGGACGCGGACGCGATCGCTTCTCGCATCCCAGAGATAGCCGCTGACGGTGAGGCGCGTTTCGAGTCTCAGCATCGGCGCAAGGACGGCAGTGTGTTCGATGTAGAAGTCAACGTTCAATACCGACCCGATGCGGGCGGGCGGCTCGTCGCGTTCCTGCAAGACATCACCGAGCGAAAGCGTGTCGAAGAAGAGGTCCTCCGCCTGAACGAGGATCTCGAGCTTCGCGTCCAGGAGCGGACGGAGGAGTTGACGGCCACCAACGAGGAGCTTATCGAGGCGAACGCCCGGCTCGATGAGGCGACTCATGCGAAGAGCGACTTCCTGGCTTCGATGAGTCACGAGCTACGCACGCCACTCAACTCCATCATCGGCTTCTCGCACATCCTCTCGCACGGAATGGCGGGTGCTCTCGACTCGGAGCAGGAGAAGCAGGTCAGGATGATTCACAGTTCCGGTAAGCATCTTCTTGAGCTGGTGAACCAGATACTCGACGTCTCCGCGATCGAGGCCGGGCGGATGAAGGTCGAGCAGCGACCACTGGAAGTCGCAGCAGTGGTGAAGTCGGTCGCCGAGACCGTCGCGCCACTGGCGGCCGAGAAGGGGCTCGAACTCTCGTGGTCTGTCGCACCGGACGTCGGCGTGTTGCTGTCCGATCACACCCGTCTCGAGCAGGTGCTGCTCAACGTGATGGGCAACGCCATCAAGTTCACGGAGTCGGGCTCCGTCCGGGTCGAGGCCAAACGAGTGGGTGACGGTGTCGCATTCATAGTGGCCGACACAGGCTGCGGTATCGCCCATGATGACCTTCCGCGGGTGTTCGAGGAGTTCTACCAGGTCGAGCGCGACGACGTCGCGAAGTCTGAGGGAACAGGCCTCGGCTTGACGGTGTCCAAGCGGCTGCTGGACCTGTTGGGTGGGACGATCGAGGTTGAGAGCACTCCGGGGGAAGGTTCGACGTTCACCGTAAGATTGCCTCTGAGCGTGTAGACTTGTGGCGACAGGTGTGTCGAGAGGACCGTCATGCCACGAGCGCTCGTCGTCGACGATGAATCCAAGATCCGTGACCTGGTCTCGGTCTATCTGACCGCCGCTGGCTTTGTGGTGGACCAGGCCGCCGATGGCGCGGTGGCGCTCTCCTTGTCGCAAGCCGAGACATACGACGTCGTCATTCTTGACATCATGTTGCCGGGAATCGATGGCGCCGAGGTGTGCCGCGCGATCCGGAAGCGCTCAGACGTCCCCATCATCATGCTGACCGCTCGGGCGGATGAGCTGGAGAAGATATCGCTGCTCGAAGGCGGTGCCGATGACTACGTCACCAAGCCGTTCAGCCCACCCGAACTTGTCGCACGGGTTCGGGCCGTCATGCGACGCACTGCTGTGGGGCAGGGCACAGCAAGCGCGTTCGTGCTCGGTGGTCTATGGCTCGATACCTCCCGGCGTGAGGTGAGGGTCGACGACCGAGAGGTGGTCCTCACCGCGAAGGAGTTCGACCTGCTTGCGACGATGCTCCGCGACCCCGGGGTCGTCTTCTCTCGCGAGCGTCTGCTTGAGTCTGTGTGGGGGTTTGCGGATTTCGTGGACGCCCGAGGTGTCGATGTGCACATCAGACACCTGCGCGAGAAACTCGGAGATGACGCGTCCACACCGCGATTCGTCGAGACGGTCAGAGGCGTCGGCTATCGCGTTCGCAAGGACGGCGGCTGATGCGGGGGCCTTCATACTCGCTGGTCGACCGTACACGGCTCGGCATGCTTGCGGTAGCGGCCCTCTCCGTCCTTGTCGTCTTTGTGGTCTTCTACGCGGCATGGCTTCGCTATACCGTCAGCTATCGCACCGTTGAGCTCGGACGTCAGGTCTCGGCGCTCGCCACGGGTCTTTCCGCTGGCGGACCCCTGCAAGACAGCGACTCCGGCCCCACGGCCGAGATCCGGGTTCGGTTGTTCCGGGTGCAGGCTGGCTTGATCGGCGCGCGGCTTGCCGTCACCGATGAGGTCGGGCAGGTGCTGCTTTCGTCGTCTGATCCTGCAGCCGATCGCTATGATCTCGGGGTACTCGGCGTACCGGATGGGCGAGGTGTGCGCAGCGCTGTGACAGGCTCGGGGGCAGCGCGTGCAGTGATCGTCGCGGCGCCCGTGGAGGGTGTCCAGTCCGGTTATCTGCTGGCCCTGCAGCCTGTTCGGGAGATCGGCGACGCGCAGCAGGGTGTATTGGCCCTCCTCGGCCTGTCCGCCCTGTTGGCAACGGGGGTCGCCTGGTTCACGGGCGGGCTTCTCGCAAGGCGCTTGTCCGGTCGCGTGCTGCGGCTGGAACACGCGGCCGAGGCCATCGCGCATGGCGAGTGGGGAAGACAGGTCGAAGTCGAGGGCGTTGATGAGGTGGCCTCGCTCGCGCTGTCGTTCAACCGCATGTCGACACGTGTCGCCGATGCCTATCGCGCGCAGAAGGAGTTCGTCGGCAATGTGTCTCACGAGTTGCGTACGCCGATCACCACGATCGGCGGGTTCGCCGGAGCGCTGCTTGATGGAACGGCGTCGGATCCGGTGGTGCGTGCGCGCTTCCTCGAGGGCATCCGCGATGAGTCTGGCCGCCTGGCCGAGCTCACTCAAACCATGCTCACCCTGGCCGACCTTGACGCTGGCCGGTTGCAGCTGAACTCGACGACGATCGACACGGCGGCTATCGCGGAGGCACTCGGAAGCCGTCACGGTGCAGCGGCAGCGGCGCGCGATATCGACTTGCGCGTCGACACGGTCTCTTGTGACGGGCTCGAACCCGTCGTCGATGAGGCGCGGCTGCTCCAGATAGCGAGTGCTCTGCTGAGTAACGCCATCGCCTACACACCTCATGGGGGGCGCGTACAGGTGTCGGCGACCTGTGAGAACGGTCGTTGGCTGCTGATCGTGGACGATTCGGGACCCGGCATCCCCGAAGAGGAACGGTTGCGAGTGTTCGAGCGCCTCGTCAGGCTCGATCCCTCAAGGTCGGCCGAGACGGGCGGCTCAGGTCTGGGACTCTCTATCTGCGCACAGCTCGTGGAGCTGATGGGCGGAACGATCCTCGCGGAGGAGTCACCTCTCGGTGGGTCCCGCTTCGTCGTTTCACTTCCAACCCGACGCTGAGCTGTCCGGACGTCGCAACACTAACTCAACACGCCCTGAACGCTGCGGCAACCCTGCGCGCCGACAATAGAGACACAAAGTGTTCGTAGGCGTGCAGTGCACGCTATCATGAGGACGAGGTGGTATTGATGAGGATCACGGCCAAGAAGCTGGCACTCACGCTCGTTGTAGGCGCGATCGTCGTCGCCATGGTTGCTCCCGCGGCTGCTCTTGCCGTTCCGGGGCGCCTGTCGGCGACAGCGAGCAGGCCGACGAGCGCCACGGTCGCCGATGCACGCGGGCAGATGCTGGAGCAGCGGGTCATGAATGCGCTGCAGAATCGTGCTCGTCGCTTCGAGAACTACGCAGCGATGCTCGAGCGTCAGCAAGAGCGTTTGATGCTCCTGTGCGAGAAGGTAGAAGCGGCCGGTGCTGACTGTGCCGAGGTCAGGGAGCAGATCCGCCTCGCGACCCAGACGATGGAACAGGCGCGGATCCAGGAGCGACTGGCCGCCGATGAGTTCCGGGGCGTACTTGAAGCCACGGACAAGCGCGGTGCTTTCGGGCAGGCACGCGAGCAGGCTCGAGTGTCGGTACAGACGATGAAGCAGTCGCGTGACCAGCTCAAGACGGCGGCGCGCACGCTGCAGGGCCTGGTAGAAGACTTGCTCGACCAGATCACGGAGACGGAGTCTGAGTGAAGCGAGCTATCGTAGCTGTCCTGCTGATCGTGTTCCTGACGATGGGTCTGGGCGCATGCGGTAAACACGCGGATGGAACCAACGATGGAGCGGCCTCCTCGGAGACAGCCGCTCCATCCGACTCGTCCACTTCGGCTGTGGACGGCGGTGCATCGACCGGAAGCCTGGACACTACCGCCGGGTCCTTGGACGAGCAGGCTATCACCAAGGAGCTGGAAGCGATCCAGCGTGAGCTCGACAGCACGCTGCTACCGGATGACAGCGATTTCTCAGAGATCGAGGGTGGTCTGTAGTAGCCACATCCTCGTTGAGATGAAGAAGGCGGGCCCTTTCCGGGGCCCGCCTTCCTGCTTCTCTCGGCGCCGCTCGTCGAATCGCCGCTACGCTACAGGTACTGCCATACATCCTCGATGCCATGATCCACGGCCGGGACGCACTCTTCGATGGAGACGGCGAACTCGCCGGTCTGAGGATCGATGAGTCGGAGGTCGACGATCTCGGGGTCCGCAAGCCATCGTCCCTTGGCGTCGATGATGGGCTTCACTCGCGGCCTCAGCAGGTCGTCTCTGTTCACTCTGAAGACGACGGCTATCGACTGGTTGCTCAGGCGTACGACAGCACCCATCGGATAGATGCCCAGCAGGGCGACGAGCGCCTTGGTGACCGACGGGTCATAGGCCTTGCTCCGACCCTGCATCAGCACTGCGAGCGCCTTGTCGGGCCTGATCTCGCGCCTGAACGGGCGGCGCGTGGTCATCGCGTCATACGCATCGCACAACGCTACGACCTTGCTGAACAGGTGCTGCTCGTGAGGTTCGCTCAGTTCGGGATAGCCCTGCAGGTCGTGACGCTGATGATGCTCATAGGCGACGATCATCGGCATCTGATCGACCAGCTGGATCCGCTTGAGCAAGTCTGCGCCCTCGGCGGCATGGCTCTTCACGATCTGCCACTCGTCCGCAGTAAGGGGGCCCTCTTTGTTCAGGATATCCTCAGGAATCCGCACCTTGCCCAGGTCGTAGAGCAGCGCGGACAGCCCCAGCGACTTCAGCGACTCGGAATCCAGGCCGAGAGCCGCGCCCAAAGACAGCGCCAGGATGCAGACGTTGATCGAGTGGTTCAGTGTGTAGTCGTCGTGGCTCTTGATGGCGGTCAGTCCAAGAACAGCAGCCGGGTCTTTGAACAGCGTATCGAGCAGATTGCTGACCAGATGCTGGAGCGCCTCGACCTCGAAGACCTTCCCGAGCTTGACCTGGGTCTCGACATCCCGCATGAGGGTGACGCCCGAGTCGTAAGTCTCTTTGCCCCGGGCCTTGTTCTCTCGGGCATCGGCCGCTTGTGCCGCATCGAGCTCGGTAGTCTCGGAGACTGTCACTCCCCGGGCGCCGCTCCGTTCGAGGTACTCCAGAGCCGAGTCGATGTCCCGGATCTCGGTTGCGTTGAGCAGGCTCGCCAACGTCGTTGCGTCCTGTGCTCCGAAGGTCTCGGTCATCGTGAGCGCGGAGATCCCTCGCGCCAGCAGGTCCTCGATGAGCTTCCGATACGTGACGCTTTCCTCAGGGAGGACGTGGTTCTCGATGAACATGGTCCCCTTGTAGATGTTGAGCGTGACTTCTTCAAAGCCCAGTGCCATAACCGCGTTGACCGCGTTCACGAGCTCGTTCATCGACTCAACGACAAGCGGATGGGTCGACGGGTACAGCGACGCGTTGTTCTGCGCCACCGCCAGGGCGCGGGCGAGTTCACGCGCCGCTTCGAGTCGTTTTGCAGTCGAGAACGGGTCGCGGGTGGCGGGCTGAGCCATCGCGGCGATCTCCTGCGGGGACTCCAAACGATCTTCGTTGTCTTTGCTGATCTCGCTCACGGACCATCACCTCTCAGGTGCCACTGTTTTCCCGTTGGATACTCGCGAGAACACGGCGAGCAAGGTAGCGCAGTTCGCGGTTCTGCTTGCCTATGACAAGACGTCGCTTGGTAATTCGATTCAGTATCGGAACGGCTTCTGCCGGTCGCAGAATCTCCAGACTCTTTAAGACTTCTTTCTTCAGCTCGTGATTCCTGTCGAAGAATCTCATGTCCTCGAGGGTTTTCAGAAGCGTGGGGACGGCGTCTCTGATGCCCAGGCGCCCTATTTCACTGGCTGCAAGCCGTCTGGTCTCGGGATCCCAGTGAGACAGCGCCTTCTGTAGCAGCTGGGTGCTCTCGATGCCGGGCAGCTCTGCGATCGCGGTGATGGCGGCTGAACGCACCTCGACATCGAGATGCTCAAGAGCCTGCGCGATCGTGGGAAGAACTCGCTTGTCACGCAGGGAGAGCAGCACGCGCACCACAGCCGCTGCTGCCCGGGGATCACCGGTGCGCACGATACGGCTCGCGACGGGACCGATGCTCTCCGTCAGGCGTGCCACAGTCGGCTGCAGCGCCACACGCCCCGCCTCAGTTGCTCCGATGTACGTCGCCATCAGCGCTTCGGCTCCTGCGGGACCAGCGGTCAGAAGGATCGCGACTGCACCTTCCTCTTCGGGATTGTCGGCGAGCCCCCGGCATACCTCTCCCAAGAGTTCGGGGTCGGAAAATGTGGAGCGTATCTGGGCGATCACGGGCGAGAGTTCGCTGTTCGAAGCGAGTTCGCGCAGTAGTGACACTGCTGCTCCGACCTCTCGGAATGCAGATGCGCGAATCGCAGGCGGAATGGCTTCTCCCAACGCCTCCAGCGAGGACTTATACGGCCGCAAGTGCGCTATATCAACCGTTGTGGCAAGAGCCCGGCCTGCCGGAGGAGTGCTCTTGGCCACCGCGACAAGTTGTTCGATGCGCTCGGAGTCCTGTTCCTGGGCATCGGTCATGTCCTGCGCCATCTCCTCGATCCGGGGATCGGAGGGCACGCCGCGCTGCTCTGCGGTCTGTGCGGGCGGCGTAAGGAGTGCCTGCAGTTCTCTGGCGACCTCGGGGGGGATATCGATCATATCGGCAAGCGCACTTGGCTCCTGCCCGAAGCGCGACGCGACGATCTTAAGCAGCCTCGCCAGAGCAGCCGGCGTCATCTTGGCGATGACGCGAAGCATCCCGTCCATTCGCTTCCCGGATGAGTCGGCCTGCATCGCGGCGGTGACGATGTTGGTGCGCGTACTCTCGTCGAGTCGAAGCAAAGCCTCGGCAACCCGCCTGGTGGCGAGGTCGCGTGCTGCGGTCTCCAGCCGGTCGATGGCTGCGGCCATGTCGTCGCTTCCGGAGCCCTCCTGCATGGTGGTGAGCCACTCGTGAGCAAGGCCCGGGAGCTCCTCGGCGATCTCTTCGATGGGCGCTACCGTGAGGTCGATGCCCATGATTCCGGCTTCGGTAGAAGTGCGCAGGCTGACTTCGACCACCGCAAGGTTGCTTACCTCGGCGTGTAGAAGTGCATCGCGCATACCGCCTGCACCGCGCACCGCTCGTGCTTCCAGGCCGAGGATCTGCAGGAACACCTTCACCTCACGCTCGGTTATCCCCGGTGCGACGATCAGCTGACCCACCTGTAAGGCGTGCAGTGACTCCGCCAGAGCTGCGACTTGGGGGTAGGCCTGCCCAACAGGAGTGCCTTCGATGACGAACCCTTTGCGATCGACCACGAACTGCAACGGGGCCTGCGCCGACAATGCTGCGCTCGTCTCGGTGAAACGGCGGATCGCCGCTTCGCGGAGGGGACTCGACTCCGGGTAGAGCCGAACGGCGTTGGCCGCGCCGGCGAGTAGCCGCAGCGCTTCCTCGGCACGTGTCTGCGTCCCGTGGCCGGGCCGACTCTCCACCGTTCCCCCTCTCGTGTTCCAACCGCAGCGGTCTGAGGAAGATATCGGCATAGGACGGACTGCACTCAACGCGAGACTCAACCTCAACCCGTGTCCGAGCCGATACTTACATGGTACCTCTAACCTGACAGTATGAACGCGTGACCCGGGAGGCACATGCCGCTGCACACAGACGCATACTATCGTTCGCTCGCCGAGGACGTGGTCCGGCGAGTCGGCATAGAGGAGCCGCCGGTGCCGATCGATGACATCGCGGTATTCCTTGGTGTGCCTGTGATGTCCCTTGAGCTGCCACTCTGGTTCACCGCTGCGCTCATCTACGAGGATGGCATGCCGAGCGTGCTGCTCAACTCGACCAAGGAGCCCGTCACTCAGCGTGCCGGACTCGGTCATGTGCTCGGCCACCTCCTCATACTTCTGGCAGATGTCGCCGAGGTCTATCCCAAGGGCAGCACTTACAACCACCACGAGGCCGACATCATCGCCGAGGAGCTGGAAATACCCGAGTTCATGGTCAGGGACCAGGCGCAGAAGTGGTTCAACGACTACCGGTACCTCGCCCGTTTGTTCGGCGTGACCGAGAAGCGCATGCTCGATAGGATGCAGCAAATGGGCATCATCAAGAATCGGGGCATCATCTGGGACTACTGATATCATCGGTGGTGCCCGCGCTCTTTCGATCAACGACTGGGGAGGTGTCATGCGCACGACGTACGCCATAGGCGTCGACGTCGGCGGCACCCGGATCGCTGCCGGCCTCGTTGAACGCAAAGGACGCATGCTCAAAGAGGCACGCACGCTGACGCCCAAGACGGGGCCGTTTGGCGTGGTAGACGCCATCGTCGATCTCATCGGTGAGGTGATGGGCGGCACCCATCCTGCGGAGCTCGCGGGAATCGGCATCGGCCTGCCGGCGCAGATCGACTTCCTCAAGCAGTCGGTCGAGTTCTGCACGAACCTGCCGCTAGCAGGCATCGACGTACGATCGCTGGTCATGTCTCGTCTTCGCCACGATGTGACCATAGACAATGACGGCAACTGCGCCGGCATCGGCGAGAGTCGCTTCGGAGCTGCCAAGGGCGTGCGCGATTTCGTGATGATCACGCTTGGAACCGGCGTCGGTGGTCTGCTCTTTCTGGACGGAGAGCCGTATCGCGGCTCGCGCGGTCTGGGCGGAGAGATCGGGCACATGGTGGTGTCTCTCGACGGGCCGCCTTGCCCCTGTGGGGGCCACGGTCACATCGAGTCGTATGTCGGTCGGCCGCCGATCGCGGCCCGCGGGCGGGAAGCTGCCCGTGAATACAAGGGTCAGGCGATCAGGGACGCTGCTGGCGGAGACCCCGAAGCCGTGAGTGCCGAGGATGTCATCAACGCTGCCCTTGCCGGGGACGAGATCGCGCGGGGCATACTGCTTGAAGCCGGCGATGTTCTTGGAGAAGCGCTGGTGGGCATCGTGAATCTGCTCAATCCGAAACTCATCGTCGTCGGCGGTGGCATCGGCGAATCATGCGGGTTCCTGGTCGAACGAGCAGCGCAGGTCATCTCGGCCCAGGCCCTTGCCGGGCGCAAGGACGTCGGCGTCGTCCAGGCCGAACTCGGGAATGACGCAGGCGTTCTTGGCGCGGCGGCACTCGCTTTCGACGAACATGATGCCCGGGAGGGACTGCATCGATGAACGCTACTCGCACCCCTATCGTCTACTTCGCGCCGATGCGTTCGAAGATGAAGCGCAGCCTTGTGAAGCGTGCAGGCGACCTGTTGGATCGGGCGGGACTCCGGGAGGCCGTCTTCGACCAGGATCTCGTTGCGATAAAGCTGCACTTTGGTGAGCAGGGCAATACGGGCTTCGTGCAGCCCATCTTCTTGCGCGAAGTGGTCGGTCGCGTAAAAGCTGCCGGCGGGAAGCCCTTCCTCACGGATTCGAACACGCTCTATCGTGGCCAGCGCTTCAATGCCGTTGACCATCTTGAGTGCGCTTTGCATAACGGTTTCTCGTACGCGACCGTGGAGGCCCCGCTCGTCATCGCAGACGGCCTCGACGGGCGTGAGGCGGTGGACGTTCCGGTGTCCGGCAAGCACTTCGACAGCGTCAGGATCGGCGCTGCTGCCGTCCATGCAGATGCCATGGTCGTCGTCACTCACGTAAAGGGCCATGAGGCGGCGGGTTTCGGCGGCGCGCTCAAGAATGTCGGTATGGGTCTGGGATGCCGCTCGGCCAAGCAGCGCATGCACGCGGACTTCCGTCCCGAGGTCACCGCCGAGACGTGCACCGCCTGCAAGCGGTGTGTCCAATGGTGCCCTGTCGGTGCGATAACCATCGGGCCCGATCGCGTCGCGGTCGTCGACTACGACGTGTGCTACGGGTGCGGCGAGTGTGTTGCGGCCTGTCCCTACGGGGCCATCGCGACCCAATGGAAGACTGACGCAGGCATGTTGCAGGAGAAGATCGCCGAGCATGCCGCAGGCGCCCTCTCGGGCAAGAGCGGCAAAGTGCTGTTCCTGTCGTTTCTGACCGGGATCTCACCGGACTGCGACTGCTGGAACTTCTCAGACGCTCCGATCGTCGCCGACATCGGCGTTCTAGCTTCGACCGATATCGTCGCCATCGACCAGGCTGCGTACGATCTGGTGAACGCAGCTGCGGGTCTTCCGGGTTCTCGTGGTGAGGGCTTGTCGGGTGGGGTCGACAAGTTCACCACGGTCAGCGGCGTGGATGGCACGCATGCGATGGTGCATGCGGAGGTACTCGGACTCGGCTCAAGAACGTACGATCTTAGGACCATCGAGTAGGAACGGTCGACAGAGGAGACAGCGTGGACTACTTCGGGATTCTCAAGCGTGCCTGGGACGTCACCTGGCGGAACAAGGCCCTCTGGATTCTCGGCTTTTTTGCCGTAGCCTCATCCAGCGGCGGAGGGACATCCGGCACATCGAATTCGGCCAGTTGGCGGCAGTCGGGCAGCACCGCCAACCTGGAGCCCCTCGGTGCCTGGGTGGACCAGAACCTTGCGCTCATTGTCGCGGGCGTTGCTCTGCTTGTCGTCTTCGCAGTCGTGATGTTCCTTCTTGGCATCGCGGCCCGGGGTGGTCTCGTACACCTGGTGAATGAGGCGGAGGAAGGTCGTCCCGTGAAGGCGAGAGACGGCTGGGCTGTCGGCTTCCGCTACTGGGGTCGCACGTTCATGATCGGCCTCGTGCTGGCACTTCCCATCATCGCCGTCATTGCCGTCATGGTCCTGATGCTGTTCGGCGCGGGGCTGGGACTCGCAGCCGGGGTCGACTCCGCGTCCTCTCTTGCCGGGCTCGGGTTCGGCGGCGCCCTGTGCTGCATGTTGCCGGTGTTCATCATCGTGATCGTCGGTCTCGGTTTCCTTGTCGGCGTCATCAGCGAACTTGCGGTGCGCTACGGCGTACTGCAGGATGTGACGTTCGGTCAGGCGATCAAACGTGGATGGGAAGACCTGAGGGCCAAGCGCGGTGCGGCCGTCATGTGGCTTGTCATGTTGCTCCCACAGTTCGCTTACGGAGCCGTTCTTGCGGTCGTCAGCCTGATCGTTCTGATTCCGGTGTTCCTGCTCATTGCCGCAGGCGGAGTCATCGTCGGGGTGTTGTTGCTCCTGCTGTTCGTGATCCTGCTGCTGCTCCCGGGTGCGGTCTACAACACCTTCTACTCGGCAAGCTGGACGATCTTCTTCCGCCGGATGACCGGTGCCGAGACGGTCGTTGCGACACCTGCGGCGGGGGTCGGTCATGGCTACATGCCTTCTCCTCCGTCATCGGAGTCCGAAACACCGCCGGCACCACCGATCGACGAAGAGGTTCCGGAGGCCTGACGCGTGACTCTTTGGATCGCCCTCTCCTCGGCGTTTCGCTTCACCCGGCGTTCGGCGAGGCTATGGCCCATCGGGGTGCTTGCCATGCTCGGCTCGGCTCCGTTCGCTGTTGTGCGTCTTGAAGACGAGAGTCCGATGTTCTCCTCGAACGAAGCGCTGCATGCGTGGCTCGCCGAGCGGCCCCTCGTGGCCGTGATGGTCGCCCTCGGGGCTTTGGCGTTCGTCGGCGGACTCTGGCTGCTGTCCGAGTACGCATCCGGAGCGCTCGTGGTAGCCGCCGATGCCCCGCTGCAGCGGGGCGAATTGTCCGTCCGTGAGACGTTTCGCGCCGGGGCCCGCGTGTGGCGACGGGTCGTCGCAGTAGACCTGCTCGTCGTCGTTCCCGCGCTCATCCCGCTGGTGACACTGGTGACACTCGGGGCGGCGGCGCTTGGCAGCGGCCCGGCATCTGACGTGAGCGAGCGGGTCCTGGATTTTCTGACCACAGGCATCTACTCGGGTTTCGCTGTAGTGCTTGCCATCATCGTCTGGGCATGGAGGGATCTCGCCGTTCGCCACGCTGTCTTGGGAGGCGAACGTCCGATGGAGGCGGTGCATGCTGCTGTCGCCGATCTCACGCACGTGTTCCTGCGGACAGTCGCCCTGGGCTCGGCTCTGTTCGTGACCTCGTGGCTGGTGACCTTCGCGCTGCTCCCGCTGCTGCTCGCGCTCGGGGCGTTCGATCTGAGCGGCGTCATGCTGGTGACGCCCGCTTTGGCCTGGCAGTGGATACTGCTGCCGGGAGCAGTCTTGCTCGGTCCGTATGCACTGTTCGACGTGTCTGCATGGACGTACTACTATCGCCTGTTGCATCCCACTGTGGCGGAGGCTACCGATGCCGGATAGCGGTGTTCTGATCGTATGCGCAACGCCCATCGGCAACCTGGGTGATGTCACGCTGCGTGTCTTGGATGCCCTGCGAGATGCCGACATCATCGAGGCCGAGGACACTCGCGTGACGCGCAAACTGCTGGCGCGCTACGACATCCATACGCCGCTTGAGCCCTACCACGCGAAGAACCTCGATGCGCGGACACCCGCGGTCGTCCAGCGAGTCGCAGGGGGAGCGCGCGTGGCGCTCGTCTCAGACGCAGGTACTCCCGGCGTGTCGGATCCGGGCGCACATCTGGTGGACGCCTGTCTCGAGGCGGGGCTTCGTGTCGACGTGCTGCCGGGCGCCTCGGCGATCATCACCGCACTCGTCGCGAGCGGTCTTCCCACGCACGCCTTCTACTTCGGAGGCTTTCTGCCCCGCAAGGCAGGAGAGCGCATGCGTGCGCTCGAGAAGTTGGCGACGCTGGATGCGACGCTGATCTTCTACGAGTCTCCGAGAAGGACGGCACGGACGCTTGCTGACATCGCACAGGCCTTCCCGGGGAGGCGCGCTGCGATGGCACGCGAGCTGACCAAGCTCTTCGAGGAGGTGGTCAGGGGCGAGGTCGCCGCAGTGGCCGCTTCGCTGGCGGAGCGCGAGCTCAAAGGGGAGGTAGTCTTGCTTGTTGGTCCCCCGATGCGTGACCGGGGCGTGGAGATCGATGAGGCCGAGATCGGAGACCGAGTGGATGCGTTGCTGGCGCAGGGCATGTCTCGCAAAGACGCGGTGAAGCGTGTCGCGGAGCAGTCAGGCGTCGCACGCAACGAGATCTACAGGATCGCCCTGGGGCGCTAGCGCTTTTTGATCTCCTTGATGCACGAATCGCATATCGAGCGTCCCTTTACCTGCGAGATATTGTCTTGGCTACCGCAGATCACGCAGGCGTCGCGGTACTTCTCAAGGATGATCCGCTCGTCTTCCACGGAAATCGAAAGCGGATCTTTGACATTGATCCCGAGGGTACGACGGAGTTCCATCGGGATCACGATGCGACCCAGATCGTCCACCCTGCGCACGATGCCTGTATCGCTCATCTCGTCCTGCCTTTCCCCGTGACACTCGCGCACTGGTCATCGTGCGCTATCATGAATACCCCGAAATGGTTTCGGATACTTCCATAAATGCCCACGTTTGGAGTCGTGTAACCGATGAGTGACCGCACGTTCTATGTCACGACCCCCATCTACTACGTGAACGCCGAGCCCCACCTGGGCACGGCCTACACGACGATAGCGGCTGATGCGCTTGCGCGCTACCGCCGAATGACAGGTCACGACGTCATGTTCCTGACCGGCCTCGATGAGCACGGTCAGAAGATCGCACAGGCTGCCGAGGAGAATGGCATGGACCCGCAGTCGTGGGTCGACGCGATCGCTCCCAAGTTCGAAGCCGCCTGGCATATGCTCGACATCTCGTATGACGATTTCATCCGCACCACCGAGGACCGGCACAAGCGAGGCGTCCAGGCGTTCTGGACGTCGTTGCACGACCGGGGTTACCTCTATCAGGGCCACTACGACGGTTGGTACTGCGTGCCGGACGAGACATTCTGGACCGAGGATCAACTAGATGACGGCAAATGCCCACAATGCGGGCGCGATGTCGAGTTCATCCGTGAGGACAATTGGTTCTTCAAGCTCTCGGAGTTCCAGCAGCCGCTTCTCGACTATTACGAGGCGAATCCGGACTTCATCCAGCCCGAGACACGCCGCAACGAGGTACTCTCCTTCGTGCGGGGCGGTCTTAAAGACCTCTCGATCTCGCGCACCAACTTCACCTGGGGCGTGCCTCTCCCGTTTGCCGAGAACCACGTCACATACGTGTGGATCGATGCGTTGCTCAACTACATCACGGCCATAGGGTACGGAAGCGACGATCCTGCCGAGCAGGCGAAGTTCGCACGCTACTGGCCAGCCGACTATCACTTCGTCGGCAAAGACATCATCCGGTTCCACTGCGTGATCTGGCCTGCGATGCTCATGGCGGCTGGGGTCGAGCCGCCGCGCAGCGTGTTCGCCCACGGCTTCTTGCTCACCAAGGGCGAGAAGATGAGCAAGTCCAAGGGGAATGCACAGACTCCTGCCTCACTGGTTGAGCGGTTCGGTGTCGATGCGTACCGGTACTACTTCCTCCGTGACGTCAATTTCGGCCAGGACGGCTCGATCTCCATGGAGTCCATGGTCCAGCGCTACAACGGTGACCTTGCCAACGACTGGGGCAACCTGTGCTCGCGGCTGTTCAACATGGTCGGGAAGTACTATGACGGCGCTGTGCCTGCAGTCCCCGCCGACGAAGCCGACACCGATGATGACGCGACTCTCAAAGCGCTCGCGGGGTTTCTGCCGGAGAAGTACGAAGACGCGATGTCCCGTCTCGACTATGTTGCGGCGCTCGAGGCGACATGGGATCTCGTCAAAGACGTGAACCGCTATATCGAGAACCAGGCACCCTGGAACCTCGCAAAAACCGAAGAGACCGCGGGTCGGCTCGCGAAGGTGATTCACAGCGCGCTCGAAGCGGTTCGCATCGCCGCGCTGTTCACCGCACCCGCTATGCCCTCGACTTCTGCAGACGTCTGGGCGCGGCTCGGGCTTGGAGACATCCTTTCAGTCACCGACATCGCGTCGGCCGCCGTGTGGGGCCAGTTGCCCGCCGGTTCTCAGGTCACCAAGGGTGAGCCGCTCTACCCTCGCATCTACGAGGACGAGTAGTCAGGGACATCCTATGCCCGAGCACACGCTCACACTCCCAGACCTCGGTGCACTTTGTGTGGATGCGCATGCGCACCTCGACATGCTCGACGACCCGGTGGGTGCGCTGGCCGAGGCCGCTGAAGCCGGCATCGCCATGGTCGTCACCATCGCCGATGTGACCGAGGACGCTCCCCGGACGTTCGACTCGTACAAGACCTGGCGAGCACAGGCCGCCGAACTGCTCGAAACGCGGGGCAGCGACCGAGCCGTGCCTGAGGTGCGCATCGTTGTGGGCGTTCACCCTCACAACGCGAAGGATTTCGACTGGGCCGCGATGGGACGGTTGCGCGTGCTGTCGGGTTGTTCGGCGGTCGGCGCTATCGGCGAGATGGGCCTCGACTTCCACTATGACAACTCACCCCGGGACGACCAGCGCCGCGTGTTCAGAGAGAGCCTGGAATTCGCACGAACGGCTGGACTGGCTGCGGTCGTGCACCTACGTGAAGCGCATGAGGAAGGGATCGAGATCCTGCGCGAGGTGGGGCTGCCCGACAAAGGCTGCGTGATCCACTGCTTCACCGAAGGACCCGAACTTGCACAACGCTTCCTCGACCTCGGCTGCTATGTATCATTCGCGGGACCGGTGACGTTCAAGAACGCCGAAGCTATTCGTGACGCTGCCCGGATCGTGCCGCTCGATCGTCTCCTGGTCGAGACTGATAGTCCGTTTCTCACCCCCGAACCGCATCGAGGACGTGCCAACGAACCGGCGTTCACGGTCCTCACAGCTGCCCGCATCGCCGAGGTCAAACGCCTGGATACCCGCGATGTCGCGGGTGCCGCACTTAGAAACGCACAACGTGTCTTCGGGGGTGCCCGGTGAGGAAGTCTCCGCTGGTCCTCGGCATTGCAGGTAGCCCGCGCCGTCACGGCAATAGCGAGCAGTTGCTCGACGCGGCCATGCAGGGCGCTGCCGATGCGGGTGCGAGAGTCCACAAACTCGTTGTGACCGAAGCCGATATCCACCCGTGCCGGGGCTGCAACGCGTGTTCGCTCACCGGAGAGTGTGTCATCCGTGACGGCATGCGCGACATCTATCCCTTGATCGACTCGGCGGACGCCATCATCGTTGGAAGCCCGGTCTTCTTTGCCACGGTACCCGCGGTCCTCAAGATCTTGTACGACCGCATGCAGCCGTACTGGGCGCGTACGCACGTTCTGAAGCTTCCCGTACCTGCCAGACGTCCGGGTGGCTACGTCGTGGTTCGCGGCGGCGGAGACCCATACGGGTTCGTTGCCGCTCAGTACACGACCAAGAGTATCTTCGCTGTCCTCGGCATAGACTATCTCGGCGAGGTCAAGGTCGAGTCAGTCGACTCTCCAAGCGATCTCGGTCGTCATCCCGAGGCCCTGGACGAGGCTCGAGCGCTCGGGGTGACCGTAGCCGAGGAGGCCGCTCGCCGCGTGCAGACCGATTCTGACCGTCCATCGGATGAGGCATCCTGAGCGACCTGTGGCGTTGTTGCTGACCTACCGGGTCGGGTATACTCGTGCGGTGCGTCACCGAACTGTTGCCAACACGAAGGGACTTTATGAAGACGCCGGCACTCCCGGCCCGTCTCCTGAAGACCCACTACATCATCCCAGCACTAGTCGCAGCAATCATCGTTCCCCTCGTCGTCTCTGGATTCGTTTGGGCTCATAAAGGCGTGACTGTCGTGGTCGACGGTCAGACCGCCTACTACAAGACGCAAGCCGACACGGTCGGCGAGCTTCTCGACGAGGTCTCCCTGGAGCTTGCCGAGGGCGATGTCGTCAGCCCATCCCTTTCCCAGCCCCTCGTAGACGCATCGACCGTCATCATCCGCCACGCTATTCCTGTCACGATCGATTGCGGCGGCGACATCATCGAACTGCGCGTGATCGGGTCGACCGTGGCCGATGCTCTTGTGGCAGCGGGTCTCGATCCGTCACTCGGACTCCGCGTGTCGCCAACCGTGGACACGGTTCTCTCACCTGACATGAGGATCATCGCAACCGACGTGTTCCTGCGTATCGTGCAGGAAGAAGTCGCCATCGACTTCGACACCCAGGTCGAGAGCGACCCCAAGCTTGCGCTCGGCTCCCGTCGTGTTATCCGCGAGGGCGTCGCAGGCAGGGCTACCCGCATCTACGAGGTCATGGTGGTCGGTGGGGAAGAGGGAGCGCGCACGCTCAAAGAGGAGGTCGTGCTCGCCGAGCCGGTGGATGAGATCATCGCTGCGGGAACGATGCGCGTGGCGAAGAACATCCCGGTCTCCCGTGGTGCGACGACGTCGAAGCCGGCTCCCAAAGAAGGAGACCGTCTCACGGTGACGGCTACCGCCTACACCCCCTGGGATGCCGGTTGCGGCGGTATCTCGGTCATCAACTCGAGAATCTCGCGCTACAAGATTCCAGAGGGTTGGGGAATCGTGGCTGTCGATCCATCCGTCATCCCACTGGGCACCAAGGTCTACGTGCCCGGGTATGGGTATGCCGTCGCGGCTGACACTGGCGGTGCGATCAAGGGGAACAAGATCGACGTCTGCTACTGGGCCGGCGGGGAGTCTGTGGCGCACAGCGCCGCGATGACCTGGGGCCGGCGGACCGTCAGCATCACCATCCTCCACTAGAAGGAGCCCAATGAGCGGATCGCCGCTGGCCAGTCCTTCGGCCACGCTGGCTGTTCTGCAGCGGCACGGACTGTATACTCGCAAGTCCCTGGGTCAACATTTCCTCGTCGACGACAACGTCGTGCGCCGAATAGTCGACCTCGCCCGAATCGAGCCGACCGCATGCATACTCGAGATCGGGCCCGGGATTGGAACGCTGACGCTGGCCTTGTGCGAAGCGGCTGGAGACGTGGTGGCGGTCGAGCGCGATGACAAGCTACTTCCCGTACTGGCCGAGACGACCGCCTCGTGTCCCAACTTCCGGATAGTGCACGCCGATGCGGTGTCAGTCCCGTTCGATACGCTACAAAGCGATAAGGGCCCGCCTACGGCGCTGGTGGCCAATCTGCCGTACGCAGTTGCTGCCACGGTGGTTCTACGCTTCCTGGGGGACATGAGCACTTTGAGCTCGGCGACGGTCATGGTGCAGGCGGAGGTGGCGGATCGCATGGCCGCCGTCCCCGGAACCAAGTCGTACGGTGCATATACGGTGAAGCTGGGACTTGTCTCGCGGGTGGCAGGCCGTTTCCCGGTCTCACCGACGTGTTTTCTCCCGCCGCCGAGAGTCGAGTCGACGGTTATTCGACTTGAACGAAGAGAGCGTCCCGAATCACCCGAGGTGCTGAAGGCTGCGGCGCGCGCTGCCGAAGCCGCGTTCGCACAGCGGCGGAAGACGGTGCGGAACTCGCTGCGAGCAACGCTCGGGGGTGAGATCGATGTGGATCGGATGCTTGCGTCCGCGGGCATCGACGGAGGGGTGAGGGCCGAGACTCTGTGTGTCGAGGAGTTCGTGAGCCTGGGTGCTCAACTGCATGCACAACGGCTCTGACCTTGTGTTTTGTCGTTGCGTGCTGTATACTCACCAGGTTCGAGGAGGAGTTGCATGGAAACCATAAAGCAGGTTGAAGTGGTCGGTCGTATCCGTAGTGATCTCGAAAGCCTCATGGGAAGCCGGATGCGTTTGAAGGCGAACATGGGTCGTTCAAAGATCCTGGAGCGTGAAGGCGTTCTCGAGCAGACTCACCCGAGTCTCTTCGTTCTCAAGATTGACGAGAAGCGTGGGCGCACCGCCCGCGTTTCTTACAGCTACGTGGACATCCTCACCGGCACCGTGGAGCTTACGCATCCCGAGACCGGCGAAGGCATATTCCCCTGGCTGAACTAGAGCGCTGATCGATCGGCAGTCCGACACGCGCGGGGCGAATATGCCCCGCGTGTCGTGTCTCTGGGGGGACGGATGCAAGCCCTCACGATTCTGGCTCCGGCAAAGGTGAATCTGTATCTGGCGGTGGGCCCGCGGCGACCAGACGGTTACCACGAGCTGGTGACTGTCTTCCAGTCGCTTGAACTGTGCGATGTGGTGAGCCTTGCCCCGAACGCCCCATTCTCCGTGGTCTATGAGCCCGATCTCGGCATAGCTCAAGGCGAGGACCTGGTGTCGGTAGCCTCGGCAGCGCTTGCCGAGCGCCTTGGGCGAGAGGTTCAGGGTGCGTTCACTGTGCACAAGCGCATACCTCCAGCCGGTGGCCTCGGAGGAGGCAGTGCCGACGCCGCCGCCGCGATGGTGGGACTGTGCGCGTTGTGGGGCGTGCCCACCGACGACCCTAACGTCACGGATGTCGCCCGTGCCGTTGGTGCGGACGTCGCCTTCTTCCTCGAGGGCGGAACGGCTCTGTATGTGGGAAGAGGTGACACCCTTGCCCGGCGTCTGCCGAATCCGGAACTCGATGTCGTGGTGGTCAATCCCGGAGAGCCGGTTCCCACGGCGGCCGCGTATGCAGCCTTCGATCGTCTTCTGTCTGTTCCTGTTCCGCCGGTGGAACCGCTTGTGGACGCCCTGGCGAACGCATCCCGAGACATCGGCGGACTGCTGTTCGACAGCCTCACGGAGGCGTCGGCAGGGCTGGTGCCTTCCGTCGGCGATGCGCTTGCCTTCTTGCGCTCTGAGCCAGGTGTCCTTGGTGCCGAGATGGCAGGAAGCGGGTCGACCGTGTTCGCGCTGTGCGCCGATGCCGAAGTCGCAGAGGCCGTGGCGGATAGGGCACGGGCGGGCGGCTGGTGGGCAGCGGCGACCCGCACGAGTTCGGCCGGCGCGCGGATCGTTGTCTCGCCGGACTACGGGGCCTGACCAGATCGACTTGAGCCATTGCTAGCAGGGAATACGAACCCTCCGTCGAAGTGAACACGTGACAATGAGACCCGTGGGGGGAACGATGGATATCACGAAAGTCACGCTGCGCCCCGTGGCGATGAACAAGGTATGTGCGATAGCGAGTATCGTGATTGACGACGTGTTCGTCATACACGACCTTCGTGTGGTGAATGGCGACAAGGGTCTGTTCGTTGCAATGCCCTCACGCAAGCTACCCAACGGGGAGTTTCGCGACATCTGCCATCCGATCAACACGGATGCCCGGAACATGATCCAGGCGGCCGTTCTGGCCGAATTCGATGCCGAGGGTGGCCTCGATGCATTCCATGAGGCCGCAGAGCTCGAGGCCTGACCGTACCGCATGGTGTCCTCGGTCCGATGACGCTCCACGCGTCCACCGCTCTGTCTGTGGTACAATTCGCCCGCTCGACCGTGATGTTCGGGCGTTTTCGGCGTGCCTCAAATGTGGGCACTGGGGCGTAGCCAAGCGGCAAGGCAGGGGACTTTGGCTCCTCGATCCGTAGGTTCGAATCCTACCGCCCCAGCCATGACACGACCGGGATCCAGTGATCCCGTGATGAACGGAAAGGGCCTGATGGGCGCGGCAGCATTGATCCTCGCAGCAGGCGAGGGAACCCGCATGAAGTCCAAGCTCCCCAAGGTGGCGCATCGCATCCTGGGCGTGCCGATGGTCGCCTACGTGGTCGCCGCAGCACGCGAAGGCGGGTGTGCGGAAATCGCCGTCGTCACAGGCCATGCTGCGGAAGTCGTCGAGTCTTTGCTCGACGGCGTCGCGTATGTGCGTCAGACGGAGCAATTGGGTACGGGGCATGCGGTCATGTGCGCGAGAGATGCCTTCGCCCATATTGACGGCTCGCTGGTCGTCTTGTCCGGAGACTCACCCCTGTTGCGGGCCGAGACGATTCGGCGTCTGGTCGCGGCTCGCGAGTCTGAGAATGCAGCTGTCGCCGTGCTGACCACTCACCTGGCTGATCCGACCGGGTACGGGAGGATTCTTCGTGGTTCAGACGGCAGTCTTGACGCGATAGTCGAAGACAAGGACCTGGCATCCGGCCAGCGTGAAATCACCGAGGTGAACACGGGGACCTACTGTTTTGACGCGCGCGTGCTGTTCGAGCACCTGGATCGGCTGGGTAACAACAACGCCCAGGCCGAGTACTACCTGACCGACATGGTTGCCGTGTTCCGTGCCGAGGGCCTTGGAGTTGCAGATCTTGTGACAGACGAGCCGGAAGAGACGCTGGGCGTGAACAGCAGAGTCCAGCTCGCTGAAGCATCCGATACATTGCAGAAGCGCATCAACCGGATCCACATGCTGGCCGGTGTGACGATGACCGACCCGGATCTGGTGTGGATCGCACCGGGCGTGACCATCGGGACCGACACGGTTCTTGAGCCCATGACCTTCCTGCTGGGGGACACGCACGTGGCCGAAGAGTGCCACATAGGACCGGACTCTCGTTTGACTGACTCCCGGGTGGATCGCGGTGCGACCGTGGATTCGTCCATTCTGATAGGCGCTGTCGTCGGCGAAGGCTCAGTCGTTGGTCCGCGTGCCTTCTTGAGACCCGGGACGGTCCTCGGGAAGGGTGCGAAGGCCGGGACGAGTGTTGAGATCAAGAACTCCACGGTGGGCGACGGCTCGAAGGTGCCGCATCTCTCCTATATAGGAGATGCGACCATAGGTATCGGCGCCAATATAGGCGCGGGTACGATAACCTGTAACTACGACGGTGCGCGCAAGCACGCGACGGTGATCGGGGATGGAGCGTTCATCGGCTCGGACACCATGCTCATCGCTCCTGTGACCGTGGGTGACGGCGCGATCACGGCGGCCGGAAGCGCGATAGCGCATGACGTGCCGGCCGATGCGCTCGGAATCGAGCGCTGCGACCAACGTGCGGTAGAGGGATGGGCTCGCAAGCAGCGGGCGAAGCGTGAACGGGACGGCGACGTGAAGGAGCGATGACGAGCATGGCGAGCGGCAAACGCATGATGGTGTTCGCGGGTTCGCACAACCGCGAGCTTTCCGAGGGAATCGCCAGCCACCTCGGCATCGAACTGGGCAACATCAAGATCAGCAAGTTCGCCAATGGCGAGATCTACGTTCGCTATCTCGAGAGTGTCCGCGGTGCCGACGTTTTCATCGTCCAGTCGATGTGTGAGCCGGTCAATGCATCGATCATGGAGTTGCTGATCATGATCGATGCCGCCAAGCGCGCAAGCGCCCGCACCATTACTGCGGTCATCTCGCACTACGGTTACGCTCGACAGGACAAGAAGTCTGCCGCCCGTGAGCCGATCACTGCGAAACTCGTTGCGGACCTGCTTACAGTCGCCGGTGTGGACCGAGTGATCGCAATGGATCTGCACCAGGGACAGATACAGGGCTTCTTCAACCAGCCGGTCAATCATCTGACGGCTCTTCCGATCCTGGCAGATTACTTCGAAAGCCTGCGAATCGAGAATCTGACAGTCGTCTCACCAGACGTTGGGCGCGTGAAAGCTGCGAAGAAGTTGGCAGACATGCTCGGCGCTACGCTCGCGATCATGCACAAGGGTCGTCCCGAGCACAACGTGGCCGAGATCACACACGTCATCGGTGATGTCGCTGGTCGCACGTGCATCGTTGCTGATGACATGATCGATACGGCAGGCTCCATCACCGAGGGTGCCAAGGCGCTCATCAACAGCGGCGCCAAGAAGGTGTATGTCGCTGCGACGCACGGCATCTTCTCGGGTCCCGCATATGACAGGATCGACTCGGCTCCTATCGCCGAAGTCATCGTGACCAACACGCTGCCCGTCTCTGACGAACGGCGTACAGGGAAGATCCATGTGTTGAGTGTTGCCCCACTGTTCGCCCATGCCATTCAGAACGTGTACAACGACGAATCTGTCTCCGAACTGTTCGACCCGGACTTCCAGCTCTAGGAGTGTCTGTCAGCTATCGACCGCAAGACGGCCTGCAACCCGTGCTCAGCGCGGAGTGACGCCATATCAGGAGGGAACCGAATCATGAGTACTGTTACCACGTTGAACGCGAAGCAGCGCGAAGCCATCGGGAAGTCGAGCCACCCGCTCGCCGCAGAGAACCTACTGCCTGCTGTCGTATACGGTGCCGACATAGACGCCATGCCCATCCAGGTCGAGCGTCGCGAGTTCGAGCGACTGATGGCCCACGCGGCAGTGGGTTCGACTTTGATCAAGCTGGCCGTTGAAGGTCAGCCTGCGGCTCTGGACGTCATCATCAAAGAGATCCAGGCCGATCCGATCAAGGGTGTCACGCGGCATATCGATTTCTGGGCCGTTCGCATGGGCAAGCCGATCAACACGGTTGTGGCAATCACCTTCGCGGGTACTTCCGAAGGTGAGCGTGTGGGCGGTGTCATGCTGCACGAGTTGCGTGAGCTGCAGATCGAAGCGCTGCCGAAAGACCTCCCCGAGGCTGTAGAGGTCGATGTGACGCCGCTGGCCATCGGCGACTCCGTTCACGTGCGCGACATTGCGGCTCCTGCAGGCGTGATCATCATGACTGATCCTGACGTCATCGTGTGCGCGGTAACGGCGCCGGCTACAGAGGAAGAAGAGGCTGTCGAGGCTGTCGAGGGTATCGAGGGTGCCATGGAGGTTCCTGAGGTCGGCGAGACCGAGTCCGACGAAGAGGCGTAGACGAGCGATATGGCCCGACTTGTGGTTGGACTCGGGAATCCCGGGTCAGAGTACGCGAATACGAGACATAACGCGGGGTTCATGGTCGTGGACTTACTGGCCGAGAACCTGCGTGTAAGCTACTGGAGGGACGAGGCCGGCGCTAGCGTCGGCCTCGTCCGCTTCGGTGATGACGATCTTGTTCTCGCCAAGCCGCAGACATTCATGAACCTGTCCGGCAAAGCCATCCGCAAGCTCGCCGAGGCGTACGGAGTGCCAGTCTCTGAGGTCATCGTCATCCACGATGACCTCGATCTGCCCGAGGAGACGGTGCGCATCAAGCGCGGCGGTGGGCATGGCGGTCACAATGGTCTGCGCTCGGTGAACGAGCAGATCGGGCAGGACTATGTGCGCGTGCGGCTGGGAATAGGACGTCCGCCTGGACGACAGGATCCCGCAGACTACGTGTTGGAGCCGATGCGCAAGGATGCTGCGGAACGCCTCGAAGCGGTGGTTCCTACGGGAGCACAGGCCGTCCTGCACGTGCTTGAATACGGCGTTGACCGTGCCATGCAGGAGTACAACGGAGCCTAGCGTCTAGTCGAGGTACTTCATGGGGTCGACGCACGTACCGTTGACGCGGACTTCGAAGTGCAGGTGGGGACCGGTCGAAAGGCCTGTAGAGCCGACTCTTCCGATGGCCTGGCCCTTCGATACTCTGGCGCCCACGCCTACCTTGAAGCTACCCGAGCGTTGGTGCGCGTACAGCGTGACCACGCCGTTTCCGTGGTCGATCATGATCGTGTTGCCATAGCCGCTGCGATAAGCGGCGTAGATGACGGTACCGTCACCGGCCGAGACGATCGTTGCGCCATCAATCGATTGAGCGGGGCTGAGGTTACGGCCGATGTCGATGCCCGTGTGCAGCTTCTTGTAGCCCAGGATCGGGTGGATCCGATAGCCGAACGGTGAGGCGATACGGTAGAAGCCCGGCACCGGCCAGGCCATGATTCCTGCGTAGTACCCGGAGCCGTTGCCGTAGAGTTCTCTTGCGATCCGTGCGGACTCGGCCTCTTCGGCCTCGGCGAGCTTGCGCAGGCGGTCCGCGTTCTCCTTGCTTTCGGCCATCAAGGAGGCCTTGTTGTCCTGGGCGCTCTTCTGCTCCGCGAGCTTGCTCGCGTGCTGGGAGCGAAGCGTCTTGAGCCGGTTCTCCTCGGCGGCAGCCTCTTGTCGCTTCGTGTTGACTGCTTCAAGAATGCGGTCGAGTTCGGCTTTGGCCTTTTCGAGCGAGAGCTGCGTCGTCTTCAGGTCATCCGCGATCTCCCCGTTCTGGCGGATCACGCGCTGGACGAGTGTTGTGCGTGCGATGAGGTCCTCGATGTTCTTCGCGCTGAAGAGCATCTCGAGGAAGAACAGGTCACCTTGCTTGTAGCTCTCCTGGATGCGGCCTGCGAGCAGACCCTGTTGGCGCTCGTACTCCGCTTGGGTCGCTGCTATCTCGCTCTCCTTGGACGACACTTCGCCGCGGAGTTGAGTGACTTCGGTCTCAAGCCGGCTGGTCCGCTCGGTGGCTGCGGCGATGTCATCGGCGAGCGCGGCGATGTCCGATTCGATCGCGTCGATGCGGCTGTCGAGTCCGCGGATCTCGGCCGCGAGCTGGTCGGCTTTCGCGTCTTCGGCCGCCGCCGCCTTGCGTGCATCCGCAGCGGCCTGCTCGTGATCGCGCAACTCGGACTCGGTTGCGGCGAACGCAAGCGGCGCCACCGTGAGTGCGGCGATGAGCGAGAGGGAGATTGTCACTATCAGAGCGCGTCTACGTATCACTGGTATGTCTCCTCCGGAGCGGCAAAGACTCCGCCGGAAGGCGCTAACCTAGTCAGTTTACCAGGGGCAACGGGTATACTGCAATCGAGGGCTGCGGCCCCGGAATGCCGCGAGTCAACTGATGAGAGGATGATCTGCATGTCTGACGACTTCACTGGCGCACCTCCCGCTCCCGAAGCTCCGCCTGTGGCCTTTGTTGGTGGTGGCGACGGACCCGTCAACGATACAAGCAAGATCCTGGCCGCATTGGGCTACGTCTTCTGGGTAGTGGCGCTGATCGCCATCCTGATCGAACCGTACAAGAACGAGAAGTTCGTGCGGATGCACGCGGTTCAAGGTCTCGCTCTTGGTGTCGCGATCTGGGTCGTGACCGCGGTGACATCGTTCGTTCTCATCGGCTTCTTCGTCGGAATCGCCGGCTTCATCTACCAGGTCATCTTGGCTGTGAAGGCCTGGAACGGCGAGACCTTCGAAGTCCCGGTCGTCTACGGCATCGTCAAGCAGTACATCTAACGAATGGGTTCGGCCTCGGTCACGAGGCTAACACCGCACTCTTCGGGGGCGGGCACGATCAGTGCCCGCCCTTCGTCGTCCACCATGTACAGGCCGAGTCCAGCGGCACGGGCGTAGGACTCGGCGCTCTGCGCACCCATGACGAATAGCGCGGTGGACAGAATATCGGCGTCGAGTCCGGAGAGTGTGTCTCTGGGTCCGAAGACCGTGAGCGAACGCAGTCCGCGAGCGGGTGCGCCAGTCGCAGGGTCGAGGATATGGTGGTATCGCACGCCGCCGATCTCGAAATACCGCTGGTAGTCACCTGACGTGGACACCGTGCACGCCCCGTCAGCTTCGACCACCGCGACCACGCGCTGCCCCTCGCGCGGATCCTCGATGCCTATCCGCCACGGGCCACCGTCTGCCCTCTCTCCAAGCGTGACTGTCGTGCTTCCCGCCGAGATGATCGCAGAGGTCACGCCCGCATCGCGAAGCTGATTCAGAGCCCGGTCGAGACCGATACCCTTCGCCGCTCCCCCGAAATCGAGGCCCGGCAGCGTGCCTCCTTCGGTCGGTGTTGAGAAACGTGCCGTGTCCCCCTCAAGCACCAGGGAATGTGCTGCTATCAGCGCATCGTTGAGCTGCATCGCGGTCGGGACTGTCTCTGAGGACTCGAAGCCGTACAGTGCCGAGACGCCGAACAGCGCCGCTGAGAAACTGGAACCCACGCCCAGCCGCTCGACGGCGTCAAAGACCTCGAGCGCGGAACTCGGTAACGGGGTAGCGGCGTATGGTTGTTCGTTGAACTGAGCGATGGGCGTGACGGGCGAGTACGCATCGAGATCGGCCGACACGTTGTCCATCTCGGCAAACGCACGCTCGACTGCCGCCTCCGGATCGCCGTGGTCGCCGTAGACGGTGACCAGGACGGCCGTCCCGAGGGTCGTCCGACTGACCTGCAGCGGTCCGCTCTTCACGTTGCAGCCTGCCATACAGGCGGCGAGAGCCACGGCGACAACGCAGGAAGTGGTGATGCGGCGACGCATGACCCCTCCTTCGTTGCCTCGACTGAGGCGCCTAGTATACTGGTCGGATATCGCGGGCATCGAGTCCGCATCAAGTGTAGTCCACGGCCGGAAGGTCGCCCATGTTCGCCATCGTTCATAAGCGTCAACTTTCGGAGTCCGTGTTCGAGATGGGTGTCGAGGCCCCCGCCATCGCACGGAAGGCCAAGGCAGGGCAGTTCCTCATGCTCAGGGTCGACGAGAATGGTGAGCGGATCCCGCTGACGTTCTCAGACTGGTCCGCCGACGAAGGCTGGATCCGCTTCATCTTCATGCGTGTCGGCAAGACGACACACAAGCTGTCACATCTCGAAGTAGGGGATGCGCTCGCCGACGTGGTGGGCCCGCTCGGGGTCCCGACGCATGTGGACGGTCTTGGCCGCGTGGCGGTGGTCGGTGGTGGCGTGGGAGCTGCCGTGGCCTATCCGGTGGCACGTGCGATGGCCGAGGCCGGCGACAAGGTCACGGTGATCCTCGGCGCGCGCAACAGCGACCTTCTGATACTCGAGGATGAGTTCCGCGCGCTTCCGCTCGAAGAACTGATCGTGTGTACGGACGACGGCTCGGCGGGTCGCAAGGACCTGGTGACCGCGCCCCTGAAAGAACTGTGCGAGACACAGGCGCTCGATCATGCCATGGCGATAGGTCCTGCCATCATGATGAAGTTCTGTGCCGCCACTACCAAGGATTTTGCGGTGCCCACTACCGTCTCGCTCAATCCCATCATGGTGGACGGCACCGGTATGTGCGGCGCCTGTCGGGTCAGCGTGGGTGGGGAGACGAAGTTCGGCTGTGTAGACGGCCCCGACTTCGACGGGCACCTCGTGGACTTCGAGGAGCTGATGAGCCGCCAGCGCATCTACGCCGATGACGAGCGTCTTGCTGACGGCGAGTACTCAAAGGAGTGCTCATGCCACACCTAGACGCATCCAATGCCGAGAAGCCCCGTCACAAGCCCTCACGGGGACCTCGAGTACCTATGCCCGAGCGGTCCGCGGTAGAGCGGGCCCGCGACTTCGACGAAGTGAACCTCGGCTACACCGAGGAACAGGCGAAGGCCGAGGCAGACCGCTGTCTGCAGTGCAAGAACCCCACGTGTATCGACGGCTGTCCGGTCAACATCGATATCAAGTCCTTCATCCGTCACATCATCGACGGCGAGTACGCTGACGGCGTCGCAGTGCTCAAGGAGCGCAACGCCCTTCCGGCAGTGTGCGGGCGAGTGTGTCCGCAAGAGGAGCAGTGCGAGGCGGCCTGCGTCTTGGCCAAGAAGGGCGACCCGGTGGCCATTGGTCGGCTCGAGCGATGGCTCGGTGACTTCGACCTTGCATGCGACCTGGAAGAGCGCTGCGAGCCCGAGGTGGGCGAGAACACAGGGTATCGCGTGGCGGTAGTGGGATCGGGTCCCGCAGGCCTTGCGTGCGCTGGAGAGCTCCGCCGCTTCGGACACGCTGTCACGGTGTTCGAATCGCTCCACGCTCTCGGTGGTGTGCTCACGTACGGCATTCCCGAGTTCCGTCTGCCGAAGTCCATCGTCCAGGCAGAGATAGAGATGCTCGGCATCATGGGCGTCGAGTTCGTGACAGACATCGTCGTTGGCGCTACCTACACGGTCGACGAACTCATGAGTGAGCAGGGGTATGACGCAGTGTTCGTCGGCAATGGTGCCGGACTGCCCGTCTTCCTTGGCATTGCAGGGGAGAACCTCAACGGTGTCTACTCGGCCAACGAGTTCCTCACGCGCGTGAATCTGATGCGTGGCTACGAGTTCCCGAAGGCCGATACCCCGGTCTGGCGCGGACGTAAGGTCGCGGTCATCGGCGGGGGCAACGTCGCTATGGACTCAGCGCGTACAGCAAAGCGACTGGGTGCCCAGGGAGTATTCCTGGTGTATCGGCGGAGCGAAGAAGAGATGCCTGCGCGTCGCGAAGAGGTGCACCACGCGCGCGAAGAGGGTATTGAGTTCAAGATGCTGTGCTCTCCGTCGGAGATCGTCGGGCATGACGGCTGGGTCACGGGACTGACTGCGACGCGCATGGAGCTGGGGGAACCTGATGAGTCGGGACGACGGGCCCCAGTGTGCGTGCTTGACTCGGACTTCGTCATCGACTGCGACACGGTCATCGTGGCGGTAGGCACGCGTGCGAACCCGCTCCTGACGCAGACGACGCCGGATCTCGAGCTGACCCGACGCGGGTATGTTGTCGCGGATGAACAGGGAGCCACATCCAAGCCTGGCGTGTTTGCAGGCGGCGATATCGTGACGGGATCGGCGACCGTCATCCTGGCGATGGGGGCCGGCAAGCGCGCGGCTCAAGCGATAGACCAGTGGTTGGACACGCATTCTCGGTAGTGCGCGCCGAGTGACGTGCGGTATACTCTCGTACGAATCGTCTGATGTTCGGCGTTCTTCAGCGATGAATGGTCATCCACCTGCAACAAGCAGGTCCGCAAGTCGAGGAGGATCTATGTCGGATCCGATCAATGTGCTGGTCGTCGACGACGACGTGTCGATCCAAGAGATGATCCGCATGGGTCTCGAGGCTGACGGCATGCACATCCTGAGCGCCGGTGACGGTGCCGAGGCACTCGAGGTGCTGGATAAGGAACCTGTCGACGTCGTCCTTCTGGATATCATGATGCCTCGTGTGGACGGCTGGATGGCGCTCATGGAGATTCGCAACAACCCCGTGACCGCGGACATCCCCGTGATCATGCTCACGGCCAAGACCCAGGATCTTGCCAAGATCCTCGCGTTCAAGCAGGGTGTCCAGCAGTACGTCACCAAGCCCTTCAATCTGATGGAGCTCTCCGCCCGCGTGCGCAGCCTCGTGCGCACCCGTCCGGCTGGTGCCGTGCCGGGTCCCGCCGGCGAGGGCGATTTTCGCAAGCTCGCCGTTCGTAAAGGCGGGCGCACGGTACTCCTTAGCATCGAGGACATCATCTACATCTCGGCCAAGAACAAGTCCACATACGTGCACACCTACGAGAACCAGTACCTGGTCGATCTCACGTTGAGCGATCTGGAGGAGAAGCTCTCCAAAGACGTGTTCAAGCGCGTACACCGCAGCTACATGATCAATCTGAACCGGGTCAAAGAGATCCTTCGGGTGGAAGGATCCTACGTCGTCGTCGTGATGGACCGGGATGAGACGCAGATCCCGGTCGCGCGTCGACAGGTCAAGGAGTTTCGGGGCGCGGTGGGCATCTGATGGCGGGCATGCTGTCTCGCAGGCGGTTCATGGTCGTCTTGCTCGCGTGCGTGCTGCTGGTAGCCGTGCTTCCGGGAACTGCGATCGCCGAGAAGACCCTGGGGCTGTCCACTAGCAAGTTCGAGTTCTCCGTGGGTGCCGGCCAGGGCGGCAACGGGGACCTACTGGTGTTGAACAACGGTGATGAACCGCTGAGGGTGCTCGTCTACACCGCCAACCAGATCGTGGACCAGAAGGGCGAGATCACCTACGAGATTCCCAATCGCAACTCTGCGAACTTCGGGATGGATCCGGCCTCGTGGCTGAGCATCAAGACCCCGACCTCCACCAGGACGCTCGGCAATACGCCGCTCATCGAACTGGAGCCGGGCGATCAGGTGCCGGTGGAGTTCACGTTCACGGTGCCGGAGGGAGTCGCTCCGGGAGACCATCAAGTCATTCTCTTCTTCGAGATGCTCGAGACACCCGAGAGCGCGGGTGCGCCTACCGCAGTGGTCTCCGGCCGTCTGGGGGCGCGGATCAGGATCAGGGTGCAGGGACAGATCGTGGAGAGCGTGGATGTCCAGCCGTTCAGTATCAGGGGTTTCGTGGTAGGAACGGCGATGCCGTACACGTTCATCATCAAGAATGACGGCAATGTCGATAAGCGGGTCAGCGGGCGGCTCATGCTGCTTGACGGTGACGAGAACGAGGTCTTCACGAGCGATGTCGCTACTGAGACGACCGTGTACGCGAACACCAGCTCAGAGCATACGGGAGTCTTCCAGCCTCATGTCGCGTTCGGCAAGTACACGGTTCGGCTGCAGATCGACTATCTGCGCGAGGGGGCCAGTCCGGGCCAGGAGGTAGCCGACAAGGTCACCAAGGACCGCACCGTGTGGGTGGTGCCCATGTGGCTTGTCATCGGCCTGATCGTGGTGGTCGGGGGAGCCCTGGTCTACGGCTCATGGCGGCAAGCGGTTCGCGCAGCTGAGCGTAAGGCCGTCGCTACGAAGCGACGCGCTGCACGTGTGTCCGACCAGTCGATTTCCGACGATGGTCTTGTGCCGGCTGTAGAATCCGAAAGGCCCGCCGAGTAGGTCCGGTAGGCCTTTCTTCAAACCGCGCCGACGGCTGGAAACCTATTCTGCGACCACCCAGTACTCGGTCACGTCATTCGGGATGTCGATCCGCTCGGCGTTCGTCTTGCCGCCCACATACTCGACCGCGCCCTCGGGCGTCACAGCGACAACGCGCCAGCCGGTGTTGGCCCGGACGACGAGTGCGTCGTCAACGCGGGTGACCTGTACGCGGGGCCTGACGGACACGGTCACTGTGACCGTGTTGCCTGCGGCGGTTGCGAAGGAGGGAGCGAGGGCAGTTGCGATGATCGCGACTGCTGCTGCTACTGTTGCGATCCGCTTCATCGTCCACACCTCCGTCCCATCCGTTCAACTCGCCTGTATACCGTTTATCGACGGATGAACGGTATACTTGAGTGACGGATGAACATATGTCAGGTATGAAACGACAAACGGTATGTTGTGGAGTCATGCCATGGTCTGACCGAGTCAGATGAGCGGTATCTCACACGAGGGCGAAGGGTTCGAACCGGAATCGATCGCAGCCGGGTGCGCGCACCGGACTAGCGAACGCAACGGAAAAGCCCCGCCCAGTTCACTGGGCGGGGCTTCCGAGGTCCTGGTGAGTTCTCACCCACCCGCCGGCGCGGCGCTAGTTCGGGACCACGGAATAGGTGAAGGTCTCAACGAGGTCCGTGGCGGTCGGGTCAAGCCAGTCGCTGCTGCTATTGTCGATCTCGAAGGTGTCGGTGTGGTCCATGCCTGCCGCAGACGGAGCCTTCGCGAAATTCGTGCCCGTCGCGCCGGTGACCGTCATGCCCAGGGTGCCGATGATGTCGTCACCGCTAGCGCTGCGCTGCACATCGTACGCAACGTTGGATCGGACGTTCACGGTCGCGGTATCGCTGTAGGCTGGCTGACCGGGTGTGACGTCGAAGGAGATCGCCTCGTCACCGTCAGCGACTGTGATCTGGAGCAGCGGGTTCACTTTGGCTGTCACTGTGACTGTCGTACCTGCGGCGGCCGCATATGCGACAACGCCCATTACCAGTGCAAGCACTGCGATCGAGACGAACAGGGTCTTCTTCATTGTGGTTCCTCCTAGAGTGAGTACGAAACTGAGTGTTCATGTCCCCAGAACTCGCGCCGGCTCGTTCTGATTGATACATCGGTGCGGACTGAAGCGAAATGAATAGTGTTGCGCCGTACGGCGAAATAGTGTGACGAATGGCACAGGAGGAGGCCTGAACGGACGAGCGGTGTGCTTGGATTGGCGCGAATGCGGCCTGCCCGGTGACTACTACGGCGTCACGGAGTAGAGGATCTGCGCGGTCAGTGTCGTGTCAGCGGGGGCGTCCCAGCCCGGCGCGACGCTGACCGATTCCGCATACACAGCGGCGCCCGCAGGCTTCGCGCCCTGGGCCAGGCCAGCGACTGACAGGCCCAGCGGGCCGACGTCTCCGGTGAGAGTCCGAGTCATGTTGTATGGCGTGTCAGCGTTCACTGTCACGCTCACGCTCTTTGCGGCCGGCGTTGCGTCTGGCAGCAGGGTGCCGAAATCGAGCGCTGTCGAACTCACGGAGATCGTCAGGGTCGTCGCTGTGATCGTGTAGTCAGCAGTCGTGACAGTCTCGGTGAACGCAGAGCCCCACTTGTCGGTCAATTCAACAGTCAGGTTGCCGACGTTGTAGGTCCCAGCGGTCGCGGGGTTCGTGATGCCCCCAAGGGTTATGTCGAAGCCGGTGAGTCCGGCGATCGGCGTTGCGAACACGACCGTGACCGTCTGACCGGCGACGGTAAGGCTGCCAACCGGGGAAATCGCCGTCGCCGCGCTGACATCCGTGCCTGCCGGGAACGTGACCTGCACTTGGTCGGCGGTCTCGTTGTTTCGTGTGCGGTAGCTGCCGAAGGTGTACGTGACGTTCGCGGCGGAGCCAGCCGCGTTCGACAGCGTTGTCACCTGGCTCCGGACCTGAAGTGCGTAGGTCACAGCGGGGCTGGCGAGGACCAGAAGCGCGACGAACAGACCCGCCAGCAGGCGGTTTCTGAAGCGTTGGACTCGCCGTCTGGTTGTCATTGCGTGTCCTTGACTGCTGTGCCGCTTAGCATTGTGTTGTGACGGTGCACACACTTGTGCACATCATACATCGGCAGATTGCTTGCGGAACATTAGTTGCGCAGGCTGTTGAGGGGGGCCGGGAAGCGCCCGCCCCGGCGTGCGAGCACTGTGCCGGCCCACGGGCTCACGTTCATGACGGGGGTTGCTCCGAGAAGGCCGCCGAAGTTGACTGTCTCTCCGGCGGATCTCCCGATTGCCGGAATGAGTCGAGCGGCGGTGGTCTTGCCATTGATGACACCGATGGCACATACGTCGGAGATGATGGTGGCGATCGTCTCAACGGTGGTGTCGCCGGGGATCGCGATCATATCGAGACCCACCGAGCATACCGAGGTCATGGCTTCAAGCTTCTCGAGGGTGAGCGCACCATCCCTTACCGCGCGCACCATGTTCGCGTCCTCGGACACGGGGATGAACGCACCGGACAGGCCGCCGATGGAACTCGTGCCCATCGCGCCGCCCTTCTTGATGGCGTCGTTGAGCAAGGCGAGTGCAGTGGTCGTTCCAGGACCGCCGCAACGTTCGACTCCGATCGCTTCGATGATAGCGGCGACGCTGTCGCCCTCGGCAGGTGTCGGCGCGAGTGACAGGTCGACGATACCCATCTCCACGCCGAGACGCCGCGCCGCTTCACGCGCCACGAGCTCACCGGCTCGCGTGATCTTGAACGAGGTAGCCTTGATCGCTTCAGCCACAGTCGTGAGGTCTGCATCCTGAGGCAGCGACTCGACGACTGCCCGCACCACGCCCGGGCCGGAGATCCCCACGTTGATGACTGCGTCCGCTTCACCGGGGCCATGCACCGCTCCGGCCATGAAGGGGTTGTCCTCCACCATGTTGCAGAACACGACGAGCTTCGCGCAGGCGATGCTGTCGTGCTCGGCGGTAAGGGCGGCGGCTTCGCGGATGATCTCGGCCATCCGAAGGACGGCGTCCATGTTGATGCCGGCGCGTGTGGATGCGACATTGACCGACGAGCAGACGCGCTCAGTGGATGCGAGTGCGGCGGGTATCGAGTCGATGAGCATCTTGTCGCCAGCGCCGATGCCCTTCTGAACGAGCGCCGAGAACCCACCGATGAAGTCGATGCCTACTTCGCGAGCGGCTCGATCCATCGCGACAGCGATGGGAGTGAGGTCGTGGCCTGCACCTGAGACAAGCTCGGAGATAGCGGAGACCGCGATGCGCTTGTTGACGATGGGGATGCCGTACTCGCGCTCGATCGCCTCGGCAACCGGCACCAGATCCCGGGCCGCAGTCGTCACCTTGTCGTACACGCGCGCAGCCACCGTCTGGATGTCGTCGGCGGCGCAGCCTCCCAAAGACAAACCCAATGTCACCGTTCGGATATCGAGGTGCTGCTGGGTGATCATAGTGAGGGTTTCGGCGATCTCTTCCGGCGTGATCTGCAGCATATGAACTCCCTTACACGCGGTGCATGAACCGGAAGACGTCCTCGCGCTGGAGCGTGATCTGCAGGCCGATGGAGTCTGCCACCTGCGATAGTCGCGCCTGTACGCCCTCGAATGGTGTGCGGTCCTCATCCACAGTGACGAGCATTGTCATCGAGAAGACGCCGGACAAGATCGTCTGGCGGATGTCCTCGATGTTGGTGCCTGTCTCAGCCAGGGCGGCCGACACGGCCGCGACGATGCCGACGCGGTCTTCGCCCAGGACGGAGAGAATTGCTCTGGTCTGCATGGCCGGCCCTTCATTCGTCGACGGTGCTGACAGGCTATACTCTACCCGCTGGACCCGCAACAGAGTCGGGAGGTGTGGAATGGCAGTCCCCATCACGCCCGTGCGCGTCGGTGATGTCGTGCGTCTGAAGAAGCCACACCCCTGTGGTGCCAACGAGTGGGAGATATCCAAGCTCGGGATGGACATCGGGCTGGTTTGTCTCGGCTGCGAGCGCAAGGTGAGGCTCGAACGCTACGAGTTCGATCGTCGTTTCCGGGGCTGGGTCCGACGAACCGGCGAAGAGGCAGGACCTGCGGGGTCGGAGAGCTAGGAGCCGTTCGCGCCCGAGAGTGCCTCTCCTTGGACGGCATTCAACTGTACATGCACGTGGTCGCCCCCGTTCGCCGTGTAGCCGCCCAGCTGGATATCGACCAGATTCGACATCTGTCGCACCGCAGCGAGCCGCGTCACACCGGCTTTCACGCGATCACCTTCGGCTACACGCAGGTCATCCACGTGTATGAGGACGACATCGACGTCGTTTCGGCCATCCGGGCGGATATGGATCTCGTAGTCGTCGTACTTGTCGTAGAGCAGATACGGCTTGATCAGCACCACTGTCCCGGACACCGGGGACCATACGGGCGTTCCCGGCTCCGCCCCGCAATCCACCGCAGTATCCGGCGCGCCCGTACGATTGCTGCGCCAGAGCCTGAGGACACAGCCCTTCCAGACCGCTGAAGCGGGGTCATCCGGGTCGTGCGTGGGCGTTGCCTCCAGCGGCGGCACGGCCTTGAGTTCAGCCGCCAGGGCCATGTCCGCATCGGGGACCAATGAGACAAGGTGCAGGGCGACTGCGCCCGAGGCCTGATGGAATGCGACCGCGGTGATGTCACCGGGGTCTACCGGTAGACGCAGGTCGAGATCCTGATACGCAGCGAAGCGAGGAGTGGCCTCGCGCTCGGGCTCGACCGCGGCGACCGCGGTTTCAGCTGCCAGGGAGTCCTGTGGCGTGATCGTCTCGTCATGGGACCCGGTGCGCCCTACCAAGAAGAGCATCACCACGATGGTGATCATCGAGAGCGCGATGAGCAGTGAGTATGCGGACGGTCCACGCCGGCGACGGCTCCGGCGGGCGCTGCGCACCTGAAGCCCGGTATCGCGCACGGGGCGTAGTCCGGATCGCGATGTTCCAGGCGTTCGGGGGACCTGTTGTGATGTGCGAGGTGAAGTGGCTCTCGGTGGCCCGCCCCTCGAGGGAGCCTGTCTCACGGCGTCACCGTCGTTCGCTCACCGTCGATCGCGGGGACGCCCGCTTGTTCGACGGAGATGTCGCTTGGCAGTAGCAGCATGGTCGACACCTCCGTTTCTCGGACGTTCTCGGATGCTTCGCTGTGGTTGAGGTCGACCGGAGTCTCCTTCACCCACAGTAGTATTCCATAGCCGACGCCGCCTGTGGGAATCTCGGCCCGATCATGCTCAGATCGGATGCGCCGCCGCGTGCAGCGCGATCTTGGCATCGTCGATTCGCTCAGGCTACGTCAGGAACATTCGACTCTGTGCCGTGAGTACTATAATGATCTAAGCAAGCCTCAGGCCGCCTGCACCTGGAGTCCCCCCGCAAGATGTGTTTTCGTTGGTGTGCGACTGATACCTTGTGTGGGCATTGTCGGGTGATAGAATCGCACGATACATACGGCTGAAGGTGAGGGTATGGAGAAACTCGAGCAGATTCTCCACGCGGAGGAGAGTGCACGGCGGTTCGTCGCCCAGGCGCGGGAGGCCGCGCAGGCGACGCTACGAGACGCCCGCGTGAAGGCCGACGAGACGCTGGCGGCAGCGAAGGCGAAGGCTGCCCAGGACTCGGCCACGGAGGCGGCGGCTATCATCACGAGCGCCGAAGACGCCGCCGGACAGCTGCTCAACGAGGAACGCGCCAGCGCGCAGGCCGTCATCAAGCGAGCCGAGACGCGCGTTTCGGATGCCGTGAACGCCCTCGTTGGAGAGCTGGTGGACTAGGCGTGGCCGTAGCTCGCATGCTCAAGGTGACGGCCATCTCGCACTCCTGTGCGGCGGAAGCTCTCGTCGACAGACTCCGGAAGGTCGGCGTCCTTGATGTCGTCGAGGACACCCACGAGCTGCCCGCGCCGGTATCCGCCGACGTCGATGCGCGCATCGCCGAGTTCGACGAGCAGATTGCAGACGCGCAGTTCGTTGCGGAGTTCCTTGGCAGATTCCATACGAGTGAGGCTCCGTTCGCGTCATTCATCTCCGAGAAGTTCCATCTCAGTGAAGACGACTTCTACGCACTCGCCCCGGACGAGGCGTTTTTCGACCTCTATCGCGAGTGCGAGTTCCTGTCAGACCGTCTTGCGACCATCGACCGTCAGAGAGAGCGTCTTCGGACGCTGATCGCCGAGCTTCGGCCGTGGGAGCCCCTGCGACTCCAGATCAACCAGTGGCGTGGAACCGCCCATGTGGCACTGTTCACCGGGACGGTCCCGGCATCTGAGGGAGAGGCGATTCGTGCGCGACTGCGCGAGGCCGTCTCTGAAGTCACCGTCGAGGAACTCGGCCCCGTGGGCAGCAGGTCCGCTTGGGTCGTCATGTCTCACAAAGAGCACCTCGATGAGGTGCGTTCGACACTACATCTCACCAACTTCACTGAAGTCGGCTTTCCCGAGCTTTCCGACTACCCGGCCGAGGAGATCTCGATCGCGGAAGCCCGGCTGGTGGATATGGACGGCGAAGAGGTTCGATTGCTCGCCCGCGCCAAGGAGCTTTCCGACGAGCGCCACGAGCACTCGGTCGGACTGGCCGAGGCGCTTGTCTCGGGGCGCGAGATGCTTCTGATCCGCGAGCGCTTCGGTGCCACCGAGCGCACGGTCGTGGTCACCGGCTGGGTCGCAGCCAACCGTCGAGCGCGACTCGAAGAGGCTCTCGAGCCCATAGGCTTCGACGTCGATCTGACGTTGGAGGAGCCGACAGCGGAGGACCGTCCGCCTATAGAGCTCGACAACCCCGTATGGCTCCGCCCGTTCGAGGTGCTGACCGATCTCTACGGGCGCCCGCAGTACCACGAGGCAGATCCCACGCCGCTGATGGCTGGCTTCTTCTTCATCTTCTTCGGGATGGCCTTGGCCGATGTCGGCTACGGCATCGTGCTCGTGATCATCGCTCAGCTCATCAAGCGGAAGCTGGATGTCGGCGCAGGCGTCAAGCGGTTCATGGACCTGCTCACGTACGGCGGTATCGCCTCGGTGCTTCTCGGCATCATCACGGGGTCGTATTTCTCGATGGATGCCGCGCTGCTGCCCCGGTTCCTGCTCTCGTTCAAGTTGTTCGACCCGCTCAATGACATCATGGTGTTCCTCGTCATCAGCGTCGCGCTCGGCGTCGTGCACATCCTTGTCGGCCTCATGACCCGCGTGGTCGCGCAGCTCAAGGTAGGAGACTGGCGCGGTGCCGTGGCCGGTGGAATCTCGACCATCATGCTGTTGGCCGCGATCGCGGCCGGTGTTCTGCTTCCGGGTGCGACCTCGATGTTCATCATCGGCGGCCTGGGCCTTACGCTTCTGCTGAAGGGCCGCGTGCTCGAGGTACCCTCCAAAGTCGAAGCACCGGCGTGGGACAAAGCGCTCGGTTGGGCATGGATCCTCTCGGTCGTTGCATTCTTCGTCGCTGCGGCGCTGGGTGGACCAGCCGTCATCTCTCAGATCTTCCTGGCTGCGACCGCGGTCTGTCTGTTCGTCTCGAAGACAGGTCGCAAGGCCATCATCGCGCTGCTGGTCGGCGCCTACGACACCTACGGCATGTCCGGTCTCATCTCCGACTTCCTCTCTTACACGCGACTCGCTGCTCTCGGTCTTGCGGGTATGCTGGTCGGGCAGGTGGCCAACCAGCTGGGCTCCATCGTGCTGGAGCTGCTGGGCCCGGTTGTGGGGCTGGTGTTCGCGGTCGTCGTCGTGCTCGTCTTGCACGCGATCAACCTGGTCATAAACCTGCTTGGCGCGTTCGTGCATCCCACGCGTCTGCAGTTTGTGGAGTTCTTTAGCAAGTTCTACGAGGGGGGCGGCCGCAACTACGCGCCGCTTGGCCCCAAGACGAAGTCGGTCGTACTGCACCCTCGAGTAGGGTCGCAGGAAGGAGGCAAGACAACGTGAACGAGGTCTTCTGGGGTATGACGGGCATGACGTGGGCGCTCATGGGCGCGGCGTTCGCTGTCATCGGAGGAGGGATCGGCTCGGCCATCGGTATCACGACGATCTCCAACACAGCGTCGGGTATCGTGACCGAGGACTCCGAGAAGTTCGGCCGGGTCCTCCCGCTTGCTGCTATGCCGGGCACGCAGGGTATCTACGGGCTCATCACCGCCATTCTGGTGCTGCAGTTCTTCGAGATCTTGCTGCAGACAACGGCGCCCGATCTTCCCGGCGAGCTGGGCTTCAAGATCTTCCTGTCGTGCCTGCCGGTCGCGGTGCTGTGTCTGGTGACTGCGATCTATCAAGGCATGACGGCCGTAGGCGCTGCGGGTATGGTCGCCCGTCGCAGCGAGGATTCCGGTAAGGCACTGATCTTCCCGGCACTCGTCGAGACCTACGCAGTGTTCGCGCTCATCGCAACGATCCTGATGCTGTTCTCGCTTCGCGGCATCTACATGGGGTGATCGCGTGGCGCTCGCGGATATCATAGGCCGCATCGAGAGCGACGCCGGGGCTGAGGCGCGCGCGCTGACCGATGGCGCGAAGGCTAGAGCCGAAGCCATGCTGGCCAGGGCGAAACGCGATGGGCAGCACGATCGTGACCGTACGCTGCTCGAGGCGCGGCACGACGCCGAATCGCGTGCTGCGACGCTTCTGGCCAACGCCCGGCTGAGCGCTCGCGACGAGATGCTTGGCGCGAAGCGAGCGCTCGTCGAACGCGTTCTGCTCGAGGCCGAGGAGCGCCTGCTGGCGTTGGATGATGATGCGTACGCACGACTCATCGCCAAGGGCATCGTGCAATCGGCCCGCGGAGGCGATGTGGTTCGTGTTGCCGCTGCCGATCGGAAGCGGCTTGCCGGTCTTTCCACCTGGGTCGCCGACGTCGCCGATGAGGCGGGCCGTGAACTCGAGCTGGTGTACCTGCCGGAAGACGCAGATCTTGCACACGGAGTCGTACTGGAGGCGGACCGGGTCAGCGCAGAGGTCTCGCCGGCTTCAATGGTGGCCGGACGGCGCAATGAGCTCATGGCCATTGCGACTGCACGCTTGTTCCCGGACGAGGAGGCCTAGCGCGTGTTCTACCGGAAGTCGGTGAGCGAGCCCATACGCTACGGCTATGCCGTGGGGCGCGTTCGTGTGCTCGAAGGTCGCATGCTCTCGGGCGGCACCTACGAGCGCCTGCTCGACGCACCGACGTTCACCGAGCAGAAGCGCGTTCTCTCAGACTCGCCGTATGGCCGCTTCCTTGAGGAAGCGGAGACCGTCGAAGGCATCGAGCGTGGACTCGATCGCGCGCTCGACGAACTGTACGGCTTTCTGGTCACGGCGAATCTGCCTCTCCCCGTTATCCGGTTCTTCCGTGTGCGTTACGACTACGCCAACCTTGAGGCCCGCCTGAAGGCGGAGCTTCTCGGCGTACCCGTTGACGACCTGCTTGTCGGACTTGGGACCGTACCGGTCGAAGTGATCAAAGGGCCCCCCGCCCAACTCCCGGCGTTTCTGCGCAGCATTCACACCGCATTGGCTGCCGAGGAGCATGTGGTGACCGAGGAGCAGATCACGGCCGCAGTCGATCTGGCGTTGTTCGAAGACCTCAGAGCGAGTGCGAGCAGTTCAAAGAGCCGCTTTCTGGCGGGGCTTGCAGCGCTGATGATCGATCTTGCCAACGTGAAGGCGCTGCTGCGTGCGCGATCGAAGAGCTGGCGCGCACCCGATGCAGAAGCACTGCTCCTGGCTGGCGGGACCATGCCGGCGAGTGAACTCATGAAGCTGTATCCGGCGCCCGTGGCCGAGATCGCAGAAGCGCTCGTCAAGCGAGGCCCGCTCAAAGGCGTCTCGGCGGAGCGAATCTCCCAACTGGGCGATTTCGATGTGCTCGCCGACGATCTGGTCGTGCGCTATCTCAAGCGCGCGCGCATGGTCGCAGCAGGACCGGAGCCGGTGATCGGCTACGTTATGGCGCGTCAGGCCGAAGTGATGATGCTGAGAACGCTGCTCATCGGGCGACTATCGGGAGTGCCCACCGAGGTGCTCCGTCGTCGTCTGCGCGAGCGATACGAGTAGGTGGTGGGTGTGGCGAAGATCGCGGTCGTTGGAGATTCGACGAGTGTGGCGGGATTCCGCCCGCTCGGCTTCGCCGTGTTCACAGTGGAGCATGCCGAGGAGGCGCGCTCGATGTGGGACCGCCTCTCAGGTGGCGAGTACGGTGTCGTCTTCGTGACCGAGCCGGTCTACGAGGCCATGGAAGACCTGATCGTCGAGGTGATGGACCGTGTAGTGCCCGCCGTGACGGTGATACCTGGCGCAGGAAGCGCCGGCGGTATGGGTGAAGCGAAGATAAGCCGTGCGATCGAGCGAGCGCTCGGCACGAGCATGTTGATCCGAGAAGAGGAAGAGTAGATGGAGCAGGGCAAGATCGTGAAAGTCGCCGGCCCGCTCGTCGTTGCGGAGGGTCTGGTCCACTCCAGGATGTATGACCTGGTCCGCGTGGGCGAGGAAGGGCTGATGGGCGAGATCATCGAGATGCGCGGTGACCGTGCGTCGATCCAGGTGTACGAGGAGACTGAAGGCCTGGGCCCCGGTCACCCCGTGGAGGCGACGGGCGCACCGCTCTCCGTGGAACTCGGCCCCGGCATGCTCGAGGCAGTCTACGACGGCGTCCAGCGACCGCTCGACGTGCTTGAGCGTATGGCGGGTGCCTTCCTCTCGCGCGGTGTGACCGCGCCCGGTCTCGATCGCGACAAGCGGTGGGAATTCGTCCCCACAGTGAAGGCCGGAGAACGCGTCGAGGGCGGCGATATCATCGGTACGGTGCAGGAGAACGCCGTTATCGAGCATCGCATCATGGTGCCGCCGGACGTCTCCGGTGCGATCGTGGATATCACAGCGGGAAGCTACACGGTCACTGATCCCATCGGCCATCTGAAGACCGACACTGGTGAGACGATCGACCTCATCATGATGCAGGTGTGGCCGGTGCGCGTTCCCCGGCCGTATCGAAAGAAGGTCTCGGCCAAAGAGCCGCTGACCACCGGAACGCGAGTCATCGACACCTTCTTCCCGTTGACCAAGGGCGGCGTGGCGTGCATACCGGGTCCGTTCGGCGCCGGCAAGACCGTCACGCAGCACCAGATCGCCAAGTGGTCCAACGCCGAGGTCGTCATCTTCATCGGTTGCGGCGAACGCGGCAACGAGATGACCGACGTGCTCATGGAGTTCCCTGAGCTTGTGGACCCGTACTCGGGTGAGCCGCTGGTCAAGCGCACCGTGCTGGTCGCCAACACCTCGAACATGCCGGTGGCGGCACGCGAGGCGTCGGTCTACACGGGCATGACGATGGCCGAGTACTTCCGCGACATGGGCTATGCAGTCGTGTTGCAGGCCGACTCGACTTCTCGGTGGGCCGAAGCGATGCGCGAGATCTCAGGGCGACTCGAAGAGATGCCCGGAGACGAAGGATTCCCGGCGTATCTGGGTACCAGGCTCGCCGCGTTCTACGAGCGCGCGGGTCGCGTCCACACCCTCACCAGCGGAGTTGAACGCGAGGGTTCCGTCTCGGTCGTGGGTTCCGTTTCGCCTCCCGGTGGTGACCTTTCCGAGCCGGTCGTGCAGAACACGCTGCGAGTCGTGAAGGTCTTCTGGGCGCTACAGGACAAACTGGCCTACGAGCGCCACTTCCCGGCGATCGACTGGCTGACCAGCTACTCGCTGTACCTGGACAAGGTCACGCCGTACTGGAACGAGAACGTCGGACCTGAGTTCCGGCTGCGCCGCGACCAGTGCATGGCCATCTTGCAGCGCGAGAGCGAGCTCGCCGAGATAGTCCGCCTGGTCGGTCTCGAGGCGCTCTCTGCCGACGAGCAGGTGCTCATGGAGACCGCGAAGTCCATTCGCGAGGACTTCCTGCAGCAGAATGCGTTTCGCGATGACGATCAGTTCACATCGCTGGTCCAGCAGAACAAGCTTCTCGACACCATCCTGTTGTTTCACGAGAAGGCGATCGAGGCGCACGCGAAGGGTGCCGCACTCAAAGACATCTTCGCCGCACCGGTTCGCGAGCGGATCACGCGCGCGAAGTACCTGAGCGAGGAGCAGCTCTCCCAGTTCGATGAGATCGCCAGTGACATCGAGACACAGCTTGTGGGTGACGGCTTCGATGAGGATGAAGTCGTGGTCTACGCGGGAGGTGAGCGGTAGTGCGCGAGTACATGACCACCCGCGATATCGTCGGGCCACTTCTGCTCGTGGAAAGCGTCGTCGATGTCACGTACGGCGAGCTTGTGGAGCTGGAGTTTCCCGATGGGACGCGCTCGTTGGGCAACGTACTCGAGGTGAACGAGGACGTCGCGCTCGTGCAGGCGTTCGAGGGCACCCGGGGCTCCAATCCGTCCGAGACGAAGGTGAAGTTCCTCGGTCGTTCGCTCGAGCTGGGCGTGAGCAAGGACATGCTCGGACGCGTCTTCGACGGGCTTGGCCGTCCGCGTGACGACGGCCCCGAGATCATCCCGGAGAAGCGTCTGTCGATCTACGGGCAGCCGATCAACCCGACGGCCCGCGACTTTCCCGATGACTTCATCCAGACGGGTGTCTCGGCGATCGACGGTCTGAACCCGCTCGTCCGGGGGCAGAAGCTCCCGATCTTCTCGGGCAGCGGTCTGCCGCACAACCAGCTTGCCGCCCAGATCGCGCGTCAGAGTGCGGTGCTGCAGCGCGGCAAGGCTGCCGATGAGATCGGCGAGCCGATCGAGGGCGAGTTCGCAGTCGTCTTTGCGGCGATGGGCATCACCTTCGAAGACGCCGACTTCTTCATTGATGAGCTCCGCAATACCTCGGCGATCGAGCGCGCGGTACTCTTCCTCAACCTCGCTGATGACCCGGCCGTCGAGCGCATCGCGACGCCGCGCATGGCGCTCACCGCCGCGGAGTACCTGGCGTACGAGAAGGACATGCACGTGCTCGTCATCCTCACGGACATGACGTACTACTGTGAGGCGCTGCGCGAGGTCTCGGCCGCGCGCAAAGAGGTGCCTGGTCGCCGCGGCTACCCGGGTTACCTCTACACCGACCTCGCCACCATCTACGAGCGTGCCGGTCGCGTGAAGGGTCGCAAGGGCTCCATCACGCAGGTGCCTATCCTCTCGATGCCTGATGACGACAAGACGCATCCGATCCCTGACCTCACCGGCTACATCACCGAGGGTCAGATCGTGCTCGATCGAAACCTGCACCGTCGCGGCATCTACCCGCCGGTCGCGGTACTGCCGTCGCTCTCGCGCTTGAAGCAGAAGGGCATCGGTCCGGGCAAGACGCGTGAGGACCACGCTGACCTCTCCAACCAGCTGTTCGGTGCCTACGCGCGCGGCCTGCAGGCCAAGGAGCTTGCCGTCATCCTGGGCGAGGCGGCCCTTTCCGATAGCGACAAGGCGTTTGTGGCCTTCGCTGACGCGTTCGAGGACCGCTTCATCCGGCAGGGCCCGAATGAGGACCGCTCGGTGGGCGACACGCTCGCCCTCGGCTGGGAGCTCATGAAGCTGCTTCCGCGTACGGAGCTCAAGCGCATCAAAGACGTGTTCGTCGAGAAGTACCTGCCTGCCGAGGAGGACGCAGACGCGTGACCGGCACGATCCTCATAGCGCTCGTCGTCGCACTGCTGGCGGTGCTGGTCGTCATGCAACTTCTCAGCGCGCAGGCCGCGCGGAAGATCGGCGGCAAGTCGAGTAGAGGCGTGGTCATTCTGCGTGTCGTCAACGCGGTGGCCGTTACCGGGCTCATCGTCTGGCTACTCGTGGCACGGTTCGGAGGCTGATCTCATGACCAAGATGCGCGTCAACCCCAACCGCATGGAGTTGCTCAAGCTGAAGGGTCGCGGCGACGTCGCGAAGCGAGGCCACAAGCTGCTCAAGGACAAGTTCGATGAGCTTCTCAAGGAGTTCATCGCGCGGATCTCGGCAAACCGCAGGCTGCGTGCCGAGGTGGAGGCCGAACTCAAGGCCGCCTACGGGTTGTTCGCGGTTGCCCGCGCCGAGGCAGGTCGCGCGGCGATCTCCCAGGCGCTGCTCGCGGGCGCACCGACGGACCTGCTGGACACCAGCGAGAAGAGCGTCATGAGCGTGCACGTGCCGATCTTCGAGCAGCGCGCGCTTCTCGAGCCCGGGGGGTACAGCTTCTCGACGCTCCCCGTCGTCTTGGATGAGGCGCTCGCGCGTCTTGCAGCGGTCGCCCCACGCATGCTGGAGCTGGCCGAGCGCGAGAAGGCGATCGAGTTGCTGGCCGCCGAGATCGAGCGCACGCGCAGGCGCGTCAACGCACTTGAGTACGTCCTCATCCCCTCGATCGCGGAGACGATCAAGGACATACAGATGAAGCTCGATGAGGCAGAACGAGGCAACCTCACGCGACTGATGAAGGTCAAAGACATCATCGCCGCTCAGGAAGCCGCCGGAGAGCGATAGCCGCATCCGGAATCCCTAAAGTCCGGAATCCAGTTGACCGATATTCTAGATGTCAGGGTCGACCAAGTTCACACCTGACTCGCAATCCGGTTCGCTGGGGGCGCCCCTCCCGTTGTCGTTCCGGAACGCGAAATCGTGAGCCCCGGCGCGACAAGAGCACCGGGGCTCACGTATGTCTGATTCCCGACGTCCTAGCGCGTCTGGCCCGTGAACTCCCACCGGGAGAGAAGCAGCGCCGGCGCAAGGTTAGCGCCGCCCTCCTCGGGCCCGATAAGCGTCCGTTGGGCTCCCACAGCTTCGACGCTGCTCAGTGCCTCGACGGCGCTCTGTGTGAACCTGAGGTTCTTGATCGGCCTGGTAAGATGCCCATCCTCGATCATGAACGTGCCATCGCGTGTCATACCGGTGAGGACGGCGCGGATCGGGTCCTCGACGTTGACGTAGTGAAAACGTGTGACGTATACGCCACGCTTGACCGCGCCGATCATGTCCTCGATGCGGGCGTCACCCGCAGCGATCTCAAGATTCATTGGCATCGGACCGTACGAGTTCGGGGCCGGCAGCGCGTGGCCACTGTTTCGTATCCCGAGCTTCGCCGCCCAATACGAGTCAGTCACCGGCTCGCGGACGATACCGCGTTCGGCGAGCGGTGTCCTGGACTTAGGCATGCCCTCGAAGTCGAAGGTCAGGCCGAGCGTCTCAGGGTTCAACGCATCATCTGCGATGGAGATCATCGGTGAGAACAGCTGCTCGCCGATCCGGTCCGTCAGAAACGAGCTTCCCTCGGCAAACGCCTTTGCGCCAAAGCCGAGATAGCCGAGGAAGTCCAGAACGTCTGAGACCGCTTCCGGAGCGAGTACGACCGTGTAGACACCGGGGTCCAATGAGGTTGCACCCTCGGAGCGCATCGCGAGTAGCGCCGCCTCGTCGCCGAGGGCCTCGGGTGCGAACCCGTTGGCACCGCCGGAGAGGTGTGACGCCCAGCCGGAGCCCCCGTTCGGGCTCATGGAGAGTACGGTGGAGCGAACGGTCGTCACTCCCATCCCCACATCGACGCCCCGGGAGTTGGCGACCGCCACCACGTACTCTGTCGCACTCACGGTCCCCGCGGCCGTCAGGTCGCGCTCTGCGGACTGCTCGATGATCGCGGCGGCCGCATGTGCGCGTGCATCTGCGTCAAACGAGCGCACCGACGGGTTGATGCGATCGGGTGTCGTGACGGCTGCTGCAGCCGGAAGACCGGGGAAATCGGAGTCTGCCGGTGCTATCTTCGCCGCAGCCACCGCCCTGTCGCAGCACGCGGCGAGAGAAGCGTCGTCCAGCCGGTTTGTGGTCGCGACCCCGATCCGCTGACCCACCACCGCGCGCACGGAGATGCTCGTGTCGCGTTCCGCTACGTTCTGGTGGATGCGATTGTCCGCGAAGCGCGTGAGTGCCGCGTCCTCGCTCGAGACGAGTGCCTCGGCAGCATCAGCGTGAGTCAGCGACACTGCACGGCGAGCGAGTTCGCGGGCCTGTTCAGCGGACAGGGTCATCGTCCCACCCCCACCTGGACGTTGCGGAATCGTGCGGGCGCCGCGCCGTGTGCCACGTGGGCGACCTGCATCGGCTCGCCCTTGCCGCAGTTGGGGAGACCCCATACCTGCCAGTGCTCCCGGGAGCAGACGGCGTCGCATGAGTTCCAGAACTGGGGGGTGATGCCGGTGTAGTTCGGGTTCTTGATCATCTTGCCCAGCTCGCCGTGCTTGATCTCCCAGCCGATCTCACAGGCGAACTGGAAATTGAGTCGCCTGTCGTCGATGGACCACGAGTTGTTCGTCTCGAGGTAGATGCCATCCTCGGTGTCGGCGATCAGGTCGGGGAGAGACCAGCCGCCCGGCTCAAGCGACAGCGTCGTCATGCGCACGAGGGGGATGCGGTTCCAGCCGTCGGCACGCATGCAGCCGTTGCTCACTCGATCGATCGAGACGGCGGACTCGCGGGAAGACTGGAACCCTGTGAACAGACCCTCGGTCACGATGAAATCCCGCTGTGCAGGAACCCCTTCGTCGTCATAGCCGAAGCTGCCGAGAGAACCCGGTATGGTCGCGTCGCTCGTCACGGTGACGTGCTCGGAGCCGTATCGAAGCGATCCCAGGTCGTCTAGCGTCAGAAAGGAGGTGCCGGCGAACGCGGCTTCATCTCCGAGGACCCGGTCGAGCTCGGTCGGGTGGCCGATGGATTCGTGGACCTGCAGCGCGATCTGGCTGCCGTCGATGATCACGGTGGTCGTGGTCGCGGGACAGGGATCAGCGTGTACCAGTGCGGCAGCCTCCTCGGCCACCCGGGCGGCATTGCCGGGGATGTCCAGTGCGAGGATGGACTCCCATCCGCCCTGAACGGCTTGACCGCCGTGCGAGTTCGGGAAGCTCCTGGGCAAGACCTCGCCGTCTGCGATGGCATACGCGGTGATGCCGACGGCCGACTCGACGTAGCGCTGCTCGATGAGGCTGCCGACAGAGGAGCCGAAGACCTTCTCCACCCGGATGAAGTCGAGACTGCCCTTCGCCACCCGGATCGCGTCCTCAGCCCGCAGGATGCGATCGGCTTCGAGAAGCACGGCGAGCTTGTCATCCAGGCTCACGGTGAAGGGGTCGATCTCGCAGGGCCCCGTCCAGCTGTCAACGTAGGCCTGGAGCGGCGAGAGCCGCACGGGAGCATGTGGCGTCAGGGCCGAAGCGCGCGCTATGCCCACGGCCCGTCGGGCTGTCTCGGCCACAGCGTCGCTGTCGAGTTCGGACGTCGAGGCAAACCCCCATGCGCCATCAGCGATGACGCGGACTCCAATGCCGATCGACTCGGCGGTCCGGATACCGTCCACAAGGCCGTTGCGGGCCGACAGATGCTCTTCGGTAGTGTGGACGACCCTTGCATCAGCGTAGGTGGCACCTGCCGCCAGAGCGGCTTGGAGCGCGGTACCGACGATTTCTTTCATGGCATGTCCTCGATCGAATGCGTGCGGAGTCAGCCTGGTGCTGACGTAGTGACGATAGCAGACAGCGGCAGGGGAGCGCAGCACGAGGAACTAGCGGTTGACACTCGCCGGGTCGATGACCGCGCCCACGATCGGTGTCGTGCGCGGCGCCCAATCATAGCGGCGAGCTCCCGCGTAGTCCGAACGCTCCGAAAGTCTGCTGAGTTTCACGAAGTCGCCGGTCCTGGGTGCATGCACGAAGTACCCACCGCCTACGTAGATGCCAACGTGATGCACCGGGGAACCGAAGAACACGACATCACCGGGCTGCAGATCGGCCGGCACTACCCTGGTGCCGAGCTGGAACTGTGCCCCCGAGTAGTGAGGCAGATTCACGCCGTGCTGCTTGAACACGTACAGCACCAGGCCCGAACAATCGAATCCCGAGGCAGACGCACCTCCCCAGACGTAGGGTATGCCGTGATAGCCAAGCGCCGTCTCAACGGGTGACCCCGGCTGCACCTGGATACCCGCATCGTTGGCGCCCGACAAGATCGCCCGCATGAGCTCCGACTCCTCTTGCTGACGACGGCCTGCCTCGGCATCGAGTAGATCGAGGAGCTCGGTCTGCGCCTCGGCAAGCATCTGCTGACGTTCCTGGATCCGAAGCATCACCTCGATGCGCCTGGCCTTCAGCGTGAACTCGAGAGACTCGGCGTAAAGCCTGGCGCTTTGGAGGTCGGTGGCTTTGGCCGCGATCTCGTCGCGTTGCTGACGCAACGTCTCGGCGATGTCGGCGTCGCTCTGTCCGAGCGTGTGGAGGAAGCGGATCCGCGCGACAAGATCGGTCACCGACTTCGAGCCCAAGAGGATGTCGATGGTATTGAGTTCGCCGCTGCGGTAGATCTCGCGAGCTCGGTCCGATAGCTGCTCGGACTGTACGCTCAACGCGATCTCGGCATTGTCGAGTTCCATCTGAGTAGCGGTCAGCTTCTCGCGTGTGGTCTCAAGCTCGAAAACGGAGGCGTTGTACGCTTCTGTGGCGATGCTGAGTTCCCAATCCAGCGACTCGAGCTGCTGCTGGAAGGCGTCGAGCTCGGCGCGGCGGCGTTGGAGTTCAGAGCGGAACTCCGCGGTCTCGGCGGTGTTGGTGGCGTCTGCAACGGGATCGACGGACGGAGCGGCAGGAGCAGCCAGCGCGGTGCTGCTGAGTAGCAGCGACGCGACGACGATGGTAGCAACAGCGCCAAGGGAGAAGCGCCGAGTCGAAAGCAATCCCATCACTGCCTTCCGAGCGAACCAGGGTTAACCTAGCTTAACAGTATAGCATTGCGGGCCGCGCTCATCCGTAGTGCGTATGTACCACGCCCGCCTTGCTGTTCTCTTGCGAAAACCTTGCCGACTTGCACAAGAGGCGCCCCGTGGGGCGCCTCTTCACACGTGCAGCTGCCTACGGCCACGGGTACGCAGGCTCGCTCGAATGCACACCGCCGTTGTCTGACTTGCAGCTCGCGCAATCCCAGTTCACGAATCCGGCAGAGATGGTGATGCTCTGGGCGTTCACCCTCTGCAGACCGGTCGTAGTGTATGGTGCTGCGTCTGTCGTGTAGCCGAGCAGGCGCGGACGCTTCCAGCCATGAGGCACGGGTATGTGGCAATCGATGCAGTACTTGCGCCTGACGTTGGTTATGTAGTGCTGGTTAGCCATTCCTCCGGTCGGTCCCTTGTGAGCGTCGTTGGACCACGTTCCGCCGTTATAGAGGTCGTGACACTTGCTGCAGATGACTTCGCCGTCACCTTCGCGAACCGCGCCATCGTAGTAGCTGATCCCCACCGTGCTTGCCGGGTCCAGGCCCGCAGTCTGCCAGTCCGCCGGATAGTCGGGGTCGAGCATCCACTCGACCGATGAGCCGTGCGGGCCCTTCGCATCGGCAGTGCTGTTCGTGTGGCAATCGGTGCAGGTCATCTTGGAGTTCGCGTTGTAGCCCGCCTTGAAGACGTTCACGGTCGGGATGGGCCACGAGACCACGCGGAGCGGTTCGGCGCCTATCGGGTCTACCTGGAAGGAACTCTCCATGCCCGTGCTCTGACCGAGAACGTTGTGATCGCTGTAGTTGCTCGGGTTGAATTCGAGTGCCTGGTTGGTGTAGACGGCGGTGTTGAGCGTGGTGTTGTTGCTGTGGCACTTCAGACACAGATACGCCTCGTAGTCGGTCGCCGTGCCGGTGAGCCTTACGTTGGTGAAGGTCGCCGCCGAAGGTACCGTCCAGTTGCTCGCGTTGCTGCTGGCGCCATAGTTGGGATTCACGCCCCACGCGCCGAGAAGTGCGCCACCGGCGGTACTGGTGCCGACCACGTGAAGCGCGCTTCCGCCCACCTGGCGCGTCGCGTGTGGATCGTGACAGTCGACGCACTCGCTGTGCCGCTTGCTGTTAGACGAAGCGTAGGCGAAGTTCGCGCTCGTCTCGGTATCAGTGTGCACGCCGGTCGCTGAGATCGGGTGTGCATAGGTGCTGCTTGCCGCGGTCGCGACGTTCTTCGCACCTGTGGCCTGCTTGCCGATGGTGCCGTTGCCATGGCACTGGTAGCACAGGTTCTCCTCGCGGGAGAGCGATGCCGTGCTGTTCGCTCGCTCGCCGGCGTTGAGAGAACTCGCACTCGTCGGCCGCGTCCATGCAGTCAGCCGTGGAAAATCAGAAGCGTGCGGGTCGTGGCAGTTCTCGCACAGCGCGCTTTGGCCCGCAGTCGTGTAGTGGCCGGATGTCGTGAATGACAGGCTTGCCGCGGACTTGTTCCAGCCGGGGAAGTAGGGCCATGCGGTAGTGGCCGAGAAGCCGGCCGAGTACGGGATCAGCGTGCTCGTGTCCACCTGTGAGGCCGGGGCCGTGCCGTCGTGGCAACCGAGGCAGAACGCGGTCGTGCTCGTTGGCGTGTTCTTGGTGTTGTCGGGGTCACTGGCTCTGGCGACCTGCCAGGCTGAAGACGACCCAGACTGCACGTAGTGCACGTTGTGGCAGTTCATGCACGTGAGGCTGCGCCCGCTAGCGGAGTAGGTCGTCGGGTGTTTGGACGTGCTGGTCGCGAACTCGTCCTCGACGTCCCGCCCGTTCCAGCTGTAGGGTGCTGATCCGACTGCGCGGGCCTCGCTTGTCGAGGAGGAGTGACAGGCGTAGCACAGGTCGGCGGAGCTGGTCAGACCGGAGTCGTCTTTGCGATACGCAATCAGCTTGTCGAGGGTGGAAGCGTGGTTGTCGTGGCACGCGAGGCACTGCACCTGCGGCTTAGAGGTGTCGGTGTCGTTGCTCAACACCACAGCTGGTCCGTGTGCGGCCGTCGTGTAGCCAGAGGCATTATGGTCGCCGCCGGTCGTTGCGTACACGCCGGCCACGCCGACATAGCCGATGTTGGTGCTGCTCGCGCCATGGCACAGCAGACAAGAGCTGGTGTTCTCGGCCAGGTCGTCGTTGCGTGATGTGTAGGTGTACGTTGGCTTGCCGAGGGCGGAGATCCCGGTCTGCACCCGGATCGCCATCCGGAAACTATTCGAAGACTGGTAGGCGCCCGCGAGGTCGTAGTACCACGGTGAGCGATGCGGGCTGTGGCATGCCGAGCAGCGCTGGGAGTCGTTGGCCATGGTATGACGGGAGCCAGCGGTCTGGTCGGCGTACGAAAGGAAGTCAGCCTTTACGTTGATGGTGCTCCGCGCTCCCGGTGAACTCGACGTTGCACCGGCATGGCACGTGTAGCAGAGACTCTTGTCGCGGAAGTCCGCAGTACCGCCCGCGCCGTGGACGCTGTGGCAGCGTTCGCAGCCGATGGTGTTGTCCGTGTCTGCGGCGTACCCGTGCATGTTGGGCGCGGCACTCTTCGAGGGCAGGGAGTACTCGAAGACGCCGGGGGAGACGGTGGCTTTCGCACGAACTGCGTAGTACCACACATAGGACTGCGCGATCTCGGACGCGCTGGCGGCGCACGTGTATGCGGTCCCCGTGTAGTTGTCGATCACGAGTTGCATGGTGGGGGATACGCCGATCGACGCAGCGGTGATCGGCTTGACGTCACGGTACAACTGATAGCTGATGGCGTGACCGTCCGCGTCGGTTGCGGCGCTCCATTGAGCAGTCACCTGACCGACGTCACTTACCCAGACGTACGGGTTGCTCAACAGCGGCCGGGTCGGTGTCGCACCGAGCGCACACGCCGACCACCCTGCGGTTATTGCGACCGCAAGTCCCACTACGACTGCGAGTCGTGCCGGACCGCGTTGCCAGTCGCTTCTCATGTCCCCCACCTCCACATGCCAGTGCGTCGATCTCAAGGTAGCACGACGAGCTGCACGAACTTCGAGTCCCACGATGAAGGGGTGATGCTCGACAGGTACCAGCTATCGTCGATGAAGCGCATCGGGACCTCGATGCTGTGCGATGACTCGAGTCCTCCGTCTGTCCAGGTCACATTCAGGTAGTAGACATAGACTGTGGCCTGTCCGATGGCGTAGACGTTCACGTTGTCGGCGATGTCTCCGCTCAACAGGGCCGGATACCTGGCCATCATGGTCTCCGCGTCACCTGTCGACAGGTCTTCATCGGGTGCGAACGCGGCCGCTAGTGCTGTTGGCTCGCCATCCAGATATGCGGTCAGCGCATCAAGGCCGAGCGTGCGAAGTCCCTCGGAGTTGTTGGTCACAACGCCGGCAGTCTGGGCCAGATACGCCTGATACGCAGAATCGTCCGCCGGATCACCGGACGCTCCGTCCCCGGAATCGGCGTTGGTGAAGATGATGTCAGGAGGGGTGGGCTCGTCGATGACCTTGGGTACTGAAGCGAGGTCCGTCTCGGCAGAAGGGCCGGTCTCTCCCGCAGATGCGCTTGTGCCCAGGTCGAATGGCAGTCGGACACCATCGCCGCCATCCTGTTGCATGGCGAACGCGCCACCGAGGACCACGGCGGCCAGTACCGCAACAGCCACTATCCAGCGCGTGTAGGACTTGACCATCGGCCCACCCTCCGATAACCACTCGTACACTACGATTATCGGCGACCTGCGTGATGACTCTTACGGGTGGTTGACCCAACGGGCGGTTTCGCGGGTCGAACGGTCACTCAATTGGAGCGCGACGTTACAGGGGACGCTTCCGGCCCGGGTTGCATCGTCCCGTCGTGGGTGGTAACCTGGCAATCCCACAGCACGTGGGAACGGTGCGGGGTGGAGCAGTCTGGTAGCTCGTCGGGCTCATAACCCGAAGGTCACAGGTTCAAATCCTGTCCCCGCGACCATACATATACGCAGGTCCGAGGCTCAAATGCTCTCGGGCCTGTTTCGTTTCTGGTCGAACCCGCGCCAGCGCAGGGGGGTACCCATTCCCGGAGTGGTCGTGTCTTGCCTATTCGATCGGTATTCGGGCGGTGAAGGTGGAGCCCTTGTCCGGCTCGCTTGCGGCGGACAGTGTTCCTCCGAGGAGCTCCACAAGGTGTGCCGAAACGGAGAGACCAAGACCCGTACCCTCGGACTTCCCAAGATCGGGGCGGTCGACTTGATAGAACTCGTCGAATATGGGCTCGAGATCCTTTGGGGCGATCCCGCGACCGGTATCGCTCACTGCGAAGACGATAAGCGCGTCCTCCCGGCGGACGTCCAGCCGAACAGAACCGCTCTCGGTGAACTTGATCGCGTTGCCGAGAAGGTTGAAGAGCACTTGCTCAAGGCGTGTGGCATCTGACGTTATCGCTTGCGCACCTCGATGGACCTTGACGACGAAGTCGAGTCCTTTCGCCTCGGCAAGGACCGCGAGGGAATCTCCGACTCTGGATACGATGGTATGGACATCGACCTGTTCGTGTTCGACATGGACATGACCTGCTTCAATGGTGCTCAGGTCAAGCACCTCGTTCACGAGCTTCAGCAAGTGCACCCCCGCCTCGTAGATCATGTGGACCTGCTTCTGCTGCTCCGGTTCCAGGTCCCCGACCATTCCGGTTGCCAGGAGGTGCGAGAAGCCGATGATGGTGTTCAAAGGCGTGCGGAGTTCGTGACTCATGGAAGCAAGGAAGGCGCTCTTCGCCCTCGTCGCCTCCTCAAGTTGGGCGTTGGATTCGGTGAGATCTCTGGTGCGCTCCATAACCAGTTGATCGAGAGTGTTCGAGAGATGCTGAAGCGACGCCATATCTTTGTTGTGCTTGCTCAGGAGCTCGGCCACCGCTGACTGCGAGGCAAGCAGATCGCTGGCTGCCCTCTTCTGAGCTTCCAACAGCGCATCTGCGGTGTTGAGATTCTGCAGGCGCAGGAGTTTGGTCATCTCCGCCTGCGAGGCAACCAGGTTCTCGGCTGCCCTCTTCTGAGCTTCCAGCACCGCATCGGAATTCTCCGTATCGTGCTTGCGCAGGAGCTCGGCCACCATTGACTGCGAGACAAGCAGGTCGCTGGCCGCCTTCTGCTGTCTACCCGGTAGAGCGGCGACATTCTCCTCGTTGTCCGATTTCAGCAGTCTTGCGATAACCGTTTGAGATGCGAGAAGCTTCCTCGCGGTGGCCTCCTGGGCCTTGAGGAGCGAAGCCAAGTTCGAGATAGCGTCGGCTTGCAGGGACCGTGCTGCAGTGGATCCTGCAGCCACCAGGCTCTTGGCTGTCAGCTCCTCAGCTTGCCGGAGGGTGGCTGCAAGCTGAGATAGGTAGGTTCGCACGGACTCGATAGTGTGGATCCGATCGGCTTCATCTGCTGCGCCGCTTGTCTTCTGCACGGTCCGCTCCCACGCGTATGTGCTGGCATATACAGCAGAAGGTACCCAGCCTCCGCTCAGGGCACACGTTCGAGAAGCCTATCGGCTCTCCAGCCTGTCTCGTCTCCGGGTGTCGCGCATCGGTTGGGTACACTCAAGACGAGGGGGGATGTGCAATGTCAGCCAAACGTCTTGTTCTTGGTGTGCTTGCGACGGTGCTTGCGTTCACCGTTGTGGGATGCGGAGACGCAACGGATGAGGTCGGTGGCGATTCGACATCGCCGGACAGCAACGAACCGGTCGACTCAACTTTGGAGGTCGATCTGGATTGGCTGGAGGGTGAGTGGACCGTCCTGACCACGCTTGTGTACGTTGACAATCCAGTGATGGAGCCGGCTGCGAACCAGCCGATGGCCGAATGGGTGTGCGAGATCGACGGGTCGACCATGTACATGGTCACCGACATGCACACGTATGAGGGCACCATCACGAGCGATGACGGCGAGAACTGGAAGTACGTCGCCAGCTCGACCTATACCGACGAAGGCGGCATCGTCTGGACGAGCGCCATCGAGGTGGATGGCATCAAGCAAAGTGACGACACCTTCGTCGGGGAGATGCTGGGCGAGATCTCCTCAGACGCCGAGGGGCATCTCTACAGCGCGCAGTGGAGTCTCAACGGCGAGCGTATGGGGGAGTGACGTCCCCTACAGCTTGTAGTCCCAGATGCGCCACTTCTTGTACTCGTAGCCGCCCATGAACTCCGACGCGCGTATGACGAGGTCGTTGTTCTCCAGCAGCAGCGAAGTATCACACCAGTGGTAGCCCTTGGACTGCGCGTACTGGAGCACCTCATCGAAGAGCAACGCGTCGGTGCCCATACGACGGTAGCCCGGCACTACGCCGAAGAACATCAGCCGCACGCGGGGCAGGTGACGACGCGTGGCGAAGAGTCTCGCAAGCCGGACGTAGTCTGAGTCTCCGTACCACTTCCAGCGCGGGAGCAGAGCAACGTTGGGGTCCGGGAAGCAACCCAGCACGGCGATCGGCTTGCCGTCGTGATAGGCGAACCGGATGAGTCCCGTGTCGATGATCGGCCTCAGGGCTTCCACGAGAACGTCAGCCTCCCAGTCGACGATCGGGAGGAACCCCCAGTTCTCGGCCCACGCCTGGTTGTAGATCTCGAGGATGAGTTTGACCTCGGCCTCGAGGTTCTTCATCACGACGCATCGCGTTTCAATCCCGCCGCGCTTGCTGACGAGGCCGGCTACGCGCGTGAGGCGCTCGCTCGCGGGTTGGGTGAGATCGATCAGGTAGGCGACGTAATCTTTGGCCTTCGAGAAGCCGTAGCGCTCGATGAACTCGGCGTAGTACGGCGGGTTGTACGTGTGCTCGACGTACACGTCCTGGTCGAAGCCCTCGATCAGGCAGGCTTGCCGTTCGTGCGTCATGTTGGAGTACTCGCCCGGTCCGCGAAGTACCTCGGCGCCGTGCGCCTTGCACCAGTCGCGTGCCACGTCGAGAAGCTTCTCGGCGACGGCGTAGTCTTCGATGACCTCGAAGAAGCCGAAGAAGCCGAACTTGCCGCCCCAGTACTCGTCGATGCGCTGGTTGACGACCGCCGAGACACGCCCTACGGGCTCGCCGTTGCGGTACGCCATGAAGTGCGTCGCCTGAGCGGTCCTGTGGTACGGGTGATCGGGCATCAGCAGGCCTTGCATGCCGAGCAGCTTGTTGCCGAGCAGGTCCGCGTCCAGCTGGGGCGTCCAGTGCTCGTCGCCCTTGTAGAGACGGTACGGGAAGTGGACGAACTCCTTGAGCCTGGGGTCGCCGGGGGGCATCTGTGTGATCGTGATGTCGGTGGTCTTTGTCGCTGACTCAGATTCCCCGCTCATTGCATCTCCCTGTCCGGCTGCTGCAGTTGGCTTCGAGCGTAGCAGAGACGCCGCGAGCCGACGAGCATCCTGCTACACTTCAATCAGCGTCCGCAGGAGGGAGCGCGAAAGCGGATGGACCTCAGCTCGATCTCAAACAGTAGGTGGGCGACCGGACTCGTGCTGGGCGTCGGTAGGGCCGTGCCTCCGGGTATCGGCCATCGCCTGGCTCGCCACACTGCGTCGCGCATCACAGCCAACCGGGATGACCCCATGGTGCAGGCGGTCCGGGCCAACCAGTGGATGGCTTCGGGCGGCACGTTGACCGGCGACGCTCTTGATGCTGCCGTTCTCGAAGCGTTCGAATACAGCGGCCGGTTCCTTTACGACCTCTATCACGTGATGGACGACCCGGACTCACTAATGGGGATGGTGGAAGTTGACGAGACTTTCGAGCGCGTCCTCGCTGACGATAGAGAGCGGCCGCATGTCTTCGCCGGCGTCCATCTCGGCAATTTCGATTTGATCGGCCGAGCGCTCGGACATCACGGGTGGAAGCAGCAGCTACTCAGCATCGCTGACCCGAACGGCGGCTATCAATGGCAGAACGAGATGCGCGAGCGGTATGGGTTTGATGTGACACCGGTGAGCATCGAAGCGTTGAAGCGCGCCGCGCGCAGACTCGCCGACGGGGCCTCGGTCACGACCGGCCTCGACAGGCCATTGCTCGACGCGAAACAGCTCCCAAGGTTCTTCGGCAGGCCTGCGCCTCTGCCGTTGCTGCACATACGTCTCGCGATGCGTGCGAAGGTTCCTGTGGTCGTGATCTCGTCCATCCTTGGAGAGAATGGCAAGTACCGGTTGCAGGCTTCGGAGCCGATCGAGATGGAGACCAGCGGCGATACCGCCTCGGCCATGATCGTCAACGGCGAGCGCGCGCTGCGTGAAGCTGAGACACTGATCGCCGGAGCGCCCCGTCAGTGGGCGATGCCGCATGCCGTGTGGCCCGATCTTGTTGGGACCGTCTAGCTGGAGCGCCCGAGCGGCGCGCGAAGGGAAGCCTGCATGAGCCCGGAGATGGAAGACATCAAGAAGCACAAGCGCGAAAACGACATGCTGCTCGGACCGCTCGAGCGACCTGCGCTGCAGTATCTCGCCAGGACCAGCCCGAAGTGGATCACTCCTGATGTGCTGACCACTGTCGGTACGCTGGGCAGTGTGGCCATCTTCGTCGGCTACGCGCTCAGCAATCACAGCATCTGGTGGCTGTGGCTGGTCAACCTTGGCTTCATCGTCAACTGGTATGGCGACAGCCTCGACGGCACTCTCGCACGCTACCGCAAGATCGAGCGGCCGAAGTTCGGCTTCTACATCGATCATACGGTGGACGCCGTGAGCGAGTTCTTGACCATCATCGGCATAGGCGTCTCACCGTTCCTGCGACTGGATATCGCGGCGTTCGCGCTCATCGGCTATCTGCTCATGAGCGTCCACGTGTACGTGCGAACCTGCGTCGAGGGCGTCTTCAAGATCAGCTACTCGAAGGTCGGACCCACCGAGATGCGCGCCATCATCATGCTCGTGAACGTCGCGATCTTCTTCGCTTCCGACTTCTTCTTGAAAGACCTGGCACTCGGTCTCAAGCCGTTCGACTGGATCGGCGCCGGTCTTGCGGCGGTAATGGGTATCGCCTTCTTGGTTACGTCGTGGCGTGAGGCGGTTCGTCTCGCGCGACTCGGAGGGTAGGCGAGCACAACACATGAGCGGACTGTTCTCGCGCGGTCCGCGCCGGCTGGGAATCGCGCTGGGCGGTGGAAGTGCCCGCGGACTGGCTCACATCGGCGTTCTCAAGGTACTTGCCGATGCAGGACTGCGGCCCGCCGCAATCACGGGGACCAGTATGGGCGCGATCGTCGGGGCCTTCGCGGCTGCGGGCTATAGCATTGCCGAGATCGAGCAGATAGCAGTCGAACTCGACGTGCGCGACATGGTCTCCTTCGCCGATCTGCACCCAGGGCGGGCTGCGTTCGTCAACGGCGAGAAGGTCGAGGCGTGGCTCCGAGAGTGGCTTCCGCCGACATTCGAGAAGCTCGTGTTGCCGTTCGCGTGCGTCTCGGTGGACCTGCGCACGGGCACGGTGGTACGGCACGCCGACGGGGACCTGATCGAGGCTGTGCGTGCGAGCTGTTCGATCCCCGGGGTATTCCCTCCCGTGCTGCGCGATGATGAGGTACTCGTTGACGGCGGAGTGCTCGAGCCGTTGCCCGTGCCGACGCTGAAAGCGATGCGCGCTTCAGACGTCGCCGTTGCCGTGACCGTCTCACAGCTCGGTGCTCTGCGACCCGGTTTCGGGTTCGGTGATCGTGAGCGCAGCGGGGTGCAACGGCTCTGGGGTTCGCTCATGGATACCGACCAGAAAGACAGGGAGCCGCGCCAGTTCCAGACCATGAACATCTCGCTTCAGGTCATGCAGCGCGAGCTCGAGCGGCCGGCCACGCGGATGGCGGATGTCGTCATCTCGCCCGATGTGGCCGAGTTCGACGGTCACGAGTTCCTGGAGGCACCGAGGCTGATTGCCCTCGGCGAGCTGGCCGCCGTGGACGCACTTCCGGAGATCGAGCGGAGGATGGGTACCTCTCGAGGCTGAGCCTCGACCTCGGCACGCGAACTGCTACCATGAGCGAGTCGTGGTCTCAAGGAGGTACATGTGTCAGTCTCGGACAACGCCCGATTTCGCAAAGCGCTGTATCTGGCGACTGTCGTACTGACGGCGATCGCCGCCGTTCTCATCGCCGCGATTCCGCCCGACGAGAAACTCGGCGGTATGGTCCGCCTCGTGATGACGCACGGCGGCTCGACCTGGGTAAACATGGCGACGTTCACGCTTGCGGGACTGCACGGCATCGCATTCGTTGCGGGCAAGGCGCGCGCACGCTACTGGGGCGAGGCGTTCCGCTGGATCTCGCTGCCGCTGTGGGCCATCAACACGTGTCTCGGCCTGCTGTCGATGAAACTCATCTGGGGTGGAATCCTGTGGGATGAGCCCCGGTTGTGGATGACATTCGGCCTGCTGGCGGCGTCGCTTGCGGTGGTCGCGATACAGCTGGTGTTCGATCTGCCGAAGCTCACAGCGCTGCTTGATGCGCTGCTTGCCGGAAGCCTGTGGGCGCTCGTGCTGCTGCTTCCGAACCTCTTTCATCCCGACAGCCCCGTGTTCAGTTCGGGCAACTGGGCATTCATCGGGCCATTCCTGGGGATCGTCGCGGCGCTGCTCCTGATCGCGATCATCGTCGCTACGTTGATCGCGCGGAGACATCGCGGCGATGATGCCGACGGTGCCGGTGTTCGCGAGCCCGCACCGCAGCCGGTCCCTGAGTTGGCGGGGGCAGCGAGGGTGCAGATCGAGGAGTAGCTAAGAACCTGCGCCCGCTAGCTGATGACGCCGAGTTCTTTGCCGATCCTCTCGAAGGTCTCGAGCACGCAGTCCATCTGCTCGTCGCTGTGAGACGCCATGTAGCTCGTGCGCAGCAGCGAGCGACCGGCAGGAACGGCCGGAGGACGGACCGGGTTCACGAAGATTCCCTCTTCGAGCAGCCGCTTCCAGAACGCGAAGACGAGCATCTCATCGCCGAGGATTATGGGGATGACGGGAGTGTCGCTCGTGCCGAGGTCGAACCCGAGGTCCCGGTAGCCCTTCTGCATCCTGCGCGTGATCTCCCAGAGCCGCTCGCGATGCTGTGGCTCTGTCTCCATCACATCGAGAGCTCCAAGACACGCGCCCACCGACGCGGGTGCCATGGCCGCCGAGAAGATGAATGGTCGCGAGTTGTGCTTGATGAAGTCGATCACGTTGGCGTCGCCTGCGATGAACCCGCCGAGCGAGGCGAAGCTCTTGCTGAACGTCCCCATGATGAGGTCGACATCTTCGGTCACGCCGAAGTGAGCCGAGGTGCCCTCGCCGTGCGGGCCGAGTACGCCGCTCGCGTGCGCGTCGTCCACCATCAGTCGTGCTCCGAACTCCTTGCACACTGCGATCATCTCGGGTAGAGGGGCGATATCCCCCTCCATGCTGAATACGCCATCGACGACTACCAGGATACCGGCATGGTCGTTGGTGTCGAGTGACGCGAGGGTCTTGCGCAAGCCCTCCACGTTGTTGTGCTCGAAGCGAGACACCTTGCCGTAGGAGAGCTTGCAGCCGTCGTAGATGCTGGCGTGATCGTCTTTGTCGATGACGACATGGTCGTGACGGCCGACGATCGCCGAGATCGTGCCGAGGTTGGTCTGGAAACCGGTCGAGAAGACGAGCACGGCCTCTTTGCCAACGAACGCGGCCAGACGCCGCTCGAGTTCTTCATGGATGCTGAAGTTGCCGTTCAGCAGCCGCGAGCCCGTGCAGCTGGGTCCCCACTTCTCGAGTGCTTCGCGTGCTCGCTCCCGCACGTGGGGGTGTGTCGTCAGACCGAGGTAGTTGTTGGAGCCGAGCATGATGAGCTCACGCCCGTCGATGAGCACCGTGGCGTCCGACTCTGACTCGATGACCTGGAAGTACGGGTAGTAACCAGACGCCCTTGCGATGTCGGCGTCGTCAAAGTCACGGCACTTCTGAAAGATGTCCATTGGGCTCCCCTCGGACATGGTAGGAACGCATACCCGACCATTCTAACCGTTTTCGGTCGCGTCAATGTGGCTTCCTGAATCCAGCTTCACAAGG